>NZ_OY782493.1 GCF_963677715.1 uncultured Bacteroides sp.
CAAGCGCGGATACTCGGGCGTTTTAATATCCAGCAAGAAAGCTATCTTTTCCAGAAACTCAAACGGATCCATTTCGATAATGGTGGTTAGTGAGCCATATAAGTCGACTACTTCTCCATCCAGAGAGACATGCCAATGCTCCTTGGGCGGATGCTGACGCAGGAACTTCTTTAATTGTTTGGACACAACATGACCCCCGTAGGTAATAAGAAGCTCCGGTACCATTTTTTCCTGCATCTCTTCGGGCATGGCATACAGGGCCGCATCAAAATTCTTCACCGGAAGTCCCGGTATGGTTTGGTTGCCTATGTGCTCGGTGAGCCACGCAAAATGTTTATATAGTAGTTTGGAATACTTCTTTTCGAACAGATAGATTAAGTTCATCTGTCCCACTATAATCATGCGCTTATTGTACTTATTCAGTCGGTCAATGAGTTCGTCATAATTACGATCATACACGTTTAATCCTTGGTAACGGGTCATGACCCGCACTTCGGGCAATGCCTCTGTGTTAAATTGAAACAGCGGTTCGGATACAGGGACGTTGATGTGTACCGGCCCTTTTCCGTGGTGGTTTAGCTCTAACAAGGCTTCGTTTATCAACCGGTTGCAGTACCATTCATCTTCATCCGTATGAATTTCGGGCAAGTTAACAGACTTCTTTACGAGTGATTGATACACGCTGGGTTGAGGCAGTGTCTGGCCATCCATTTGCCCTATCCATGCCGCCGGACGGTCTGCTGAAATAACAACTAACGGAACCTTTTGATAGAAAGCTTCGGCAACAGCCGGATGGATATTGAGCAACGCCGTGCCCGATGTGCAGCATATGGCAGCCGGTTGTCCGCCATGCAAAGCCAATCCGAGAGCGAAGAAACCGGCACTTCGTTCATCGGTTACCGAATAGCAGGTAAACGCAGGATGCTCTACGAGTGTGTGGATGATAGGAGCATTGCGGCTACCCGGGCACAGTACCACTTTCGTTATATTGTGTGCTTGCAGCAAGGCTGCCAATTGGAGTATATTTTTCTTATCCGAATACATAGATTCTATTTTTTTAGTTATTAGTAATGGCCAGCATTGTTTGCAGTTTATTCTCCGTCTCGTTCCATTCGTCATTTAGTTCGGACGAAGGCAGCAAACCTCCGCCGGCATAGAGCGTCAGTGTGGCATCATTTATATTCATGCAACGCAGATTTACGTATAAATCTGTTTTCCCTTCGGGACTCAACCAACCGATGAATCCCGAATAATAACGGCGTTCGTAGCCTTCATTCTCCAGTATGAAGCAATAGGCTTCCTCTTTCGGCAGTCCGCACACGGCAGGAGTGGGATGCAATAAACTCAGCATGTCTCCCAATTTATTATGATCCGGCAGGGAAAAGTGGAAATCGGTTTTTAAATGCGCCAGTTCTCCCGCACGTATGGCGTAAGGCCCTTTTTCTCCCGGGCGGATATTTAGGGACAGCAGCTGCTTGCGGATATAAGCCGATACCAGCTTTTGTTCTTCTTTATTCTTCTCATCCCAATTGATGGGAAGTTCTCCTTGCTGCAATGATTGTGTGCCGGCCAAAGCCGTAGTGCTCCATTCTCCTTTCTCGCCCGATAAAAGGATCTCCGGACTGCTGCCCAACCAAACACCCGTCTGTGGTGTATAACAAAGATATACATAAGAGTTTATATAGCGTTGGCTTGCCCTGTAAAAAGCACCGGCGGGTGAAAAAGCAGGAGTCCTGTCGATTGTTAGGCTACGGGATAGTACTAGTTTATCGAAAACATCTTCGTGCAATACTTTTATAAAAAGATCGAAACTATGTGCATACTCTTCTAACTGCTGTTGGTATTCGCTTGGCGAAGGCTTTTCGTTTTTATCCGTTGGTTTGGCTACCTTCGATGAATGAGGTTTGCTTAATTCTATGCACTCCGGTTGGATAAGCACAATCGGATAGTGGGCACTTACCTGAAAAGGAGCGATAACAAACCCATGTTGTCCGTTCAGTTCCTCAATATTGTAAATCAGGCGCACGGCGCCCTGGGTTTGTGTCAGGAAGTGCGGATTTCTTTCTCCCGGAGCACGATAGATTGCGAAGCTTTGTTTTCGATTGATGAGTGCATCAATTACTTTACAGTTGGCATATTGTTCTGATGTCATCTCTTTTTTAATATACTATTAACCACACGCACGGACGATACCAGTTTGTCGGTAGAGGTAAATACATCCACATTCCACACGTGTGATGAGCGACCTTTATGAACAATGGTTCCCACGGCCCGTACCGTGTCTCCTTCGTGTGCAGAAGAGATATGGTTGCCGCTGACTTGCATTCCCACCACTATTTCATCGGGCTTGCAAAGAATCATTGACCCCAGTCCGGCTACCGTTTCGGCCAAAGCCAATGTGGCTCCTCCGTGTAAAATGCCGAAAGGTTGACGGGTTCGTTCATCTACCGGCATGGTTGCTTCTATTCTATCTTCGGAGGCATAGGTATATTGAATACCCAGATTACCCATTAAAGCATGACGCGCACGCGCGTTAAGCTCGTCCAGTGGTATTTCGGATGGATGAATTTCAGCCAGTATTGCATCCTCTACAGCGATAGCTACGCCGTCTTCTTCGTTAGATGCGGTAACAACATCGGCACAAGATTTGACCGAATTCTGGGCGTTACCCATGGCTATGCCCAATCCGGCAAGTTGTATCATGGAGAAATCACAGACGCCGTCGCCAATAGCAATCACTTCTTCCGTTCGTATATTGAGTTTCTCCAGCAAAAAACCTAATGTATTTGCTTTATCAATAAATTGAGGAACGACTTCAATGAAATAGGGCTCGGAACGAAATACATCCAGCACACCGTTCAGTCGTCTTTTCCAGTGTGCTTCTAGCTCTATAAGAGCTTGTTCGTCATCACTAACCAGCATGCATTTGCAAGGAGAAAAATCTATTTCGATGGAAAAATCGGTGACGGGAACTAATTGCATGTTATTCAGAAGAGCTTCCCGGCGTACATGTCCGTTTTCAGGCGCATTGGTGAGTATCTTATTCTGATGATAGGTAAATATGGCAAAGTTGCATTGCTTCGCTTTCCTTTCCAGATAAGGAAGCATTTCCGGATTAATTCGTTTTTCGAACAGTAACTTTCCGGTTTGGGCATTGATAATCTGTCCGCCATTATAAGAGAGAATATAACCGCCGTAGTTATCCAATTCCAATTTCTTAACCAGTGGCATTATTCCATAAGTAGGCCTGCCGGAGGCTAATACAATTTGTATTCCCATTTGCTGTGCTTTTAACAGCGTGGCCAAAGTACGGGCACTGATTTCGTTCTCATTATTGAGCAGTGTTCCGTCTACATCAAGAACTAATAATTTGTATTTCATGTCCTCTAGTTTTGGTTGAATTGCAAAGGTAGGAATTTGAAGTTATCACCGGAAAAAGAAGCGGGTAAAAAAACATATTTTATCTCTATCTTGTATTTGTTAGAAAAAAAGCAATCGTCTTTTTCCGCTTTCGTTAATTTATGAGTGGCGGAAAAACAATATACAGAATTTTAATGTTGATAATTAAAGATTCAATATGAGCTTTGCATTCATTCGAAGAGCTCCTTGTTCTTTTGATTTTATTCTGTAGAAAGTAATTAAATATTGAAATTATGATGAAAAGAATGGTGGTTATGCTGGGACTTATAGTAGTGGCTATATGTGCTCAGGCTCAAGTAGGAAACCTGGACGAAGCTATGGTTCAAGCCAAAAAGGACAATAAACTTATCTTACTAAAATTTTCGGGCTCCGACTGGTGCGGACCATGTATTCAGCTCCAAAAGACGATTATAGACAATCCGGCATTCACTTCGTTTGCCAATGAAAAACTGGTTCTTTTACTGGCTGATTTTCCTCGTCAAAAGAAAAATCAATTGACTAAGGAAAAACAAGAACAGAATGACAAACTAGCCGAGAAGTATAATCCCGAAGGTGAATTTCCTTATATGGTTTTGCTGGATGCAGATGGTAAGGTGCTATATAAATGGAGCGGCTATGATAGAAAGCTGTCAGTGCAGAATTACGTGGCCGAGATTGGACGTTTTACCAAATAAGTGAAGATGGTTCTGGTAAAGCTTCAAACGAAACTGATGGGAAATGCCTTTGAGTTTTGTGTGTTGAGTGAGAATGAGCAATTGGGCAACGAACAGATCGTTTGCGGAATAAACGAAGTGAAGCGGATTGAAAAACTGTTGACTACGTTTAGTGATGACAGTGTGACTAACGAGGTGAACAGGCAAGCAGGTATTAGACCTGTTTCCGTGCCGGAGGAATTCTATGATTTGGTATTCAGAGCTCAAAAGATTTCTGTACTTACGCAAGGGACTTTTGATTTATCTTACGGTTCACTGGATAAAGATTTCTGGAACTTCAACAAGTTATTGACTCGGCTGCCGGATAAACATGAAGCGAAAAAATCAGTTTATCTCATAGACTATAGAAACATTATTCTGGATAATGAGGCTAAAACTGTTTTTTTGAAGAACAAAGGTATGCGAATAGGCTTTGGGGGCATCGGCAAGGGTTATGCTGCCGATTGTGCCAAACGTGTAATGATGGAAGCCGGAGTAAGCAATGGGATTGTGAGTGCTGCCGGTGACCTGAATGCGTGGGGTTATCAGGAAGATGGTTCGCCATGGACGATAGGGATAGCTAATCCGAATCTCAAACAAAGTTATTTTTCAACACTGAACATCACAAATAAATCGGTTGCTACATCGGGTAATTACGAGAAGTATGTGAAGATTAACAATCAATTATACTCGCATACCATTAACCCGAAAACGGGTTATCCGATAAAAGGAATTAAAAGTGTGACTGTAATAACTGTTAATGCGGAATTAGCCGATGCGATGGCTACGCCGATATCGATTATGGGCGTTACTGAGGGGCTGAATTTTATTAATCAATTAAAAGGCGTTGAATGCATTCTTGTAGATGATGCCAACAGGCTTTATGTATCTGACAACATTAAATTAATTAAATGATGAAGTATGTATTTTTAATAATGTGCGTATGCATTACGCTTCTGAGTATGGTATCATGTGTAAGCGTGAAACCATATCAAAAATCGAAACTCAACGATGCAGAGATGGTTTTGTCCAGTCGTTCGGTTGAGAAGTATGAGAATAATTTTTTGATGTACCGTGAAGGTGCAACGGGTGGTAATGGAGGTAGAACCGGCGGCGGTTGTGGCTGTAACTAATACAATAGATAGAAATGAAGAAAATAGTTATGACTGTGGCTGCTTTCATGTTCTTTATGACTGTGGCCAAGGCACAATCAGATAGTACGGCTTCCAGAAAGCTGAAAATAGATGAAGTGAATTTTGTCACTAGTTATTATAATCAGAATGGTGATCACTCTGCGGTGACTGGTGGAATAGGAAATGAACACCTGAATGATTTTGGTAATTCCATAGAATTGCAATTGAGTCGTTTTGACAAACAGTTGAATAAGCATACTTTTAATTTTGAATTGGGAGTAGATGTGTATAGTTCGGCTTCATCGGATAAAATAGATCCTAAGACAATCTCTTCTGCATCCAGCGGTGATGCGAGAATATCACCTACAGCGAGCTATCTTTTTGAGAATACAAAAAAGAAGTATGCATTGGGTGGCGGATTATCTTTTTCTAAAGAGTTTGATTACACTTCTTTTGGTGGAAATCTCCTCTATTCCAAATCCAGCCAAGATGGAAATACGCAGTTTTCGGCTAAGGCATCTGTCTTTCTGGATACCTGGAAAATAATTCTGCCGATTGAACTCCGAGGAACTAATAACAATAATTTTAAGTATAAGCAAGAGGATAGTGCTCCCAGAAACTCTTATAATATGGCGTTAGGTCTAACGCAGGTGGTCAATAAGGAATTGCAAGTTTCTCTGCTGGCCGATATTGGCTATCAGACGGGGCAGTTGGGGACGGCTTACCAACGGGTGTACTTCGATAATACTACTCCAGAGAGTAATAACTCTACTGTTTTTTCTGAAAAGATGCCGGATCATCGTTTCAAAATTCCTATTGGGTTGCGGGCCAATTACTTCCTGACTGATCGGATTATTCTGAGGAGTTTTTATCGCTTTTATACGGATAGCTGGAATTTGACTGCACATACGGCAGAGCTGGAAGTTCCTTATAAGATTACTCCTTTCATGTCGATAGCTCCTTATTATCGTTTTTATACTCAAAATGGAGTGGATTATTTTAAGCCTATGGGAGCGCATCAACTTTCTGATAATGAAGATTATTACACGAGTGATTATGATTTGTCGAAGTTTAATAGCAATATGGTTGGGTTGAATTTCAGAGTAATGTCCACAAAAGGGTTATTGGGCATTAAGGCGCTGAATACGATGGAACTGCGTTATGGCTATTATAGTCGGAATGACGGATTGAGATCACATCTGGTGACGGTGGCTCTGAAGTTTAAGTAAGAGAGAAACTTGCTCTGTGGTAAAACATGCGTAATAGAAGAGTGTCCATCTTTGGATGTTATAGTCTGTTGTGAAGTAAATGAGAGGTATTTTTCTTGCATGGAAGGCAAGAAAATACCTTTTTTTTCTATCTTTGTTTGTCTTTAAAATCTGAGAGCATGAAACACACAATACTCTTTTTATTACTTACTGCCATCGCTCCGTTTTTATCTGCTCAGGGAGTGGATGGTTATCAATCGCTTGATGCGGAGAACCCTATCTTGTTTGGTGGCACTTACATCGTCTATCAGGGGGATAAAATAGCACTGAATGAAAAAAACTTTTTTGTTGACGGGAGGCTCTCTGCTGCGGAGACGGCTAAATATCCGTTCGCTTTCAACTCAGTGAATAATGCAATGAAACATTTGACTGCAGGAACGGAGGCAGAACCTATGACTATTTATCTGGCTCCTTATGTTTACTGGGTCGATTGTCCGGATGATTCGGTAGTGCGCAAGCCTGTGAGTGGAGAGATTCCTTATGGTTTGAAGGTGAAATGTTCTTGGTTGAGACTTCGCGGGCTGACGATGAAGGCGGAAAATGTGGTGTTGGCAAGTAATAGAGGACAGACGCAGGGAGCTGTGGGAAACTTCACCATGTTTCATTTTGAGGGTGATGGTTTGTGTGTGGAGAATCTGACGATGGGGAATTATTGCAATATTGATTTGAAGTATCCTCTGTTGCCGGAATTGAACCGTGTGAAGCGTTCGTCGGCCATTGTACAGGCACAGCTGGCCATTTGTGATGGTGATAAGATAGTGGCCCGTAACGTTCAGTTCTTAAGCAGATTAAATTCTTGTCCGCTGGTAGGCGGCAGGCGGGTATTGTTTGATCGGTGCTACTTTGAATGCACGGATGATGCACTCTGTGGAACAGGAGTATATTTAGACTGTAAACTGACACTCTTTAGTTCGAAACCATTTTACCGTACGCAAGGTGCCGGAGCGGTGTTCTTGAATTGCGACTTTGATGTGCTGACTAAAGAGCGACAATATCTAACAAAAGTGGGTAGCCCGATTACGATAGTCGACAGCCGATTTACTCATCATCCCGGGACTCTTTATGTGGGGTGGACACAGAACCCGACGGATGATTTACGTAGTTATCAATATAATGTGTTGCTCAATGGCAGGCCGCTGTTTATCAATGCCGACAAACCTTGGTTAACGGTGGATATGACAGACAAACGGATACTGAATGCTTACCGGTTGCTCTACAACGGGAAGGTGATTTATAACACGTATAATCTTCTTCGTGGAGAGGATGAATGGGATCCTATGGGGGTGAAAGAGGTGGTGAACGCTGCATCTAAAGTCTCGGGTGTTGACTATCGGAATATCCCTACGATGCTTCGAATTTCTCCTGCGCACAGCGAAATAGAATCTGGTGTGACGATTACAAAGTTAAATGCTGTAGTGAATCGTTTGGGCGGTTTTATGCAACAGAACGAACCTGTTGCATGGGCTGTGACACCCGAACATAAAAATCTGATATCTATAAACAAGGTTGGGAATGATTCATGTGAGGTGAACGGTAGAAATGAAAATGATGCAACGGCGACTGTGGTTGTTACGGCTGCTACTTCTTCGGGCTTGGAATCGGCTGCAGTGATTACTGTAATGCCCCGTTATCTGAATGCCCCGAAGTTTACCGTTTTACCAAAGATTGTATCTCAGGAAAAGGGGCGGTTACGTGTGGATTATGCACTTTCGCTTGAAGGACGTGCGGACCAGTCACTCATCACTTGGTATCGATGTAAAGATGCCGGGGGAAATGGTGCGGTGGCTGTGGCGGTTTCTCGCCTTAATCATCCGGAAAGAATTTATCGTTTAACACCTGCGGATGTGGGTTATCACATCATGGTGGCTGTATCTCCCAAGCATTTACGTTGTCATCAGGGTATGGCTGAAACCTACATAACTCATTCTCCCGTATCTGAAAATAGTGTGATGAAAGGACAGGAATATTATACTGATTTTCAGAATTTTCCGACTGCTTATCAACCTAAAGTGATTTCCGGTTTCTGGACGGTTGATGGATATAAGCCCCTTGATACGCAAGCTTATAATTGGGAACCGGATAAAATGAATAGTTGGTTGTATGGACGAGGTGTGGATGGTGCTAAAGGCACGGGTTTGTTGCAAGCAGCTAAAGGAGCTCGGTTACTTTACACGCCGGTTAGTGGAAAATACGGTGATATGTCTGTAACGCTCAATGTTGATCCTTGCAAAACGGCGGGTCAAGGTTTCGGTAGTGCCACAGGACAATACCTGGATATTTATATCAAGTTTGATACGAAGATGCTGACAGGTTACGCGCTGCGGATTATCCGTACGACAAAGTATGATAAGGCGGTCGATTTTGTGTTGATGGAATATAATAACGGAGTGGCAAAAGCCATTAGCAACCCAATAACATCTACTTGTTATCGTGCAGGTTGCACTATAACGTTAAGTGTGACCGGAAACCAGTTGGCAGCACATGCCGAAACAACAGCCAAACCAATGGAATTAACTTCTCCTGAAGTAAAACCAATAATAGACTTACATGCTGAAATTTCACCAAATACATTTGGAGGAACGGGAGTACAACATACCGGGTCGGTAGGTGCAAGTGCTACGATGTTGCGCTGGATGAAGGTGATGTGGAAATAACTTTATTTTATAATTTCCAATACAGTAATGTTAGTATAGTTGGTAGGTAATCTTTTAGTTCTATTCGCAAAATTTTTAATGCTTGCTGAATGCGGTAGTCTATCGTTTTGGGAGATACTTCTAATTTTTCAGCGATTTCTTTATAGCTCATATTGTTAAATCTGTGCATAACGAAAGATTCTTGATATGCAGGCGGAAGAGAGGCTACAGCATCTTTAATTCTTCTAGTTAATTCTTCTATTTGATAAAAATTGGTGTCTTGTAGTATTTCTTGTGTTTCTTTGTAGAACAGCGTATCTATGCGCTTTTTTGTTTCGTTGTGGGCAATTGCATTTATTGATCGATGGTAAACAGATTTGAATAAGTATTGATTAAGTGAAGTCTCAATGATTTGTGATTGCCGATTTTCCCATAGCCATAGCATAATGTCTTGAACGATCTCTTCCGCATCCTCCAGTTCGACAAACCGATGGCAGTAGGCGCACAACATGGGGTAGTACCTTTTGAATAATGTATCAAAGGCAGTTTTGCTTCCCTGTTGCATAGCCGATAATAGAAAAAGGTCTTCTGTCGAGCGGTCTGTTTTCATAGTAAGAGTTAATACGGTCAACAAAATTAGCTTTTTTATGTGAAAACAAAAAATAAAATATATATTTAGATAGCTAAAACAAGGAAACAGAATAATAAACTTTGGATTAGGGGGATTACGAGTTTTTGTTTGAAAACAGTTGATGTTAGAAAGAGATAGTAAGAAGCTATTTGAAGACTGAACTAAGTCACCATATATTACCTATTTGTTAGTCATGAGATATCTTTTTTATTGTCTTGACTGCTAAAGCCAACCTATTTCAAGTCAAGAGAATTCTTCATTTATTTAAATAGCTCTGCTATTAGCCACATGACCCTTGCAGTGGTATGCGTCCATATTTCTTTGTATGTACAGTTATTTTGCATGGGGAAATAAGGTTCATCGTCATTCTCGAAAGTTTCGATACCTACCGGAACTGCACCGACTACATTACCAGCATAGGCACCATATAGTGGTGGATAATCATACCCGTCTCCATAAATGGTACTCATGGCAAAAGGATTGTAGCCCACAATATATTCCAACTGCCGGGTGGCTATATACTTTAATTCTTTATCTTTCAGTAGGCGGGAAAGGATAAAGGCGGCTTTGGCTTTCCCCATTATGACGGCGAAGAAACCTCTGAACTGATAGGCAACGGGAAATCTCCGCAAATAAAAGTTCTTTGACAAAGGTATTCCATTACGGACTTGTGCATTGTATTCTTCCATAGTTGGGAATCCAACTTGATCTCCTTCGTGATATAGATTTTTATAATCCGTATTGTTCAATTCATATATTGCGCTTGGTAAAATCTCGTATGGAGCAATCAGATGGGATATGTCGTGCAAATAATCGGCATAAGCTTTACAGGAGGCTTTCCACAACGGAGCATCAGCATGATTGGGAGCGTCAGTAAGTAACATGGAGAGTCCTTCAACCATTAAATGTTCTTGACTTTGGTGATAATAGGCTAAGATGCGTTTTTTTTGAGAAGATTCATAGAAGAAACCTCGTAAAGGGATTTTCCAGTCAGTGCGTTTTTCTAATTGTTGGCAGGCCATGACGGTATGGGCAAGGCGAACTGCCCAATCCAAGTAAAACTGTTTTTGGGTAAGGCGGTACAAGCGCATAGCTGTAACGGTCGCCAATGCATATAAGTCTACTTCGTTATTATCACTCCTTTGCGTGTCTAGTAGGTCGATGGCAAATTGGAAATCCTCTATTGCACAGTTACGGCACCAGCGGGCAAATATTGGATCTGTTTTTTCAAAATGAGGAACAGCTAAGGCACAATATGAGGCGGCTTTCAGGTTGTCAGAGGGAGTATTGAGGGCCTCTGCCTGCATATCGTCTTTATCTCCTCGAATGTTTTTGGTCCAGATGCCAATGATTAATCCTCCAATGCGATAACCATCACCGAAACGAGTTCGCATTACCCAATTTAATCCCCAGCGTGCTTCCTCTAACAGTCGTTCATAGAATATGCTATCTTTCCCTTGCACAGCACTGGCCATTTCCAGCAAGGCAATGCCCGATTCAGCTGTATTTCCAGTTCCTTGTGTCAAATCAGCTGCGTCATGCCACCCCCCGGAAATGCTCAAACTACGTCCGTCTGGATGATAAACAAATACGTCTTGATGACATTCTTGATGGATACATGGTTGATCATATCCGCAACGCTCGGAGTAGAAGAAATTTAATGTATGCCAGGCTGTAGCTAAGTAAGCATTGTCACCGATGGCAAAAGAATTTGAGGCGAGATCGTCAATGGCTATTGTATATTGTCCCGATTTGTTAAAGTCGCTAAAGTCCAAAAGCAAAAATCCTTTGTCTGATTTTTCACCAATGCCTTTATATACCACTTGTCCGGTATTGGCATCGTGTAAACAAAAAGAGGACTGTTTTGCGTATTGTACAAGTGCTTGTTTACGGGCTCCCGATTTATATCCACTATGGCTGTATGCGATTGCATTCTGGCGAAGATCAAAACCACGACTGTTTTCAGCTTTTACTTTTTCAATGCGCATATCATCTACATACAGACTCATTTGTTCGCTAGCTCCGGAGGGAGCACCCGCCAACATGATATTTACTGAAAAACCGGTGACGCAGTCACGATATAAGTCGGGTATTTCCCAAATAATATGTTGCCATTTATTGGGATACACTGTTTCGAAGTGTTGCCCTTCAAAACGTCCTGGAGTAGGCATTACCTTTTTTCCTTCATTATATAATGTCAATCCGGCAAATGTTAGATAGACTCCAGGTGCATCGACATATACCCATACGGAAAAGCGATTGTATTCCCGCAGGTCTTCTCGGTTGAGTGGGCGAATAATTTCCGGGGTGGCATAATTGCGGTTGGTTGGATTCTTTTTCCCTAATGAAGCTGGCGTATCCAGACGGACACTTCCTTTTCCTGAAATGGTTACATTCCGATCTAGATGTATTGTCCCTGGACCGGTATGGATTAAAGAAGTAAAATCTTCAGCCAGAGGTAGTTCCCTACTTTTCAAAACTTCTTTTTTATACCAACGTGTTAGTCCGGCATCTTTAAGATTTGGCTTCATTATATGGTGCACATAGTTACTTTCTTTTAGTTGTTTTGCCAATTCAGCATCGGGTTTTAATTGAGTTTGGCTTTGAGCCTGGATTAGGATTTGGACTAAAAGACTTAATAGAATAAATAGAATAAATCGTTTCATAACAATGTGTATTTAGAATTAGACGAATATGCATGAAATGTAGCTTTAAACTCAGATCGCAAAGCAAATATCCACTGATTATTTATATTAGACAATTGAAAACGAGGTTTTCCTAATTTTTTTAAGATATATTATCAAAAAGATGTTATAAAGGCTTCTAAATAGGGGATTCCACTATTACAATATTGACGAGCTAATTATAAAGAATGTGAATTGTTATCAACGAAAGGAGAAATGGAAGATATTCTTTTAGTTTTATTCGTAGAATTTTAAGAGCTTGTTGGATGCGATAATCTATAGTTTTAGGAGATACATTAAGTACTTCTGCGATTCCTTTGTAGCTTATATTGTGGAAACGCTGCATAATGAATGTTTCTTTGTAAGAAATAGGAAGCTCGTCTATAGTTTCTTGGATGCGTTTGCTTAATTCTGCTATATGATATGCATCCGCATCTTGTAAAACAGAAAACATTCTTTCGTAATACATCGTATCTGCCCGCTGTTCTACTTCGTTTCTTATAATGCTACTCATGGAACGATGATAGACAAATTTGAATAAATATTGCTTCAGTGAGTACTCTATGATGGGCTTTTCTCTATTTTTTCAAAGCCACAGCATGACATCCTGAACAATTTCTTCTGCCTCTTCTAGTCTCACAGAATGGCAACAGTAGGTGCAAAGTATAGTATAATACTTTTGAAACGGTGTTGCAAACAGGTACAATCCTGTATCCATCCGAGTGCAAAGTATAGTATAATACTTTTGAAACAGCGCATTAAAGGCATTTCTATCTCCTTTTTGCATTGCATATAATAGAGGTATATCTTTTGATGAATTGTTTTTCGTGTTTTAGCTTCATGTTAATTAAGCAAAAATAGTTTTTTTGTCTAATTCATTATTTCAATTAAAATAAATCTTTTATGGTTTAGGAACTTTCTTCTTTCGTTTGTCTTAATAATAAAAGTTAGCGATAAAATTTAGGGTAAAAAGAGTGCGTTATGGTAGAAAGAGAAGGAATGGAGAATTTACTACTTCGATATTATGAAGGAGGAGTCACGGAAGAAGAGGCTATTATTGTAAAAGAATGGTTGAAATCTTCTGAGGAAAATCGCAGGATAGCGAAACAAATTCAACTTATTGAATTAGCTGTGGACATAGTGCAAACGCGACCTAAATTGGATGTAAAAAAAGCTTTGGTGAAAGTCCATAAAAAGATGGAGCTAAAGGGCAAAGTAGGTAGGTATATGCTATCATTTAGAGGTCTGCAAAGGGTGGCTGCCATTTTATTCATTCCACTGTTACTATCTTGGTGTTTACTCTATTTCAATAGGGAGCCTCAAATTGCACAGATGGTGGAGATAAGAACGAATCCAGGCATGACTGCTTCTATCGTGTTGCCGGACAGTACGGTGGTTATACTAAATTCGTCTTCTTCGTTGCAATATCCTTCTCTGTTTTCTAATCAAAAACGGGAGGTCAAGTTGGTGGGAGAAGCTTTTTTTTCTGTAAAGAAAGATAAAAGAAGAATGTTTGTTGTGAATGCATTGAACAATTCAAGGATTGTGGTTTACGGAACGGAATTTGATGTTGAGGCATATCAAGAGGATAAGATGGTGCAGACTACTTTAGTTTCGGGAAAAGTTAGCTTTTCCTATGTAAATAAGAATGGTAGGAAAGGCGTTCTTAAAATGGAACCTGGGCAGAAAGTTGTATATGATATAGGCCAAAAGAATATTATGATGAAGAAAGTGAATGTGGATGTAGAGACTTCTTGGAAAGATGGGCTTTTGATGTTTAAGAACACTCCATTTGGCGAAGTGTTGAGGAGTTTGAGTAAACGATATAATGTGGAATTTGTAGTAAAGAAAGAGTCTTTGAAGCAAGAACCGTTTACAGGTACATTTACTCGTCAGCGATTGGAACGTATATTGGAACATTTTCGTATCTCTTCGAATATTCATTTTCAATTTGTTGAAAATGATGATATAAATGAAGAGAGGCAAAGAATAGAAGTTTATTAACCTTTAAAAAGAATGCGTATGAGAAACAAAGAAAATTAAAAAACATGCAGGAAAATTTGGTGTATTTTCCTGCATGAAAACAGTAACCTTTAAATATCTGTTTGGCGACAGATTAAGTAACTTTTTATTTTTTACTAGAAATCAATACAAAATTATGAAAAAAAACTTTTGTGTCCAATCATTTAGGGCGGAAAATGTCCTAATAAAAGGGATAAAAAAAATTCCTCTTGCTATGAAATGTACATTTTTTATGCTGTTTTGTTTGATAGGCGTAACATTTGCCAATAACAGTTATGCCCAAAAAACGACTTTGAACATTGCATTGACAGATAGAACGGTTGATGAAGTTTTAACAGAAATAGAACAAGGTACTGAATTCTTGTTTTTTTATAATAATAAGCAAGTGGATGTGAAGCGTCGAGTGTCAGTTCGCGCAATAAATAAAAATATCTTTAAGGTTTTAGATGATGTTTTTAAAGGAACAAACACAGCCTATAGGATATTAGATAAGAATATTATTCTTTATGATAAAAATAAAGGAGCAGATGAAATACAAAAATCAGTATTCCAACAGGTGGGCATTCTCAAAGGAAGTGTAGTGGATATTGCCGGAGAGCCTATCATTGGAGCTAGTATTCTTGTGAAAGGAACAAGTAATGGCATTATTACCGATATAGATGGAAACTTTACATTAAGTAATGTTGCACCTAATGTTACACTCATTGTCAGTTATGTAGGATATAAAACTCAGAATCTAAATGTAGGCGATAAGACCTCAATCAAGATTGTTCTCATAGAAAATGCGGAGGTTTTGGATGAAGTGGTTGTCGTAGGTTATGGCGTTCAGAAAAAACAGTCATTGACAGGTGCTATTACTTCTATTAAATCCGAAGATATAGAAACAACTAAGACAGAAAACTTGATCAGCGATATTCAAGGTAAAATGCCTGGTTTGTTAATACGCCAAAAAACAGGTGAACCGGGTACTTTCGATAATATGATAAGTATTCGTGGATATGGGAATCCTTTGGTTGTTATTGATGGCATAACGTGTGATGGAACAGATGAATTGGCACAGTTGAATTCAGATGATATTGAGAGCATATCTATATTAAAAGATGCATCTGCCGCTATTTATGGTATGAATGCCGCTAATGGTGTGATCATTGTTACAACTAAAAAAGGACTCGCAGAAAAGACGAAAATATCTTATTCAGCTTTGTTTGGTATAAAGAATGCTACAGGCATGGAAAAAACAGTGGATGCTTATACATATCGCCTTATGGCAAATGAAATGCAGCGTAATATTGGCGCTCCTGCTACATATAGTGATGATTTGCTCGAGAAGTACAAAATCGGTGCACCGGGATATACTGATAATGACTGGATTGATATGTTCATGAATAAGTTTGCTTTTCAACAATCACACGATATTTCTGTAAGAGGTGGAACAGAGAAGGTGAAATATTTTGTTAGCTTTGGATATAATGAAGATAATGGTTTGTTAAAGAGTGGTATTCAATACTATCATAGATATAATTTGAGAACTAATTTGACAGCAGAGATTATGAAAGGGTTAACTTTAAATGTTTCCGTAGCTGGGCGTTGGGACGATACTAGCCAGCCGCGTGAAGATTTTGAGTGGACATTTAAAACTCTGATGGTAAATGATCGTGGTATTGGAACTCATACTATTAATAATCCAAATCATCTTTCTTATATTGGCCCCGAGGGAAAGAACCCGTTTGCTTTGGTTGACCCAAATCTCGATGGTTACCGTCAAAGAAGAGGCCTTACTTATCAAACCAATGCAGAGTTGACTTGGAAAGTTCCTTTTGTGAAAGGTTTGACATTAGGCGCTTTGGGATCTTTCGATGGGAATAATCGTAATAACTCTGTATTGCAGAGAAGTTATGATTTGTATGATTATTATACAGATGGACCTGCTGGATCTTATGGTACTGACAGCTATTCTGACGCAATTTCTTTATATCAAAAAATATATGCTCGTGCGCAAGCTAATTACGTGCGCTCTTTCGGCAATCATAATGTGAATTTGACTGCCGTAACAGAATTGACTAGTACCCGTGGGGATAATTTGAGTGGAAGCCGTCAATATTCCGACTTGTTTACACATGATATATTGGATCAAGGAAGTGCTACTACAGCGGCTAATTCAGGTAATCGCAACTTTACTCGGTTGGCTGCTTATTTGGCGCGTGCTAACTATGACTATGCTGGCAAATATCTCTTGGAAATAGTAGCCAGATATGATGGCTCTTATCGCTATGCATCATCCAAACGTTGGGCTTTCTTTCCCTCATTCAGTGCAGGATGGCGTCTTTCTGAGGAAAATTTTATTAAAGATAATCTCCCGTTCATCACTAATTTGAAATTAAGAGGATCTTATGGTAAGAGTGGACTTGACGCTGGTGATGCTTTTCAATATGTGTCCGGCTATATGGGAAGTACTTCCAATGGATATGTCTTTGACGGTAGTAATTTGACCATCGGTATGGAGGCTCCGGGTGTTGTAAATGACAATCTTTCTTGGATTACTTCCAAAATAGTCAATATCGGTCTTGATTTTGATTTATGGAATGGTAAACTGGGCGGTAGTATCGAGCTTTTTCAACGTAAAAATGAAGGTTTGCTTGCTACCCGTATTCAGTCATTACCTAATACGTTTGGCGCTAATTTTCCCGATGAAAACATCAATTCGAGTATGAATAGAGGTATTGAATTATCTTTTAGTCATAGAGACAAAATTGGTAAAAGCTTTAACTATTCGGTAACTGCTAACTTTACTTATGCACGAGAAAAAACATTACATGATGAACGTGCTGAGTTTACTAGCTCTTGGGATAGATGGAAAAACGGAAATGAAGACCGTTATACTGGACGTCTGTGGCTCTATAAATCAGATGGACAATATTCTTCGTTGGAACAATATGAAACAGCTCCTTTATTGGGTGGTGACCAAGGTAACTCGAAGATGCTTCCGGGTAGTTTTATTCTCGAAGATCTGAATGGTGATGGTATCATTGATGACAATGATCGTACTCCTAACCATTGGACAACTGGTAGTAATCCTCCCATTCAATATGGTTTGGTATTGGCTGCCTCATATAAAGATTTTGATATAAATCTCCTTTTCCAGGGAGCTTCAGGTTATAAGATTGGTTATGCAAATGATGATATCTGGGGATATGGACGTTATCCTACATTGCATGAAAAATATCTGGATCGTTGGCATACGGCTAGTGTCACTGATGATCCGTATAATCCGGCAACAAAATGGATTGCTGGATATTATCCGGCATTGCGTTCTAATTTTGACAATACGACTGATAATGGTAATGCTTGGGCTTATGGCATAGATTTTTGGAACCCTACTGCGACTTATATCCGTTTGAAGAGTATGGAAATAGGTTATAACTTGCCAAAGTTGCTTACTAAACGACTCGGTATAGGTAGTGCCAGATTTTTTGTTAATGGATTTAATCTGTTGACATTTTGTAATGAAGCATTGAAAAATGCGGATCCTGAACGTGAAGAAAGAGATTGGGGTGCAAACTTAGCATATCCGTTGATGAGATCATATAACTTTGGGTTGAATATAAACTTTTAATGTAGGAATATTATGAAAAAAAGTATATTGTCTATATTATCGTTTTGTACGATATTAGTTTTTGGGGGTTGCAATAGTTTTCTTGAGCTGGAACCTCTGGATAAAGTTTCAGGCAACCAACTGACAGAGACAGAAGGTGGATTGAAAACTCTTTTGGCAAATGTGTATAATAGTATACCGATGGAAGACTTCACTTTCCGTCCGACTCTTGGTTTTAATCAGCATGGATGGGCAGGAGTTGACCATATCATCACTTTGTCGTTTCTTACGGATGAAGCTACGCGAAGTGATGGTGACCAAGGTATTGGTCCGTGGGATTTCGATTATTGGCCTTATGATAAGATTCGTCAGGTGAATCTTTTTATCGAAGATGTGAATAAAGCAAAGGATTCAGGTTCTATTACAGCAGAAATTGCAGATCGTTTGATTAGTGAGGCTCATTTTGCACGTGCATATATTTATTTTGGTTTAGCCAAAAGATTTGGAGGAGTGCCTTTAATTGATCATTCATTGGATAATGATTATCAACCGGGAGGTGATTTGTCTCCTCTCTTTATTCCCCGTAGTACGGAGTTGGACACATGGAAATTTATTCTGGGGGAATGTGATTTGGCTATTGTTCATTTACCCGAAAATATTACGTCAGCTGATGGCATTTATCGTGCTTCTAAATGGGCAGCTTACGGTTTGAAGTCAAGAGCTGCGCTTTTTGCCGCTTCTGTGGCTAAATATTGGGATAAAGCCCCGTTGGCGGGTGATGCTGTTACTCAGAAATTGATTGGTATGAGTTTGTCGGATGCCGATTTCTTTTATCAAGCATGCATCGATGCTTCAGAGGCTATTATTAAAAATTCAGGAAAATCTCTTTATAAACCAAATCCTGCAAGCCCGGAAGAAGCAGTTACTAATTTTCAGAATTTATTCCTTACGAATAATGAAGAGGTGATTTTCAGTAAAGCTTATCTAGATGGGACAATTGTTGCCGACCAAGGACATAGCTATGACATTTATTATAGCCCTTCACAAGTCAATCCGGGATATCATAAATATGGTCGTTACAATCCGACCTTGGATATTGTAGATTTGTATGAAGACTATACGGATGATGGAACTGGTAAGAGTGCGAAGATTGTGACACGTACAGATGGTAATGAGATGACATTGGTTAATATTAAATCAAGCATTAATCTTTCTATTCCTTTCAAAGAATATGATGATTTGTATGCGCCATTTGTTGGTAAAGATGCCCGTTTGTTGGCTAGCGTCATTGTACCCGGCGCCACGTATGGTGGAACTAAAATTATTATGCAAGGTGGCATTATAAAAGCTAATGGTACATATTCTGTTTATACAGTTGATGGTGATAAAGGTAAAGATGGAAAAATGTATTACGCATTCGGTGGAGAAGGTATTTCTATGTATTCTGGTTTCTACGGAATGGGTAAGAGTGATGACGCAAACTTCTCTTCTACTGGTTTTTCTATCCGAAAATATTTGCAAGAAGGGAAGAAAGTGGCAGGAGTGGAAAATTCCTCTACAACTTCATTTATTGATATGCGTCTAGCCGAATTTTATTTGAATTATGCTGAAGCAGTTGTTGAAAGTGGAAAGGGGGATAGAGATCTTGCGGCTAAATGTATCAATGATTTACGTAAGAGAGCTGCTCATAAAGATGAAATTCCTTTGACTTTGCCAAATGTATTGAAAGAACGTCAGGTAGAAATGGCTTTCGAAGGTCAACGTTACTGGGATTTAATACGCCGCAGAGAGTATCATGAGGTTTTCAACGCTAGCAGCCGAAATGCTTTGGTTCCGATGATAGATCTTCGTGGAAGTACTCCTAAATATATATTTGTTAGGACAAACTATTATTATGATGAATTTAATGGTGGACGGACTTTCCAGACTTATCGCTATTACAAAGCTATACCGGGTATCAATACCAATAACTTAGTTCAGAATCCAGGCTATTAATAAAAAACATAGATAATTATGAAAAAGATATTAATAATAATTTCATGCTGTCTTTTTGCTTTAACTTCATGTGAAATAGACAACTATGATGGACCTAATGCTTCGTTTCATGGTTCTATAAAGGATGCTGAAACTGGAGAACTGGTTGGAACAGATATTCAAAATGGTTCTTCTATTGAAGTATATGAACATGGATTTACGAACCCCGCAGCTCAATATTGGGCAATTAAAAACACCGGAGAGTTCCGTAATGATCTGGTTTTTGCAGCAACTTATGATATTGTTTTTGAAAATGGTAATTTCTATCCTTTTACTGTGAAAGATTTTGTACTTAAATCAGGTGATAATTCGCATGATTTTGAAGTGACACCTTATATTCGGGTAAAAAACGCAAATGTAATTAAAGCGGATGGTATAATTACCGCCACTTTCTCATTGGCTGCTAGTAAACCGGAAGTGAAAGTGAAAGAGATTCAGTTGTTTGCTTTTTCTGATCAATGGGTTGGAAATAATGTAAAGTTTTCTATTACTGGCGATAATTGCAAAAAAGTATTTTCTCCGAGCGAAGAAATAGGTACTTCAAAAACTTACACATTATCGATAGACTTGAACGAAAACTCCAATATCTTTAAATATAGTAAGAACTACTATTTTAGAATTGGTGCGTTGGCTGATGTATCGGGCGTCGGTACTGTAAGACATAATTATGCGCCTTTGGTGGTGATTGCATTATAATTTGCAGAGAAGACGTTTTGTGATAATGCAGAGCGTCTTTTTTAAATTACATATTTTAAAAATATCATGAAAAAGTTAAGTATTGTTTTATTGTTTCTGTTAGGATTGATAAGCACTCGGCTGTATGCAGTTCAACTAGAATCTATATATTCCCAAAAGCCCAGTGATTCGGAAGCTTTTTACTTCACTCCAGAGAACTACCAGATAAAAGCGGACGGTAGGATGGATGTTTCTGATGCTTTGCAGGCTGCTATCAATCAAGTCAAGAAAGAAAAGAATTTCGGCATTCTTTTTATTCCTGAAGGAAAGTATAAAATCAGTAAGACGATTTATGTTCCGGGAGCTATTCGCTTGATTGGATATGGAAAGACGCGACCGGAATTTATTTTGACTAAGAAGTCTCCGGGTTTTCAAAAAGAGGTTTCGACTGATAAAGGGAAAGCAAAATATATGTTTTGGTTTACAGGAGGATTGGTAGAAAATGGGCAAATGCCGCAGGATGCTAATGCTGGAACTTTCTATAGTGCCATGTCTAACATTAACCTCCGTATTGAAGATGGTAACCCTTATGCAGTGGCTCTTCGTACTCACTATGCACAACATAGTTTTATTAGCTATGTAGCTGTATATATTGGAAAAGGAAAGGCCGGATTATTTGATGTTGGTAATGAGATGGAGAATGTCGCTTTTTACGGAGGCGATTATGGCATTTATACCACTAAGTCCTCTCCAGGATGGCCAGTGATGATGACTGATTCTTATTTTGAAGGTCAGCGGATAGCTGCGATCCGTTGTCAGGAATCTGGTTTGGCAATGGTAAATTTGCATGCCAAGAATGTGCCAATTGTCTTTGATATTGATTCAAATTATTGTGATAAACTTTTTCTGGAAAACAGTTATTTGGAAAATGTCAGCGGACCGGCTGTTGTGATAGCGAATGAAAATAACAGTAATAATCAAATTACTTTCCGTAATGTCCATTGTATGAATGTGCCTGTATTGGCTAAATATTCAAAAAGTAACATAGAAACTAGGATAGCACATAATATTTATAATATAAAGAGTTATGATCATGGTTTACAGATGGATAATCTAATAGATGTGCCGGAATATGAGACCCTACTGAATATAGAACCATTGCAGAAAATGCCAGTTGCCCTTTTAATGGATATCCCTGCTTTACCTGATATGAGTACTTGGGTAAATGTAAGAGATCTGGGAGCAAAGGGAGATGGTGAAACAGATGATACTAAGGCTCTGCAGGCCGCTATCGATAAGTATGATAATATTTATTTACCTCAAGGGTGGTATCGTATTACAGAGACATTAAAGATGAGGGCAAATACTAAATTAATAGGGTTACACCCTTTTGGAACACAGTTGAAATTGGCTGAAAGCACTCCTGCTTTCAGCCGATTCGGTGGTCCCGAGGCTATGCTTGAGTCTTTTGAGGGAGGAACAAACATGTTAGTGGGTATTGGCATCAATACTGGTGGCATCAATTATCGTGCTGTTGGGGTGAAATGGATGGCAAATGCAAATTCTTATATAAACGATGTGAAATTTGTGGGTGGTCATGGGGGAATGAGGAAACCACATCCGCAGAATGAAGACCTTCATAGAGAACGTACTATGTGGGATAGAGCTCACGTCAGTTCTCCAGATAATCTTGTTACTGAGCAGGGTATGGATTTGGCTTGGGATCACCAGTATTGGAGCCTCTGGGTTACAAATAATGGTGGTGGTACATTTAAAGATATTTGGACGGCCAGTACTTATGCAACTAATGGATTCTATGCAGAAAACACTTCTACTCCAGCACATATTTATGCTATGTCTATTGAACATCATGTTCGCAATGAGGTGAGATTTAATAAGGTCTCTAATTGGAAAGTGTATTGCATGCAAACAGAAGAGGAAAGTCGTGAAAGTACGGAATGCCAACCAATTGAAATGGATGATTGCAAGAATATGACGTTTGCTAACCTATATATGTTTCGTGTGATACGCATTAATGAACCGTACCATAGCTCCGTTCGTATTCGAAATTGTGAAAATATTGTTTTTTTAAATTTGCACAATTTTTCACAGACTAAATATACCACTAATATTGCAGTTTATGATGTTAATAAGGATATTGAAATTCGTCCATGGGAACTGTCTCGCTTAATTGTGACTGGTAAGGAACAGCGTTCTGTTCCATTGACAGATGAAAAAGGGAGAGTGCAACAGTTGGCTTCTGATTTTGATTTTGTGGAAGGTATAGCATCTGATAGTAAAGGGAATATTTTTTTCTGTGAAAATAGGATGCGGCGTATTTATAAATGGTCTGTTGAAACTAATAGCATCTCCTTAATCGCTGATTTCCCTTGGAATCCTTCCTGTTTGGCCTTTGATTCCGAAGACAATTTATTGGTATTGTTTCGTTACGATATTCAACCAGGATATTTAATTGATGGTAAACCGGAGGAAATGCCGCTTCTGAAAGATACGAGAGGCACTTCTTTTAGTGGGTATGGAAACTCTTCTTATATGATGTGTATGTATTCCATTGATCCTGATCATCCGGAAGAGACAATCAAATTATTACCTCGTGTCCCGATAGGGCAAATAAAAAATGTGTATAAAGCTCTTTATCCTTCTAATCGTTGGCGAGATTTCCATGATTTCAATGAGGTTTCTATGTCTGTTCCTGAAATGTGCTTTTTAGCACCGGACGGCAAGACTATTATTCCTCATTACTTTGACCTTGCTCGTTGTTCTTCTCTTTTAGAAGCATATCCCGGCAAACCATTCTATACTTCAGATGAATATGATCGTCGAATGGTAAAAATGGATGTAGCAGCTAACGGTACGCTTTCGAATCTACAATATTTTGTAGAACAAGGAGAGTTTGGTTCAGCTGTGGATAAAGATGGTCGCTTATACGTTGCAGACGGTGATGTATATATATATGATAAGGATGGAAAAAGAAAAGGAATGATCCATGTTCCTGAGCGTCCTTCAACATTGCAGTTTGGAGGTAAGGATAATAATATCTTATTTATCACTGGTCGTTCAAAATTCTTTGGTGTACATATTAAATAGTTAGAAAAATGGATATGAAATATATGATCATGCGCTTGTTGATGTTCTCTGGTGTATTGTGGACCACGTCTTTTAGCTTTGCAGTAGGAAGCCATTCCGTTTATACACAAAAACCAAATGATTCGGAAGCCTATTATTTTATACCGGAGAATTATGGATTTGTAGCGGACGGAAAGTCGGATATCACTGAAATATTACAGAAGGCAATTAATCAAGTCAAACATGAAAAGAATTTCGGTATTTTATTTTTGCCGGAAGGATATTATCGAATTAGCAAGACAATTCAAATACCATCTTCTATAAGGCTTATCGGTTATGGGAAGAAACGTCCTGTGGTTTATTTAGGGACTCATACACCCGGCTTCCAGAAAAAGCAGAACTATATGTTTTGGTTTACAAGTGGTTTGGCACAAGATGACAGAGAACCATCGGATGCTGGTGCAGGTACTTTTTATAGTGCTGTATCTAATATTGATTTTCGCATTGATCAGGGAAATCCTGAGGCGATTGCTATTCGCGCGCACTTTGCTCAACATAGTTTTATAAATCATTGTGACATTCATATTGGAGAAGGTAAAGCTGGAATATATGATGTGGGTAATGAACTAGAAGATGTGAAGTTTTATGGAGGCGTATATGGCATCATTTCTTCACGGACATCTCCAGGATGGCCCATGATGATGGTTGATACTTATTTTGAAAGACAACAGAAAGCTGCTGTTTATTCGAGAGAAGTAGGATTTGCCATTGTTAATATGCATGTGAAAAATACTCCTGTTGTTTTTGAAATGGCGGAAGGACTGGCGGATAGATTATATATAGAGAATAGTTTGTTCGAAAATATATCTAAAGCCGGAATTTCGGTCAGTGTGGAAGAAAACACCTTCTCTCAATTAAATATGGTAAATGTGACCTGCGCGAATGTGCCTGTGTTGGTAAGTTATCAACAAAGTGGTAAGCAGTTACAGGTAAAGGAAAAAAAATATAAAGTTGCAGAACTTACATATGGTTATGTATACGCCGATATGGCTGCTATTCCGCAATTCAAAGAAATTAAAGATATTCGCCCGGTGTCGATTATTCCTTCAGAATTGAGACAAGTTTTACCGGAATTACCGGATATGAAGGATTGGGTGAATATCCGTGACCTGGGTGCTAAGGGGGATGGAGAAACAGATGATACAGAAGTTTTTCAGCGAGCTATAAGACAATATAAAACCATTTATGTTCCCCAAGGCTGGTATCGTTTAACAAAAACATTGAAGATGGCTCCGGGAACTCGATTGATAGGTTTGCATCCGTTCGCCACACAATTTGTACTAAAGGAGAGTGAACCTGCTTTTAGCGGTTTTGGTACGCCAGTGGCATTGGTAGAGTCTTCTGAAGGGGGCGATGACATCCTTAATGGTATTGGCATTAATACTGGTGGCTATAATTACCGAGCAGTTGGGTGTAAATGGATGGCTAATGAATATTCTTATTTGAATGATGTGAAATTTGTGGGAGGCCATGGAACATTAAGCAAACCGGATAAGAATGGGCAAAGTCAACGATCTTCTTATCGTAAGAGAGAACCTATAATCAGTTCTCCTATTTCTCCAGTTACGGCGATTGGCGCGGACTTAGCGTGGGATAATCAGTATTGGAGTTTGTGGATTACTCATAACGGGGGAGGAACCATTAAAGATGTTTGGACTGCTAGTACATATGCTGCCAGTGGCTTATATATTAGTGATACGAAAACGCCTGGGCATATCTATGCTATGTCTTCAGAACACCATATGCGAGCTGAAGCTCTGTTACATAATGTCTCTAATTGGAAGATATATGCATTTCAATTTGAAGAAGAGGGACGTGAAGGGGTGGATTGTCATATGATGGAAATGTCTAGGTGTAAAAATATAATATTTTCTAATCTTTGGATGTATCGTGTTATACGTGCTTTTATGCCAAAAGAATATGGTATCCGCTTGTATGATTGTAAAAATATATCGTTTAGAAATATGCATAATTACACACAAATTCTACAGGTAATAGAAAAACCTATATATGATGTAAATAAGGCATTATCAGTTTATTCGTGGGATTTTGCTCGGTTAGATGTTTCTGGAAAAGAAAAAAGTAATCGTCCTGATTATAATGAAATAGGTAAACCAATAAAATTATTATCCGGACTGGAATTTGTAACTGGGGCTACTACAGATAGTAAGGGAAATATTTACTTTTGTGAGCATCGTTTGAAGAGAATCTATAAATGGGATGCAGAAACTGGACAGATTACTTTGATTGCTAATTATCCTTGGAAACCTTTTACTCTGTCTACTGATACTCAAGATAATTTATTGGTTATTTGTCGGTATGATCCGCAACCGGGTTATAAAGTGCATGGTATACAAGAGACGGTTTCTCGTTTACCGGATGATAATCCTATGTATAGCGGATGGGGAAACAGCGGATGGTGTGCATTAGGTTATTCCTTTAATCCGAATAATCCTGATGCCACAATGAAACCGATGCCTCGAGTTCTTACTGCTGAAGTAAATCAGTTGCATCGGATTATATATCCTTCCAGTCGTTGGCGCAGTGATTTTGATAAAGTGGTGGAGGCTATGCCGGAGTATAGTTTCTTAGCTCCTGACAGTGTGACGGTCATTCCGGATACTTATGATTTGGGACGTTCTGCTGCTTTGTTTTCAGTCAATATAGGCCAGCAGGAGCCTGTTTATGTTTCTGATGAAGATAAAAAGACGACTATACGCTTTTCAGTGGAACCTGATGGACGATTATCTGCAGTGAAGGCTGTTTGTCCACATGGACAATATAGTCATGCTATCGATGCTGAAGGAAATTTGTATATTGCTGATGGAGAAATTTTTATATTTAATAAACAAGGAAAAGAAATACAGCGTATTGAATTGGAAGAACGCCCTATTTCACTGGCGATTGGTGGTGTACAACAAAATCTATTATTAGCGACAACGACTCATTCTGTTTGGGGTATCAGAATAAAATAGTCAACTCTTAAAGATGTTTATATTTTTAGTTTTTAGAATAATAGTAATACCTTTGAATAATCTGCAAGATTTAGTGTTTTTATAGCATAAATCTTGCAGATATGTTATGCTAAGATTCCCTGAAAGAGCAGTTAAATTCTAAATATTTTTTTTGTTATCAGAAATGATTGATTGATCTTCACTGAAATCAAACTTGTCTGAATATTATAAACTTTGGTCGTCTGGTCAAACTCATCCGTTTGATGATGTCTTTGCTGATTCTTAAACAATTGTTTAATTTGTCAGACGAATCAGCTCTAGCTTGTTGAACAGAATATACTTTTTAGTAGAATGGAGTACTCTCAATTTGAATTTTCCTGCAACCCGAGTGGTCTGGCTCATTTTAGAAAGTGGATAGGTAGACAGCGAATAGAGAGAATCTTCAGGATGAGTGTTGATCTTCAGAGAAAAGAAGGTAAACGGTTTATGAACTTGAGAAGTTGCTTCCTCAGGGAGAATTCATGAGGAAGCTTACTTTGTTCTCTTAGTTTGCAGTAAGATAATCTCTTAGTTTGCAGTAAGATAATATATTGAGGTTTAATTCTTATATTTGTTGTATGGATATAAAAGATTAGCCAACTATAAAGTTGAACTATGCTTTGCCCGTAGTTCCTCAGTACTTGAGGCTATTCCAGGTAAATCCTTTTATGTGGCTGATGAATACAATAGACTACTTGCCCGCATGGATGTGAAGTCTGATGGGACACTGACTCATCTTACGCATTTTGCATCTCAGGGTGAATTCGGATCGTCGGTTGATAAAAATGGCAATATTTATGTTGGTGACGGGCATATTTATGTATTTAATAATGCAGGCGAAAGAATAGATTTCATAAAAGTTCCCGAAAGACCTTCTTCTCTTGTTGTAGCAGGACGATGTGGAGAAACATTGTTTATAACAGCTCGTTCTTCATTATATAGATATACTATTAATCACTAAAATAATTCATATGAAAAACAGTTTTAAAAGTATCATTTTTGCATTGACGACTATTTTGTTTGTTCAGTGCTCACCTAAACACGTTGCATTTAAGTGGAAATTTGATGAAACGAAAGAAGTTTCGGGGCAGAAGTTTGCGCTTAAAGCTATTAATCCTGATTTACCACGCGATTGGGATAAGTATAATTTTGTTGTGCTGGAGTACAAAATAAGTACAGCTCAACGTTTTCAATTAGGATTTACCACAAATAGTGGCTATAATGAATTACGTATAATGAGCTATGTACCTAATGCTTGGAATAAACTGGCCATTCCTTTGAAATATTTCACAGAACTGCCCGATGCAGCTGTTGATCTGGCTGCAACGTTTAACCACGCCCGTTATACGGGGTGGATTAATTTAGGTGGCAAGCGGGGACCGCTTCAGGGAGTAGATTCAATAGGTGTACGTATGCGTGTTCCTATAGGGGAACCGACAATAGAAATTCGTTCTGTAACTTTATCAGTGGAAGATCCCGGAGATAAATATATGGAAAACAAGGTAGCGGTAGATGAATTTGGACAATCTAATCTGGTTGATTATGCAGATAAAGCTAAATCGTTGAATCAATTGCAAAAAGAATGGACAGTTGAAGAAAACGAGAAAGTTAATGTGGATGCTTATAATTATTCCCAGTTTGGAGGATATAAGCAGAAACAAGTGAAGGCTACAGGCTTTTTCCGTACTGAGAATATTGATGGGCGTTGGTGGTTTGTAGATCCTGAAGGATATCTATTCCTTTCTGTAGGTGTAGATTGTGTAAATACGGGCAATGGCGGTAATGTTAGAGACCTTGATAAGCGAGAAGGCATGTTTAAGGAACTTCCCCCTGTCGATTTGATTGCAAAATATGGGCAACAAGGGAGAAGAGGGGTTAATTCTACTTCTTTTGGACTTTGGAATCTTTACCGTAGATACGGAGAACAGTTCCCTGAAAAGTCCAGAGAAATGGTTATTAAACGCATGGATAAATGGGGACTGAATACAATTGGGAATTGGTCTAGCGGTGATATAATGAAAATGAATAAGAAGGCGTTTATGATTCCTTTACGTGGAATAGGTATTGAGCATGACTTGATGGGATTGTGTGATATATATGATCCGAATTTCCAATCATCACTTGATACAACTCTTAAAGAGTTTGTAGAACCTTATAAAAATAATCCTTGGCTTATGGGTTATTTTATTGGCAATGAACCTGCATGGTTAGGCGAAGAAGTTCGTTTATGTGAATTGATATTACAAGGAAAGGATAGGCCAATTAAGGATGAACTAAAGAAATATCTGGATCAGAAAGGGGATACTCCCGAGAATCGCAAAGAATTTATCCTTTCGACATTTAATAAATTCTTAATTGCTTCTAATAAAACTTTGAAAAAATACGATCCGAATCATTTAAATATGGGTATTCGTTTTGGTAATATTTCTGTTTTAGATGAAGAGATACTAAAAATATGTAGTGGTGCATTTGATGTATTGAGTTTTAATTGCTATGATTTATACCCTAATCCTCAAATGATGGATAGGGCTTTGGCTATTACTCATTTGCCTATGATAATTGGAGAATATCATTTTGGTACAGTCGATCGTGGTATGGCTCAGTCATTGTGGCAGGTAAATTCGCAGAAAGAGCGCGGGGTTGCCTATCGATATTATACTGAAAAAGCTTATTCTCATCCTGGGCTAATAGGTACGGCGTATTTTCAATGGAGTGATGAAGATCTTACAGGTCGTGGAGATGGTGAAAATTATAATTGTGGCTTAGTGGATGTTACTGATCGTCCGTATAAAGATCAGGTTGAGGCTATGATGGAGACGGCAAAACGTCTGTATGATATTCATGCAGGTAAACTGCTACCTGTTATACGGCCACCGGTAAGGGCTCGTGGGCATGAGGCAATACCAGATTTATGGAATAAATAGATAAAATAAAAATTGCTATTTTATGCATAAAGGCGTGGGAGATTGTGTTTTAGGAATTTGTCATGCCTTTATGTTTTTGAATAATGTATTTGTTTATCTTAATATGAGACCTCGTTATAATAACAGCTGTTAGCTGTGTTTTTTTGAAAGAAAAGTTTAATAATAATTGATTTTAAGAATCGAAGGATACTGATATTCTACTATGTATTAAATTAATTGTCTAAAAGTTCTTTTAAAAAGTTATCTAGTTCTTCGTCAAGTCCTTTAAGTAGTTCTGTATTAACGAGTAAGGTATCGTCATCGACGAGAAGCAATTCAGCTAAAGTTTCCTTTTCTTCATCTACAAGTACGAATGAATAAGGAAGTAATATTGTGAGTTTGTCAAAATCACCTCTCTCTTTCATTCTACAAACCAAAGTGCGAAGAACTCGCTCGGTATGTTCATTAAAGTCATCATTTTCATAGGACATCCATTCGTCAATGGAAACACAAGCTAACTCTTCATCTTCATCATCGAATATAATTAGTTCACCGGAGTTTTGATTTGGCTGGAAATGAATATCTGTTACGATAGTTTGTTCGCAATTACATGCATATTTACTAACTGCTTTTTGGATAGCAGATTCGATTAAGGATTGCGATTGTTGACTTAGCTTCATGACAGGTCTTTATTTTATTCAGTTTCAAAGGTATGAAAAAAATAAATGTACCTGCATTATTTCTTTAAAAATCATTATTAAATCTATTCATTTGCATATTTAGTTTGGGTAGATTGATTTTTCGTTCCTGCAGTTCCCCTACATAAAGACTAATAATGAAGTAATTAGGCATGTAATCAGCATTTAAGTTTGCTTTCATTTTCTTATCAACATTTTCTATCTTTCTAGCTGATTTTTGTGCTTTCAAAGCCCATTTTTCGGCCTCTTCTATGCTATCATTCATCTCGTAATACAAAGCAATATTGAGAGCCGAGCGCATTTGCTGTTTTTCGTTCTTTGACTGATAAGCGTGTTCCCATAAAGGTAAAGCTTTATTCCATGCTTTTTCGCGAACATAGATAGCGGCATCTCTCATTTCTATTGAACCGCTGATGTAAACGAATCGATTTGCTGTTTTCCAGTAAGGAGCAAGATATTTCACCGGAATGGTTCCCGCAAATTCAGAGGATGCTTTGATTAATTCTTCATCACTAATCATACGGTTGCGTACCTGTGATTCAGAAGCACCTGTTTCTTCCCAAAAGATACTGTCAGAAGTGCTGACCGTTACCATAGGGCCATTCCTTTTGGGCAGGTAAATCTTTACGGTAGGGTAAACTTTGGCATCTGTTGTGCCTTGAAATAAATTCCATTCGGGTAAAAAATGAATCGCCTTTGTCGCTTTAACCTGTATGTTTTCGAGAGAGATAATGAAATCGACATCCAAATCCTTTGTTAGCTTTTGTACTTCTTCTTTGCTGAGAGTAGATTCACGTGGGAGAATATCGCTAGAACGTAATGCCGAGTCGCAGATTACTACCTCATCAAAATATTTAGCATCAGACAATTCTTTGGCTAAAGATTCTGTGGTAATACTAGGCGTTCCGTTATAGTAGGTTACGGCATGACTCAGCTCATTTAGTATCGGCTTGTCATTTTTTGGAGATGAAACAATCATCTTATTTTGTGGGGTGTCACTTACATTGTTAACAATGGCCACCCGTTTCAAAACTGAAGGGAAGCTAATGTTAGCTGGAACCATATAGTCTATTGATAATTGCTCTATCGTTTGGCAGGAGCTTAAGACTATAATGAGGAGCAAAATATAGAAATACGGGTATCTTGTCATAGTTTTGCTTTTTCTTCTCTGATTTAGCAAAAATACGGTTTTTATGATAATAGAAATGTTAAAAGTGACGAATCTTTCTATAAAAAAATCCCCAGACAGGAATGTTTGGGGATTTTTTGGATAGTATACTTATTATTTAGCTATTACGGCCGTGGCAATTTTTATATTTCTTTCCACTTCCACATGGACAAGGATCATTCCTCCCTACTGTCTTTTCTGCACGAATAGGTTCACGTTTTACTTCACGCGTGTCTTGTTGCGCCGCAACTTGTTGATTAGGATCGCTCAAATCACGTTTTTCTTCACGATATTTGCTCATGTCTTGTCGTCTTTCGGGTGTTGCTTGGCGTAGCTGTTCAGGTTCTTGAACGGGTATCTGTCCTCGCATCAAAATGGAAATTGTTTGATTATTGATTTTGTTTACCATTGTATCGAATAATGTTACAGACTCCAGTTTATATATTAGTAACGGATCTTTTTGTTCATAGCTGGCATTTTGGACAGAATGTTTCAATTCATCAAGTTCACGCAAGTTTTCTTTCCACGCATCGTCTATAACATGGAGAAGAATTGATTTTTCAAAGGCATTGACGACTTCTTTACATTCGCTATTGTACGCAGACTTTAGGTTGCATGAGATGTTATAGACTTTTTTCCCATCGGTAATCGGGATTAGAATATTCTCATACATATTTCCCTGATTTTCGTAGACTTGTTTGATTACAGGGAAAGCAATCTGGGCTAAGCGTTCTGTTTTGCGCTTAAAGTTGGCCATGGCAACATCGAAAGTTTTATTAGCGATATCTTCTTTTTTCACATTGCGGAACTCTTCTTCAGAGAAAGGAGTTTCCATTGCCAATGTTTGAAGTAGTTCCATTTTGCATTCTTCATAGTCGAAACTTTCAACTGCAGAGGCACAACGATCCCAAATCATGTTGACAATATCCATACCGATTCGTTCGCCCATTAGTGCGTGGCGGCGTTTGGTGTATACAACTGTACGTTGCTTATTCATTACATCATCGTATTCAAGCAATCGTTTACGTATACCAAAGTTGTTTTCTTCTACCTTTTTCTGTGCACGTTCGATAGAATTAGAAATCATTTTATGTTCAATCATCTCTCCTTCTTGAAAGCCCAACCGGTCCATTACACTAGCTATTCGGTCAGAAGAGAAAAGTCGCATTAAATCATCTTCCAGTGAAATAAAGAAGACAGAAGATCCCGGATCTCCTTGGCGACCGGCACGACCACGTAACTGGCGATCTACACGACGAGATTCGTGACGCTCGGTTCCGATGATGGCGAGACCTCCTGCGTCTTTTACCTCAGGACTGAGCTTGATATCTGTACCACGACCAGCCATGTTAGTTGCGATAGTTACAGTTCCTCTCAAACCTGCTTTTGCAACAATGTCGGCTTCTTTTTGGTGTAATTTAGCATTCAATACATTATGCTCAATCTTGCGCATAGTAAGCATTTTGCTAAGCATTTCGGATATTTCTACGGAAGTTGTTCCTACAAGTACTGGGCGTCCAGATTGAACTAATTGTTCAATTTCTTCAATGACTGCTTTGTATTTTTCACGTTTAGTTTTATATACACGATCGTTCATGTCAATGCGGGAAATAGGGCGATTAGTCGGAATCACTACAACATCTAATTTGTAGATATCCCAAAGTTCACCGGCTTCAGTCTCAGCAGTACCTGTCATACCTGATAATTTATGGTACATACGGAAATAGTTTTGCAAGGTAATGGTGGCGAAGGTCTGTGTAGCAGCTTCAACTTTCACACGCTCCTTAGCTTCAATTGCCTGATGCAAACCATCTGAATAGCGCCTTCCTTCCATGATACGTCCGGTTTGCTCATCTACAATTTTAACTTGTCCGTCGATGACTACATATTCATCATCTTTTTCGAACATGGTATATGCCTTGAGCAATTGGTTGATAGTATGAACGCGTTCCGATTTAATGGCATAGTTGGCCATCATAGAATCTTTTTTCTCTAACTTTTGTTCCTCAGTCAGTCCATTTTCAGCTTCAAGTTCGGAGAGTTCCGATGTTATATCAGGCAGCAAAAACAGTGCGTGATCTTCGGAATTACCTGTAATTAGATCAACGCCCAAATCTGTAAGATCGACACTATTTAATTTCTCGTCAATAACAAAGTAAAGCGGGTCTGTAGCCTCGTGCATACGTTTGTTATTTTGCTCCATGTATGTCTCTTCTGTTTTCAGCATACCGGCTTTGATACCTTGTTCACTAAGATATTTAATAAGCGCTTTATTTTTTGGCAGTGCTTTATGACTACGGAATAGAGCCAGAAAACCTTCTTCTTGATCTTTTTTATTTTCTGAAGGAATTAGCTTTTTGGCGTCAGTAAGATATTTTGTGGCGAGAATCTTTTGGGCATCGACCAATTTTTCTACTAATGGTCGTAACGAATCAAATAGTTGATCTTCCCCTTTAGGAATTGGACCGGAAATAATAAGGGGGGTACGGGCATCATCGATTAAAACAGAATCGACTTCATCTACTATAGCATAATTATGCTCTCTTTGTACAAGATCTTTGGGGCTAATAGCCATGTTATCACGAAGATAATCGAAACCAAATTCATTGTTGGTTCCGAATGTGATGTCGGCTAAATAGGCCTTGCGGCGGGCATCAGAGTTAGGCTGATGTTTGTCAATGCAGTCAACGCTTAGTCCATGGAATTCATAAAGAGGCCCCATCCATTCCGAATCTCGTTTTGAAAGGTAGTCATTTACAGTAATTAAATGTACTCCGTTTCCTGTTAGAGCATTAAGGAAAACAGGTAGGGTAGCTACCAATGTCTTACCTTCACCTGTAGCCATTTCGGCAATCTTGCCTTTATGGAGAACGACGCCACCAAATAGCTGAACGTCATAATGTATCATGTTCCATGTTATTTCGGTACCTCCGGCCATCCAGTGGTTCTGATAAATCGCTTTTTCTCCTTCGATGCGTACAAAATCTTTGGTAGCTGCTAATGTGCGATCAAAATCGTTGGCAGTAACAATTATTTTTTCGTTTTCCGTAAAGCGCTTGGCTGTTTCTTTTACGATGGAAAAGGCAACGGGTAAAACCTCATCTAATGCTTTTTCATATATTTCTAGAATATCTTTTTCTAACTTATCGATTTGAGTAAAATGATCTTCGCGAAATTCCAGATCTAATGTTTCGATCTCTGTTTTTAAATTTTCTATCTTGGTTCGTTCGTTGCTTGCAGAATTGTATATATATTCTTTAAGCTCTGTCGTTTTGTTGCGGAGAGCGTCGTTGTTTAATTGGGCTATTTCCGGATAAACGGCTTTTATCTTATCTACCCATGGCTGAATGTCTTTCATATCTCGCGAAGACTTGTTGCCAATAAGTTTGCCTAAAAATTCATTGAATCCCATTCTTTTTATGTATTGTTTAATTATTTACTTAAGAATTTTATATGCGCAAAGTTACACTAAAATGCTGATTTATTTGCACTTTGATGCCTCTTTTTTAGGAGTATTCTTTACCGAAGGTCGGTAATAGGTGCGATACTGCAAGCGTTAGGAGCTCGTATTCTAATGACGTGGGTCAGGGTGGGGGCTACCTGATCAATTGTGATCGGAGTATTAATAATTGCTGGTTTTATAGACGCTCCCATAAAAATAAGAGGAGTGGGAATGTGTGCTGTGCGCACTACTCTGTTTGTTGTTGATTGCTCTTGTACAATGGTCCAACCGGGAAGAATGTCTATTAATAAATCACCGGACCGTTTACGATTAAATGAATTTCTTATTTTATAGAGCTCAGGAGTCCACGCGCCTTGTAGTAAGCGATAGGAAGAATATACTTCGTTTACTCCACTGAATTGCATTAAGAAATCGGAAGCTTTTTCTTCAATATCTGAAAGGCTTAACTGTTTTTTCTCAATGAGCTTATGATTAAGATAAATTTGTTGATTATCGAAAGCTTCAACATATTGGCCTTCACCATAAGTAGCCATTAGATACATATTTAGCAAGGCAGCGCAGCGATTTAAATAGAACTCACCTCCGGGTATTTGATATTTGTTTAAATCGGGTGCCTCAGGATCGGCATACCCCGTTGATGTAATAAAGAAGAGGACATTTTGCAGACCTATTTTTTTGTCAATCAGATCAAGTAGGGTTGCTATGCTTTTATCCAACTTTACATAGGTGTCTTGCATTTCTAGTGGACATTCTTGAACGCTCTTATGGTCGTAGTTGCCTGCATAGTAAGTGAGCGATAATAAATCCACTATATCGTCTTTTCCGATGTTACTGTTGTTTAAACATTCTTCTGCTAATGAATTTACTTCATCGTTTACGAATGGACTGGTGATTAGCCTTCTATATTTGTTCTTTTTTGCTTCGTCAAATTTGTATTTGAAAGTTTCTTTCTCCCATTCGGAGGCCAGATATTTATAAGTTTCAACCGGTAGCGAAGGTGTCCAAATGATGTTTCCCATTCTGAAATCAATGGCTTTTCGATCATTGTATTGGCTTACCCACCAGGGAAATTCGCTATAGTAGGTTGTCCCGGCCCATTTACCGGTATTATTGTTTAGCCAAAATGCACCATTACCGGCATGCCCTGCTGCAAAAATGGCAGTTTCGCGGAATGGAGAAATGGCATATACCAGACTTTTACCTTGTGTTGCTATTTTTAATTCATCGGCGATAGTGGAGGTAAGTAATTGTAACGGAGAAGTACTTTCATCCGTATAATTGCCCATGTACGCATCATCATCTACGCAATTTATAGGTCTAAGGGTAGATATATTAAGCCAATTATCGGCTATAATCCCGTTTACGGAAGGGGATGCCCCGGTATATATCGCAGCTATGGCCGATGCACGGTCGGGGTTTATAAACGGAAATTCGGCATTGCGGTAAATCCGGCCTTCTCTCCATAATCGTTTAAAACCTCTATCGCCATACATTGCAGAAAATGCTTCCAAATAATCTGTACGTAATTGATCGATTGTTAGTCCCACTATTAATTTGGGGACAGATGGAACCGACTGGGCTTGTAGTCCGGTAAAAGTTAAGGCGGTTATTATAGAGGTTAATAGTCCTTTCATTTATTTTTTTTTGTAAGCTAGGATGAGATTGCTTGCTGAACGTATCAACAAACTTAGGGCCAAAGGTAATACAGCTAAATCAAATCTTTGAGGTATTACAGCCCAAAGCAATATAAATAAAGTTAAAACCATGAAATTTAACAGATGGTATGCACTCATTCGCTTCTTTTTGGCCTCATATAATATAAATGGTAGGAATAGGAGGTGCAGTGGGTGAAAGATAAATAATAAATAATTAGGGCTAACAGCAGGGTGCTCAGAGCAGCAAGCCAAAAAGGCAATGATGCATCCGGCTATTCCTGCCAAAAAAAAGAGTAATAAATCAACTCCCCAAAGGATTTTCTTTTTCTTTAGGCCGTAGATGGTTATTCCACCGGTGATAATAAATAGTAGTAAAGATGTTTGTAATGGGGTAAAAAGATGGAAACGATTATTATCAAAAAGTTCAGCGTGATTTGGAATTAATGAAGTTGTTTTGACTACTAATTTTCTTGTGTTGCCATTTTTATCAATAATATTTGCTGAAGCGAAACTTTGTTGCAGATAGTCGGGGATAAACATCTTCTGGCGGGGGGTAATGGGCTTATCAGCTTTACTGCCCAAGCAGAAATCGATTCCGAAACGTTCCCAAAGGTGTTGCTTAGTATATTCGTGAATTATATCGCGAAAAGATTGTGCTTTTTCTTTTTGGTTGTTATAATAAATTTCCCCGTTGATGCAATCCTCTATTTTGTCTCGTGGCCGGGTGGCACAGTTGTCGAAAAGAAAATTATATCTGTAAACCCTGTTCTCTGGGTAATAATTTATTTTTAGTAGTGTGAAGAGCTTTTCTTTTTCCTTGGCCGATAGATTAAGCATTTGCTGACTTACTCCCCGTTCGTAATATTCATACTCTTCAGCAAATTGGTTATAATCAGTAGCTCCTAACTGATAGTCTGTTTCTCCTTTAATAAATCTCCAAATAAAGTTTGGGGTATTGAAACTGAACATCCCATAATTAAAAACAATGTCGGCTCCTGTACTAATATCTTTATAACGAATAGCGGTATGTCCGAAAAGAGAGTAAATTTCATTACCGGGAGAACATGTCAAAAGACTAATTTGAACAGAATCATTCTGTAGGGCGAAAGATGGCTGACCATAAAGTAGTGTGGCAAAAAAGAGTATAATTGGTATCCTTTTCATCGTTGTACAATTGTTATTTAATGCAAAAGTACTTTTATTTGCTAATTATATGTTTTTTGCAAGTGCTTTTTTTCTTCTATGTACAATTGTTATGTTTTTTTTGAGTTACTTTGCAAGCCCAAAACATATAAGAGTGAATTTAATAATTGATATAGGAAATACGATTGCCAAGGTGGCGCTTTTTGATGGGGATTCTATGGTAGATGTCTTTTTTGATTCTAACGACTCACTGGATTGCCTAGGGAAAGTTGCTACTCAATATTCTATTGAGAGAGGGATTATTGCAACTGTTATTGATTTAAATGAAAAAGTATTGCAACGTTTGCATGAGCTTTCGATACCGCTACATTGGCTTGATGCAAGAACCCCTCTGCCAATCGTTAATTTATATGAATCTTCTGATACATTGGGGTATGATCGAATAGCAGCAGTCGTTGCTGCTAACCAACAATTTCCGGATAAAGACATACTTGTAATAGATGCTGGTACTGCTTTGACGTATGAATTTATTGATTCTAATGGTAGATACCATGGTGGTAATATTTCTCCTGGCATGCAAATGCGTTTTAAAGCATTGCATCAATTTACCGGAAAGTTACCATTGGTTCAGTCAACAGGACGATTGCCTTTTATGGGGAAAGATACGGAAACAGCTATCCGTTCTGGTGTTTTACAAGGTATAGAATATGAGATTTTAGGGTATATAACAGTTTTGAAGCATAAATATCCTGAACTTTTGGTTTTTTTAACTGGTGGAGATCATTTTTCTTTTGATACGAAATTAAAAAGTATCATCTTTGTCGATAGATTTTTAGTACTGAAGGGATTAAATAGAATATTAAACTATAATAATGGTAGGATATAGACAGACTTTGGGTGTTATTTTATTTGTATTTTTGCCTATATCGGTGGCAATAGCTCAAAACAATACAAACTCTCCTTATACAAGATATGGCTATGGGCAATTGTCTGATCAGACTTTTGCAAATAGTAAAGCTATGGGAGGAATTGCTTATGCTTTGCGTGACGGACATCACGTTAATGTCTCTAATCCTTCTTCTTATTCAGCTGTAGATTCTTTAACCTTTATTTTTGATGGAGGAGTGACATTACAGAATACTAACTTTAGTGATGGAACAACTAAATTGAATGCTAAAAATTCTAGCTTTGATTATATAGCTATGCAGTTTAAATTAAGCAAAAAATTAGGTGTGAGTGCAGGGCTAATTCCATTCTCTAATGTGGGATATAACATTAGTTCATTAGATAATGCAGGTGGAACCGATTCTCAGAATATGATTACATACTCAGGAGATGGAGGCTTGCATCAGTTTTATGTAGGTATGGGATTTAATATTGTCGATAATCTTTCTATAGGAGCGAATGTTTCTTATTTTTGGGGAAATATTAGTCGAACGACAACTGTACTTTTTCCTTCAAATAGTTCGGCTTCTTCTTATAATAGATTGGATTATTTTTCAGTAAAAGATTATAAGTTAGACTTAGGCTTACAATATACACATCAGATGGGAAAGAAAGGAGAAATGACCCTTGGTTTAGTGTTCTCTCCTAAAAATAGCTTAAATAATGATGCCAACGTGCAAATATCGACAGGTAATGTTGTATCTTCGAAAGACACGATTGTTTCTTTTGGTTTGCCGAACAGCTTTGGGATAGGGTTAGCATATGTATATGACCATCGGCTTACGCTAGGGTTTGATTATAGTCTGCAAAAATGGAGTGACGTGGCTTATATGGGTGAAGTCGGATCCTTATGTGATCGTTCCAAAATAGCAATAGGTATGGAATATCTGCCAAGCTACACGAATAGGAATTATTTTGCTCACATAAAGTATCGCTTGGGGGCTTATTATTCTGAGCCGTATTATAAAATAGATGGTGTGAGGGCATCCAAAGAATATGGTATTACGGGTGGTATAGGATTGCCTTTTTCTAGATCTCGTTCCATTTTAAGTCTTTCTGCTCAATATGTGAAGATAGATGGATCAAAAGATAATTTATTGAATGAAAATTATTTGAGATTGAGTATTGGATTTACATTTAATGAGCGTTGGTTTTTTAAACGGAAAGTAGATTAGTAAATGATATATAAACAATAAAATTGATTATAACGATGAAAATTAAAACGCTTTTGGCTGTGTTGTTTTTTTCGACAGGGGCAGCGAGTGCTTTAGCACAATCAAATGACAGTATTTGCAATGTTAATAGTAGTATTTCTCATGAAGCGGTGAAGGCCGGTAACTTTAAGGATGCCTATTTGCCATGGAAAACTGTGATGAAAGATTGTCCGCTTCTGCGCTATTATACTTATAGTGATGGATTTGATATTCTGAAATCTTTTTTGACAACAACTAAAGGTAAACCAGAATATAATAAGTATTTTGATGAACTAATGTCTATATACGATCAACTAATGAAGTACACTCCTGAACTTCAGGCTAATATTCGTGGTGTGCGTTCGGTTGAAAAAACATTAGCTCTTAAAGCGATTGATTATTTGCAATATGCACCGAAAAAAGATATTAATTTGGCCTATGAATGGTTAAGTACTTCTGTCAATGCGGAGAAGTCTGAATCTATGGCTCCGGTTATTTTCTATTTTTTGAATACATCATTACAAAAGCTTCAAGCTACTCCGGAGCATAAAGAGCAATTTATTCAAGATTATCTAAATGCTTCCCAGTGGGTGGATGACGCCATTGCTGCAACGACACAAGAAAGCACAAAGAAAGACTATCAGTCGGTTAAAGAAAACCTTGTAGCACTTTTTATAAATAGTGGTACAGCGAGTTGTGAATCTTTACAAGATATTTATGCTCCTAAAATAGAGGCTCATAAAACTGATTCTGCATATCTAAAGAAGGTTATTTATATAATGAAAATGATGAAATGTACGGAACAAGATGCTTATTTTAAGGCTTCATTTTACTCTTATAAAATAGAGCCTACTTCGGAAGCTGCTGCTGGATGTGCATACATGTCATTTAAAAAGGGAGATATTGATGGTGCGATTAAATTTTTTGATCAAGCAATTAATCTTGAATCTGATAATGGTAAGAAAGCCGATTATTCTTATGCGGCTGCCACTGTATTGGCTTCAGTAAAAAGGCTTTCTCAATCGAGAAGTTATGCTCAGAAAGCGATTTCATTTAAAGAAAATTATGGTGCACCTTATATTCTGATAGCTAATTTATATGCTACTAGTCCGAATTGGAGTGATCAACCGGCTTTGAATAAATGTACGTACTTTGTTGTACTGGATAAACTGGCTAGAGCTAAAGCTGTAGATCCTAGTTGTGCTGACGAAGCGGATAAACTTATTTCATCTTATAGGCAATATACTCCTGCTATTAATGAACTTTTCATGCTAGGACATAAGCAAGGCGATAGAATTACTGTTGGAGGCTGGATAGGAGAAACGACAACTATACGATGATGTATGTGGCAGAAACATAATAGTAATCTATTTTATAATTATATGAGCATAACAATTACCTTTGGGGTAATTGTTATGCTTCTTTTATTTTATTCTTGTTCTGGAAGACAGAAGAAACTTGGAGCAGCCATTACTGAACGTGATTCGTTACCTATGATGAAGACTTTGGGTGTGACTACTTTGATTTCTGATTCTGGCATAACAAGGTATCGTGTGAAGACTGATGAATGGTTGATTTATGATAAAAAAAGGCCGTCATATTGGGCTTTTGAGAAAGGAATTTACTTAGAACAATTTGATTCACTATTTCATGTGGACGCCAGTATAAAAGCTGATACAGCATATTATTATGATAAGCAGAAGTTGTGGAAACTGATGGGTCATGTTGCAATTAAGAATTTGCAAGGAAATAAATTTAACACGGAATTATTGTATTGGAACCAAGTGACGCAAAAGGTTTATTCGGATAGATTTATTCGAATTGAGCAGCCGGACAAAATTATTACGGGACATGGCTTTGACTCTAATCAACAAATGACAGTGTATAAAATACATAATATCGAAGGTGTTTTTTATGTTAATGATGAACCTTCACTGAATCAAAGTGACTCTGTGAAATAAAAATTATGAATTATATATTTTATCTATTAGTTGCCATGGTCTTTTCTGCATTCTTTTCGGGAATGGAGATAGCTTTTATTTCGGTGAATAAGCTTCGTTTTGAAATGGAGAAAGACAGTGGTATTACATCTCGGATTTTATCTGTTTTCTTTAAAAAATCAAATGAATTTATTTCGACAATGTTAGTCGGGAATAATATAGCATTGGTTATCTATGGCATTTTAATGGCCAAACTAATTGATGAAAATATTTTGTCTGGGATGATTGAAAATCATTTTATTTTGGTTTGTATTCAGACTATTATTTCTACTCTCATCATTTTAGTTACGGGTGAATTCTTACCTAAAATGCTTTTTAAATTAAATCCTAATTGGGTGCTTAAGCTTTTTGCTGTTCCATTATTTATTTGTTATGTGATTCTTTATCCTATCTCGCAATTTTGTTCTAAGATGTCTTATTTGTTACTTAAAATTATTGGAATTAAAATTAACAAAGAAGCTTCAGCAAAGGCTTTTGGAAAAATTGACCTTGATTATTTTGTTCAAACGGGCATTGATAATGCTAAAAATCAAGAGGATTTGGATACTGAGGTGCGTATATTTCAAAATGCATTGGATTTTTCAAATGTAAAAATACGCGATTGTATAGTTCCCCGGACGGAAGTAGTAGCCGTTGATACAAATACTACGTTGGAAGCTTTGAAAAGTCGTTTTGTTGAATCTGGTATATCTAAAATAATTGTATATGAAGATAATATCGATAACGTTATTGGATATATTCATTCTTCAGAGATGTTTCGCAATCTTGGTAATTGGCTAGACGGTATAAAAAAAATTCCGATAGTGCCTGAATCAATGCCGGCTCATAAATTAATGAAACTTTTTATGTTACAAAAAAAAACGATTGCGGTGGTGGTTGATGAATTTGGTGGTACGGCTGGATCGTTTCTTTAGAAGATTTGGTAGAAGAGATATTTGGCGATATTGAGGATGAGCATGATAATAGCTCTTATATATGCAAAAAGATCAGTAAAAACGAGTATATTTTATCGGCGCGCCTTGAAATAGAAAAGGTAAATGAAACTTTTGGACTTAGTCTGCCTGATTCAGACGATTATGTAACGGTTGGTGGTTTGATATTAAATCATTATCAGAATTTCCCGAAACTTCATGAATTGATTTTGATTGGCGGTTTTGAATTTAAGATAATTAAGATGACTGCGACTAAAATCGAATTGGTGCGATTGAAAGTGATTGAATAATGAATCTTATCTGTAATTTTTTAGCTAATAAATGAATGCATATTAGCATTTTTTGTATCTTCGTGCGCTAATATAGCTATTAAGTAGAATAGTAATAAACACATAAATCATATTAATTAAAATGGCAACATTAGAAAGCATCAGAACCAAAGGACCTCTATTAGTTATTGTTATTGGTTTGGCATTGTTCGCTTTTATAGCGGGAGACGCATGGAAAGTAATCCAGCCTCACCAGTCGCATGACGTGGGTGAGGTAAATGGGGAAGCTCTTTCCGCGCAAGAATTTCAGACATTGGTAGACGAATACACTGAAGTTGTTAAGTTTTCCAGTGGGGTGAAATCATTGGATGATGAACAAACAAATCAGATAAAAGACGAAGTTTGGCGCAGTTATGTTAACAACAAGTTGATTGAAAATGAAGCGAAAAAATTAGGTCTTACTGTATCAAAAACTGAGATTCAAGCCATTATTGATGCTGGAGTGAATCCAATGCTTCAACAAACTCCATTTCGTAATCCTCAGACAGGTGCGTTTGATAAGGATATGCTTAAGAAATTCTTAGTTGATTACGCAAAGATGGATAAAACGAAAATGGGAGCTCAGTATGTTGAATACTATGAATCATTAAATAAATTCTGGTTATTTATTGAGAAAAACTTAATTCAAAGTCGTTTGGCTGAAAAATATCAGGCTTTGATTACTAAGGCTCTTTTTTCTAATCCTATTGAGGCACAAGCTGCTTTTGATGCTCGCGTAAACCAAATGGATATGCTACTTGCAGCTGTGCCTTATTCTTCGATCGTTGACTCTACAATTATTGTAAAGGATGCAGAACTAAAAGCACTTTATGATAAGAAGAAAGAACAATTTAGACAATATGTGGAGAGTCGTGATGTGAAGTATATTGATGTTCAAGTAGTTGCTAGTCCTGAAGACAAAGCGGTTATTGAGAAAGAAGTTTCTGATTATACAACACAACTTGCAGGAACAGCTACAGATGATTATACCTCTTTTATTCGTTCTACAGGGTCAGAATATCCGTATGTTGACTTATATTACACGAAGAATGCACTTCCCGCTGATGTAACAGCGCGTTTAGATTCAGTTACCATAGGAAAGGTTTATGGGCCTTATTATAATTCATCCGATAATACAATTAATTCTTTTAAACTGTTATCGGAAGCAGCAGTAGCTGATTCTGTTGAGTTTCGTCAAATTCAGGTGTATGCTTCTGACGCTGTTAAAACGAAATTATTAGCTGATAGTATACTTGGAGCTATTAAGACTGGAGCCGATTTTGTGGAGTTGGCTAAAAAATATGGGCAAAAGGGTGAATCTAATTGGGTCTCCTCAGCTAATTATGAGAAAACTCAGATAGATGGAGATAATCTGAAATTTATTAAGGCCGTTACTAGTCTGGGCATAAAAGAATTGGCGAATCTTTCTTTAGGACAAGGAAATGTTATTCTTCAAGTTGTGGATAAGAAAGGAATGCAGAATAAATATAAAGTGGCTGTGATCAAGAGAGCAGTTGAATTCAGTAAAGAAACTTATAATAAAGCTTACAATAACTTTAGTCAGTTTATTGCTGTAAATTCAACGCTAAATAAAATTGTGGCTAACGCTGAAGAAGCAGGATATAAATTACTTGAAAGAAAAGATTTATATAGTTCTGAACATGGTATCGGTGGTATAAAAGGGACAAAAGATGCTTTGAAATGGGCTTTCTCTGCAAAACCGGGCGATGTATCTACTTTATATGAATGTGGAGAAAGTGATCGTATGTTGGTTGTGCTACTAACAGGGGTGACAGAGGAAGGTTATAAATCTTTGGCTCAGGTGAAGGATCAGTTGAAAGCTGAGATTATACAGGATAAGAAAGCTGAAAAGATTATGGCTAATCTGAAGGCAGCTAATGCCACTTCTTTTGCTCAATATAAAACGATGCCTAATGTTGTTACTGATTCGGTGAAACATGTTACTTTTGCTGCACCTGCTTATGTCGCGGCTCTTCGTAGTAGTGAACCGCTAATTGGTGCTTATGCATCTGTTGCACAGTTAAATCAACTGAGTACTCCTATAAAGGGGAATGCTGGTGTTCTTGTTTTGCAGGTTTTTGCTAAAGAAAAATTGAATGAGAGATTTGATGTAAAAGTGGAAGAAACAACTTTGCAGAGTTTGCATCAACGTGTAGCCAGTCGCTTCATTAATGATTTATATCTGAAAGCGGGGGTAAAGGATACCAGATATTTATTTTTCTAAAGTTTAGCTTATATTTGGGAATATATAAAGGCGAAGTGGTTTATTTCATTTCGCCTTTTTTCTTTTTACATTGTTTAATGATGTAAAAACATATAAAGTGTTTTTTGTGTGATGAGAATTGTTAAGTATCGTTTGTTTTTTGTTTTAATAGGATGAAATCAAGTTTTATTTCTTAATTTTGCATAAATAAACGTTGATATAGTTGAATATGATTAAGAGTCCTCTTTTTGGATTGACGCTGGCTGAACTGCAAACTTTGGTAAGGAATTTAGGGATGCCTAGATTTACAGCTAAACAAATAGCTTCTTGGCTGTATAATAAGAAAGTTTCTTCGGTTGACGAAATGACTGATTTATCATTAAAATGCAGGGAATTACTTAAGGAAGAATATGAAGTAGGGCTTTGTAAGCCTATAGAAGCGATGCAGTCGATTGATGGGACTATTAAATATTTGTATCAGATAGATACAATTCATTTTGTAGAGGCTGTATATATACCGGAGGATGATCGTGCTACGCTTTGTGTCTCTTCTCAAGTGGGATGCAAAATGAATTGCCAGTTTTGTATGACTGGAAAGCAAGGCTTTGCAATGCATTTATCTGCGAATCAAATACTTAATCAGATTCACTCTTTGCCTGAACATGAAAAGCTAACGAATGTTGTGTTTATGGGGATGGGAGAACCTCTTGATAACCTAGATGAAGTTCTTAAATCTTTAGAGATACTTACTGCTTCATACGGATATGGATGGAGCCCGAAAAGAGTAACATTATCTACAATAGGTGTTCGTAAAACATTTAAAAAGTTTATAGAAGAGAGTAATTGTCATTTGGCTGTCAGTTTGCATTCACCAATTCCTTCTCAAAGAGCTAATTTGATGCCGGCTGAAAAAACTTTTTCAATCACTGAAATTGTGGAGATACTTAGAAACTATGATTTTAGCAAGCAGCGTAGATTGTCCTTTGAATATATTGTTTTCAAAGGAGTCAATGATTCTATCGTTTATGCGAAAGAGTTATTGACGCTTTTGCGTGGATTGGAATGCAGAGTTAATCTTATACGTTTTCATGCAATTCCCGGAGTTGATCTTGAAGGAGCAGAGATGGAGACAATGCTAAAATTTCGTGATTATCTTACCTCTCATGGTTTATTTTCCACAATAAGGGCTTCTAGAGGCGAAGACATCTTTGCTGCTTGCGGTATGCTTTCTACCGCAAAACAAGATTTATTGAAAGATTATTAACATTAATTGTCAGATCGCAAGATAATGTTTTGTGTAGATTTTGTAGCTTTGCGAAAAACATAAGAACTATCAATATGAAGAAATATTTGTTATATTTAGGTGTGTCTTTTATAACAGTGATTTTGCTCTCTTGTTCCGGGAACAAAAATGTTCTTACTCCTGCGTCTAGTGGACGGCCTTATGAACTTCTTGTAGTGGTAGATCATGCTTTATGGGAACGGCCTGCAGGAAGAGCTTTGTATAATGTATTAGATACTGACGTGCCTGGATTACCCCAATCGGAACGTTCTTTTAAGATTATGTATACTTCACCCAGTGATTATGATTCTACGCTGAAGTTAATTCGCAATATTATTATTGTAGATATTCAAAAGGATGTTTATACACAAGCTAAATTTAAGTACTCTAAAGACGTTTATGCTTCTCCTCAAATGATATTGACTATTCAGGCACCTACTGAAGTTGAATTTGAAAAATTTGTGAATGAAAATAAGTCTGTGATTATCGACTTTTTTACTCGTGCGGAGATGAATCGTCAAATAGTATCTCTTGAGAAAAAACATAGCGATTATATTTCAGCTAGAGTTGATAGCTTGTTTGGTTGTGATATTTGGATACCTGCTGAATTAGTTAGTTCTAAAACGGGTAAAGATTTCTTTTGGGCAGCAACTAATACTGCTACAGCAGATCAAAATTTCGTGATTTATTCTTATCCTTATACAGAAAAAGCAACTTTTACAAAGAAATATTTTATTCATAAGCGTGATTCTGTGATGAAAATAAATATTCCTGGCGCAAGAGAGGGAATGTATATGATGACAGATTCTTCTATGGTATCGGTCAGAGCGATCGGAGTACACGGTGATTATACTCTGGAGGTTCGAGGATTATGGCGAGTAAAAGGCGATTTCATGGGAGGTCCCTTTGTTTCTCATGTGCGTTTAGATAAGACTAATCAGCGAATTATAGTTGCCGAAATTTTTGTTTATTCTCCTGATAAGATGAAACGAAATTTGGTACGTATGTTGGAGGCATCGCTTTATACATTGAAATTACCTGATGAGAATAAGCAGGGAGAAATTCCGCTAGATGATGTATCGAAAACTCAACGGTAATATATTAATAATAAAATTTAAATGGAAGATAATAAAATAAAAATAGGTATTACTCAGGGTGATATCAATGGAATTGGTTATGAAGTTATTCTAAAAACATTTTCTGATCCGGTGATGTTGGAATTGTGTACCCCTATTATTTATGGATCTCCTAAGGTGGCGGCATATCATCGTAAGTCTCTTGATTTGCCTACTAATTTTAGCATAATTAATTCGGCTCATGAAGCAAGTCATAACAGATTGAGTGTGGTGAATTGTTCTGATGATGAAGTGAAAGTGGAATTTTCCAAGCCGGATCCTGAAGCAGGAAAAGCAGCTTTAAATGCTTTGGAGAAGGCTATAGAGGAATATAAAGAAGGATTAATTGACGTAATTGTTACTGCTCCCATAAACAAGCATACTATTCAGTCGGAAGGATTTTCTTTTCCTGGACATACTGAGTATATTGAAGAGAAATTGGGTAATGGAGAGAAGTCTCTGATGATTTTAATGAAAGGGGATTTTCGCGTAGCTTTGGTTACGGGACATATTCCGGTAAGTCAGATTGCATCGACCATTACAAAGGAGTTGATTCAAGAGAAACTAACTATTTTTAATCGCTCTTTGAAACAAGACTTTGGTATAAGTAATCCTCGTATTGCTGTCTTGTCATTGAATCCCCATGCAGGAGATGAAGGTCTATTGGGTATGGAAGAGCAGGAAATTATAATTCCGGCTTTGCAGGAAATGGTTGCGAAAGGTGTGACTTGCTATGGCCCATATCCGGCTGACGGATTTATGGGATCTGGGAATTATACGCATTTTGATGGAATATTGGCGATGTATCATGATCAGGGTCTTGCTCCTTTTAAAGCAATAGCGATGGATGAAGGAGTAAATTATACGGCTGGTTTGCCCGTTATTCGTACGTCTCCGGCTCATGGAACAGCTTATGACATTGCGGGAAAAGGCTTAGCTAGTGAAGATTCATTTCGCCAGGCGGTGTACGTCGCTATTGATGTGTTTCGCAACCGAAAGGGGGATAAATTGGCCCGTATAAATCCTTTGAGAAAACAATATTACGAGAAACGCGATGATAGTGACAAATTGAAGCTCGATACAGTTGATGATGAGGTTTAAGTGTAGTTCTTAATTAGTGAATTATATTTCATATATAAAAAAGCTCCTGACTTAATGTCGGGAGCTTTTTTTATATATGAATATTTGATGTAATTACCGTGAATGCTTATACTTTATGTTGCAGACATAACTCTTCCTCTAGCTTTCGTTTGTTAACGTTTAGCTAAATCATCGTATAATTTTTGCAGAAAGGCTTTTCCCTTTATTAAGTTTTTGCCGGGTTTACTGCCTGTATCGGTTATCGATTTGCCCGATTCACAATTGAATATGACCGTATTATCAGGTGTAACCATTCCGAAAATATTAGGAAATGTGAAATATCCGAAATGAGGTGACTTTGGATTAAGTATGTTTTTGCTAAAACGAAATTCCTTATGAGGGATATTTAACTGTCCGAGCAAAGTTGCAGCTATATCTATTTGAGATGCATAAGTATCAATATGCATAGGTGCCTTGATTGCTCCTCCAATAATAATCAATGGGATTTTATATCTTTTCACGGAAAAATTACTTAGGTCATCGGGGTAGCGCCTTGCATGGTCGGGTACGAGGACAACAATGCTATTATCCCACCATTTAGTTTGTTTGAATTGGTCGATAAAGTTACCTAAGCAGCTATCTGCATAGGCCACCGAATTGAGATACGGATGGCTTAGTTTGTGAAAAGGAACATCATAAGGTTCGTGGCTACTGGAAGTCTGGAGTATTTTCATGAAAGGTTCTTTTTGTTCACCTTTTAAATCCGAGATCATACGATTAAATACAATATGATCGTGTGCTCCCCATTTACTCAGCCTTTCTGAGAGTGGAAAATCTTTATCCGAAATAATATTGTTGATTCCCATTGCAAAAAGATAAGAGCGCATATTTGTAAAATCAGCATCCCCTCCGTAGTAATATTGTAAATTATACCCTGCTTCTTTTAACGATTTAGGAATAGCAGGAAGAGATTGAGCTTTTTGGGGATATTTCATAATGCTTGTTGTCGGTTGACCCGGATATCCACTAAGAATCGAAACAAGCCCGCGATCTGTTCTGAAACTATTGGCATAGAAATGAGTAAACAGAATTCCTTCACGCCCGAGTTTGTCCATATTTACGGCCACATTGGGTAAACCTCCCAGCGTTTCCATGGTTTTAGACATAAAACTTTCGAGTACTATTATAATAACATTGGGACGTTCTTTAGTTATTAGCCGGGGGATACTATCGGTAGTAGGCTTTTCAATGAGTTGATCGAATTCTTTATTTGCTGTTTCAGGGCTCATAAAGCGGTATTGCTTTCCGAAGTCTGTTTCATGGCTGATGGACGCCATTAGGTTGAATAGAGGATTTATTGCCGCATGGTTAAGTAACATATTATTGCTGTAGTATGCTTTGCTTACATTCATGGTGGAAACAGTAAGTCCCCCTCGGATGGGGATGAAAAGAAGTCCTGTTAATAGAATGAGTACACCTGAAGTTGCTAATCGATGTTTGAGTATCTTTCTTTCTCTCTTTTCATTTATTAGTACTTTGTAAAATAGATAATATATTGCCCAACAAAGAATTAGTAACACTAAAATTCCTAGAATGACAATCCCAATACTTGTACTGGCCAATGCGTCCTTGGGAGAAGAGAAAAAGTAGAAGAAAGGAGTCGAGTCTAAACGAAACCCCCAATATTTATATAATTCAAGGTCGCAAATGAAAACCAGTGAAATGAGGAATGCGATGAGACTATAATATATTTTTCGTATGTTCGAAATAATGTTGGGCACAATCCATAAAGACATTATTAGAATAATTGCCGGAATAATTGTCAGATAACCCGCCATGGATAAATCAAGCGGAAGGCCGTGAATGATTACATCAAGATAATCAGTTAATGTAATGCCTTTGAATAGCTTGTAGTAATAAAGCATAAATAAAGGCTTTTCTAAACTGAAGATAATTGTTAAGAGCAAATAAGTTTTTGTAAAATTCCAAAGATGTTTCTTCATAATATTCTATAAGTTAATCTTGTCGATGATTTTTTTGCAAAGGTAGTACTCTTTATCTAATATCTCTTCTTTTCTCTTGTGCTATTGAATGCTTTTTGTATTTTTGTCATAGATTTAGTATATTATGACAAAAGCGGAGATTCAACAAGTAAAGTTGAGATTTGGAATTATTGGTAATGCCGAATCTCTTATACGTGCCATCGATATTGCTATTCAAGTAGCACCCACCGATTTATCTGTACTTATAACTGGCGAAAGTGGTGTCGGAAAAGAAAGTTTTCCGCAAATTATTCATCAATTTAGTCGTAGGAAGCACGGCCAATACATTGCTGTAAATTGTGGCGCTATTCCTGAAGGCACAATTGATTCGGAATTATTTGGGCATGAGAAAGGAGCTTTTACAGGTGCTATTGGAGATAGAAAAGGTTATTTTGGCGAGGCGGATGGAGGGACGATTTTTTTAGATGAAGTGGGAGAATTGCCATTGCCTACTCAGGCTCGTCTGCTTCGTGTATTGGAGAGCGGAGAATTTCTTAAAGTAGGTTCTTCTAGAGTGCAAAAAACAGATGTACGTATTGTGGCTGCTACAAATGTAAATCTCACTCAAGCTATTTCTGAAGGGCGATTTCGTGAAGATCTTTTTTATCGTCTAAACACAGTGCCCATTCAAATACCTTCTTTACGTGAAAGGGCAGAGGATGTTATACTCTTGTTTCGTAAATTTGCTTCAGATTTCGCTGAAAAATATCGCATGCCCGCTATTCAGCTTACTGAAGATGCCCGTCATATTCTTCTTTCTTATCGTTGGCCAGGGAATGTACGTCAGTTGAAAAACATCACTGAACAGATCTCTATTATAGAAACCAACCGTGAAATAAATGCATCAATGTTGCAAACATATCTTCCTGTGCAATCAGAACAACGCTTACCGGCATTGCTTGGAGTAAAGGCAGGGAAAGGTTTTGAAAGTGAACGTGAAATTCTTTATCAGGTATTGTTTGATATGCGCCAGGATGTTACGGAATTGAAGAAACTTGTTCGTGAGATTATGTCTGAAAGAGCTGCTAATAGTGGATCTGTTTCAACATCGGCACCGACTTATTATGCACCTTCTCCTATTGTGAATCAGGCTCAGTCAGTTTCTACTATTAATCTACACTCTATGGGCACTAAGCAAGAGGATGATGATATACAAGATACTGAAGAATATGTTGAGGAATCGTTGTCGCTTGATGAGTTAGAAAGAGATATGATACGAAAAGCGCTTGAGAAACACCATGGTAAGCGTAAAAACGCAGCTAAAGATTTAAATATTTCGGAACGTACCCTTTATAGAAAGATAAAAGAATATGGATTGGATTAAAAAAATAGCGCATGTAATTTTAGTTATGTCTTTATTGATATTGGTAAACTCATGCAGCATTTCTTATAAGTTTAATGGAGCTTCTATTAATTATGATAAGGTAAAAACCATCTCTATAGCTGATTTTCCAATAAAAGCGGCATATGTGTATGCTCCATTGGCTACTACATTCAATCAAAAGTTGAAAGATACTTATATTCAACAGACTCGTTTGAGATTAGTACCCCGTAATGCTGATCTGCAAATAGATGGGGAGATTACCGGTTATAACCAGTACAATCAAGCGGTGAAATCAGATGGTTATTCTTCGGAAGTGAAGCTTACTATCACTGTCAATGTGCGCTTTGTTAATAATACAAACCATGGTGAGGACTTTGAACAACAGTTTACTGCTTTTCGTACCTATGATTCTACGAAGTTGCTTACGGCTGTACAGGATGAATTGATTGAACAGATGGTTAAAGAGATAACAGATCAGATATTTAATGCAACTGTGGCTAACTGGTAAATGATGACATCGGCTAATTTTCAACAATGGATTGAGCATCCTGATATGCTTAATAAGGACACCTTGTATGAGCTGCGTACCTTATTGGCACGTTACCCCTATTTTCAATCTTTGCGGCTGCTTTATCTTAAAAATTTATATTTGCTCCATGATATAACCTTTGGTTCCGAATTGCGTAGGGCAACACTTTATGTTGCCGATCGGCGACTACTTTTTAATTTAATTGAAGGAGATAAATATTTATTGCATAGTCGTAAGAAGAAAGAACTGTTAGTTGATGCGTTGGAGCAAGAGCCCGATCTTGATCGCACTTTATCACTAATAAATCGTTTTTTATCTTCTGTGCCTGAAGAGCTTTCTCAGCAATCCGATTTTGATTATGCTACAGACTACACTCCCTATTTGATAATTGAGAATCAAGTTTCGCAACCTCTTGATGAACCGACTGAAAATGTGCCACGATTGCATGGGCATGAGTTGATTGATGATTTTATCGAGATGAATAGTAGCGATATATTATCACTTAGGATGAAACCATTGGAAGAAAAAGGGGATTTAGATATTGAATTGCCTGAAATTGAGAGTCGTGCTGACGAGGATGACGATAGTTGCTTTACTGAAACTTTAGCTAAAATTTATATTAAACAGCAGCGTTATTCAAAAGCATTAGAAATAATTGAAAAATTAAATTTGAAATATCCAAAAAAAAATGCTTACTTTGCAGATCAAATAAGGTTTTTAGAGAAATTGATTATTAACGCTAAATCAAAATAACAAAATGTATTTATTATTAATTATCTTAATGGTTATTGCTTCCATATTGATGTGTTTCATTGTTTTGATACAGAACTCCAAAGGAGGAGGGCTTTCATCAGGTTTTTCTTCATCTAATCAAATTATGGGTGTACGCAAAACTACTGATTTCTTAGAGAAAGCCACTTGGGGATTAGCTGTGTTTATGGTTGTGTTAAGCGTTGCATCAGCTTACATTGTTCCGTCTTTTAGCCATAAAGATCAGGATGTGATTTTGGAACAAGCGCAAAAAGAAGAAAAAACAAATCCGTATAATTTGCCGGCAGGCACTGCTGCTCCTAAAGCAGAAACTACTGTTCCGGCACCTGCTACTACTGATTCGACTGCTAATTAATCGAAATCATAAAGACCGAGGGTACGAAAGCTCCGGGAAGTAAGGGTATTGATAGAACCTCAAAACACTTACTTCCCGGAGCTTTCGTTTTTTATTATTCTATCTTTATTGATTGTAATCCGAAGGATTTGTGTACTTTTGATGCTTAAAAACCGAATTTACTAACTTGAAATAATGAAATTGTAAAAATGACAGAACTTATTAAAGCAAAATTGAGTAACTCTAAAACGGCACGTTGGTCGGCTCTGATTGTAGTATCATTTACTATGATGTGCGGATACTTTCTTACCGATTGTATGGCCCCACTCGAAGATATGTTGACTAAAGATTTGGGTTGGTCATCAACCGAATATGGATTCTTTACGGGTTCATACGGCTATTTTAATGTGTTTTTGTTTATGCTTCTTTTGGGTGGAATCATTCTTGATAAGAAAGGAGTTCGTTTTACCGGTACTATGTCTTGCTTGCTTATGGTAACAGGAGCGGCGATAAAATGCTATGCCGTATCTCCGCTTTTCACTGTTGAAGGTCATTTATATGGTCTTAGTTATCAGGTGCTACTTGCCTGTTTAGGTTTTGCCACTTTTGGAGTTGGAGTTGAAACTGCGGGTATAACAGTTTCAAAAGTGATAGTGAAATGGTTTACAGGACATGAGCTGGCGTTGGCAATGGGACTGCAGGTGGCTACTGCCCGTATAGGAACAGCTTTTGCTTTGAGTTTCAGTTTACCTATTGCTAGGCATTTTCACAATAATGTATCTATGCCCGTTCTTTTCGGACTAATTTTGCTTTGCATCGGAACCATTTCATTCTTGGTTTATAATGTGATGGATCGTAAACTTGATGCTTCTATTGAACCGGTTATTGGTGAGGAAGAAGATGCTTTTCGCATGTCCGATTTTAAAAACATAGTTACCAATAAAGGCTTTTGGCTGATCGCTATTCTTTGTGTGCTTTTTTATTCAGGGGTATTTCCTTTCCTGAAATTTGCTACTAAAATAATGATCTATAAATATGGAATCGCCGAAAATTTAGCCGGTACTATACCGAGTCTTCTTCCTTATGGCACAATATTGTTGACTCCTCTTTTCGGCAGTATTTATGATCGGGTAGGCAAAGGTGCTTCATTAATGGTATTAGGTTCTTTCTTGCTCATTATTGTTCATTTATTGTTTGCCATGCCATTTCTTAATGTATGGTGGTTTGCTACTCTCGTCATGATTGTGCTTGGTATTGCTTTCTCACTTGTTCCTTCGGCAATGTGGCCTTCGGTTCCGAAGATAATTCCGCAAAATCAGTTAGGAACGGCTTATGCTTTGATTTTCTATGTGCAAAACATTGGCTTATCTTTGGTTCCATTGCTTATCGGTTGGGTAATTGAAAAATATAGTAGGACTGTTCTTCCTGATGGAACACTTACATACAATTATACTATTCCAATGCTTGTTTTCACTGGTTTTGGTGTTTTGGCTCTTATTGTTTCTTTGATGTTGAAAGCTGAAGACAAGAAAAAAGGGTACGGCTTGCAAAAGGCCAACATTAAGGAATAATAGTTTGGAACGTGTGAAAGAAAAGATAAATCTTTTAGAGGTAATACCTGTTCATAATGAACATATTACAACCAAATTGAAAGGCGATTGCATTACAATCGCCTTTCCTCGTTTCAAGGCAAAATGGGTAAATAACCTTTTTCGACCATTGGGATTGTCTTCTTGCATTCATCTCTGTTTAGAAGAACATGGTTCGTCCGTTTGGACGTTGATAGATGGTAAACGTACAGTAGGAGATATTATAGGGCTTCTTGCAGCGCATTTTAATTTTGAAGAAAATTACGAGTCAAGAGTACTTTTATATCTCAACAAATTGCATAAAGACGGATTCATTAAATATTATAATAAGCTGTGAGAGAAGAAACTGTCATTCTATTTATCCTCTTCTTCTCTATCTACTTTTATTAATCCGCCGGTTGTTGAATTGAATAGTACTTTTATTGTGGACTTTTTATCAAACAGAGCAGGTGCCAGATACTCTACGGTTCCAAATTGAGTAATAGGGAACTCTCCCTCGAAAAGCGGTTTTTTATCTTGTAGAATGGTAATTCTCGCTTTTCCTGGAACGTTGTATGCTACGCCATCAAGCTCTTTCTTTTTATCTTCCTGAGTGGGGATATTTATCGTTTTCAAATCGATCAGGTTGAAGTAAATCGGTTCGCCTGCTAAATCTGTGCTTGCTACAACACCCAATTTTTTGGAAAATCTGAAAGCGACTTCATTTTTAAATTCTTTGTCAGGAACTAAACGAATAGTATATACTTTCTCTTCTTTGTTTTTTGTTCCTGAAAACATTGCGGTCATTGCACTTTCCTGCTCGTCCAGATTATCAAGCATGAGCTTCAATTGTTCGCCATCTTTTGGCATATTGTCTGCTTGCCCGCGTAAAAGCGCATTTTTGCTTTCCCTTATATTATATATTTCTTTAGCTACAAGTTCGGCCATTTTTGCGGTAGAAGTAGCTGTTAGTATTTCCTCTGTCAAAAAATCACGCGGATTGAGTTGCTGTTTTTGTTTTGTCAACGGAGCCTTTGTTATCGGTGCTCTTTTCGCACTGACAGGCATATTGATGGACTTTACGATACCATCGTCTGTCAATTCTATTAGTGGAGCAACCGTTTTATCCTTCATTTTCACAAAGTAAGTCCGCTCACTGTTAGGTACTCCAATAGGTTGTGCTTTCACACTTGTCAATTCCCAATATTCTTCCGGATCGATGGAAACATCGGTAAGGTGTAAATAGCGTTCGGCGTATTTGCCGAATTCTCCGGGCATGTATGTTATTTTAGTCGCTCTGACTTCTACTTCAATTTCAGTTTTAGGAAGTGTGTAGGTTACTCCAAAATCTTTTCCGTGTGTTATTCCCAGCGTTACCTTCGTTTGTGGATAAGCAACGGCGGAAAGAAATAAGCCTAAGAGCAGGATGGATCTTTTCATTCTTTTTGATTGTTTAGCAGGTTTATTTAGCAAATTTAATAAAATTATTTGATGCTTTGGCGCTAATATAAGTAATAAACACTAAATATGGTTTTATGTTTTATTTTAGTTTCTTCCATGTTGTCGGCAGAAATTCGATAATGTCTCCGGCAGTGAGTGCCGTCATTCCATATTTCTCTTTCGCAAAGTCACCGGCCATTCCGTGGGCATAAGTGCCTATTTTGGCAGCATCTTCGGCTGCATATCCTTGAGCAAGCAGTGCGAGTATTATACCTGTCAGTACATCTCCACTGCCGGCGGTGGCCATTCCCGGATTTCCGGTGGGGTTGAAGTAACATTTGCCCTGCGGAGTTATTATGGTTGAATAGGCCCCTTTGAGAACAATGTGCACTTTTGCTGTTTGTGCCAGCTCGCAAGCTTTTCTCAATCTTTCGTAAGAGTCCTGACATTTGCCTACCAGTCTTTCCAGCTCTTTAGGATGCGGGGTTAGTATGGAACCTTTAGGAATTGTAGAGAGTGCATAACGATCTTCAGCCAGCAGGTTTAATGCATCGGCGTCTATCACCATGGGTATTTGGCAACTGGTGAGTTGCTCTAATAAAGCCGCTCTTGTTTCGCTGTGTTTTCCGAGTCCGGGGCCGATGCCTACTGCCTGATAATTATCCGTATCGGTAGGAACATCAAAATAGTCCTCGCTTCCATTTGTTTCGAGTATGGCTTCGGGTACGGTTGTTTGTAAAATGTCGTTGTTTCGTGTCGGAGCGTGTACGGTTAATAATCCCGCACCTGAACGTAGGCAAGCTCTGGAGGCAAGTATTGATGCACCGGCCATGCCGTAAGAACCGGCAATGAGCAACGCATGTCCGAAGTTTCCTTTGTGGGCGAATTTTTTTCTTGGTTTTATCAACTCCTTTATTTCTTCTTCTTCCAGTAACGAATAGTCACTCTCTGTTTGAACAATGGCTTCATTGCTTATGCCGATGTTTAGCAAGCTCCATTCTCCTACCAATTCCTCATTCTCTGAGAATAAAAAAGCTAGTTTAGGAAATTGTAAACTGAAAGTATAGTCTGCCCGAATGATGTTTGCCCGGATGTTGAAAGTATTTTCTTCGCTCATCAGTCCCGACGGCATGTCGATAGCCACAATCGTGGCCGGTGATGCATTTATATATTTCACTACGGCAGCAAAGCCGCCGCTCAGCGGTTTATTTAATCCGGAACCAAAAAGCCCGTCGACCACCACATGCTTTTCAGTGAGTAGGGGAGGCGTAAATTGGCTCGTTACTTCGGTGAATGAGACTTCATTCATCATTCCTACCAGCTCCTTGTTAGTTTGGCAGTCCGGCGATATTTTTCCTTGCGTATTGAACAGATAAACCTCTACCTTGTAGCCTTTTTCGCTTAGCATACGTGCCACAGCCAGTGCATCTCCACCATTGTTGCCCGGGCCGGCAAACACAGTGACGGGAATTTGATCGGACCAACGCTCGGTAATCGCTGTTGTAAGCGTGCGGGCCGCCCGTTCCATTAAGTCGATAGAAGCGATCGGTTCGTGTTCTATGGTATAAGCGTCTAATTTTCTAATACTACTTCCGGGAAAGATTTTCATGATAAACTTTTTTTATTCGACTATGCAAAAATACTCAATACCTGCAAAACAGTCAAGCACTTAGCCTAAAACTCCTGCAAAATAACTACTTTTGCAGGCATTAATACAACAAAAATAACTTCATGACATTATGAGTACATTTAAAGGGCACCCCAAGGGTCTGTATTTGATTTTTGCCACAAGTACTGCAGAGCGCTTCAGCTATTACGGCATGCGCGCTATTTTTATTCTTTTTCTTACCCAGGCATTGATGTTTGATAAAGAACTTGCCACTTCCGTCTATGGCAGTTACACCGGTCTGGTTTATCTTACTCCCCTTATCGGCGGATACATAGCCGACAAATATTGGGGAATTCGTCGCTCTATCTTTTGGGGAGCCGTATTGATGGGTGCCGGCCAATTCTTTCTTTTCGCAAGTGCATCGATGCTTGAAACCGTACAGCTTTCGCATTGGTTAATGTATGGCGGGCTTACTCTATTAATTCTCGGCAACGGATGTTTTAAGCCAACCGTTGCTTCGCTCGTGGGGCAATTATATGAACCGAGTGATAAACGTATTGATGCAGCCTATACTATTTTCTATATGGGTGTAAATGTCGGAGCCTTTATGGCGCCACTTATTTGTGGTTACTTTGGCGAAACCGGCAATCCCCATGATTTTAAGTGGGGATTCCTCATTGCCGCTTTCGTTATTCTATTAACGATCGTGTTGTTTGAAACGCAAAAAAACAAGTACCTGATTTCGCCTAGCGGAGAGCCACTGGGCATTATTCCGGATGCAAAAGCCGGTAAAAAACATGAAGAAGAAACGGCAAACCTGATAAAAGGCGACTCACATTTGCTTCGCAATGTTTGTATTCTTGGTCTGCTTACCCTTGTCTTGGGCACTTTCTTTTATGAGTGGCTTGATGGAGATTGGATCAGCGTTGGTATATTTACAGCTTGTATTGTTTTTCCGGTAACCATTCTTTTGGATAGTTCATTGACGAAAATAGAGCGCGACCGTATATTTGTAATTTACATCATCGCCTTTTTTGTTATTTTCTTTTGGGCGGCTTACGAACAAGCTGGAGCTTCACTTACCCTTTTTGCTGCCGAACAAACCGACCGCGTTATTCTGGGTTGGGAGATGCCTGCTTCGTGGATTCAATCGTTCAATCCTTTTTTTGTTGTTATCTTGGCCTACATTATGCCGACTTTCTGGAGCTTTCTCAGCAAAAAGAAGATGGAACCATCATCACCGACCAAGCAAGCTATTGGTTTATTGCTGCTTTCTCTGGGTTATTTATTCATTTGCTTTGGAGTAAACGGAGTTCAACCCGGAGTGAAGGTAAACCTGATGTGGCTTACCGGTCTGTACTTTATCCATACCATGGGCGAAATAGCTCTTTCACCCATCGGACTGTCTATGGTAAATAAGCTTACTCCCGCCCGTTTTGCTTCTCTGATGATGGGACTTTGGTATCTGTCAATTGCTACAGCCAATAAGTTTGCGGGCATGTTAGGCGGGCTGTATCCGGAGGCGGGTAAAGTAAAATTATTGCTTGGATTTCGCATTGAAAACATGTATGACTTCTTTGTGATTTTTGTTATTATGTCCGGCATAGCCTCTGTTATTCTCTTTCTCCTTTCGAAGAAATTGCAGAAGATGATGCATGGAGTGGAATAAAAATCGTACTTTTGCCCCATTACAACTAAAAAAAACGGTATGGACACCATTAAAATAAAAGATAGACTGTTCTCCGTTTCCATCATGGAAAAGGATATTTTAAGAGAGGTAAAGCGCGTAGCCAACGAAATAAATAGTGATTTAAAAGATAAAAATCCGCTGTTTCTTAGTGTATTGAACGGTTCGTTTATGTTTACGGCCGATTTGATGAAACATATCACCATTCCTTGCGAGATTTCTTTTGTGAAACTGGCATCTTATCAGGGAGTTTCTTCTACAGGAGCTATCAAAGAAGTGATAGGCATTAATGAAGATATAGCCGGACGAACCGTTGTAATTGTTGAAGATATTGTTGATACCGGTCTCACCATGCAGCGTCTTATCGAAACTCTTGGCACACGGGGCCCTAAAGAGATTCACATTGCTTCATTGTTGGTAAAACCCGAGAAGCTGAAAGTGCAACTTGATATTGAATATGTAGCCATGGAGATTCCAAACGATTTTATTGTTGGTTACGGACTCGACTATGACGGCTACGGGCGCAACTATCCTGATATTTATACTGTAGTAGAATAAACGTTTAAATCAATTTTGAATTATAACTAAGTAAAGAGAAAGATGTTGAACATTGTTATTTTCGGCGCTCCCGGTTCCGGCAAAGGAACGCAAAGCGAGCGTATAGTAGAAAAGTTTGGAATTAATCACATCTCTACCGGAGATGTGCTTCGTGCAGAAATAAAAAACGGTACCGAACTTGGCAAAACAGCCAAAGGATACATCGATCAGGGGCAATTAATTCCCGATGCTTTGATGATTGACATATTGGCTAGTGTTTTTGATAGTTTTAAGGAGAGTAAAGGGGTTATATTTGACGGATTTCCCCGTACAATTGCTCAGGCAGAGGCCTTGAAAGTAATGCTCTCGGATAGAGGCCAGGCAGTGTCTGTTATGTTGGATCTTGAAGTTCCTGAAGATGAATTGATGACACGCCTCATCAAACGCGGACTGGAATCGGGCCGTGCAGATGACAATGAAGAAACCATCAAGAAGCGTTTATTTGTTTATCATTCTCAAACATCTCCTCTTATCGAATGGTATAAAAAAGAAGGTACTTACCGGCACATTAACGGGCTGGGCACTATGGACGGCATCTTTGCCGATATTTGCAGTGCAATAGCGAATTTATAATTGATAGTAGCCAAGTAACAGGTAACTATGCCGATGGCTTGAGGTTACTTATTACTTGGCTACTGATTTTTAAGACTAGAAAATATGGCTGAATCGAATTTTGTTGATTACGTAAAGATATATTGCCGTTCAGGAAAGGGCGGTAGAGGATCTACACACATGAGGCGCGAGAAGTATGTTCCTAACGGCGGCCCCGATGGAGGCGACGGCGGTAGAGGAGGCCATATTATTTTGCGTGGTAATCGTAACTACTGGACATTGCTTCACCTGAAGTATGATCGCCACGCATTGGCCGGTCATGGAGCATCGGGCAGCAAGAACCGTAGTTTTGGTAAAGATGGCGACGATAAGGTTATTGAGGTTCCTTGTGGCACAGTGGTTTATAATGCTGAGACGGGTGAGTACATCTGTGATGTGACAGAACACGATCAAGAAGTTGTTTTGCTTAAAGGCGGTCGTGGCGGACAGGGAAACTGGCATTTCCGCACGGCAACGCGTCAGGCGCCACGCTTTGCGCAACCCGGAGAACCGATGCAGGAACTGACTATCATCATGGAGTTGAAGCTGCTGGCTGATGTGGGACTGGTAGGATTCCCGAATGCCGGAAAGTCTACTTTACTTTCATCCGTTTCGGCTGCTAAACCGAAGATAGCCGACTATCCGTTTACTACGCTTGAACCTAATTTAGGCATTGTGCCTTACCGCAGCGGAAAATCGTTTGTCATGGCAGACATCCCCGGTATCATAGAAGGTGCCAGCGAAGGCAAAGGTCTTGGACTCCGCTTTTTGCGGCACATAGAGCGCAATTCATTGTTGCTGTTCATGGTGCCGGCAGATAGCGACGATATTCGTAAGGAATATGACATTTTACTGAATGAATTGAAAACCTTTAATCCCGAGATGCTCGATAAGCAGCGAGTGCTTGCTGTTACGAAGTGCGATATGCTCGATCAGGAACTGATGGATGAAATAGAGCCGACCCTGCCCGAAGAGATTCCTCATCTTTTTATCTCATCCATTACCGGATTGGGAATTTCTTTGTTGAAAGACATTTTGTGGGAGGAATTGAATAAAGACAGTAACAAGATAGAGGCTATTGTGCATCGTCCCAAAGATGTGCTACGTTTAAAGGATGAACTTCGTGAGATGGGAGAAGACGAAGAACTTGATTTCATCTATGAAGATATTGACGACGATGAGGAGGAAGAGGAAATAGAATACGACGATGAAGATGAAGAAGTAAAATGATTCTGTTAACTAAAGATAGAGCGATGTTGGGATACGAACTGTTAAGTGCGTATCCTGACATCGCTTGTTTTGTAACTACGCGTAAGGGTGGATGCAGCACGGGAGAGTACGGAACATTTAATTGTTCTCCCTTTACCGGCGATGATGCCGGTAATGTGCGTCGCAATCAAGACATACTTTGTCGTTCATTGCCCGTGCGTCCGCACGAATTGATCATTCCTTACCAGATACACGGCACGGAAGTGCGCATTATTAATACTGATTTTCTTGCAGCAGATGCCGTACATCGATCCGATTTACTTAATGGGGTAGATGCTGTTGTGACTCAGGAGAGAGGCTGTTGCGTTTGTGTGTCTACCGCCGATTGCATTCCTATCCTGTTATATGACCGCCGAAATGAAGTAGTTGCCGCTGTTCATGCCGGATGGCGCGGCACTGTAAAAGGTATTGTAGCGCATACACTTCGTGTGATGAAAGATACTTTTGGTACGGTGGGAGCAGAAGTGTTGGCTTGTTTGGGCCCCGGCATTTCGTTGGCTTCTTTTGAAGTGGGCGAGGAGGTTTACGAATCTTTCCGATCCGAAGGTTACTGCATGGAAAGCATTTCCCGGTGGAATGAAGAAACCTCTAAATACCATATCGATTTGTCGGAAGCAAATCGCATACAAATTCAAGCCTTCGGAGTACCTCGGGAGCAGATACAGATAGCAGGTATTTGTACCTATATACAGCATAAGGAGTTCTTCTCCGCACGTCGGCTGGGCATCAAATCCGGTCGCATTCTATCAGGAATTATGTTGAACAAATAAAAGATAAAACATTTATGCACACCATAACTGTATCTAAGGAAATTAACGCTGCATGCCCCTGTTTCGCCGGAGTGGCTGTTTATGCAGAAGTAAAAAACTCTTCTTTTTCGGCTGCTTTGTGGCACGAGATTAATATCTTTACCAAGGAACTCACTTCGACAACGAGGTTGGACGATATAAAATCTCAACCGGCCATAGCTGCTACGCGTGAAGCGTATAAAAATTGCGGCAAAGATCCGGGACGTTATCGCCCTTCGGCCGAAGCGTTGCGCAGAAGATTAATGCGCGGCATTCCGCTTTATCGGATAGACACGTTGGTAGATCTCATTAATCTTGTGTCATTGCGCACGGGTTATTCCATCGGTGGCTTTGATGCCGATAAGATAGCAGGAACACATCTGGAATTGGGCATCGGGAAATCGGGCGAACCTTTTGAAGGTATAGGCCGGGGGTTGCTTAACATTGAAGGCTTGCCGGTTTATCGTGATTCCGCAGGAGGCATCGGTACACCAACGAGCGATAACGAGCGTACGAAAATGGACATGGAGACAACACACATCCTTGCCATTGTCAACGGGTATGATGGTGCGGAAGGGCTGAAGAAAGCTGCCGAAATGATACAGACTTTATTGATAAACTATGCAGCGTCCGATGGCGGAGAAATGCTGTTCTTTAACTGATACCGTTATGATTAAGAGACTCCTGTATGTTTTTTTGTGTTGCTTTTCATTGTCTGTCGGCGCACAGCAGTCACACTCTTGTTTCTCGCCGAGGGAGATAAGCGATATACGTGTGGCAACACCCGGTTTGTTTGAACATGGCAATAAACTGCTTATTGATTTAGGAGCCATACCGGCAACCGAATTTGCTTTTCCGCTGCCCGGAGCCAAAGTCATTTCGGGTTATGCTTCGCGCAAACGAAAAGGACATAGTGGAGTGGATATTAAAACGTGTGCCAAAGATACTATCTATTGTGCCTTCAGCGGGATAGTACGCATGGCAAAACCTTACAGTGGTTACGGCAACGTAATTGTGGTGCGCCATGCCAGCGGACTGGAAACGGTGTATAGTCACAACTTTCTGAATTTCGTAAAGAGTGGCGATGAAGTCAAGGCCGGACAAGCCATTGCGTTAACCGGTCGCACGGGGCGTGCCACAACAGAGCATTTACATTTCGAAACCCGCATCAACGGGCAACACTTTAATCCCAATCTGATCTTTAATTTTCAAGAAGGAACGCTTCGTAAAGGATGTATTCAGTGTGCGAAGAAAGGGCGTGGTGTATCAGTAAAAGCACTCTAACCTAATATGCGTTGACGGCATAAATAACCCATTGATACGGTTTGTCCTTCTCGTTTCCCGGCCGTGATCCCTACAGTCCCCGTGTGGAGTCTCTACAGTCCCCATGCGGGGACTGTAGAGACTCCACACGGGGAACGAGGAACATAAGCCGTGGCATTTGCTTACTTAAGGCGTTAAGTTGCATTAAAACACCTGTTCTTAGTGTTAGTAAAGCCCGCAGAAAGTAACCGGCCCATTTGCAATAGGGGGTAAAACAGCACGCTGTTTTACCCCCTATTGGTATCTTCTCTTTAGAAATAAAGCGGATGCTTATTCTACAAATTTAATGCAAACCGGTTTCTCTAACTTTATGTCTTTCTGTGTATCGGTTAATAATCCGGTGTCGGAATCTCTTTTAAACAGCTGAATAACGTTGCTGTCGCGGCAAGCCACCAACAAGAACTTTCCGTTGGGAGTAATAATAAAATTGCGGGGATGAATGCCGGTGAGCTGATAGCCCACTTTGGTCAGCATGCCGTTGGCTTCATTAATGCGGAAGATGGCAACACCGTCGGCTTTCAGCCGATTGCTGGCATATAAAAACTTTCCGTCAGGGCTGATGTGAATATCGGCACTACCATGTGCCCCAACCGTATCGGCCGCTATAGATTGAAACTCCTTTAATTGCCCGTCGGCATACTCAAAGGCGGTTACCTTGCCCGATAATTCACTGATAAGGTATGCAAAGCGGTTATTCGGAGCAAATGTCAGATGTCGGGGGCCCGATCCGGCTGCTAACTTAAACGATGAAGGAGTGCCGATGCTCAAGAAAGGTTTCTTGTTTGTAGCATCTGCTTGTGGGTCAATATTGAATTTGCGTATTTTATCCGACCCTAAGTCGTCGGCAAACAAATATTTTCCATCCGGAGTAATGCGTACACAGTGCAGATGAGGTGTTTTTTGTCTTACCGAATCGGGGCCTGACCCCTCGAAGGTAAAGACGGAGGATGCCGGCAAAAGTGACCCGTCTTTCTGGATAGGAAATACCGATATGCTTCCGCCGCTATAGTTTGCCGTAACCACATTTTTACCATTGGTAATGACGTAACACGGGTCAGTGCCCATTGTCTTTTGCTCATTTAGTTTTTTGAGCGTTCCCTTCTCTTTATCGAAAGCAAAAGCGTTGACCGCAGCTGTTTCGTCGGCCTGTTCACTTACGGCATAGATAAATTTACCATCGGCAGACGGCGTGAGGTAAGACGGGTTGGAGGCTTTGGCCTTACTCAGAGGGGTAACTGTACCTGTTTCCGTGTTCAACCGAAAGGTGTAAATACCTGCATCGGCGCCTGCGGGGGTATATGTACCAACAAGCATGGTGAGTTCACCGTTAGCCGTTTTATTGTTTTCTTGAGCGGTCTTCTTGGACTGGCAACCTACAAGTATGCCGATTAGGCAGATACTGATAATTTTCTTGATCATAACTTTAATCTTCGTATGTGATACAAAAATACGATAAACTTTTAATTCTTGGCTTTTAAAGCAGAAAAAACGAATAATCGACCATGATTCTATCATTATTAGAACAATAATACGTATCTTTGCAACGCTAAAGTGGTTTATCACTTCCTCTAATTATAGAATTTGGGGTTGACTGGATTTGACAGCGGGCAGAAATAGTAGGTAAGCATGCAGTGCGTCGGTAATTTGCACTTAAATATCAGTTATCAAAATTTTATCTGGCGAAAACAATTACGCTCTTGCTGCTTAATCGAATTATAGTAGATTAAACTTAATCTCTGTACTAGGTACGGAGACGAGACATCACTCGGAAGCTGTGGCTTCGAAGTATTCCGGTTCAGTGGTGCAGTCATATCGGAGATTGCCTGAGGTGGCCTCGCGCCGATGGTGAAAAACAGAGGATAAGATTAAGGTTGATGGCTTCGGTTCTGCCTTGATACGAAAATTTAGGCGAAGATAAGCATGTAGAAGGCTTATGATTTCCTCGTTTGGACGAGGGTTCGACTCCCTCCAGCTCCACTTTGGTTTAGCAACACCTTGAAAAACAGCGCATTATAAATGGCTGTTTTTTCATAAGTGTCTATAACTGTATATTTTGGGCATTGCCCAAGAATAAGCCCCGTATAAATGGTATTTAATATTTATTTATGCGGGGCTTATTACACTATGAAAACTTTTTATACTACTGCTTTATGGCTGCTAAAATCTAAGTAAAATGAATGATTTTGGATTGGAAGATATTGGAGAAGGGATGTTGCCGTATGAACGGAGTTCTTTTTTCTTCCTGAATGGTCATCATACTCTGTTTTGGGATCATTTTATGATGCTTTATTCCGGCAAATTGCTGTGGATTCCTCTCTGCATCATCTTTCTTATTGTTGCTTTCTACAGAACCAAGTGGCGGCATGCTCTTTTGTTTATTGGCTGCTTAGTTCTTCTGGCCTGCCTTTGCGATCAAACATCAGCCGGTATAATAAAGCCCCTTTTTGCTAGGTTACGGCCTACTCACCATCCCGATTTCATGGCTCAGGTTCTTACTGTTGATAACTATAGAGGGGGCCGTTTCGGATTTATCTCTTCTCATGCCACCAACGGATTTGGCGCTGTTGTTTTTCTGGCACTTGTTTACAGATGTATTTTATTTACTACCGTGGTCTCTTTATGGGGCATGATTACTTGCTATTCACGCATCTATTTGGGGGTGCATTTTATTACTGATGTTATGGGGGGAATGATTGTTGGCGCTATATTCGGCTTCTTTATCTATCTGCTCTTTAAGCACCTGCGTGCCCGAATATTCAAGATACCTTTGGCTGAAAACTTGAAGCCGGCTTATTCAAGAGTACATTCAACTATAATAGTAATGGCTATAACCATTACTATCTTTATTGATGTTGCCATCTCGTTTATCCAAACATGTAGTGGCTAAAACTATTTCTTTTTGGCGATGAGTAAGAATACCGGAAATGCCCGCAGTTCTTCTCCGACGCTTTTATTCATCACAAAACAAGGTTCGTACGTAATCTCTGTAAAGCCTGCTTTTTCCAGACTGGTTTTTAGTAGATCGGGGTCGAAACCATTGTGTCCCGCAAAACCTTTTCCGTGAAAAGATCCGTCTTCGGCATACAAATCGGCAATAGCCAGATAGCCGCCACTGTGAAGCAATTTATGGAACCGACTGAACGCAAGCTCTACATTAAGTATGTGATGGAGAACCATTTGCGTGAAGATACAGTCGAATGTACCGTAAGCATATTCTTCTTTCTCAAGATCAAATAATAAGGGGAAAAGGTTTTTTGTATTACTCTTACTTATTTTTTCTTCCATCATCTTTACCATTTCCTCAGAGCTGTCCATCAATGTTATTCTTGAAAATTGGTTCGACAGAAGGAAACTTAGTATGGCAGTACCCGCTCCGTATTCCATTGCAGTCATGCTTTGGGTTATTGGAATAAGTTCTCTTATTTTGTTTGCAATGGCTTCCGAACGTTCCCAGTGAACTGATTCACTGTCCCATTTGCTGGCTTTTATATCAAATATATTCATATCAAAAGTGGTTATAATATTATTCATTTACTTTATTCCTGAATATATATAACAAAGAAAACAGAGTTAAAGTTTTATTTTTTATTTACTTTTGAATATTCAAAGGATATGGTAGAGCGCAAAATTGTACATATTGACATGGATGCTTTCTTTGCTTCAGTAGAACAAAGAGACAATCCTGAATTGAGAGGAAAGCCTGTAGCAGTAGGCTATTCCGAGGAACGAGGCGTGGTGGCCGCAGCCAGCTATGAAGCGAGGCGTTATGGGGTGCGTTCGGCCATGTCTTCTCAAAAGGCCAAAATGCTCTGTCCTCATCTCATCTTTGTTCCCGGCCGCATGGATGTTTACAGAGATGTCTCTCGCCAAATTCATCGTATCTTTCATGAGTATACCGATATTATAGAGCCTCTCTCTTTAGATGAAGCTTTTCTCGATGTGACGGATAACAAGAAAAATATTTCTCTCGCGGTGGATATAGCTATTGCAATAAAGAACAGTATACGTCAGGAACTGGGGTTGGTTGCCTCGGCCGGTATTTCATATAATAAGTTTCTGGCTAAAATTGCGTCTGATTATCGTAAGCCTGATGGACTTTGTACCATTCATCCTCAGCATGCGCTCGATTTTATTTCTCGTTTGCCAATAGAATCTTTTTGGGGAGTGGGGCCGGTAACGGCAAAGAAGATGCACACACTGGGCATTCACAACGGCGAGCTGCTCCGGGCGTGTTCTTTAGAAATGCTTACCCGTCAGTTTGGCAAGGCAGGTGCGATGTATTACGATTTTTCAAGGGGAGTAGATCTTCGGCCTGTAGAGTTTGTGCGTGTCAGGAAGTCTGTAGGTTGTGAGCGTACGCTGGAAAAAGATATCAATCTGCGATCATCGGTTATTATCGAGTTGTATCATGTGGCCACGGAACTGGCGGAGCGCTTAAAACAGGCTGATTTTCAGGGAAACACATTGACGTTAAAAATTAAGTTTCATGATTTTAATCAGATAACCCGTAGCTTTACCCAAACGCATGAATTGACCACATTGAATGATATCCTTCCGCTTTCGAAGCAACTGCTCAAAGAGGTGGATTATAGCAGCAATCCTATACGGCTCATCGGCCTTTCTGTCTCTAACCCTAAAGAGCAAACGGATGAGAAAGAGAATGAGAAAGAGAGTTGGGAGCAATTGAGCTTTGAGTTTGATGATTGGTTAGAATAGGTCTGTTATTCTTTTCCTTGTGGGGGCAGAACCGCTTTTTGGAGATATGACCGGATCAAAGAATGACGTTAAATCATGATTCCCTTAATTTGCATTGGTCATAATCTCAGGGCGTGTGTAGGTAGAATCTATAATGTTTTTCTGGTTATAAGATGCAGGCACCAGTCCCTTTGCTTTTAACCAGAGAATAGTGTTTTCTAAGTCTTTGGAGGCGGGCAGAGTTGCCTGATGGTATTGAGGTAGCGCAATGATATTTGCAAGAGCTTCCGGTACCTCGGCATCTGTAGTCAATACTTGCTTCCACTCCTTATCGGGGTGCGAGTACATATAATTTACGGCCAAATTATATCCGATAATTAATTGTTTGATTTCTTCGCTCTTTTCTTTCAGTGCCTTTTCGGAGAAGATAGTTCCGGTGACTGATAGACCCAGCTCTTGTGTACTGATCAGCGATCTGCATCCATTACTCATAGCTATGGATGCAAATGGATCGGGGAAGATCGATGCATCAATTTGTTTGTTCTGAAGCATCTCCAATCTGATGATGATGTTGTTGATTGCAGGTTTATTCACTTCTTCGACAGCAATGCCGGCTTTATTGAGAATGTAGTCTGTACAGTATTCTATTGCGGTGTTGTGTGATACGGCAATGATTTTACCGTTTAATTGTTTCAACGACTTGATGCCACTCTCTTTTCGGGTAATGAAGCAGAAATATCCGTCGTTTTTCATGATTATTTTCAGAGGTATGCCATGCACTTGCTGCAGAATGGCGTTGGTGAAACCAGTCACTGTTCCATCTACTTTTTCCGACTGAAAGGCAGCATCCTGTTCGTTGGCCGATAAAAATTTCATGATGTTTACTTTCAATCCTAAAGAATCATAGATTCCCTCTTGATTTGCTATGGCAAAGGGAATATAATCCATAGAAGACATAACTCCCAGGTTGATGGCTTGCAGTCTGTGGGTTGCTATCTTTTCTTTTTTATCCGTACACGCTGCAAGCCCCATTAATAGAGCAAGGCTAATGAATAGAATTTTTCTCATGACGACATTTTTTAAGAGAAAGCATAGGGGTATTAAAAAAGGCAACCCTCCTTAAGGAAAGTTGCCTGCGATATATGCGTTGGATAGATTATTCCTTAATTGCAGCAATACCCGGAAGAACTTTTCCTTCGATGGCTTCAAGTAAAGCTCCACCACCGGTAGATACATAAGATACGCCGTCTGCTAAATCAAACTTGTTAACACAAGCTACAGAATCGCCACCGCCTACTAATGAGAAAGCACCGTTCTTCGTTGCTTCAACTATTGCTTCGCCTACTAACTTTGATCCGTGAGCGAAGTTATCGAATTCAAATACTCCGGTAGGTCCGTTCCAGAGGATTGTTTTTGATTCCTTAATTACTTTGGCAAATAATTCTTCTGTCTTAGGGCCGATATCCAATCCCGACCATCCGTCAGGTATTTCATCAACAGCCACGATTTGAGTTTTTGCATCGTTAGAGAAACTGTCGGCTATTTTAGCATCCAAAGCAAGAACAAGTTCTACATTTTTTTTCTTAGCTTTCTCAATGAGCTCTAAAGCTAAATCCAGCTTATCGTTTTCACAGATAGAAGATCCTATTTTACCACCCATTGCTTTGGTAAAGGTATAGGTCATGCCACCGGTGATGATGAGGTTATCAACTTTTGAAAGTAAGTTCTCAATGATTTCAATCTTAGAAGAAACCTTAGAACCTCCCATTATAGCAGTGAAAGGGCGTTTGATATCGTTTAATACTTTATCAACAGCCTTTACTTCTTTTTCCATGAGGTAACCAAACATCTTGTTGTTAACATCAAAATACTTGGCAATCAGTGCGGTCGAAGCGTGCGCACGGTGTGCTGTTCCGAAAGCATCGTTTACATAACAATCAGCGTAAGAAGCTAATTTTTTGGTGAATTCTTTCTGGCTTTCTTTCACTGCTTTCTTGGCAGTTGCTTTTTCTTCGTCGCTGGCATCGTCAGCCAAGCCTCTTGGCTTTCCTTCTTCTTCAGCATAAAAGCGGAGGTTTTCCAATAACAGAACCTCGCCTGGTTGTAGAGCAGAAGCTTTGATGGCGGCTTGTTCGCCCATACAATCGTTAGCAAACTGAACTTCAACGCCAAGTAATTCAGATATCCGGCCAATAATGTGTTTCAAAGAGAACTTATCGGTAACGCCTTTCGGACGACCCAAGTGAGAACCAATGATTAAACTGCCACCATCCGATAGAATCTTCTTCAAGGTAGGAAGAGCAGCGCGGATACGATTGTCATCTGTAATGTTGAAGTTCTCGTCCAAAGGTACATTGAAGTCCACTCTGACGAATGCCTTTTTGCCGGCAAAATTGAATTGGTCAATTGTTTGCATAATACTCTATTTTATTTAAAAGTGTTAGTACTTTTTCGCTGAGTGCAAAGTTACTATATAATTCTATTTTTTGCTACGAATCTATCATTTATTCGTGCCTTTTTCTATCTCTTTTGCTTGTTTATACAGCTCTGAATAGTACTTGCACCACGGTTTGAGTCCGCATTCTGTGCACTTGGGGGTTCTTGCCTGGCAGATGTATCTGCCATGTAGAATAAGCCAATGGTGGGCGATAGGAACCAGCTTTTTGGGTATGTATTTCATTAACTCCTTCTCCGTAGCCAGTGGAGTTTTTGAGTTGGTGGTAAGTCCGATGCGATTGGATACCCGGAAGACGTGGGTATCTACTGCCATGGCGGCTTTGTGAAAGACGACCGACTGGATGACGTTAGCCGTTTTTCGTCCCACACCGGGCAATTTGATAAGCTGTTCCAGTTCGTTTGGTACTTCGCCACCGAAGTCTTTTACCAACATGCGAGCCATACCTACCAGATGCTTGGCTTTATTATTAGGGTAAGACACGCTGTGAATGTAATCAAATACAACTTCGGGTGTTGTAGCCGCCAGCGCTTCGGGAGTGGGAAAGTCGTGGAATAGCTTTGGAGTAATTATATTGATTCGCTTGTCAGTGCATTGTGCAGACAGAATAACGGCTATCAGTAGCTCGAAAGGATTATTATAATGCAATTCAGTCTCAGCTACCGGCACATTTTCCTGAAACCAGGCAATTACTTTTTCATATCGTTCTTTCTTTCTCAACGGGTTTAGTTTGCTGCTTCAAATTCTTTCAGGAATCGTGTGTCATTTTCAGAGAACATACGTAAATCTTTTACCTGATATTTTAGGTTGGTGATGCGTTCTATGCCCATCCCCAAAGCATATCCGCTGTATATTTTGCTATCTATACCATTGGCTTCAAGTACGTTCGGGTCTACCATGCCGCAACCCAGAATTTCTACCCAGCCGGTGTGTTTGCAGAATGGACAGCCTTTTCCGCCACAGATATTACAGCTGATATCCATCTCGGCACTCGGTTCTGTAAAAGGGAAATACGATGGACGCAGACGAATCTTTGTATCGGCACCAAACATCTCTTTAGCGAAAAGAAGTAATACCTGTTTCAGGTCGGTGAACGAAACATTCTTGTCCACGTACAACGCTTCCACTTGGTGGAAGAAGCAGTGTGCACGGTAGCTGATTGCCTCGTTGCGATAAACACGTCCCGGACAAATGATGCGGATAGGAGGCTCCGAAGTCTCCATCACACGGGTTTGTACGGATGATGTATGTGTGCGTAGTAGAATGTCGGGATGCGATTCAATAAAGAAAGTATCCTGCATGTCGCGTGCCGGATGATCTTCTGCAAAGTTAAGTGCGGAGAATACATGCCAGTCATCTTCTATTTCCGGTCCTTCTGCAATGCTAAAGCCCAAGCGGCCAAATATATCAATAATTTCATTTCTCACTATAGAGAGTGGATGGCGGGTACCTAGCTTCACAGGGTAAGCAGAGCGGGTAAGATCCATTTCCTGACATCCATTGTCTTGTGTGTCAAATTGCTCTCTTAATGCAGAAATTCTTTCCTGAGCTTTTATTTTTAATTCGTTTAGTTTCATGCCTACTTCTTTTTTCTGGTCGGCTGCTACGTTACGAAAATCGGTCATCAAGTCGTTGATGGCACCTTTCTTACTCAGGTACTTAATGCGGAGAGCTTCCAATTCTTCGGCGTTGGAAGCTTTAAGAGCTTCAACCTCTTCGAGAAGTTGTTTAATCTTGGATATCATATCTTTGGTTTATTTTTAATGCACTGTATGTATCGGTAAAAGAGATGCAAATATACAAGATTATCTTTGAATAATTTAATTTATCGCTAATTTTGCCCTAAAATCCGTTTCTATGAATAAGAAAATACTCCAATTAGCTATTCCGTCTATCATCTCAAATATTACTGTTCCTCTGCTCGGGCTCATTGATGTTGCTATCGTGGGGCATCTTGGGTCGGCTGCATATATTGGGGCTGTAGCCGTAGGGGGTATGCTCTTTAATATACTATACTGGAGCTTTGGATTCTTGCGGATGGGTACCAGTGGCATGACTTCACAAGCCTATGGCAAGCGGCATTTGGATGAGGCTGTTCGTATGCTGATACGTTCGCTTTCTACCGGTGTTTTCATTGGTTTACTCTTTGTCCTTTTGCAAGTTCCATTGCAAATGGTGGCATTCCATTTTATAGATGCCAGCCCGCAGGTTACTACTTTTGCTATCGTCTACTTTCGCATTTGCATTTGGGGTGCTCCCGCCGTATTAGCGCTTTACGGATTTATGGGGTGGTTCATTGGTATGCAAAACTCCCGTTTTCCCATGTATATTTCCATTGCACAAAATGTGGTAAATATCCTGTGTAGTCTTTTCCTCGTTTTTGTTCTTCATTTGGATGTAGCAGGAGTGGCGCTTGGTACTTTGATTGCTCAATATGGCGGCTTACTTATGGCTGTTTTGTTGTGGATGAAGTATTACAGTCGCTTAGGATTGAAGAATCACTTAAAAAATAGTTTGCAGATAAGGGCCATGCGTCGTTTCTTTTCGGTGAATAGCGATATTTTTCTTCGTACACTCTGCCTGGTGGCGGTTACTGTTTTTTTTACTTCCTCCGGAGCCAAACAAGGTGATGTGATACTTGCCGTCAACGTGCTACTGATGCAACTGTTTACCTTGTTTTCCTATATCATGGATGGCTTTGCCTACGCTGGCGAAGCACTTACAGGGCGATATGTAGGAGCTGCAGACAAACGTTCTTTACACCGTCTGGTCAGACTTTTATTCTTATGGGGTGGCATTTTGTCGTTGATATTCACTCTTCTGTATGCAGTAGGAGGTAACAGCTTTCTTAGGCTGCTTACCAATGACACGGATGTCATGATCGCTTCTCAAACTTATTTTTACTGGGTACTGGCCATCCCATTGGCTGGCTTTGCCGCCTTTTTGTGGGATGGCGTTTTTATTGGTGCTACCGCTACACGATATATGCTCTTTTCCATGATCATTGCTTCGGCCAGTTTTTTTGTTGTTTATTTTGTGTTCTATGACCGATGGGGAAATCATGCATTGTGGGCCGCTTTTCTGGTTTATCTTTCACTGCGCGGCATTATGCAAACATGCCTGAGTCGTTCAGCTTTGAAGTCCAAAATCAAAGCTGTTGACTCATAATCTATTCTTCTTTTTCAGGAGCTACGCCTGCTGCTTCGGAAACGCAGTAAGCGCCAAAATAGCCAATTCCTCCGTTCGATATATTGGTATCTATGTTGCTGAGTGGCCCCCCGAAAAATGGATTTTCTCCATCGATCTCCTCCTGACATTGCGTCAGAAAATTATAATACGCCTTGCTGATATTTGAAAAAAGAACTTTGACGGAATCTCCCGAAGCTATAAATGCCATATCTTTTATATCATCGTCGCTATAGCGGCTTTTATCTTCTAAATCGGCAAAATAGCTTAAAGAGAGCCCTTTTATGTATTGATTGTCCAGACTTAGGTCGTCGAATATAATGTATTTGCTTATTTGTGTATACAATGAATCGTTTATCTGATAGCGACACATATAGTAGTTTTCGCCTGCCGGTTCTTGTGCATACATGTTAATGGAGAAGAACTTGTATCCGGTAACCTTTTGGCTGGTAATGTTAATAGAATCCAGTTCTACTTTTTCAGGCATCTTTGTCTCTGCTTCGTAGGTCTCATCGGCTCCGTCGTTGTTAAAATCGGTTTTTACTGTTAAGTGGTATGTTTTTCCGGGTGCACCGCTCATTAATTCTGTTGTTTTATATATTCCCGGGGTAGAGGCAACTTCTTTTAAGTTGTATATTTCTCCGTCATCGGTCGATATGCTCACTTTTGCTCCCGAGATTTTAGCATTAGGTGCATCATCAAAATATCCTGTGGAACTGCTTACCTGAACTTCCTGATAGGCTGGTACATCTGTAATGAGACCGTAAATAACGATAACAGGATCGGTATCATTTGTATCTAGATTTATTGTTTCTGTGCAACCGACAAAAGCGAATGATAAAGCTGATATGAGTAATCCGGAAATGAATGTATATAAATTATGTTGTAGCATGATTTTTAAAATTTAAAATTGTAAGTAATAGAGGGAACAGCGCCAAACAAATACGTCATTTTAGCATCAGGTATACCTGTAGGGGTATTTTGATCGTAAGTAATGATCCATGGATTTTTGTGACCATAGGCATTGTACAAAGAGAAATTCCACTCTCCCGTCCATTTCCTTCCGGGTTTTGGCTTGGGCACATAATTTACTGAAAGGTCTAGTCGGTGATAATCGGTTCGGCGGTATTCGTTTCTTCCCGAATAGATAGGGAAGTATTCACCCCCGATTTCGAATCGCCCCGTGGGATAAGACGTCGGGTTTCCGGTAGCATATATCCATGCGGCTGATATATTCCATCTTTTTGATAGTTCATAAGAAGCTGATAAATTAATGCTATGCATTTTGTCATAAGGGGAGAGATATGTTTTTCCGTTGTTAATTCCAGGTATAGTTCGTTCCGAGCGAGAAAGGGTGTAATTAGCAAATCCTGTTAAGCGTCCCGTATTCTTTCTCACCATAAGTTCTAATCCGTAAGCTTTGCCTTTACCTGTTCTTATCTCACCATCAAGTTTAGAGTTTAGCAACAACTGAGCATGGTCGGCAAAATCTATCACATTATTCAGCTTTTTGTAGTATACTTCGGCAGATAGCTCAATGGCATCTTGGTTGAAATTACGGAAGTATCCGGCTGAGATCATATCCATGCTTTGAGGTTTTACATTAGGACTCGCTGGAAACCATAAATCGAGCGGAGATCCCGATGAAGAATTATTGGCCAGCTGAATGAATTGTGTATTTCTGGCATAATTGGCTTTCATCGAAGAGTTTTCCGTTAATTTGTATACCATTCCTATTCTGGGTTCCAGAGCCTGATACGTATGATATATTTTCCCTGAGGCATAATGCGTTGAATCACTTACTTCATGGTTTGTATCGTATTTATAGACTGTGGCACTGCCCATGTTTTGAAAAACAGACCATCGTAGTCCGTATCTCAGAGTGAGATGCTCCGTTAACTTTTGTTCGGCCGAAAGATACAAACCATGTTCTAATGCGTAGTTTGACGGAATTTTAAAGTCGGGATAATCCGGTTGTGTAATCAATCCGGGGTTAAACCTGTGTAGAATGCTTGTTGCTCCGTAGGTCAGTTTTAAGTTTCGGTTAACGGAGTGATTAAAATCCCATCTCAGGGTCAGGTCGGTGATATTCGATTTCCATTTTATTTCAAAATTATCCAGATCAGACTGCAATAGATAGTGATAATTAGTGACATTAAAACTTATTTTAGATAATACATTCTCGCTAAAGATATGTCCCCATGTCATTGAAGCCACTTTGTTTCCGTAGCTGAATTTTGCCACAGATGAGGCTCCAAAATTATCATTCCCGATGTACATATTAATAGAAAGTTTGTCTTTGTCAGAAAACCGATGAGTTATTTTGCCATTCAAATCATAAAAATAAATTGAACTTTGATTAATGGATTTATCCGACGAGAGTTTTAGAAAAAGATCTGCGTAACTTCTTCTTCCGCCTACCATCCATGATGTTTTATTACCCATAGATCCCTCCAACATCAGGCGGCTGGAAATCAGTCCTAATCCGCCGCTTCCTTTTAGTTTGCCGACGTAGTTATCCTTCAGCTGCACGTTAAGCAATGATGACAGTCTGCCGCCATACATCATAGGAAGGTCCCCTTTGTAGAGCTCTACATTTTCTACTACATCATTATTAAATACTGAAAAGAAACCAAACATGTGTGAGGCATTGTATACTGTGGCATTGTCTATTAAAATTAAATTTTGATCGGCCGATCCTCCTCTGACACTATATCCGGATCCTCCTTCGGCTGTGGGCTGCACTCCGGGTAAGAGTTGAATAGCTTTAATAATATCTACTTCACCCATTAGAGAGGGCATTTTTCTGATTTCTCCGATACTCAGCTTTTCTACTCCCATGTTTGTTCTTGTTACATTCTCATCTTTTTTATCAGCATAAACCACAACTTCTTCCAATCTGGTGTCCGATGCAAGTGAGAAATCAAACCGGGCAGGTGTAGCCACATCAATATGCGTCGTTTTGGTTTTATATCCAATGTATGATATAACAAGAGTGTATTTACCTTTTGGAAGTGCAAATCTATATGCACCGTTTTCATCGGTAGAAGTTCCCGTACCTAATTCTTTGATGTAAATATTGACGTTCATTAGTGGTGCATCTGTTTCTGAGTCTTTAATATCTCCTGAAATTTCAACTTCTGTCTGTGGCGTTTTTAGATGACTGGTGTTTGTTTTCGTTTTCTTTACTATTGTTACCTGTCTGTTTGTAATCTTATAAGAGAGATCCGTGGGGCGGAGTATATTATCTAAAATTTGATTTAGTGTTTGGCCTTGTGCCGAGATATCAACTTTTTTATTCATTTCCTCTTGCACTTCGTCTGGGAAAAAGAAAACATAATCACTTTTTTTCTCAATTGTGTTTAGAATCTGTATAATTGCAGCATTTTTTTTATTAATAGATAACTTTGTGTTTTGTGAATAGCAATGACTAGTGAATAAAGCGAATGCGCATATTAATGAAAAGGTGCATCGTTTGAACATTTTTACGGTTTTTGAGTTAAACATACTTGTATTTTATTTCCTTCTTTATAAAACTTGATGGGCATTGTACTTCCGATGGAGTTCAATACGCTGTTTATATCATCCATTAGTACTAGCTTTCCGTTACATTTTAAACTTTTAACGTCGGGGGTACTCTTAATGTCTACATCGTAATATCGTGCGAGATAGGTGAGCACATCTCCCAATGGTTTACTGGAGAAACTGAGGATGCCGTCTTTCCAAGAGACGTAATCATTTGCATTTACTTTTTCAGATGAAATCTGATCGGAGGAGATGGTAGCCATTTGATTAGGCTGTAGCCTTAGGGATTTATTTTTACCTGAATTGATTTTAACGCTTCCTTCGACTAAGACCACTGAATGAATTTTATCTTCATTGTAGGTTGAAATATTAAATTTGGTGCCTAATACCTGTACCTGAAATCCGGAGCAATTGACAGAAAAAGGTTTAAATTTGTTTTTGGCCACTTCGAGATAGACTTCACCTGAAGCGCTGATTTCTCTCTTATCTATGGCAAAATCTGAGGGGAAATTTATCACGGAACCTGAATTTATTTTAATTCTGGTTCCGTCTGCCAGGCAGAGGGTGGAGCGTTTTCCCTTAGGTACTATTAATGTATTCATTCCTGTCCGGGCTGTGACCGATATTGTTTTGTTTCCTGCTGCTTTAATATTTATTTTTCCGTTGTGAAAATACTCTATTACCGCATTGGCCGGGAGGTTCATTACAGAATTTCCTGCAATTAGTTGTATCTCTTTGCCTGTTGCAGTATCATGCATCGTTTTCGTACTGGAGGGAGAAAAGAATAAGTAATTTATAAAGATAATAGCAAAGAGAATGCATGCAGCTATGGCCGGATAAAGAAAGTGATTTACTACTCGCTGCTTCTTTCGTTTTACAATTCTGTTTTTTAACTGTTCTATTTCATCCTTTTGCTCTATCGACGATAGATCATTGGCATTAAACCGCATGGAATGAAGAATTTCTATTGCACGTTCAATCTCGGGTTTGGTTTTCGGATGTTCGCGTATAAAATTCTTCCAATATTCTGCACTTTCTTTATCATTCATTAGTTGCCAACTGATGAATTTTAGTTCTTTGGCGAAATCGACAGCCTTAAATTGGGTATAATCTTTTTTATTCATTTGCAGATTTATTCTTTATATCGATTTAAAGACGATAAGAAAAAAAATCTGTTCCCATTATTTTTAATAAAGAAGGAGAGGAATCGTTAATTTATTAGTTTGTAAAAAGACAATAATAGAGTGATGGAAAGTTGTTGCTCCCTTATTCGTGCGATAGCCCGGCATACCAACTTACGAACAGCCGGTGCAGTCATATTCAGCATTATTGCAATTTCTTCGTAATCGAGTTCTTCTATAAATCTCAGATAAACAGCTTCCCGTTGTCTTCCTGTCAGCATGTTTAAGTATGTTTCAATTTGCTTTTGGATCATTGCGCGATCCTCTTCCGCAATTAATTCGTCTAATACCGAAGGCTGGATGAAGAAGTTTACTTCAGCTATTTCTGTTGTGTCTGCGGTCTGTTTTAGCAGATCAAGTATTCTATTCTTCAAAGATCTGATTAGATAAAATTTCAGATTGGTTACCTCTTTAAAGGCTTTTCGGTTAAAATATAGTTTATAAAACACATCTTGAATGGCATCTTTCAATATTTCTCGCTCAAAACCCCATCCTAGTCCATACGCCATTAGTTTATTTGCGTATAGATTATAAATTTGAGTGAAAGCGGCGTTGTTCCCTTTTAAGAATTGGCTAAAGAGCAAATGTTCTTCTATGAGTAGGGGGTGTGATCTACTGATTTTGGCCATGGTAAGTCTTTATTAGCTGGGCTTGACACATTATTTCAGAAAGTCACATATCTTGTTAAATGTACGGTTAAATTGCTCATCTACACTATCTGCAATACCTGGTAATGCGGGAAATGGATCCTCGTGTTTATAAGAATATGGAAAATCCAGAACGTCTACTGTAATAGGAATATCTCGTTTTATCCCCTGTAGGGTATTGATTGCTTCATAAGTTGGTATCACTGTGTCTTTAGCCAGTGTAATGGCCAGAATTCTTTTACTCATTGATTTGAATATTGCCTCTCTGCTTTCAGTCAGGCTTTTATAGCTTAGCATGCTCCTGAAGTTTATTCCTTCGGGGTGAGCTTCTCCGAGATAATGGCGCAGCAATTCATCACGCTTCATGTGACTTTCAAGATGTTCTACTACATAAGAGTATAGGCTCACATTTGCTTCGCTGTCTAGTATGAATTTTGATACAGGAGATAGTCTGTCAAATACAGGACCACCACAAAACATGCAAAATTTTGAGTCGGAGAAATATTTGTTCTTGTTTGTCATCATCAGTATTTCTGCCAGAAAACTCCCTATGGAATAAGAAAAGAAATCAATACTGGCCTTTTTGTCTATTGCAGGATGCAGATCGGATTTAATAGCCTCTACCAAATCAATCACATCATAATATGTTTGCAATCCTGACCAGATAAATCGTTGCGGTTTGTTGTGCAGGCGGGTGCTGATAGCCACATTAGATAATGTAGAGCAAAGCACATTAGGATGTCTCTCTTTACGCTGCTGACTGATCGCGAACATTCTATGGCTGTCGCTCCAGCTAAGTGGTGCACGGTTCATGTGAAATGCGATGGGGAAAAGCACTACAGCCTTTCCTGTCTCATCCACTAATTTTTTGGCCCAGGTAAGGTACTTACTCCAATATTTTTCATTAAAGCCATGGAAAAGCAGGATGATTTGTTTTACCTTTTGTTCTCCCTTAGGGCGGAAAAGGTGATATCGGAATTTTATATTTTCCATAATCTCCGCATCACTTTTGTTGAGCATAGCCTGAATGATATCTGGTTCGTAATCGCGATCAGTGACCGAACAATATTCGTAAGGGTCATGGTTTTCCGTGCCTCCTGGCAGTATAAATCGGTAGGCTGATTCAAAATTAAAATTTTGCACTACCACGTTGTCATCTACTATAATTTCTTTGCTATCATAGTTTATGATTTTCTTTAGGTAATTATGTAAATCAATATATTTCATTACTATAATTGTATTCGTGATTCACATTTTCAATAGGAATCTTTTGCACCTTTTTTATTTTCTGTTCTTTTCTTTCTGTGACCAACAAATTTAGATGAAAATCTGCATTTGTTGGATGTATTCGCAGAAAAATAACTTTTTTTATATAAATAAATAAAGCTATTTTTCTTTTTAATGTGTTTTTAGTGAAAATGGTATTTCTGCCGGATAAAAAGAGATATCGATTATTTTTGCCGAAGAATTAAACTTTCTTGTTCTCTGTGGATATACTACCTTTGCAATTTTATATTACTTTTGCGGGAATAAACAATATCATTGTTAGATTGCTAATAAAATGAATCAGACTAATTCGTATAAATTTTGTATTATTGTGCCTGTATACAATGAAGAGGGCAATATGTTGAGGCTCGAAAAAGAGTTATCTAAATTTCAAAAAGATGCTCCGATAAGTACTTGCGTATTGTTTGTAAATGATTGCTCTTCAGATGGGAGTTTGCCATTGATACAAGATATTTGTTCAAGGAATCCTGAATTCCTCTACCTCTCTTTTGATCGAAATAGAGGGCTGAGTGCTGCCATAAAGGCGGGCATAGATGTTGCTGAGTCAGCATATGTAGGCTATATTGATGCCGATTTACAAACCTCGCCAGAGGATTTTAGGTTGTTGCTACAATATGTAGATGAGTATGAAATGGTGATGGGTATTCGTACGGGGCGCAAAGATAGTTTTATAAAAAACATGTCTTCTAAAATAGCTAATGGTTTTAGACGGATGATGACAGGTGATGGCGTTCAGGATACTGGCTGTCCACTGAAAATTATCCGTACGGATTTTGCTAAGCGGATTCCGCTTTTTACAGGTATGCATCGCTTTCTGCCTGCCTTAATTCAACTGCAGAACGGAAAAGTAAAGCAGCTTCCCGTGCGACACTTTGAGCGCATGGCCGGCGAGTCCAAATATCATTTATGGAATCGTCTGGTTGGTCCTTTCAAAGATTGTTTTGCCTTTCGATGGATGAAGAAAAGATACATTAACTATACCATCGAATCGAGTAATATTTAGTGGATAGATGAACAATATAGTAATTTATAGTATAGGCTTCTTGGCTCAAGGCTTATTCTCTGTACGGTTGGTTGTGCAATGGTTTCTATCTGAAAAGGCAAAGAAAGTAGTGTCTCCGGTCAGCTATTGGCAAATTAGTATTTTGGCTTCCTATCTGCTATTTATTTATGGCTGGTTACGCGATGATTTTGCTATTATTCTGGGGCAATATATCTCGTATTATATTTATATATGGAATCTGAATTATAAGAATCAGTGGAAAAATTTGAATTTCATATTGCGATATTTGTTGTTGCTTACCCCCGTGGCAGTGGTCATTTATTTCCTTTTCACTTGGGATACGAATGCTCCTAAATTGTTTCAGAATGCGAAAATTCCTTTGAGTATTCTTATTTTTGGTTCTATGGGCCAGATTATTTTCACATTTCGTTTTATCTATCAATGGATTTATTCGCGACGCAAAGGTGAATCTCTTTTCCCTATTACTTTTTGGTTGCTTAGTATTGTGGGCTCTTCTATCATTATCAGTTATGGCATTTATCGAAAAGATCCGGTGCTGATATTGGGACAGTCTGCCGGATTTATAGTTTATATACGCAATTTATTACTGTCAAAGAAAAAATAATTTATTGATGCAATGAAGATTTTAGTTACTGGTGCAGCCGGATTTATTGGTTTTTATGTAGTCCAAAAGCTTATAAAACATGGATTTCAGGTGATAGGCATTGATAATATAAATGCTTATTATGACGTTAATTTAAAGTATGCTCGTCTAGGTGAGTGTGGCATTGACAAAGATAAAATTGAAATTAACAGGTCAGTGCAGAGCAACAAATATGAAAACTATCTGTTCCAGAAAACCGATCTTGTTGATCAGGAAAGTTTAAGTCGATTGTTCGAGACGGAAGCGTTCGATGTTGTTATAAATCTGGCTGCTCAGGCGGGCGTGCGCTACTCTATTGAGAATCCTTATTCGTATATCCAGTCTAATGTTGTAGGGTTTATTAATATTCTCGAATGTTGCCGGCATCATCAGGTAAAACATCTGGTTTATGCCTCAAGTTCTTCTGTTTATGGCATGAGTAATAAACTTCCGCTGTCCGAGGATGATGTGGTAGACTTTCCCGTAAGCCTCTATGCTGCAACCAAGAAAAGTGATGAGCTCATGGCTCATACATATAGTTATCTTTATCATTTACCCACTACCGGATTGCGTTTCTTTACTGTTTATGGTCCTTGGGGACGGCCGGATATGTCTCCGATGCTGTTTGCTGATTCCATCCTCTCTCAACGACCGATACGTGTGTTTAATAATGGTGATATGCTACGGGACTTTACGTATATTGACGATATTGTTGATGGCATTTTCGGGGTCCTCTCTTGCATACCAGACGCAGTAGAACCCCATCCTTACTATCGTTTGCTTAACATAGGTCATTCTGAGCCTGTTCTCTTGATGCAATTTATACATTCTTTGGAAGAGATATTGGGCCAAACAGCCTGTTTAGAAATGTGCCCGATGCAAGCCGGAGATGTGAAAGAGACATTTGCGGATGTATCGAAGCTTAAAGCATTGACTGGGTATACCCCACATACGGAATTGAAGCAGGGTCTTGAGATCTTTGTTTCTTGGTATAGAAAGTATAATAATAAATAGTTTATGGCAGATTTGGGCATTAATGTAAAACACTTTTTACTTCTTCTGATTGTTTGTTTCTTTTCGTTTTTTGCGAACAATTATTTTATTCCGGCTGATTTAATGGAGTCCCGTAATCTAGCTACAGCTCAGGAAATGGTTGCTCGGGGAAATTACATGACTCCTACCATGAATGGAGAGTTGCGTTTAGAAAAGCCGCCGTTGCCCACTTGGATTGCTGCCGCTATTAACCATGTTATTCCGGATAATATTTCTGCTCAACGTTGTGCCGCTGGGGTGGCTGCTGTTTTTTTAGTTTTTTTTCTCTATTTGATAGTGTTTGAATTTAGCCAAAAACAAACTCTTGCTTTGTTTGCTTCTTTGGTGCTCGCTACTTCTTATAATGTTGTAATGATGGGGCGTACGGCAACATGGGATATCTATTGCCATAGTTTTATGCTTGGTGCAATTTATTTTATGGTGAGAGCCTTCAATGGGAAAGGAGCTCAATGGGGATACTTTATCGTATCTGGCTTGCTGATGGGACTTTCTTTTCTTAGCAAAGGGCCTGTCTCCTTTTTTGCCCTGTTGTTGCCATTCCTAATCAGTTATTTTATTTTCTTTCGTCCTGACTTTGAGCATAAAGTGCTACCCTTTATTGGTATGATAATGATTTGTCTGGCGATGAGTTTGTGGTGGCCCGCTTATATCTATCTATTTTATAAAGACTGGAGCACACACATTGCCGACAAGGAATCTTCTTCGTGGATTAATCACAATGTAAGATCATGGTATTATTACTGGCAGTTTGCTGCAGAAAGTGGCATCTGGGCCTTTTTCTGGATTACCTCGTTGGTTTGGCCTTATTGGAAAAAGCGTTTTGAGGGTGATTTACGGACAAAGAAAATATATCTTTTCTCAGTATTATGGACCTTGTCGGCTCTTGTACTGTTGTCGTTAATCCCCGAAAAGAAAACACGCTATTTGCTCCCTATGCTTATTCCTGGAGCTTTCAATATATCTCTTTGCTTGTTCTATTTTGTTAGAAATAAGCTAAAACCGAAGGAGGAGATCCTTTTTAAAGTCAATATTTCCGTTATTTTGCTTGTTTTGATCTCTTTGCCTATTGCGCTGTACATCATGTTTCTCCGACAAGGATATCTTGATATATGGTTGTTTGTTGTTATCACTCTTCTTTGTTTAGCTCTGGCGGCTGCGATGTATCACTATACTTTTCGATCAGTCAATAGACGTATTGGCTCCATTTTTTGCATTGTCGGGATAATGATGCTGGTAGAAAGTCTCTGTTTCATTCCTGCGAGCAAATTATTTATAAATAATGATCGACATAGCATTCGGGAAACACGAACTATCAGTGAGTTGCAACATTTGCCTTTTTATTATGTAGAAACAGAAGGGTTACGCATCGAACTGGTTTATGAGAGCAACCGAATAATTCGTTCGCTAGATATTCGAAATGATAGCGTAGTACGTTCAAAATTACCTTTTGTTTTGCTTAGTGGCTTGGCCCCGGATTCTCTCTTCAGTGGTTTAAGTAGAGTCTCTGTTGATGTAGTAGGGGTTTATGATAATAATTGGCAGAAAGTAGGTAGTAAAAAATACAATAAGAATTTGGTTCGTTACGTTAGCATTATAAAAGCTAGGTAGTTTTGACTGACTTATCTTGTCTAAATCTTTTATAAATTATTTAAGGTGATAGAAATCATTTATAAAAAATAATTAAAGTTCCATTTCCTCTTCTTTGAGGAAACGGAACTTTAATTTGTGTTAGCCTTAATATATAATGTAGGCCTGTCCTTTCAGATTAATATCTGCCACCACGGCTTCCACCGCCGTAACCACCACCGCGATTTCCACCACCGTAGCCACCGCCACCACCACTACTGCGGCGAGGGGCATCACTCTTAGGACGAGCTACAGAAACAGAAATTACTTTTCCGTCTATTTCAGCGCCGTTCAATTCTTCGATAGCTTTATTTCCGGCAGCTTCATCTGCCAATTCTACAAAACCATAACCTTTAGAACGGCCGGTTTCTCTGTCAGTAATTACTTTTGCTGAAGTAATTTCTCCGTACTCTGTAAATAATTCCCCTAGATCGGAATCGCTAATGTTGTAGCTCAATCCTGCGATAAAAATATTCATTAAAAAAGAGTTTAAAAAATAAACAATAGTAAATAGTTTGCAATAGAAGTCTTATTTAAGGAGATAACACTCTGCAATATTATTGAAAAGGGGAACTTTACCTTATTCAGAAATTCTTATGCGTTACAAAGATAGGAATAAGAATTGAAAAACAAATCTTTTATTTATTTATTTTTCTGTTATGAAATAAATAGCTATTATTTTTTGCTTATTTCCTTTCTTTAATTTCTTGTGAAATCAATTTTAATTGAGTTGCAATACTGTTTTTGGCAAGTAGTTTAAGGCGGCTATTGATGTGATTGCATAGATTGTGATGTAGTTCTTCGATTTTCAGACTTAGAAGTCGTCTCAATTAAGCCTCGTGGCAGAAGCACTGATCATTGATAGTGAAAATCATTTGTTTTCAAAGTTGGATAAATGTGAATTTGAATTTTCACACCAAGACATAAATATTTAAAATATAAATGTTCAAAATGGAGATAAATTACCTTTTGTCCATTCAACTCTTCATCTTTTTCTTGTATCGCCTGTCAATAGAGATAATCCGGATGAAGGGCCGACATTTTACCTTGCCCTTCATCTGATATTTTGTGGAAAGAGACTTAAATAAGTCTTCATTTATACGTGTTTTTTCTTGTGCTTACCTATATCTTGTATTTCACAGCCACAGATACCCTATAATTTCCAGGTACTGGAGTATAGATCGGTTGATGGCTTGTCCCCAGATTTTGAAGCTTCTTTTCTTCGATCAATCTTTTGATATGCCGATAAGCTGTGATCTGTGTCATGTGGCAAAGGTATTGTAGATCTTTTCGGGTCATAATTTGATTTTCGGCAAAGTAGTCGGTCAGCTTCATGTCAATTTCCAGTTCGGAAATCTCTGCGGAATGTCGTTTTATCTTCGACCGTTCGAAGCACATGCTTCGGAGTTCCGCTTTCAATTCTTTATCGGCCTTGAATTTGATTGCTTTCAGCTTTACTTTGTGCACTCGCTTTGTTCTTGGATCACGTATCTCCTCTTCGCAGGAAAGTGTGACCTGTAAAAATCCAAGTCCTTCGATATGCACCTTTTTCCCCTCTTTGAGGCACTGTGCCACTTCGTACTTCAATTCACCCAAGGTCGCTATGACATCCGATTCTCTCAATGTGCAACGACTGTGTATTCGAGAGGCTAATTCTTCCGTATTGACTGTTTCAAAACTGACCGGACGCGCATGGTAGCGTATTTTATTCTTCCTTTCCTTCGGCATAGGAGTCTTGTATAATTCAAATTTTACTGCCATTTTCTTCTTACTTTTTATTTTTTATCATTCTTGTGATAAGTAATTATCATTACTGTGATATTTATTTATCACTTCAGTGATAAAAGATCATCATTGCTGTGATAATTGAAAATACTAACTACAAAAATAAGAATTGGCAAGGAGAAAAACAAGAAACAATAGGATTAAATGTGAACTGCTATTTTTTGACAATCGAGGGATTAAAAAGTTGCAAACGGCATTCTTGGGGCTGTATATTCGCATTCATTGATTACTAAAAAGTAGAAAAAATGAAAAGAAAAAGTGTATTGCTTACTATCTGGATGAGATTAGTTAACCGTTTTGGTAAAGAAAAAGAGGTAAAAAAAGAGAGGGAGATACAACCTTCTGAACTTTTGTCGGCTGGCATAAAGCAGAAAAAGAATACGCTATCGAAAACGACAAGATTGACTAAAAGTGTGGAAACGTTTTTAAAGACCCATTATGATTTCCGCTACAATATTTTGACGGAAGAGACTGAGTTTCGCCCGCTGGGAGAAATGAAAGTGGCTTTCTCACCCATCAATCCGCGTATTTTGAATACGTTTTGTCTGGAAGCGCACGAAGCCGGTATCTCTTGTTGGGATCGTGATCTTTCACGTTGCATTTATTCTACTCGTGTGGCAGAGTATCACCCATTCAGACTTTATCTGGAAGAATTGCCTGCCTGGGATGGGATTGATCGCCTGACGGCTTTGGCTCAACGTATATCTGCAGATAGCCTGTGGGTGAAAAATTTCCATATCTGGATGTTGGGGATGACGGCTCAGTGGATGGGGGTTACAGGGGGGTATGCTAATAGTGTAGCTCCTTTACTTATCAGCACGGAGCAAGGCTATCTGAAATCGACATTCTGTAAATCTTTGCTTCCTTCCGCATTGCAACGTTACTATCTGGATAAGGTGGATCTGACCGGACGGGGAAATATTGAACGGAGATTGGCGGAGATGGGACTTTTAAATTTGGATGAATTTGATAAATATTCTCCTGCAAGAATGCCTCTATTGAAGAATCTTATGCAGATGTCGTCGCTGAATTTATGTAAAGCGTATCAGAAGAATTATCGCCCGTTGTCGCGTATTGCCTCTTTTATCGGTACATCCAATAGGAAGGATTTGTTGACCGATCCTACGGGGAGTCGCCGTTTCATTTGTGTAGAGGTGAAACATCAGATTGACTGTAATGCAATAGAACATGTACGGATTTACGCACAATTGAAAGCTGAAATCCTTTCGGGCACCCGTTATTGGTTCACGAAAGAAGAAGAACGTGAGTTACAGCAAAGTAACTTGTCTTTTTATCGACAGGGTCCGGTGGAAGATGTTTTACGGAATTGTTTTCGTCCTGCGGAAGAAGAGGAGGAGTGCGAACTTCTTTCGGCAGCCGATATTTTAAGCAGTTGCAAAAGAAGAATCCCTCTGCTATGCGCGGAGCGAATCCTGTTCATCTGGCACAATTATTGGTGGCAGTGGGAGTTGAACGTAAACATACCAAATGGGGAAATGTGTATAAAGTTGTGGCTATTTCCGTATAATTGTCAGTGTTTATTTGGGATGAAGGTTGGGTGAAAGAGTGCCTCTTCACCCTGTATTGCTTTGTTAATGGGCATTCGGGGTCGGGTGAATATCGTTATATTGTCGCATTATTGCGGCATCGTTACGTTACCGTCATGCCATTGAAAAAGATCATCCAATCGATAGGATGTTTTTAATATACACTTTTTGTTTCTTACTTGTTATTCGTACCTCTGAATAGGGTACTTACCGCCTGAAGTAGGTCTTGCTGATAATACAGCTAATGAAATTGTTGCCATAAGCTATTCATTTGTGACACCCTTTGTGACACCCTTATTGCTTTACGGGTGATGCAGTGGCACTTTTTTTATAACTTATAGCTTTGAAATAGATAGGTAAGATACTGATATACAGCTTTCTATACTGTTAACCCAAGTGAGCCGGTAGCCGGACTTGAACCGGCGACCTACGCGTTACGAATGCGTTGCTCTACCAACTGAGCTATATCGGCGTGCTTTTTTATGGGTTGCAAAGTTAGAACTTTATTTTATATTTGGAAACGAAGGAAGATTCTTTTTAATTTTTTAATTGCTTCTTTTAATCTGCAATATATTTGATGTAATTTATTATACGGTGAAGCAGGGCTCTTTCATGTTTATATATATAAATGAAACAGAAATCGTTTTATTTCATTTATAATTGAGTGTTGATATGTTGGTATGCTAGTATGCAATCCTATTCTGCATAAACAATCTATTAACAAAATGTTTTTGGATTTCTTTTTCTGTTCTTCTAATATGGGAAACTAAAAAATGAAATAAATGTATATTATAAAATAATATATTAACTTTGTGCCCAATATTTATGTAAGCGAGAATTTACGGGAGTTTAATAAATAATTATAAAGATCTTATGCATAGGTTTATCACATTATTCTTTTTCTTTTTTGTTCTGTCAGGTGTGGCAATAGCTCAACAGATGTCTGATGAACAAGTGATTCAGTATGTAAAGGAGGCTCAGAGCCAAGGGAAGTCTCAACAGCAAATGACTACTGAGTTGATGAGAAAAGGTGTTACGACGGAACAAGTTGACCGAATTAAGAGTAAGTACGAAGAGAATAAGCAAAATACCGATTCGGATAGTAAAACCGAGGTGAAGTCTCGCCAGCGTAACCAATTGGAAGATGATGAAAAAAACAGCATAAATAATATTCGTAAAAAGGATCAGTCGAGTTTATTGGGCTCTAAACTAAATATTGAGAAAGAATCAACAAATGGTCATTCAGGAGATGATGAAGATCAGTTATACTCTCCTCAAAAAGAAGACCCTTCTCAACAAATATTTGGACATAATATGTTCACAAATAAGAATTTGACCTTTGAGCCTAATGTAAATTTAGCAACTCCTGAGAATTATCGGCTAGGTCCTGGCGATGAGGTTATTATTGATGTTTGGGGGGGATCGGAAAATACGATTCGTCAAACGATATCTCCCGAAGGAAGTATCTTGGTGAGTAATTTGGGCCCTGTCTACCTTAGTGGGATGACGGTGAAAGATGCTAACAGTTATTTGCAGCGCGAATTTTCAAAGATTTATTCAGGTATTTCCGGTAGTACTCCAACTTCTCAGGTGAAACTTACTTTAGGTGAAATACGTACTATACAGATTAGTATAATGGGTGAGGTTGAAGTTCCTGGAACATATACACTTTCATCTTTTTCTTCAGTTTTTCATGCTCTTTACCGTGCAGGAGGAGTGAATAAAATAGGTAGTTTGCGTAGCATTAAAGTTGTTCGGAATGGGAAAACAATAGCGGATCTGGATATATATGATTTCATTATGAAAGGAAAAATGAAAGATGATATCCGTTTACAGGAAGGCGATGTCATCCTTGTTAATCCTTATGATTGTCTGGTAAAGATAGTCGGAAAAGTTAAGCGCCCCATGTTTTACGAGATGAGAACGAATGAATCGCTTGCAATGTTGTTAAAATATTCGGGAGGTTTTACCGGAGATGCCTATAAAAAATCGGTTCGTGTTATTCGTAAAAGTGGTCGTGAACATCAAGTGTATAATGTGGATGAGATGGATTATTCAATCTTTAAGTTGGAAGATGGTGATGCACTGATGGTAGATTCTGTTCTTCCTCGTTTCGAGAATCGGGTAGAAATCCGTGGAGCTGTATACAGAGAAGGTCTTTATCAGATTAATGGAGATGTAAATACGGTGAAACAGCTAATAGCAAAAGCCGAAGGCGTGCGAGGGGATGCTTTCTTGAATAGGGCAATAATACATCGGGAAAACGATGATCTGTCTAGGGAAATTATACAAATTGATTTGAAAGGTTTGCTTAACGGTACTGTTCCTGATATTCCTTTGCAAAAGAACGATATACTATATATTCCCAGTATTAATGATTTAAAAGAAGAAGGTACTTTAACTATACATGGAGAGGTTGCCTTCCCAGGTACTTATCTTTATGCTGATAGCATGTCTGTAGAGGACTTGGTTTTACAATCGGGTGGTTTGCTGGAGGCTGCGTCTACTGCTCGAATTGATGTTTCAAGAAGGATTAAGAATCCCAAGAGCGTTCAATTGAGTAATGTTGTGGGTAAAACCTATTCTTTTGAATTTAAAGACGGTTATTTAGTAGGAAGGGGAAAAGGATTTCATTTAGAGCCATTCGATGAAGTGTATGTCCGCAGAAGTCCGGCTTATCATAAACAACAAAATGTAACTATTAGTGGAGAGGTCTTGTTTGGTGGCAATTATGCGTTATCAAAGAAGAACGAAACGCTAAGTGATTTAGTGACAAAGGCGGGTGGAGTTACTCCGGATGCTTATGTGAAAGGAGCCCGTTTAATAAGAAAAATGACAGAAGAAGAAATGCGAAGAAAGCAAGATGCGCTTCGTATGGCCAATAAAGGTGGAAAGGATTCTATATCAGTAGAATCTTTGGATTTATCCGATTCTTATTCTGTGGGCATTAATCTTGGTAAAGCATTGGCCAACCCAGGTTCCGATTTTGATATGGTATTGAGAGAAGGAGATGAGCTTTTTGTACCGGAATTTGTAAGTACGGTGAAAATTAATGGTGCTGTAATGTATCCTAATACCGTATTGTATAAGGATGGTGAGAAATTGAATTATTATATTAATCAGGCTGGAGGTTATGGCACAAGAGCTAAAAGAGGGAAAGTTTATGTTGTGTATTTGAATGGCACAGTTTCTCGTTTAAAATCTAATAAAGCTTCTGCAATAGAGCCTGGATGCGAAATTATCATTCCTAGCAAAGATGAAAAAAAGAGAATGTCAACAGCAGAGACCATTGCTATGGGTACCTCTTTCGCTTCATTAGCTACTATGATTGCAACAATGGTGAATTTGTTTAAGTAAATTTGAGTATAGTGATGAATGAAAAAACAATGATAAATGTTTCTTCCACAGAAAAAACTGAAGAACAGGAGATAGACCTTATCGAATTAGCTCAAAAAGTGTGGACTAATCGGAAATTGGTTTTAAAAGTTTGTGGAGTGGCTACCTTGCTGGGCATTCTGGTGGCTTTTAGTATTCCTAAAGAATATTCTACAAGCGTTACTCTTGCTCCTGAAACCAGTAATAAATCAAATACAGGAGGTATGGGTGCTCTTGCGGCTATGGCCGGGATTAATTTGGGTAGTTCTAGCGGTGAAGATGCTCTCTCTCCTGAGCTTTATCCGGATATCGTTAGTTCTACTCCATTTCTTATTGATCTATTTAATGTAAAAGTGGTCAATAAAGAGGGAAACATGAGAATGACCTTGTATACTTATTTAGATGAGCATCAAAAAGCGCCATGGTGGAACTTTATTATGTCTGCGCCCTTTAAGGCTTTAGGTTGGGCGGTCGGGCTATTGAAAAATGAACCGAAAGAGGATGAATCAGATTCGTCTGTTGATCCATTTAGGCTTACCCCAAAAGAAGAGGCTATTTCTGAAGCCTTGAGCCATCGTATTACCATTTCTGTTGATAAAAAAACAGGTGTAACGACTCTTTCGGTTACTATGCAAGATCCCTTGATCTCAGCTTCTTTAACAGATACTGTAATGCACAATTTGCAGAATTATATAACAGATTATCGAACAAATAAGGCTCGCCATGATTTGGCTTTTACCGAAAAGCTTTATAAAGAAGCTAAAGAAAATTATTATATTGCGCAACAGAAATACGCACATTATGTAGATGGTAATCTTAATGTTGTTATGCAAAGCTATCGTGCAGAACAGGATCGTCTGCAAAATGAAGTAACGCTTGCTTATGGCGTTTATAATCAGGTTGCTCAGCAATTGCAAATGGCTAAGGGCAAAGTACAAGAGATCACTCCGGTATATACAGTTGTACAACCTGCTACAGTTCCTTTGAGACCTTCAAAGCCAAATAAAATAATGATTCTCATAGGTTTCATTTTTTTAGCTGGTGTAGGTAGCATTGGATGGATATTATTTATGAAGGATTTATGTAGTGGCTGGAAAAAAGCGACTATTGAGGATAAATCGGTGGGAACAAAATAGTTCGTTTTACATAATAATCCTTACTTTTAAGATCAATGCTCCATCTCTATTAAAATAGTTTGCATCTATTTTTTGTTAGTATGGATTATTGACCAATAAAAATAAGGATTATTTGTGTTGAATTTTTTTTAGTTGGATTTAATCAAAAAGATTTTTAAATTTCTTGAATATCTTTTCTTTTACTGTGTTACTTGGCTTAAAATTATCAGATGTTTCAAATTTCTCTAAACAGCTTTTTTCTTCTTTGCTTAATGCTTCCGGTACATATACACTCACATTGACCAGAAGATCTCCACTTCCATAGCCATTAACACTAGGCAATCCTTTTCCTCGTAAGCGAAGAACTTTTCCAGGTTGTGTCGCCGGATCTATTTTTACTTTCACTTTACTGTCTATTGTAGGAATTTCAATAGTTCCTCCTAGAGCCGCTACAGGGAAACTCAACAATAGATTATATATTAAGTCATTATCGTCACGGATCAGTTCTGGATGTGTTTCTTCTTCTACCAGAATTAATAAATCGCCAGGTACACCATTGTGTTTCCCAGCATTTCCTTTTCCACTCATGGACAGTTGCATTCCTTCTGCTACACCGGCAGGTATGTTTACGCTGACAACTTCTTCGCCATATTCTATTCCTTCACCATTACAATGACTACATTTGTTCTTTATAATTTTACCTTCACCTCCGCAAGTAGAACAAGTAACCCGGGTTTGCATGGTTCCTAAAATCGTTTGTTGATTTCGGATAACGGTGCCACTCCCCTTACATGTAGGGCATGTTTCTGAACTACTGCTACCTTCAGCACCCGTACCGTGACAGTGAGAACAAGGAACGTATTTCTTTAATTTGAATTTTTTTTCCACTCCCGTAGATATCTCTTTCAGAGTTAATTTAACTTTAACTCGAAGATCGGAACCCCGATATCGTCGTTGTTGGCTACTGCTTCCACTGCCGAATCCTCCGAAGCCACCAAATCCTCCGCTTGAATGACCGCCGAAGATATCACCAAACATGGAGAAGATATCATCCATAGACATATTCCCACTGAATCCTCCTCCTCCGAATGGGCCTCCATTTCCGGCTGCACCACTCATTCCCGCATGTCCGAACTGATCATAACGGGCACGTTTATCGGGATTGCTTAAAACATCATAAGCCTCTGCAGCTTCTTTAAAGTTTTCTTCTGCAACTTTGTCTCCCGGATTTTTGTCAGGATGATATTGAATTGCTTTCTTCCGATAAGCTTTTTTTATTTCGTCCGCTGATGCGCTTTTATTAACGCCAAGCACTTCATAGTAATCTCTTTTTGCCATAATATTTTAGTTGATGATGATAAAGTAGTTTTAGATTGTAATTGACTATTCTCCCACAACTACTTTTGCATGACGGATAACTTTTTCATTGAGTGTATATCCAGTCTGTACACAATCAAGAATTTTTCCTTTTGAATTTTCAGAAGGAGTCGGAATTACAGCGATAGCTTCATGAAACTCTGTGTCGAGTACTTTATCTTTGGTTTCTATCGTTTTTACTCCGTTCTGTCCTAAAATACCAATGAATTTATTATAGATCAATGCTACGCCTTCTTTTATTGCCTCAATATCTGTTGTCGTTTCCATTGTTTTTACTGCACGTTCAAGATCGTCGACTATAGGAAGTATGCTAGTAATACTTTTCTCACTACCATTCAGAATAAGCTCTACTTTTTCTTTCATTGTCCGTTTGCGATAGTTATCAAATTCTGCTGAGAGGCGTAGGTATTTATCCTTTTGATCTTCTATATGGGTGAGTGCTTCTTCTAATTGCTTAGCTAGTTCATCTTCTTTAGAGAGTTGTGCCTGCTCTTGTGTTTCTTCTTTATTTTCATTGACTGAGATATCTTCATTTTGCAGATTCTCTTCTACTATATTCTTTGTCGCTTCGGCTATTAGCTCTTCTTCTTCAACTGTTTTTTTTTTGTTTGGATTCATGTTTTATGCTGTTTTTTATCTTGATTGTATATCTATTCTTTAATTTTAGTGGTAAAATTGACCTGTTAGCATTACAGCAAAAAGTTTGCCAATATAGAGGATTTGCCAAAACAGAGAGCAAAGGTAGTCTGTTTATGCCAGATTGGCATTTCTCATTTGGCTCATTATCCATTAAAAATACCTATCTTTGCAGCCTGAAGCAGTTTTGGCTATAAAATTAACTCATAAAATCAAAAAGAAATAAATATATAATGATTACAGTTTCGAATGTTTCGGTGCAGTTTGGGAAAAGGATATTGTTTAATGAAGTAAATCTGAAGTTTACAGGTGGTAATTGCTATGGCATTATCGGAGCAAATGGAGCAGGGAAATCCACTTTCTTACGTACTATATATGGTGATTTGGATCCTACGACCGGCACAATAGCATTAGGGCCGGGAGAACGTCTTTCTGTTTTGAGCCAAGATCACTTTAGATGGGATGGGCATACGGTAATGGATACGGTTTTAATGGGACATTCTATTCTTTGGGATATTATGAAACAGCGTGAGGTCCTTTATGCTAAAGAAGATTTCACGGATGAAGATGGACTAAAAGTGTCTGAATTAGAAGAAAGATTCGCTGAACTTGATGGTTGGAATGCTGAGAATGATGCTGCATCTTTGCTGAGTGGTTTGGGTGTAAAGGAGGATAAACATTACATGTTTATGCGCGAACTTAGTGGTCAAGAAAAAGTACGTGTAATGTTGGCTCAAGCTCTTTACGGAAACCCTGATAATTTATTGCTTGATGAGCCTACAAATGATCTAGATATGGATACTGTTATGTGGTTAGAAGATTATCTTTCTAATTTTGAACATACAGTTTTAGTTGTGAGCCATGATCGGCATTTTCTTGATTCGGTATGTACACATACTGTAGATATTGATTATGGAAAGATCAACTTGTTTGCGGGAAACTATAGCTTTTGGTATGAATCTAGCCAGCTTGCTTTGCGGCAACAGCAAAATCAGAAATCTAAAGCAGAAGAGAAAAAGAAAGAGTTGGAAGAATTTATTCGCCGATTCAGTGCTAATGTCTCTAAAAGTAAGCAGACTACTAGCCGTAAGAAGATGCTTGAGAAACTTAATGTTGATGAAATAAAGCCTTCTTCCCGAAAATATCCGGGCATTATTTTTACCCCCGAAAGAGAACCAGGGAATCAAATTCTTGAGGTTGCAGGCTTAAGTAAGACAAGTGAAGATGGCATTATTCTATTTAAAGATATTAACTTCAGTATAGAAAAAGGAGATAAAATAGTATTTCTGTCACGTAATCCACGTGCTACAACAGCCTTTTTTGAAATAATTGCTGGAAATCTTAATGCGGATTCAGGGCATTTTAATTGGGGCGTAACTATTACAACGGCTTATTTGCCGGTGGATAATACCGATTTTTTTAATTCCGAATTAAATCTGGTTGACTGGTTGAGTCAATTTGGAGAAGGTAATGAGGTATATATGAAAGGCTTTCTGGGGCGCATGTTATTCTCGGGTGAGGAAGTGCTTAAAAAAGTGAATGTGCTTTCCGGTGGCGAAAAAATGCGTTGTATGATAGCACGTATGCAGCTAAGAAATGCAAACTGTCTTATATTGGATACTCCTACTAATCATTTGGATTTGGAATCTATTCAGGCGTTTAATAATAATCTGAAAACTTATAAAGGGAATATTCTTTTCTCTTCTCACGATCATGAGTTTATAGAAACGGTAGCCAATCGTGTTATTGAGCTGACTCCTAGCGGCGTTATTGATAAGATGATGGAATATGATGAATACATAGTTTCTGATCATATTAAAGAAATTCGTAAGCGGATGTACGGTGAAGAATAAATCCCGATTACGGGATAAAAATACCCCGTAACATTTAGGTATAACCCATTTGTTGCGGGGTATTTTGTTTTTACTGTTGTATTTGTCTTTTAGAAAAGCCACTTTCTATTTATAGATCAGTTTACTGTTTTCATCTCCAAAGAGATTATCTCCCAGTGTTGTGATTTTATTGCCGGTTGCTACAACATAATGCAACTTATCGCATCCCATGAATGCTCCATATTCAATTGCTGTAACACTACTGGGCAAGCTAAGGGTGCCACACAATCGCCCACAATTACTAAATGCACGTTGTCCTATTATTTTTAATTCATGGGGCAATTTTACGTGGAGCAGATATTTCTTTTGAGCAAATGTAAACTCAGAGATTACAGTTGCATTTGTTTTTGCTATATCAATAGATACTAAATTAGGCATGTAATCTTGTATTAACTTTAGATCAGTATTGTCCAACTTTCCTTCAATTGTAAGAAAATTAATGTTTTTAGGTTGCAGTCCGGCTTTAATAATTTCGTTTTCTAAGCTTCCCATTTGTCCTACTTGTATGGTAACTTCCAGAGGATCTCCTTCTATAAGGGCAAAATTCTCCCATTTCTTCTTTGTTCTATATTCATCACTGCTTCCAAGTGGAACGAAAATAGCAGTTACACTATCGGCTAAAGCATCCGGTAGTAGGTTTGGAGCCTTTTTCTTTTTTATCTGGCAGATTTTCAAATTTAAGCATTCTTTGAAAGCGGCATCTTCTATATTTCGTGTCTTTTCAGATAAGATTATTTTTTGCAAAGAGGCTTTGCCTTTACATGCGCCATTCTCTTCTTTGCAAAACGCATAAGCCGGAATACAGTTAGGAGGGTATACATAAAATTTATTGGTATAAGTACCTTCTTTGCCGATATACATATTAATTTGAGCATTAGCAATGTCAAGCACCTCGAGATGATCAAAATCATCACGTAGATGCTTAAAATCTATCGCATTGATTTTCCCGGTAAGAGTCAGATGGGTAATGCTACGTGCCTCATTTTCTGTGAGCAAGGAAATCATGGTTCCAGGTTTGGGTACAAAGAATGTTTTGCTTAACTGAGCAGTAGCTCCTGCTATATTTGCGGCAATAGCCATGATAGCGAACAAATGTTTTATTTTCATGGTTTAAAATGGATGTTTAGGCAAATATAGTAATATTGTTTTAGTTAGTAGATGTGGTTTTTGAATTTTATAGTTATTTTTGCTCTCTGATAACAATTATAATGATGAGGAATTGCTCCATAATTTTACAAGTTAAGCATTCTTTGCTTCCTGTATGGGTTACCGTACCTTTGTTTCTAATTACTTCGGCTATTTTAATAATTGTTTTTTCTGCTCTTTCCAATTTAATTTTTCAGATTCAAGCACCTGTATCAAAAGGATATTTGATTGTTTTTCAGCAATTTATGTTGCATTTTCCTTTGTTTCTGGGAATTTTCATCTTGGCATTGTTGTTCCTTAAGTATATTGATCGTCGCCCTATATCTGATTTAGGTTTGGAGTTGCGTGGAAGAGGTCCTGATTTTATTTTTGGCGCTTTATTTGCTTCCATACTCTATGTCCTAGGTTTTGGCACATCGTTGCTACTTGGCGTTGTAAAGATAGTAAATATCCATTTTGATGTAGGGCTGCTTGCCGGTAGTTTCGTGGTTCTTATTGTTTCGGCTCTTATGGAAGAGATTATGATTCGCGGTTATATTCTTTCTCGTTTGATGCTTTGTATGAATAAGTTTTTGGCATTATTCCTTTCTTCAGCCATTTTTGGATTGTTGCATGTCTTGAACCCAAATATTGGATTTCTTGCTGTTTTTAATGTCTTTTTGGCTGGCTTAATGCTTGGTGCCGCTTTTCTCTATACTCGAAATCTTTGGTTTCCTATAATACTACATGTCTGTTGGAATTGGTTGCAAGGTCCGGTGTTAGGTTATGAGGTGAGTGGCATTAAAATCTTTCCTTCTGCTTTTACCTTACATTTGCCACAAAATAATATCTTTAATGGCGGAACGTTTGGATTCGAAGGCTCCATCATCTGCACCGTTCTGTTGGTAATGAGTACCGGAGTTATTATCTGTTGGTTTGAAAATAAAAGCAAGAAAGCAAGATTGGAAATTAAGTCTGAATCAGGCATTTTGTCGTGATTCAGGCTCTAGAATGCTGTTAGTTTTATTTTTTGTTCGCAATATTTAAGAATATCTCCGTTTATATGGGCTTACAATCTTTGTACACTTCATCGATGGTAAAGTAACAAATAATGCTACTTTATCAGGGCTCTTGTTCTACTCCAATCATTGATAATTGTATACGCTTTCTCTCCATGTCAATGCTGAGTACTTTTACCATTACATGCTGATGGATGGAGACTATTTGTGTAGGGTCCGTAATATACTTTTCAGCTAATTGAGAAAGGTGCACCAATCCGTTTTCTTTAATCCCTATATCTACAAAAGCGCCAAAATTGGTGATATTTCCTACAATACCCGGCAAAACCAAGCCTTCATACAAATCATTTATGGTGCGCACATTCCTGTTGAATTCGAAGACACGGATCGTTTGTCTCGGATCTCGTCCTGGCTTGTCGAGTTCCTGCATGATGTCCTTCAATGTTGGCATTCCTATGCAAGAGGTGATATATTGTTCCATTTTTATTTGTAGCCGTAATTCTTTGTTGGTTATCAGTTCTGTAACATTACATTTCAAATCTTTGGCCATTTTTTCTACAATGTGATAACTTTCGGGGTGAACAGCTGTGTTATCTAATGGATTCACCGCATGAGGAATGCGTAAGAAACCTGCGCATTGTTCAAAAGCTTTAGCGCCCATTCGAGGTACGTTCATTAATTCTTTACGCGATCGGAAAGTGCCGTTCTCTAAACGGTAGTTAATAATATTTTGCGCCAATTGGGGTCCGAGCCCCGAAATATAAGTTAGCAGATGCTTACTTGATGTGTTTAGATTCACCCCGACAAGGTTTACGCAATTCTCTACTGTGTGGTCGAGTGATTTTTTTAATTTTCCTTGGTCTACGTCGTGCTGATATTGCCCTACGCCGATTGATTTTGGATCTATTTTAACTAATTCGGCTAACGGGTCTGTTAATCGACGTCCAATGGAAACGGCCCCACGTACCGTGACATCGTAATCGGGAAATTCATCGCGGGCCGTTTTGGATGCCGAATAAATAGAAGCACCTTGTTCGCTGACTATAAAAACTTGCACTGACCTGTCGAATTGTTGCTTAGTAATAAAATCTTCCGTTTCCCGGCTGGCTGTTCCATTGCCAATGGCTATGGCTTCTATACTATAAGCTTCAACCATTTTTCTTAATTTGGATGCTGCTTCAGATTGTTTGTTGACCGGAGGGTGTGGGTATATATTCTCATTATGTATAAGATTGCCTTGCGCATCGAGGCAAACCACTTTGCACCCGGTGCGGAATCCCGGGTCGATTCCCAGTACTCTTTTTTGCCCTAATGGAGGTGCTAAAAGCAATTGGCGAAGGTTCTCGGCAAATACGCGAATAGCCTCTTCATCGGCTTTTTCTTTGCTTATCGCTGCGAATTCTGTTTCAATGGACGGTCTTAACAGCCTTTTGTATGCATCCTGAACAGCTTCGGCCACGTATTTTCCACATTCATTGTTGTTATGTACAAATAATCGTTCTAGGCGGTCTATACATTCATCGTCATTCGGACTAATTGATACCGTCAGTAACCCTTCCGCTTCTGCTCTACGAATAGCCAGCAATCGGTGAGAAGTGCAATTTTTCAAAGGTTCTGAGAGATCAAAATAATCACGGTATTTAGCCGCCTCTTCTTCTTTTCCTTTTACTGCTTTTGCTTTGATAATCGCTTGGCGGGAAAATTGATTTCTTAGTTGGTTACGGGCACGCTCATCTTCATTCACCATCTCGGCTATAATATCTTGTGCTCCTTTTAAAGCTTCCTCATTGCTTTTTATTTCACCCTTTACAAATGAAGCCACCTTTGTTGCCACATCATTTGTTTGTTGTCTCATTAACAGTATAGCCAGTGGCTCCAATCCTTTTTGTCTGGCTATTTCGGCTCTGGTTTTTCTTTTAGGTTTATAGGGTAAATAAATGTCTTCCAATATGGTAGAGTTCCATGTTTCATTGATACGTTTTAATAATTCGGGTGTTAGTTTTCCCTGCTCGTTAATTGTATTTGTTATGGTCTCCTTACGTTTGGTCAGCTCGCATAATTTGTCGTATTGTTCTTTTATGTTTTCTATCTGAACTTCATCCAGTCCTCCTGTCGCTTCTTTGCGATAGCGGCTGATGAAAGGTATGGTGGCTCCTTCTTTTAGTAATACCAGTGTGCTTCTCGTTTGTCTTTCCGAAATGCCTAAAGCAGAAGAAATTATGCTATGAAATAATTCCATTTTTTAATTTTTTGTGATATTAATTTGCAAATGTATTCATTTTATCTTTTATAAGCTGCAACTTTATGCTATATTTGCGCCCTAGATAGAATGAAAATGCCAATGCTTCTTATGACTGTATTTAACTATTTTAGACATCATTCGCTTCTTTTTTTTCTTCTTCTTTTTCTTATCTTCCCGATAAGCTCATTTGCCACGCCCAAAGCTAATCCGATACTTATTATCAGTTCTTATAATCCCAATGCTTTCCCAACTTCAGCTAATATTTCCGATTTTATGGACGAATATCATAAGTTTGGAGAAGTACGAAATGTTGTGATAGAAAACATGAATTGTAAGAGTTTCTCTGAATCAGAACTTTGGAAACAAAAGATGAATTCAATTCTTCACACTTATACGGGAAACATGAAACCCAAAGTGATTGTTTTGTTAGGGCAGGAAGCTTGGGCGTCATTTTTGTCTCAAGATGATTCTATAGTAAATAATATTCCTGTTGTTTGCTGTATGGTGAGCCGTAATGTCATTTTATTGCCTGATAAGTCCGTGTCTCTTAAAAGCTGGATGCCTAAATCCATTGACTTCTTATCCGGCTCTTTAAAGCACCAGGTTAACGCCGGATTTATGTATGAATATGATGTAAAAGGGAATGTCGATCTGATTAAAAAATTATACCCCAAAACAAAGAATATTGTTTTCATATCCGACAATACTTACGGTGGAGTCTCTTTACAAGCCTATGTAAAAGAAGAGATGAAGAGTTTCCCCAATTTAAATCTCATTCTTCTTGACGGTCGCTCTCATACTATTTATACCATGATTGACGAGCTGCAGAACCTGCCTCCTAATAGCGCTATTTTACTGGGCACTTGGAAGGTAGATAAAAATGATGGATATTTTATGTACAATGCTACCTATGCAATGATGGATGTCAACCCTAAAGTGCCTGTCTTTTCGTTAACGTCTATCGGCTTTGGCTATTGGGCAATAGGGGGCATTATGCCTAATTATCATATTTTTGGCAGAGAGTTGGCGCATATGGTGATGCAGATACAAAAAGGTCACCGGCTCGACAATATGCATATAAATATAGTAGAAAATAAAATGTCGTTTGATAGTAATATAGTTAAGAAAAAAGGCATTAATCTATCTGTTTTGTCAAAAAAAGACTATCAGCTTATTAATGAGCCTTATTCTTTCTATAAACAGTATAAATATCCTATATGGGGACTCGTTACATTTTTATTGGTGTTGATTTTTGCTTTGTTTATTTCGTTGTTTTTCTATTTTAGAACAAAAAAATTAAAAGATAATCTTGAAATCTCGGAAAAAGAATTGCGAATTTCTAAAGAACAAGCCGAAGAATCGAATAGACTAAAAACCGCTTTTTTGGCTAATATGAGTCATGAAATCAGAACTCCTCTGAATTCTATTGTTGGCTTCTCGGAAGTGCTGGTTAGTGGTGGAAATACAGTAGAGGAGCAACAGAACTACATTGACATTATTCAAACAAATTCAGATTTACTTTTAAGGCTGATAAATGATATTCTTGATATTTCAAAGTTGGAGGCAGGTAGAGTCTCTTTTCTGTTTGAAAAATATGATATTGTTCTTTTATGTCGCCAGGTGCTTGCTTCTGTTGATTTTACAAAAAAAACGGGGAATGAATTTAGGTTTTCTACTTCGTATGATACTTTTGAAATGCAGACAGATGCCAAACGCCTGCAGCAGGTCCTTTTTAATCTTTTATCTAACGCTGATAAGTTCACAAATGATGGAGTTGTGACGTTGGAATTCCGTGTTAACGAAGGTGATGTTGAGTTTTCTATTACAGATACCGGATGTGGAATTCCTGAAAATAAGCATCTTCAAATATTCGAACGATTTGCTAAATTGAATGAATACGCGCAGGGAACCGGGCTGGGACTTTCTATCTGCAAACTGGTGGTTGATAAGTGGGGTGGCAATATCTGGGTCGACAAAAACTACCATGATGGTGCTCGTATAGTGTTTACACATCCGATAATAAAATAAAGATTCTTATGAATATGAAATTGCGAAACGTTTTTTTTGTTTTGATGCTTTTGTCTCTTGTGTCCTCTCTAAGAGGGCAGGGAAAAGAGGTGAAACTTAAATTTGTGGAAACAAGCGATATCCATGGCAATTATTTCCCTTACAGTTTTATCCTTCAAAAAGAATGGGTAGGCAGTCTTGCACGGGTGGATGCCATGGTGCAGAAAGAGCGTGAAACTTATAAGGATAATCTTATTTTGCTCGACAATGGTGATATTCTTCAGGGGCAACCTTCTTCATATTATTATAATTATATTGATACTGTTTCTCCCCATGTGTGTGCTGAAATAATGAATTACATGCACTATGATGCCGGTAATATGGGCAACCATGATGTAGAAACAGGGCATAGTGTGTTTGATCGTTGGGTTAGTCAATGTGCTTTTCCCGTTTTAGGGGCCAATATTATACGTACTTCTGATAATAAAACTTATTTTAAACCTTACGTGGTTCTGAAAAGAGACGGCGTTAAAATCGTAGTCTTAGGGATGATAACTCCGGCCATTCCTGTTTGGCTTTCTGAGAATCTATGGTCGGGTATGCGGTTTGATGATATGGAAGATACAGCCCGTAAATGGATGAAGATAATTAGAGAGAAGGAACATCCTGACATTGTGATCGGTCTTTTCCATTCCGGACAGGAAGCAATGCTATTGGGTAATAAATATAAAGAAAACGCTTCTTTGAGTGTTGCTCGCAATGTGCCTGGTTTCGATATCGTGATGTTTGGGCACGATCATGCTCCTGACTGTAAGAAGATAATAAATGTGGCCGGAGATTCTGTTTTGGTTATTGATCCTGCTAATAACGGCGTTGTGGTAGCAAATGTTGATGTTACGTTAAAATTGAAAAATGGTAAAGTAAAAAGTAAGCTAATCAATGGTGAACTCACCGAAGTTGCAGCGTATGGTGTCAGACCTGAATTCATGTCTGAATTTGCTCCGCAATATGATGCTGTTTCTCGTTTTGTATCTAAAAAAATAGGTTATTTTACCAAAACCATAAGTTCTTGGCCTTCTTATCTGGGGCCTTCTCCTTTTGTCGATTTGATTCATTCATTGCAGCTTGCCATATCGGGAGCAGATATTTCGTTTACAGCTCCGCTTTCTTTTGATGCCGAAATAAAGAAAGGCGATGTCTATGTGAGCGATATGTTTAACCTCTATAAATACGAAAATATGCTATACACTATGACTCTTTCGGGTAAAGAAGTCAAGAATTATCTGGAAGAATCATATTATTGGTGGACAAATCAGATGAAATCCCCTTGGGATCATTTGGTGTGGTTAAACAAAGATTTCAGCACGCAGGAAGAACGGACAACATTTAAAAATTTCAGTTTTAATTTTGATTCTGCCGCCGGCATTATTTATACTGTGGATGTGACCAAGCCCAGAGGGAGTAAGATAACGATCATAAGCATGGCTGACGGTTCTCCCTTTCAAATGAATCATATCTATAAAGTAGCTCTGAATTCTTATCGCGGAAACGGTGGAGGAGAGTTGCTGACTAAAGGTGCGGGCATTCCTCAGGAGGATCTCAAGAAGCGAATTATTCATTCTACGGATAGAGATCTTCGTTTTTATATGATGAAGTATATAGAGAAAAAAGATACATTAGATCCGCAGGCATTAAATGAGTGGAAGTTTATCCCCGAAAAATGGACAGTACCGGCTGCTAAAAGAGATGCCCAATTGCTGTTTAATCGTTAATCCCTTTGGCCGATTTCTCCGTTTATTTTGTGAATGATATTTTTTATATTATAATAGCTATATAAAGATGGCAGAAGAATTAGTTATAATTTCAGGAAGTAAAGAAGAAAAATATCTCTCTTTATTACCACAAATAAAAGCACTTGTTTATGGAGAGAGTGATCTTGTGGCCAATTTGGCGAATGTGTGTGCCGTTTTAAAAGATTCGTTTAATTTCTTTTGGGTTGGCTTTTATCTGGTAAAACAAAACGAACTCGTTCTTGGCCCTTTTCAAGGTTCCTTGGCTTGTACCCGCATATCACGAGGAAAAGGAGTCTGTGGCACTGCCTGGCAAGAGGCGACAACGCAGTTAGTTCCTGATGTGGATGCCTTTCCGGGGCATATTGCCTGTAGCTCACTTTCCCGCTCTGAAATAGTCATTCCGTTGCTCAAAGGCGACGAGGTTTGGGGAGTACTTGATGTAGATAGTGATAAATTACGATTCTTCGACGAAGTAGATAAATCCTTTCTTGAAAAGTTATGTAACAATATACTTTCTAAGATGATTTAATCATAAAATAATATTATGCCTAAAATACCGCATATTGATTTCTCTACAGTACGAGATTCTCAGAATATTAATTTTGTTGACGGCGATTTTGCTGTGTTTAGTGATGTAAATCAGTTCCCGTTGTACAGCTATCCCGAAAGGCTTGATGCTGCCGTTATGGCCATTTGCTTGCAGGGTAGCTGGCGGTTGGAAATTAATCTGAAGGAATGCAACATGTCTCCGGGCTCTCTCATGGTTACTCTGCCCGAGCAAATTCTTCAGAGCATTGAACTTAGCGACGATTTTTCCGCTTTGTTTGTCGTTATATCCAAGGGCTTTGTTGATAATATATTCCCAAAGCTGAAAGACTTATTACCTTTCTTCTTCTACCTGAAAGAACAACCGTGCATCAATATCACTGCCGAAGATCAAAACTGCATTGTCGAGTACTATTCTTTATTGCTTAGAAAAGCCATTCAACATGATAATTATTATCGCAAGGAAATTTCTCAAGGATTAATGTTGGCTATGTTCTATGATATTTATAATATTTATAGAAAATACATGCCCAAGGTTGTTGCTTATGAAAACCGTAAGGAAGAAGTTTTTGAGCAGTTTCTTCATACGCTTAATGATTCGTTTCGAGATGAAAGAAGCGTCAACTATTATGCGAACAAATTGTTTCTGACACCAAAACATCTCTCAAGGGTGGTAAAGGAAGTTAGTGGCAAAACAGCAGGAGAGTGGATTGATGATTTTGTTATTCTGGAAGCGAAAGCTTTGTTAAAATCATCAGAAAAAAGTATCCAGGAAATAGCCGAAGGGCTTCATTTTGCCAACCAGTCTTTCTTCGGGAAATACTTTAAGCACCACACGGGCTTACCCCCTAAAGAATACCGCAAAAAGTAACGGATGTAATCCTCTGTTACATCCGTTACTTTGTCTTTTATGTTAACCGTATTTCTTTTTGTTAGCGTCCGGTAGCTTGCAGGTATTGTGTTTGGCGCACCAGGTGTTGCGTGTAAGCATCCGTATATTGATCACGGCTTTGTTGCAATAGTGTTTGTGCATCCAGCAGGTCGCTTAACGTAACGGTACCTGCTTTGTAATAATCCGTATTGAGGCGCACATTCTCTGCCGCTGTGGCAACTGACTCTTCGGCCAGTTTAACCTGTTTATAAGACTCTTCCAAATCGTCCCATAACTTTTGCATCTGAATCAATAATAGTTCGCATGAATTTTGCTGTTCGTTTCGAGCCATCATGACCTGAAACTTCTGTTTTTTTATAGCATGCGAACCTCCCCACCAATCGGAGATCGGTACAGATACACTGGCAAATACAAGTCCGAACGGATGATCCTTATCCATCAGATTATCATACATATATCCGGCTCCTATGCCCACTGTAGGAAGATACTTTCCCGTTACTATTTTCTCCTGTATCCGGATTGCTTCTACATTCTTGTTTAATAGTTGATATTCGGGCGTTCTTAATAAAGCCGCATTATGATTCGTTTTGTATTCTTCCGGCGGAAGTAACTTGTCAAAAGATACCGTTTCAATGGAAAAGCTGTCCTGCTTCAGGCCGATGTACTGTCCCAACAGCATTTCACTGATGCTAAGCCCGTTCTCTATTTGCAGCCGGTTGCTTGCTACACTGTTCTTTTTGAGTTGCACTTTCAACAGATCATTCCTATTGCTAACGCCTGCTTTCACAGCCACTTCAACGTCTTTGTATAAACTGTTTACCAACTGTTCTACTATGCCAATGGTTTTTAGCTTCTCTTCCAAAGAAATAATTTGCCAGTAGTATTGCTCTGTGGTGAGTAATACTTCTTTCTCCGACTGCTGCAATTGGAATTTACTTATTTCCACGCCCAGTTTGGCCAGTTTGTTTCCATTGATAATTTGTCCGCCGGCAAAGATTGGCTGAGTGGCGGTAACTCCCCCCATTATACCATTTTTGAGCATTGACAATTCCAATCCTGACAGTTCCATTTCTACCAACCCTTTATCCGCCATAAATCCGCTGCCGGTAGCGCTTATCTTGGGGAAAAAATTAGTCAGAGCTTCCTTCTGCGTCTGTCTGCTACCGTTTATCTCTAATTGTGCATTCTTTATTTTAACGTTATGCTCCAGAGCCATCTTTCGGCATTGCTCCAGCGTATATTGCTTTTGTGCAGCCAGAGGAACAATGCAGAGTGTCGTAAGTATAATAGCTATAATCTTATTTTTCATTTTCTCAGTTCTGTTTATTTTTGGTTGAACTATTTTATTGAATATATGCTTTCGTGTTTTTGCGGTCACTACCTTTAAATATCATCCAATAGGCCACTGGTAGTACAGTAACTACCAATACCATTGATAGCAAGGTACCAAAGAATATGACCGTTCCCATAGGGGCCCACAAAGCACTTTTACCTAAAATCATCGGGATAACCCCCATTGATGCTGCCGCAGAAGTCAGGAAGATAGGGCGCATCCTTCTTCTGCCTGCGTGCAGGGCAGCATCCTTAACGCTTAGCTTCTGTTCCCTGCGGAGCTCTTCCGCATAATCCAGCATGATGATTCCGTTACGTACCAAAATGCCCATCAAACTTATAATGCCTAAGATGGCAGTCACACTCACCTCAAGTCCCATGACCCAAATGCCCAGTACGGCACCCAGCAAACTCAGGGTTACCGATGCTAGAATGAGCAGTGCCATGTTGATTTTGCGGAAGTGGAACAATAGAATAAAGAAGATGATGACAACAGCAATAAGCAAAGCGCCGATAATTTTGGGTAACGTTTCGTTATCCGATTCTTCGGCACCACCATAAGTTAATGTAACTCCTTTGGGGAGAGTTATATTTTTTATAGCATCTTTTACTTTAGCAGTGGTGGCTGTTACATTGACGTTTCGTTTAACATCCGTAAAGATAGAAAGCGTGCGCACTCCGTTACGCCTCACAATTTGTCCTTCTTCCCAGTCGGCTTCTGTAGAAGCTACCTGCCTCAGTGGAACTGAAATGCCGCCTCCCCATGCCGATATATATTCATTGGGTAAATCATCAAAGTCCGGTTCTTTCTTTCCTCTGTCCGATTTCAGCACCACACTTATCGGATAGTCTTTTTCCCAAACCGTTGTTATTGGCATCCCGTTGCCGAAGCGCGTAGCCATGGTCAAGCAACGGAGGTTCGGCTTATGCCCAAACGGGTAGCTTCATCGTCGTTCAGCTTAATGCTTACTCCCGGCAGTTGCTCCTCATAATTGGTACGTACCAGCGTAAGCTCATCCATGCCCCGAAGCCTTTCGAGCAAAGTGTCGGCAGCCAGCTTCAAGTCTTTGATGCTGTCTCCGCTGAGGCGAACTTCGATTGGAGAAATGGCATCCGAATAGTCCAGTTGCTTGAATCGTAGCCACGCATTTGGGAAATAATTCATGTACTTTCCCGTATATTCGTTCAGCAGTTCTACAGTTGCTTCATTGTTCAGCGTGTTTACGATGAATTGCGCATAGTTACTTCCCGGTAGCTGTGGCGCGTAAGATGTTTGGAAGCGCGGCGAACTGCTCCCTATAAAAGATGTGACAGATACCACTCGCTTATCTTTCTTCAATATATGTTCCATACTATCGGCCACTGCGGCCGTCTGCTCTATGGCAGTACCTTTTGGCAGATAAAACTCTACGGCAAACTGGTTACGCTCTGCGATAGGCATAAGTCGTTGCGGCAGACTGGCAAACAGCAAGATACCGATTAACACACTGCCTATGCCGATGCCCAACGTTGTTTTGGGCCACACAAAGCAGAGATCCAGTAATCTCTCATACTGCTTTTGCATGCTAGCGAGGAAGTTGTGTTTCTTCTTCTCTCCCTGAGGATTAAGCCCCTTTCTGATGAAGAAATATTGCATAAAGGGCACTAGCAATATGGCAACCAGAAGTGATATCCCCAATATGATGCTGATAGCCCACGGAAAAGACTGCAAAAAGTCATTCATCATACCCCTTGTGGTAAGTAAGAAGGGAAAGAAAGTAATACTGATGGCCAGTGTGGCCGAAAATATGGGTTTCAGAAATTCTTTTGCACTGCCTATGGCCGCATGCCAGCGTGAAGTCCCTTTGCCTATCTTCTCCAGATAAGAATCAATGATTACGATGGAATTATCCACAATCATTCCCAGCGTAACTATTAGCGCAGCCAGTGTCACCGTATTCAGCTCTATACCGAAAGCGTAGAAAAGCCCTAACGATATAAAAATTGAAATAGGTATCGTTGAAGCAGCTACCGAAGCCACTCTGAGAGGCATTAAAGCCATTATCACCAGAACAACGGCTATGATGGCTATGAATAATTCCTTCAGGAATGTATCCACTGAGTGCCCTACTACCTGAGACTGATCGGTTATCTTGTATATCTTTACATCACTCGGCAGTTCTTGCTTGTACTCCTCCAATACCTTATTAACATCCTTGCCCATCTGCACGATGTTATTTCCCTTGCGCATCTCCATCGACAACAAGATGCATTTCTTGCCGTTGTTCTTGATGTAAGAGTCCGGGTCGGGATACTCTTTTACGATGCGGGCAACATCTTTGAGTCGAATAACATTCCCTTTCAGGTCAGAGTACACTATTTGTTCGGCAACGTCCCGCTCGCTGTTGTATGATTTCGCTATGTGTATGGGGGCAACGAATTGTGAGTTATCTACGGCTCCGCTCATCGTAACGAATCCCTGTGTAAACAGATTCAGGCTAAACAGATTGCTTCCTATGCCGTATGCGGCCAATTTCTTTTGATCTACATATACACTTATCTGTTCCTTCTGCAAACCATATCTGCGCAGGTTAGAAACAGCGTCTATCTTTCTCAGTCTGTCTTCCAATCCTTCCAGATACCGCTCTAACTCCCTATACGTTTTGTCTTTCGATTCCAGTGTTATCAGCATGGCCGATGTATCGCCGAAATCGTCGTTTACCTGCAAGGCCAGCACCCCCGAGGGTAATGTACTTTTAAACTGCTCTATCCCATGTTTGAATTTAGACCAGAATTCGTCTTTATTCTTCACGTTGTCGTTGAGCTCAACATTGATAAACACAATGCCATCACGGCTTTGCGAATACGTCTTCTTTTTCTTAACCTCTTTATAACTAAAAATGAAATGTTCCAATGGTTTGGCGAGCTGCTCTTCCACTTCGTTGGATGTGGCACCGGGATAAACGCCTATGACTAACCCCTGTCGTACAGTAAATGTGGGAAACTCCTGTTTAGGCATCACGTATAGCCCATATATGCCGAAGACGGTCAATAAGGAAGCTATGAGAATAACAATCTGCCTGTATCTCATAGCCAGTTCTATGAATCCTGTTTTCTTTTTCATTCTACCGTAATCTTAGTTCCTTCACTTACTTTTTGGCTTCCTTCTGTAATTACCATGTCGCCCTCAGTCAGTCCTTCGGTAATCACTATCCCCATCTTTGTCAATGAGCCGATTTGTATCGTTTTTAGTGTAGCCACTCCGTTTTTGGCTAACCACACAAAGCGTTCTCCGTCAGCTTTCAGCTGTATGGCATTATTGGGAAGAATAATCACAGGCTTGTTGGCCTTGTCGGCCAGTACAACGTTGCAAACCATTCCCGGCATGAGCTCCCCGCGGGCATTGGCCAACTCTATTTTTACTTCGTACGTATGCGATAAAGGATTTGCTATGATTCCCTTCTCGGCCACTGTTCCTTCAAAAGACTTGTTTCCCAGAGCGGCAACTGTGATTTGTGCCGTTTGTTTCTTTTCAATTTCGCTGACTTCGTTCTCAGGCACAGCAATTTTTATATTCACTCTGTTTATCTCGGCCAGCTGCATCACTTCTATTCCCGGCATCACATTCATGCCCGGTTCTAGGTTTTTCGCGGCTATCACTCCACTGAAGGGTGCGTACAGCCCGGCGTCTTTCTTGTCCTTGCGTGCTATCTGCTCCATGCTTTGGGCTTGTTGCAGTTTGCTTTCCACTTCCACCCATTTTATCTCGGGCAGGCTTCCGCTTTCGTGCAACGTTTTCATTCGGTTATAAGCATCTTGTGCCTGTTTCAATGTCGATAATGCAGCGTCGTAGGTGCTTTGCAGTGTTACCGGGTCCAGCGTGGCCAGCAATTGCCCCTTTTGTATTTTCTCACCCTCACTTATCAGTACTTTATTCACATTGCCCATTACCTGAAAGCTGAGAGAAGACAGGGTAGAAGCCTCTACAGTGCCTACATAACTCTTTCCGTCTTCCATTGTTGTGGCTGTTACCTTCACGGCTTTTACCTTTACCGATCCGGATGCTCCCGATTCATCTTTTTGCCCTTTGCAGCTTGAAAGAAGGATTGCACACATTAAAATGTATGCGTAGCTATAAATTCTCATATACATTTGTTATTAGTGATTTTATATTATACTAAATGGTGCAAAGGTGAGCTCTTTTCCCCGCTAAAAAAAGTTCTTGCTTCTACTATATATGTTCTTTTTTTCGGTTTAATAGGATTTAGTGTTTGGCACATTCATAAAGAATATGTATGTTTGCAGTCAAAATAATGAATATGAATACTGATACGATGCCTATAATAGATCTTTCTACAGTGCAAAACACAGTGCAAAATCTTCCTAACAAGGGTACAACGATGATTGACCATGATTTTGCTATCTTTGATGATATATCCGATATTCCTTTGATGGATTATCCCAGTAGAGTAAATGTCTGCATTCTGGCTATTTGCCTGAGGGGAAAGAGCCGTGTGGGCATCAATCTGGAAGAGTACACATTATCGGGCGACCAGGCGTTTATTGTTATGCCCGATCAGATTTTGCAATGCCTTGATATGACCGACGATTTTTTGGGTGTTTATATTGTTTTTTCCAAAAATTTCTTAGACAGCATATTACCTCGTCTGAAAGAAATTCTTCCGTTGTTCTTTTACCTGAAAGATCATCCCTGCATCGACCTTACCGAAGATGAGAGAGATAATATGCTCGACTATCATTCGTTTCTTTGGGAGAAAGTGAAGATGACTAAAAATATATTTCGCAAAGAGGTTGCCCAAGGGTTGTTGCTTTCTATGTTTTATGACCTTTATAATATTTGTGCACCCAATCTTAAATCGGGCACTCATCCCAAGAGCCGTCAGCGTGAAATCTTCGAGCAATTTCTCAACGAAGTAACTTCGTCTTTTAAATCGGAAAGAAGCGTAAATTATTATGCGAAGAAAATGTATTTAACGCCGAAACACATTTCTTGGGTTGTGAAGGAGATCAGCGGAAAAACGGCGGGAGAGTGGATTGACGATTTTGTGATTCTTGAGGCTAAATCATTATTAAAATCATCCGATATGAGTATTCAGCAGATAGCCGAGGAACTTCATTTTTCAAATCAGTCTTTTTTCGGAAAATACTTTAAGCATTATACAGGGATATCTCCCAAAGAATATCGTGCCAAGTAGCTTATAAAAAGAAATATCGGCTCTGCCTATTTATGCTGAGTCCGATTGTGATAGAATGGGAATAGAATGGAAAATGTGATAGAATGAAAAAAAGGCAATACCGCCGCTTGGTGATATTGCCTTTTTTAATTGAATGTTACCTAAAAACGATCTTTGTACTATATATAAAAACTAATCTTTTCCTTTGATGTTGCAAAGGTATGGAGTTTATTTGAGATAGCGTTTGATGTAAATCAAATAATAAGTTTCAGGCAATTTCTTTATCATAAACTTCCGGCTCTTACGCGGCTCAGGGTTTCCGGAGTCATAAGCAGATAGGAAGCTATGTGTGATAGGGGAGCCCGTTTTATGACTTCCGGATGTGTTTTCATTAATAGGTTGTATCGCTCACGGGCTGTTTCAAACCTCCATGAGTCGGCTTTAATCTGCGATGTGATAAGCGAAAATTCGAGTATCTTGCGGTAGAATATATTGATCTCTTTAATATCTTCGGTTAGTTTCAATAATTTGTCGTAGGGCAGCAAATATACCGTTGATTGTTCGATGGCTTCCGCCACCAGTCTGGTAGGCTCCTGTTTCAGTAAGCTTTCAATGCACATCAGTATGCATCCCTCGTAAGAGAAGTGTTCGGTTACTTCTTTCCCGTTTTTGAAATAATACTGTCGTAACATTCCTTTTCCCACGAAAACAATGTATTTGCTTATTTGTCCTTCATAAATAAGCATTTCTCCTTTATCTAAATCACGGCACACCGCTAACTCTTCCAGCACTTTTCGCCCTTCGGGACTCATTTGCGGATATCTTGAGTTTACTACGGCCTCTACGGTTTGTCTGAGCAATTCCATTTTTTTGATGATTTTGAATAGGTTATGTCACAAAAGTAAGGAAAAAATTGATATATATCAAATTGTCTTTACTTTGTATTTACTTTCTTTTGCCTTGATGCAAAAGAAAGCAACAAAGAAAAAATCAGGGCTGCTTCTACTTCGCTACTACAGTGATGCTCTACGCTACAAGCGATTAAACTCGCTTACGCTCAAACAAACTCGCTTGCTTAACGCTACGTGCGTCACTTCCGTTTAACGCTGCGTAGAAGAGGCCAATCTTATTTTTTTCTGCTTTTTGTTTTGTACATTTAATGAGTTGTATTGTGTTTGTTCTCAATTAGTTATGAGCGCTGAAGTGTACAATGATTGATCTTTTGTTAAACTTGTACACTTAATGAGTTGTATTGTGTTTATTATCAGTTAGTTATGAGTGCTGAAGTGTACGATGATTGGTCTTTTATTGAGTTTGTACACTTAATGAATGGCATTTCGTTTATTATCAAATGGTTATGAAAGTTGAAGTGTACAATAACGGACTTTCTACTAAACTTGTACATTTGGTGAGTTGTATTGTGTTTATTATCAGTTTGTTAGAATTTGTGAAACATTACAGAAAATGGTCGGATGCACGGCACTGTTCCGCTTGTCCGCCGTTCTCATGTAACAAAGATACATCAGTGTGAATGATCTGTTTGTCATACTTTGCGTTACTTGTACAATTATTGTTTTTGGTTGTATAAAAGGGTTTTTATTTATTCTTATCTAGTTGTATTTGTAGTTATTATTTTGTAAATTTACGAGGTAAACCAATAACGAAACGCTAATGAAAGAAGACGAAAAATTTGCTGTCCGCTCTTATAGTAAGTCCGACTTGGCACACCTGTACAACCCCAACATGCCTTTGATTTCGGCCATGCGGAAACTGCGCTGCTGGATTCAGCGAAACGAAGATCTCTACGAGAAATTGTATTGTGGAAAGGAGGGTAAGAATGATCATTACTATACCCGCCGGCAGGTAGAACTTATTGTAACTTATTTGGGAGAGCCTTGACGGCCCTCCCGTTTTTTTTGTTTGATCACCGGTGCTTACCTGGCATTTCGCAGGAGCCATTCCATTGGCGGCACGTAGTTGCCAATGCGCGTCATGCTTTGGTTGTGGCCGAAGTACACATTGCCCGTTTGCCCGTTGCGGTGCTTGGCAATGATGGCAATGCCCAGTCCTTCGGCAGGGTAGCCGCTCTCTTTGTCCGTAGCCAGTTGCGCCATGGCGGGGCGGAAAAGCAGCATTACCACATCCGCATCCTGTTCGATGGTGCCACTCTCGCGGAGGTCGGCCAGCATCGGCCGTCGCCCCGGTCTGTTCTCCGACTCACGGTTAAGCTGGCTCAGGAGAATCACCGGGATGTTCAGGTCGCCCTTCTGCCAACCCGCCGTGATGCGGTCGAGATCTGTGAGCCCCGTGGGGATGCCCGTAATGCCCTCTTTGTTGTTGTGCATGCGCACTTCCGCTTCCGTCAGCGTGTCGGTCATCAGCGTGTCCAGTTCGCGCAGGCGCGTGGTGCGTCCAAATTCATTCTCTATCATATCGAGCAATTTGTAGGCTTCGCCGATGGTGTCGCTCGATCGGTTGTTTCGTCGGCCGCAGTCCAAACAAGCGGTTGAAACCCACTATCATCTGGCGGCGCACAAACTTTTCGCGCACCACCATGACATGATATTCCAGGTGCGCACAGCTGGCCACCTTGGCACTGAGTTGTGTTACAAAGAACGGGCCGCCCACCTCGTCGAGCTCTCCACGCCGGCGCAGCTCCTCGGTCACGGTGAGAATATCGATCTGCGTGCCCGCCCCGTGCATGGTCTGCATGGCTGCAAAAATCTTTTCGTGTCTGGAGTCGTAGAACATTTCCGGACGTAGTTTGGAGCTCACCATCGGCATAGCGGTGGTTTCGATGAGGCAGCCGCCGATAACGGCCGCTTCCATTTCAATGGCTTGAGGTTGATTCATGGTAAAAAAGTTTTTTTGTTTAGTCTTCGTCCAGAAAAGATTTGTCTTTCAGGTAGTTGGCCGCCTGTTTGCAAAACCGGGTGTCCGACAGGTTATAATAATAATTTTCTATCTCGTTTAGCGCCGTCTCCTTCTCTTTTGGCGACAGCAGATTCCATTCCCGCCTGCCAGCAACTCTCTCGAGAGCAATATGTAGCCCCTGTTTTGCTGTGTGTCAGTAGTATAAGTCATAATATTTAGTCTTTAAAAATATTTAGCAAATATATCGGTCTGCCTCATTGCCTCCAAGTTTAAAGAGCCTGCGGCAACTGAAAAAGATGAAAATAACCGAGAACAAAAAAAGTAACTAAAAAGTGATGAAAAGAACAGAAAACGCTCAAAGCCGACAAAAAGAACAAATGTGACTGAAAAGAATGAAAGGTAAAAGAAAATATTTATGCAAGATGCTGCGCTTACCGAAAATGATAAAAGCCTTCTGAAGCACTTGTGAGGTACTTTAGGAGGCTTTTAGATGAGTGAAATTTCTTTTAAAAAGTGCGCCGTCTGTTGCGCCACACCCGTGTGTTGTTTAGTACGTTGATGTACAGCAGGTTATATTTGCATGAATACAAATATAATAGTTAACATATACGCAATATTATAAGCAAAAATAAATCAATTAATTTTAGCTTTTAAATTTATTTCAAAATTAAATAATGCATTTCTACTTATTGTAATATACAGCTTTTATTTGTAACTATAAATAACTATATATTTTTTTTACAGAAAATAGTTTTTTGAATTCAAGGTCTTGAATTTTTTAAAGAACGCCTTCGGTTTTTATTTGTAGGCCTTGAAATTTTGATTGGAAATTATATTCAGATAAGCGGGTCGGGATGTCGGGGATAATTTTTTATATAAAAACGGTTAGTCTTTTGTATTTTTTAAATATAAGTTATATATTTACAGTGAAATGCGATAATCTAATTATTCTCTCTATGAAAAAACGAATGCTGCTTCTGTTGTTAATCATATCAACCTCTTGCTTTGCGCAGCAGAAAAGAGTGGAACAACAGACATATACTCAAACGGAAGTTGATCTTAAGCTTCAACTTCAAGAGCAGAAAATAGAATCATTAACCAACACGATTAACGAACAGCAAGCCTACATAAATGAGAGGTTGGCTCAACAAGACAAATCGGTTACCGAGGCTTGTGCTAATTATTCTGATCATATAAGTCTTTGGAGTACATGGATGACTGCTATAAGCATTATTGCGGCAATTGTTCTCTTTTTAATGGGAGGTTTTATAGCATGGAGGTTTAGGGATATATCAAAAGATCTCGCTGAAAAGTTGCAAGAAATAGATAAGTCCAGAGCCAAAGCAGAAGAAGCTCAACGATATGCGGAAAATGCTAAATCTGAAATTGACGAGTTAAAAAGTGAGGTAGTCCAGTTGAAAGAACAAGCGGAAAAATCTGTATCTCAAATAAAAGCACGAGAAATAGAGGTGCTCAAAATTGCGCAGAGTGCTCCACCTCAAGAGCAATCAGAAGGAAATAAAGAAGAAATTTCAAAGTATGTTGAAGAGGCTAAAAAAACTAAACCTGAATCTGAATTAACAGCAGAAGATTGGTTTCTTAAAGGTTATGATGCACAGATAAAAGAGCAGCTTGAAGATGCTTGTTTCTATTATAAGAAAGCTATAGAATTAGATCCCAAGGATGCAAGTGCTTATTACAATTCGGGCAATGCTTTATTGGGTTTGGCCAAATTAAAATCTGATGAATCGTTATATCAGGAATCTTTTGAAAAATACGCAAAAGCAGTAGAGTTAAGCGCTAATGATGCAAGTGCTTATTACAATTGGGGTAATGGCTTATTGGCTTTGGCCAAATTAAAATCCGATGAATTGTTATATAAGGAAGCCTTTACAAAATATGTTAAAGCTATTAAATTAGAGCCTAAGCATGTAAATGCTTATAAAAATTATGCTGCTTGCATGGTGAAATACGCAATATCTTTCCATAAATTAGATGAATATAAAGATAAAATTGAACAGATGCTCCTCAAAGCGAATGAGCTAAAAGAAAATTCAGGTTCATATAATTTAGCTTGTCTGTATTCAAGATTAAAGGATAAAAACAAAGCTTTGAAGTATCTGGGAAAAGCATTTGAAAGTAAAATAGATAATTTGTCAAGAAAGAGCATTGAATTGGACGAGGATTTCGAAAACATAAAAAACGACCCTGATTTTATTGCTTTGCTTGACAAATGTTATCCACTAAAATAAGGGTTGGGGTAATAGACGTGACATATAACACTTGATTCTCTCTGTTAATTGTACCCGATAAGGTACAATTACCTCCCAAAGCACTAAATTTATACCCAATCGGGTACAAAAATCAAATAAATAACTATATTTGTACCCAAACGGGTATAATATGGGGTACACTACATTATCAGATTATGTAAAGCTGATGCGTAAGGAGTATAATCTTACGCAGGTGGAACTGTCCGATAAATCGGGCGTGGGGCTACGCTTTGTGCGTGAGCTTGAACGTGGAAAGCAATCTCTGCGGTTGGATAAGGTTAACCAGATACTGAATCTGTTTGGCTCGGAAGTTGGCGCTGTGCCTATGGATAAAAGCAAGTTTGACTTATGAAAAGGGCTTGGATTTATATGCGTGAACGGCTAGCCGGCATGCTGACGGAGGATGAAGATGGATTCACTTTTATCTATGATGCTGCTTATTTGCAATTGGATGATGCGGAAGCTGTGAGCTTGACGCTGCCACTTTCGGCTAAGCCTTATCGTAACAGTGTGTTGTTTCCATTCTTCGATGGGCTTATACCCGAAGGGTGGTTGCTGAACATTGCGGAACAGAATTGGAAGATTAACCAACGTGACCGCATGTCTCTGCTGCTGGCTTGTTGCAAGGATTGTATTGGTGCTGTAAGTGTGGTGCCTGTTAGCGAGGAGGAATAATCATGAGAAGATGTTTATACTGCTATAAAGAGCTGGAAGAGAATGAGGTTGATTTTCATCCTTCTTGTGCCAAAAAAATATTCGGGACACCTGCTGTTCCTGAACTTCCGTATACCCGTGAACAAATCGCCGAATTGGCCGGGCAGGTTGTTCGTAGCCGGACAACCTTAACCGGTGTGCAGGCTAAGTTGTCTCTTGATATTGAAAAAGCGAAGGAAGAACCTCAGCGTTTTACTATTGTAGGATTGTGGGGGAGATACATCTTAAAACCTCAGACCGACCTTTTTGAGCATTTGCCTGAATTGGAAGATGTGACCATGCATCTGGCTGAAATTGCTAAAGTGAAAGCGGTTCCTCATTCATTGATTCGTTTTGCCGACGGGGAACTTTGTTATATAACGAAGCGCATCGACCGTGATAATAAAGGGAAGAAGTTCCCGATGGAAGATATGTGTCAGTTGGCGGAAAAGTTGACGGAGTATAAATACAGAGGCTCTTATGAGCAGATAGCGAAGCTGGTTATTAAATATTCTGCTGCGCCGAAACTGGATGCGATTAATTTCTGGGAGCAGGTTTTATTCTCCTGGTTAACAGGCAATGCGGATATGCATCTCAAAAACTTTTCTTTGTATGCTACCATAATGGGGCGTTACACATTAACGCCTGCCTATGATATGCTTTCTACGGCATTGGTAATGCCTGAAGATACGGAAGAATTGGCATTAACGTTGAGTGGAAAGAAACGGAAGATAAAGAAGTCGGATTTTATTGCTGCGTTTAAGGCTTCCGAACTGGAGGCTAAAGCGATAGAAAATATGTTTGCAAGGTTCCAAAGGGCAGTGCCGAAATGGATGGAGTTTATTGATATCTCCTTTTTGCCGCAGGAAATGAAAGACGGGTTTAAAGAGATTATATCTCAGCGTATCTCTATGTTAAAGTGAATTGATTGACTTTTCAGAGTCTTTTATATTAAAAGCTGTTTCATTAAACGAAGTTTGAACGCTTGAATAATAAAAAAACGACCCACATATAGTTGGCTTTTAGTAACCAACTATATGTGGGTTGTGTGCATTCTACTAATTAAAATCAGCGTCGCAAGGTGAGTTGCTTTCATCTTTGCAGCCGGCTTTCATAATATCATTTACCAGGCTGTTGATGTAAAGCTCTAAGTAGCTGTATCCGCTTGTGGCATCTACGTCTTTAAAGCTCTTTCCCGAAGGGAGATTGCGTGCAGCCCATTCGTCTGGAATGCCGTCATTGTCGCTATCACTGGGCTTTGTTGCCGATTGATAGGTGATGTATCCGCCGCAGTCGGTTTGTGAATCTATCAGTCCATTGGTACTTCCGTTAGAACCCTCATAGGTATATTTCCCGTTCTCTACATCAGAAACGATGCGGGTGTCTATGGCGTCGCGGTGGAGGCTGGCGCCTGCATAGGCAAGTACTGTTTGGTAAGCTTGCGCGGCTGTGTGCGTACCTACGGGTTTAACGGGGTATTCGACGGTCGATTTAATTCCTTCTTTTGAATTTCCGGGCAATGATGCGCCGTTGTTTGTGTTAGGGTGTATGCCTTCCCAGTTATCGGCATTGACTTCTGCTATATGAGTTTTCATTTTGGCGGTCAGCGAAGCACATGTATTGTCAAAATAGTTGCCCGACAGATAGAAAGATCCCCATACGCCTGCGGCATTGGTTAGTGTACCGTCATCGGCATTCGGAGAGAAAATGCGGTAGGTCAGCACCTCTTTGGTAGCGGTAGAGGGTCCCGGCTTATAGTAATTGTTTACGAAATTATAGCTGCCGCCTTCTCCGGCGTAGCCTCCGTTAATGGGGCCCCAATTATAGAATACATTGTTGCGCAGGTCTACTAATTCTTCCTCGGGTTTTCCGGTATAGCGACTTCCGCAGAGACGGGGAGTGCGACTGCTGTGGTGTGCCAGCAGGTTGTGATGAAAGCTGGCGCCTTCGCCACCCCAGATGCCTCCGTAGCCGTGCTTGCCTTTTCCGTGAACGGAGTTGGTGAGGCTTTCGCTCAAGATGCACCATTGCATGGTGAAATTTTTATTGTCATAGAAAGAAGAACACTCATCGGTGCTCCAGCTCATGGTGCAGTGGTCTATGAGTATATTGCTATGATTGCGCCCCCACATGGCATCGTCGACTGTTTTGTGCTCATCGCCCATTCTTGAACGAATAAAACGGATGATTACATTATCTGCCTCGACAACAAGTGAATAGTTTTTCAGGCAAATGCCGTCTCCGGGAGCTGTTTGTCCGGCTATGGTAACGTCGCCCTTACTGATTTTGAGTGTTGATTGAAGATCGATAGTGCCCGAAACATCAAATACAATGGTGCGTGTACCGGTTTTATCGATGGCCTCGCGCAGAGATCCGCTTCCGCTGTCGTTGAGGTTGGTTACGTGATATACTTCTCCTCCGCGGCCGCCGCTTGTGGTGTAGCGGGCAAAACCCTCTGCACCCGGAAAGGCCGGAGTTTGTATGTTCGCTGTAAGTGCAGCGTTGCTTTCTGTTTGTGCACATGCATTCGACAACAGGAATGTGGCAATGATAAATAGGTATTGTTTCATGATAAGAATTTTTTGTTGACTGCAAAAATAGGGGCTTAGTGTGGTTGTTATGTGTACGAATCATTATTCTATGTGTAACTATTGGCTTTTCGTGCAAAAAGTGTACTTTTGTACAGTTGACATTAGTTTATAGATAAATAAATAAGAAATTAAGATGATAGAGGTATCTGATGTGGCTTTGAAAGCTGCTGTGGCAGAGGGAATGGATGAGTTTATCCGAATCTTTACGGATAAGTATCAGGAGGTAGTGGGAGGTGAGCTTACTGCTGAAACGATGCCGTTGCTCACCGGAGAACAGCACTCGTTACTGGCTTATCAGATTTGCAGAGATGAAATCATGGTCGGCGGTTTTTGTCAACTGATACAGAACGGTTACGGTAGTTACATTTTTGATAATCCTTTTGCTAAAGCAATGCGCTTGTGGGGCAATGAGGAATTCTCTAAATTGCTTTATAGAGCAAAGAAGATATACGATGCCAATCGTGAAGATTTGGAAAAAGAGCGCACAGAAGATGAATTTATGGCTATGTATGAGCCCTATGAGGCTTTTGATGATTTGGAAGAGGAATTCTTTGATATGGAAGAGGATCTGACAACACGAATTGCTGCTTATGTGGATGATCATCTTGATTTGTTTGCGAAAGTAGTATAGTTAAGAGTATATGAAGTCAATTTGCAAAAAAAGGATGGAGAGTATGCAATATTAGTGTGTTTAGTGCATTTATCTATTAAAATTGGCTAAAAAAAAAAGAGGGGTAAAGGTGTGCGTCTCTCTTTGTTTTGTATATTTGCACACCTTCTAAAATAAAAAAACACACAAATATTTGGATTATGAAAAAAATCAAGTTGGTTGCTTTGGCCCTTACTTTATTGGTGGGCATTTCCTTTACTTCTTGCATGAATTCGGATGATAACAATTCTTATGATGGATATGCATTTGCTACAGTAAGTCAAGGTTATTTAGGATCTCCTGTGCTCATTGCAGATAATGGATGGACTTTAAACCCTACTAACCCATCGGCATTATTGCTTAGTGATGGATCTTCTTATCCGGAGCGTGTATTGATCTATTATAAGTACGTGGAAGGAGAAACCGTGCAGGACGGGAAAACAGATTATGACATTACAATTGTAAGCGGCGGCGGAATTTATACTAAAGCTTTTAACTCAAAGCCGGATACGTTGGTTAATGATTATAGTGTAACGGATATAGCTCCATGGATTGATGTTAATCGTAAATATCTTACTGTATCCTTTCTTGTAAACTATAGCTCTAATGTTGATTTTGATATGTATCAGCAAAAAGTAGGTAATGATACTCTTTATGTTAAATTCAACTACTCTAAAGGTGGTAGCGATAATGCCTATAATAATTATCAAGACTACATTAGTTTTAAAATGCCTTCATATATAGAAGGGATTACGCCGAAGAATGACTCTATTTGGGTGAAGGTATCTGCAAAGGGTACTTCCGGCTCAACAATAGTGAAGAATATACAGTGTAAATACGATTATTAGAATTGAATTATAAAGGACTTTTTAAAATAGCATTATTATTAATTTCCTCTCCGGCTAAAGCCTGGGAGGAAATTTCTTTCCATGAGGATAGACGCTCGGTATTTATTGAGTTCGTGTATCCCATGATTGGTTTTTGCGGACTCTCTGTCTTTATAGGCTCTTTACTGGCCAATGGATGGGGCGGGCCGCTTAGTTTTCAAATAGCGATGACACAGTGCTGTGCAGTAGCGGTGGCTCTGTTTGGCGGATACTTCGGGGCGGCTTATGCCCTAAACCTTTTGGGAGTGAGATTGTTTGGCTTAAAGAATGATATATTATTAACGCAGCAGTTTGCCGGATACTCCATGGTAGTTCTCTTTTTGATTAATATCGTGATGGGGGTGTTGCCGGACTTTAGTGTAATAGGTTGGTTGCTTCAATTCTACCTGATATACGTGGTGTGGGAAGGCGTTCCGGTATTGATGCATGTTGAAGAGAAAAAAAGGTTGAGATATACCATAATGGCATCTGTCTTGCTGATTTTATGCCCGGCTATCATTCTGATAGTGTTCAATAAGCTCACTGTAATACTTAACTAAAGGAAAAATGAAACTGGCTTCTATAAATATAAAGAATAAACGTGCAACGTTTGATTACGAACTGACGGATACTTATACGGCAGGTATCGTGCTTACGGGTACGGAAATTAAATCCATCCGCTTGGGTAAGGCCAGTTTAGTGGATACATTTTGCTTTTTCGCCAATGGCGAATTGTGGGTAAAAAACATGCATATAGCTGAGTACTTCTATGGTTCATACAACAACCACAGTGCGCGTCGCGACAGAAAGTTGCTGCTCAGCAAAAAAGAACTGAAAAAACTAGATCGGGGAACGAAAGAAACGGGCTTTACCATTGTGCCCATTCGTCTATTTATTAGCGAAAAAGGGCTCGCCAAGGTTGTTATTGCATTGGCCAGAGGTAAAAAACAATATGATAAGCGTGAATCTCTGAGAGAAAAAGACGACCGTAGAGACATGGACAGAATGTTTAAGCATTGACGATGAAGATGTTTCTCCGACGGTTGTGGAAATGCATAAAACAAGCTTTACCAAAGGCGGGTAAAACAAGTCTTTGGCTTCTAAAGATCGTACTTCCTGTGTCTTTGCTTGTTCGCCTGATGCAATATTATGGTCTTATTGCTATTTTAGCTGACTATCTACACCCGTTATTTAACTTCATAGGATTACCCGGCGCCACAGCCATTGTGTTTATTACCAGTATTTTCCTCCCTCTTTATGGCACAATTGCCGTGATGACTTCATTGGCCATGAACATGCGTGAGGCTACTATACTTACTTTGATGTGCCTGGTAGCTCACAGTTTGTTGGTGGAGTGTGCCGTGATGAAAAAAACCGGTTCTTCTTTTATCGGGATGATTGCACTACGCATAGGAATGGCTTTTGTAGTGGCTATATTCCTGAATACCGTGTTGCCGGTGAACAATACACCCTTTATGATGGTTACGCAACCAGAAGATTATGCTTCGCTCGTTCCGTTGCTGGTATCATGGATAGAATCTTCGTTACTGTTGGTGGTTATTATTATGTTGATTATCACTACGTTAATGATTCTGCAACGAGTGTTGCTCGAGTTTAATCTGATTGAATCTATTTCTCGCCCGCTGCGTCCTTTGATGAGAATATTCGGATTGGGAGAGGACGCTCCTTTTTTCTGGTTGGTGGGCAATCTGGTTGGATTGGCTTATGGTAGCGCTGTGATGATAGATATGGTTCAGGAAGGTAAGCTGACGCTTAAGGAATCGAATACATTGAATCATCATTTGGCTATATCGCATTCATTACTGGAAGATACTTTGCTCTTTGCCGCATTGGGCATTAATATAGGAGTGATAATGGGCACCCGGGTTCTTTTTGCTATGGCAGTAGTGTGGGGACGTCGGCTTATTACAACAGTTTTTAATCATTGATTTGTAGCCGCAAATCAATTCTTTACTCAATTTAGTTATAATGAAAAAGACTATTCAGCAACTTGCATCCGAGCGCATTCTTATATTGGATGGCGCTATGGGAACCATGATTCAGCAATATAATCTTCGCGAAGAGGACTTTCGCAACGAGCGGTTTATGCACATATCCGGTCAGCTAAGAGGGAATAATGACTTACTTAGCCTGACAAAGCCCGGGGTGATACAAGAAATACATCGTAAGTACCTAGAAGCGGGTGCCGATATCATAGAGACTAATACATTTAGTGCTACTACCGTGTCGATGGCCGACTATCATGTGCAGGAGTATGTGCGTGAAATGAATCTGGCGGCAGTGAAACTGGCTCGCGAAGTGGCCGACGAGTATTCTGCCAGGACGCCCGATAAGCCTCGCTTTGTGGCCGGCTCTGTGGGGCCTACCAACAAAACCTGTTCGATGAGTCCGGATGTGAACAATCCTGCTTATCGCTCTTTGAGTTATGACGGATTGGCCGTTGCCTATCAACAGCAAATAGAGGCATTGCTTGAGGGAGGAGTGGATGTTCTTCTGATAGAAACAATTTTTGATACGTTGAATGCCAAAGCGGCCATCTTTGCTGCCGAAAAGGCGATGAAGGTTACGGGAGTTGAAGTGCCTGTGATGATTTCTGTTACGGTTTCGGATATAGGCGGACGCACACTTTCCGGACAAACACTTGATGCTTTTCTGGCATCTATTCAGCATGCCAATCTCTTCTCTGTGGGGCTTAACTGCTCTTTTGGCGCCAGCCAGCTTAAGCCGTTTTTGGCACAAATGGCGGCACGTGCTCCTTATTATATAAGTGCATATCCCAATGCAGGCTTACCCAACAGTTTGGGTGCATACGACCAGACACCGGAACAAATGGCCGAACAGATAAAAGAATACATCGATGAGAAACTGGTGAACATCATTGGTGGTTGTTGCGGCACTACGGATGCTTATATCGCTAAATACACCGAACTGATTAAAGGTGTGACTCCGCGTGTGCCGGTGGCTAAGCCCGATTGTATGTGGATATCCGGTTTGGAACTGCTCGAGGTGAAGCCGGAAATTAATTTTGTGAACATTGGTGAGCGTTGCAACGTGGCCGGTTCGCGCAAGTTTCTCCGGTTAATTCAGGAGAAGAAGTACGACGAGGCTCTTTCTATAGCCCGAACGCAAGTTGAAGACGGAGCCTTGATTATCGACGTGAACATGGATGACGGATTGCTGGAAGGGGTGGAAGAGATGACCACCTTCCTGAACCTGATTGCTTCGGAACCGGAGATAGCTCGTGTGCCGATAATGATAGACTCTTCCAAGTGGGAAGTTATTGAAGCCGGACTGAAGTGTTTGCAGGGAAAGTGTGTGGTTAACTCCATTTCTCTCAAAGAAGGCGAGGAGGTTTTCTTGGAACATGCCCGCGCTGTGAGGCAGTATGGTGCTGCGGTAGTGGTAATGGCTTTTGATGAGAAAGGACAAGCGGATACAGCTCGGCGAAAGATAGATGTATGCGAGCGGGCCTATCGATTATTGGTTGATAAAGTAGGTTTTAATCCGCACGATATTATTTTCGATCCCAATATTTTGACTGTAGCTACGGGCATTGAAGAGCATAATAACTATGCGGTAGATTTTCTTGAAGCTACTGCTTGGATACGAAAAAATCTGCCGGGTGCTCACGTTAGCGGCGGAGTTAGTAATCTGTCGTTCTCTTTGCGTGGCAATAACTACATTCGTGAAGCAATTCATGCTGTGTTTCTTTATTATGCCGTTCAGAAAGGGATGGATATGGGCATTGTGAATCCGGCTACTGCGGTGCTCTATACCGATATTCCGGCGGATGTACTTCAGATAATAGAAGATGTGGTGCTGAATCGTAGGCCCGATGCTTCCGAACAGTTGATTGAATTGGCCGAAAAGTTAAAGTCGGTTGCTTCCGGAGACACGCAAGTAGTAAGGCATGATGCCTGGCGAGACGGAACATTGGAAGAACGCCTGCAACATGCGCTGGTTAAGGGTATTGGCGATTTCTTAGAAGACGATTTGGCCGAGGCTTTGCCGTTGTACGATAAAGCGGTTGATATAATCGAAGGCCCGTTGATGAAAGGTATGAATTACGTAGGCGATTTGTTTGGCGCCGGAAAGATGTTTCTTCCTCAGGTGGTAAAAACGGCCCGCACGATGAAGAAGGCAGTTGCTATTTTGCAACCTGTTATTGAGTCGGAGAAGCATGAAGAAACTACTTCGGCAGGAAAGATATTGATTGCTACGGTCAGGGGCGATGTACACGATATCGGTAAGAACATTGTGTCCGTAGTGATGGCTTGCAACGGATATGAAATGATTGATTTGGGGGTAATGGTACCCTCCGACATCATTATAAAGCGGGCCATTGAAGAAAAAGTAGATATGATTGGGCTGAGCGGACTGATTACGCCTTCGCTTGAAGAGATGGTACACGTGGCTTCCGAACTCGAGAAAGCCGGTCTTAACCTTCCTTTGATGATAGGCGGTGCTACCACGTCAAAGCTACATACCGCATTGAAAATAGCTCCGGCTTATCATGCTCCGGTGGTATATCTTAAAGATGCTTCGCAAAATGCAGGGGTGGCATCGAAGTTACTTAATCCCCTCACCAGGGATGCCTTTGCCAGAGAAATAGCCGATGAATATGAACTTCTCCGCAAGAAGGGGAAACCGGTGCAAAAGGAAGTTGTTTCGCTGGAAGAGGCTCAAAAGAATAAGCTCAATCTGTTTTAGTTATTAAATAGAAAGGAATTGAATGTGTATGTTTTGCAGATGAAATGTGTTCGTTTTGTCTGTAAAACATGCACTTTTTTTATTTCTTTATCTTTTTCTTGTATACCTCGTAGCGACTCATGATGTCGCGTACAAAGTTATATGTTTCAATGCCGCGGAAGTAGCCGTTTTTACAAACCGGATCGGTGAAATATTCCTCGTTACTTTTCAGTAGAATGTAGTTCTCTACGTTGTTGCGCCATACGAATTTGTTCTTTCCGTACTTACCGGCCAAGGCCATGGCATCGGAAATATGTCCCAGTCCGGCATTATAGGAAGCCAGAATGAACTTTGTCCGTTCCTTTTTGTCCGGAATCATTCGCAGGCTGCGATTGGTTGAGGAGATATATTTGATAGCCGCTTTGATGCTCTCCTCGGGATTCTGTTCTTTACCGGTCGGAATGCCCATGGCATGGGCCGTGGCCGGCATTAGCTGCATCAGTCCCTTTGCTCCGGCCCATGAGATGGCCGTAGTGTCGAAGTTAGACTCCGTATAGGCCAGTGAAGCCAGCAGGCGCCAGTCCCAATTAATCTTTTTGGCGTATTTCTTAAATAACTTGTCGAAATGAGATATTTTGCCTTCGCGCAGCGATAAAATGGGTGAATGGATAATGGATTTGCTGATTTCGAAATAACGCTTTGTGCTGGCTTTGTAGGCCGGAGATGTAAGGTTCTCTTTGTACCACTTAGTGGCGGCCTGCTCCAGTAGCGGACAGTCTTTGCGTACGGCCCAGGCAGATCGTTGATCAAAACTGATAGAGAGCTGGATGTTCAGATTCGGATAGTATGTGGTATTGAGACGTGCCAGGTCATTGTCGCATACGGTATACGGAATCTTGCCCTGATAAACCTGCGTAATGAGATCTTCCGTAGTAATGCTGTCTCCTTTTACCGAATGGATATGAATGCCCCCTCCCAACTCTTTATTGAGATTGACGAGGCGGTCAAAATACTTGCCGGGCTTTACATAAACGTCTTTTCCTATTAGTTGAGTAACATCGGTCAGTGGCCTTACCTTCCCGTAGGCCCGTTGCACAATCACCTGATGAGTAATGATTTCTTCTCCGCAATACGAAAGACTGTCTTTAAGTTCTTTGGTTATGGGGAGGTTGTAGGCAATCATATCGCCTTCCTTGTTGCGGAGCTTATGTATCAGTTCGGGAACATTGCGTGCTACTTCTATCCTCAGCTTTAGTCCCAGGCTTTTAGCAAACTGTTGGCTCAATTCGTATTGAAAACCCATCTCTTGTCCGCGATAGATAAAATAGGAGGTGGAGCTGTATAGGGTGAGTACCACCAATTCTCCGCTGTCTTTCATCTGAGGCAGATCATACTTTTCGGCTTCTCCGGTGCTTCGATGCTTGTTTAGACAAGCCGACACGGAAAGGAGCAGAATAAAGAGAAGGATCAGAGACAGGCGGTGATTTGGCATCTTTTATGAGCTGTAATTAGTCATTTCTTGCTAAAGTAAATGCTTTTTGATGTACATGGTTAGTATATCAATAGCCACTTCATTGCTTCCTCCCTCGGGCACAATAAGGTCGGCATAGCGTTTGCAGGGTTCGATGAACTGTTGGTGCATCGGTTTCAGTACACGTATGTAGCGTTCCATTACGGCTTCCGCGGTACGTCCCCGCTCTATCACGTCGCGCTGAATTACGCGAATGAGGCGTTCGTCCGGATCGGCATCTACAAAAACCTTTAAATCCATCATGCTTCGCAGTTTCTTATCGCACAAGGCAAGGATTCCTTCGATGATAACTACTTTGCGGGGCTCGATATGTATGGTTTCGGGTTGCCGGGTACAAGTGAGGTACGAATAGGTGGGTTGCTCAATGCATTTGCCTTCTCTGAGCAGAGATACATGTCTTGAAAGCAGGTTCCACTCAAAAGCGTCGGGATGGTCGAAGTTAATGTTTTGTCGCTCCTCTACCGGAACATGGCTACTGTCTTTGTAGTATGAATCTTGCGGCAATAAAACGACTTCTCCTTTGGGGAGACTTTCTACGATTTTCCGCACGACAGTAGTTTTTCCTGATCCCGTGCCGCCGGCTATTCCTATTATTAACATTCGTTGATGGTATGTAATGATGTTATTCGAACAATATAGATTACTTTTGTGTAATCAAATTATGCAAATATAGAAACAATTCATTAAAATAGCAACGTATGGTTAAGCACATTGTATTATTTAAACTGAAAGAGAATGTTTCGGTAAACGAGAAACTGGTAGTGATGAATCGCTTTAAAGAGGCTATAGAAGCACTTCCTGCTGAGATATCTGTGATTCGCAAGATAGAAGTGGGACTTAATATTAACGCTGACGAATCGTGGAATATTGCTTTGTACAGTGAGTTCGACTCGCTGGATGACGTGAATGTCTATGCCACTCACCCTGCTCATCTGACTGCCGGAAAAATTCTGGCTGAGATAAAAGAAAGCAGGGCATGTGTGGACTATGAATATTAAAATAACTCAACTTTAAACAACGTAAGAATGAAAAAGATACAATTATTGCTATTCGTCTTCACTCTCGTCGTTTGCAACCTGCATGCGCAGATTCAGGAACCGGTTAAGTTTAAAACGGAGCTTAAAACTCTGTCGGCTACTGAAGCTGAGATTATCTTTTCGGGTACGATAGAGAACGGTTGGCATGTGTACTCTACCAACCTGCCCGACGGCGGTCCTATCTCGGCTACGCTTACAGCAGAGAAAATGCAAGGTGCTCAACTTGCCGGCAAGTTACAGGCCCGCGGCAAAGAGATCACGAACTTTGATAAGATATTCGAGATGAGGCTGCGCTTTTTTGAGCATTCGGTGCAGTTTGCGCAAAAGATAAAGATTACCGGTTCTTCCTATAACGTTGAGGGGTATCTGGAATACGGAGCGTGCAACGATGAAAGTTGCTTGCCGCCTACGCAGGTTGCCTTTAGTTTTTCGGGAAAAGGCGTCGCCGGTGCTTCGACATCCGATAAACCTGTAGTTACAGCTGTTGTGCCTTCTGCTAAGAAGGCTGCTTCTGAGGCGGACAGTTCTGCTGTGCAGGCGGCTTCTATGGTAGTAAAGGGCGATACAACCGTCGTTGCAACAACTGTGGGGGCACAAGATTTATGGGCTCCCGTTATCAACGAGTTGCATGCTTTTGGCGAAACGACTTCCCAAAAGGACATGTCGTGGCTTTACATCTTTATTACAGGGTTTTTGGGCGGATTGTTGGCCCTTTTTACTCCTTGTGTGTGGCCCATCATCCCGATGACGGTGAGTTTCTTCCTTAAACGTAGCAAGAATAAGAAAAAAGGCATACGCGATGCATGGACGTACGGTGCGTCTATCGTGGTTATCTACGTTACGCTTGGCCTGGCTATCACTTTACTGTTTGGTGCAAGCGCCCTCAATGCGTTGTCTACCAATGCTGTGTTCAATATCCTTTTCTTCCTGATGCTGGTGGTGTTTGCCGCTTCATTCTTTGGGGCATTCGAAATCATGTTGCCTTCTAAATGGAGCAATGCGGTAGACAGTAAGGCGGAAGCTACGAGCGGATTGCTCAGTATCTTTTTGATGGCGTTTACTCTGTCTTTGGTTTCGTTCTCTTGCACCGGTCCCATCATTGGTTTCTTGCTGGTACAGGTTTCCACTACCGGAAGCATTGTGGCGCCGGCTGTCGGCATGCTTGGCTTTGCCGTCGCACTGGCCTTGCCGTTTACGCTGTTTGCTCTTTTCCCCTCTTGGCTGAAGTCTATGCCGAAGTCCGGCGGATGGATGAATGTGATTAAAGTAACCTTAGGATTCTTAGAACTTGCCTTTGCCTTGAAGTTTCTGTCAGTGGCCGATTTGGCTTACGGCTGGGGCATACTCGACAGAGAAACGTTTCTCTCTTTGTGGATCGTGATGTTTGCTTTATTGGGCTTCTATCTGTTGGGAAAGGTGAAGTTCTTGCACGATGATGATGAGACGAAAGTAGGAGTAGCCCGCTTCTTTATGGCGGTTATCTCGCTGGCCTTTGCCGTTTATATGGTTCCCGGTTTGTGGGGCGCACCGCTTAAGGCAGTCAGCGCCTTTGCACCCCCTATGAAAACGCAGGATTTCAACCTTTATACCAACGAAGTAACTGCCAAGTTCGACGATTATGATATTGGTATGGAGTATGCCCGCAAAAACGAAAAGCCGGTGATGATAGACTTTACCGGATACGGATGCGTAAACTGCCGTAAAATGGAACTGGCCGTGTGGACGGATCCTAAGGTGGGCGGCATTATTAAGAATGATTATGTACTGATCAGCCTATATGTAGATGATAAGAAGCCGTTGCCCGAACCTATTAAAGTAACCGAAAACGGAACCGAACGTACGCTACGCACCGTGGGCGATAAGTGGAGTTACCTGCAACGGGTGAAGTTTGGTGCCAATGCACAACCCTTCTACGTATTGCTCGATAATAACGGCAAACCGCTCAACAAATCGTATGCTTACAATGAAGACATAGCCAAATATGTAGACTTCTTGCAAACGGGTTTGGAACATTACAGGAAATAGAGCATAACAATATATGTAATCCCCGATAACATTATAAGTTATTCGGGTTACATATATTGTAAACGAAATGAATATATGGAAAAACCTTATGAAGTTTTATTCTTTCTGGAGAATGAATCGGTTGCCATTGTCGAAATCAAACGGACGGATCTGCCTGAATCGGCTACGCCGGACATGAAATATCATTGGGTGAGATGCACTAAAAGCAATCATCTGGTAGATCTCTTCACGTTTTGGAAAATGAATGCCACAGATGAGTTGCAGGAACGTTGGTTTGAACAGGGAGAGCTAAAATTCTCCCCGCTCAGCGGTTACTTTGAAGATAGTGCCGGGCGCATATCACTGCAAAACCATACAGGCAATTTACCGCCCGAAGAAGTTTTGTGCCCTATCTGTAACGCTCTGGATATCTTTTATAATAAATAAACGCACGAAATTATGAAGAAGATCATCAATCCCTGGAAAGGGAAGGAAGGATACAATTGTTTTGGTTGTGCTCCGCACAATACCGCCGGCGTAAAGATGGAATTTTATGAAGACGGTGATGAGATAGTTAGCCTTTGGCACCTCAAGCCCGAATATCAGGGATGGATAAACACGTTGCATGGCGGCATACAGTCGGTCTTGCTCGATGAAATCTGCGCATGGGTTATTCTGCGTAAACTTCAAACTACCGGGGTGACTTCAAAAATGGAAACGCGTTATTTGAAATCCATCGATACTACAAATGACCACGTGGTGCTCCGTGCACGTATTCAGGAAAAGAAGCGCAACATTATTCTGGTTGAAGCAGGCTTGTATAACCAACAAGGAGAACTCTGTACCAAATCACTCTGCACTTATTTTACTTTCTCGCAAGAAAAGTCGAAAACCGAAATGCACTTCATGGGTTGCGAAGTAGAAGAGGAAGAGGTGAACCCGTTTCTCTGAGCCGGGCAATTAAACATTACCTCATACAAGGGTTGTTTTTAAAGAACTGTCATTTGAAAAACCATTGTAATGGAGGCCTTTCAATAACAATTCCTAATTAAACCATTGTTTTTTGTGATAATTGTTTGCGCGTTTAAAAGAAATGCTTTACTTTTGCCCCAGATAAAACAGAATATATGATTTATACAACTACACATCATCATCATTCTCCTGACGAATAACTCGGTGGGCATGTATGATTTTGTATAGAGATGATATAGCAAGGCTTACCGGTGAGGTAAGCCTTTTTTTGTTCCCCTTAGCCAATATAAATTAGAAAGATAGAATTATGTTAAGAATTGCAGTACAAGCCAAAGGCCGTCTTTTTGAAGAAACAATGGCTCTCTTTGAAGAGTCTGATATTAAATTGAGTTCGTACAAACGTACTTTATTGGTACAATCCACCAACTTTCCTGTCGAAGTATTGTTTCTTCGTGATGACGATATCCCTCAGTCGGTAGCTACCGGTGTGGCCGATCTGGGCATAGTAGGCGAGAATGAATATGTAGAGAAAAAAGAGGATGCCGTGCTTGTTAAGCGTCTGGGATTCAGCAAATGCCGGTTGTCATTGGCCATGCCCAAAGATATTGAATATCCCGGCTTGCAATGGTTTAACGGGAAAAAGATTGCCACCTCTTACCCTGTTATTCTGAAAGAATATATGAAGGCCCATGGCATTGATACGGAAGTACACGTCATCACCGGCTCGGTAGAGGTAGCTCCCGGCATTGGTTTGGCGGATGCTATTTTTGATATTGTGAGTTCCGGCTCTACTCTGGTCAGTAATCGGCTGAAAGAGGTGGAAGTGATAATGAAGTCCGAAGCACTGCTCATAGCCAATAAAGAGTTAAGTGAGGAGAAAACAGAGGTACTGAACGAACTTCTGTTTCGCATGGATGCTGTGAAAACAGCCGAAGATAAAAAGTATGTGTTGATGAATGCTCCGAAAGACAAACTGGAAGAGATCATCGCTGTGCTCCCGGGCATGAAGAGCCCCACGGTGATGCCGCTGGCACAAGAAGACTGGTGCTCTGTGCATACGGTACTCGACGAGAAACGTTTCTGGGAAATTATCGGAAAACTGAAAGCACTTGGTGCCGAAGGTATTTTGGTATTGCCAATAGAGAAAATGATATTGTAGGAATCAGGACATTTATATGTTTCAGCTGTTTGGATACTCTATCAGTAGTGCAACAATAAAATAATAAGAAGTATGATTTTAATTAATTATCCCGATAAAGAGCAGTGGGCAGAGATTCTTCGTCGTCCTTCGCTTGATACAGAGAACCTTTTTGACACTGTTCAAACTATTATCGACCGCGTAAAGGCGGAAGGTGATAAGGCCGTTCTGGCTTATGAATCGATGTTCGATAAGGTTGCGCTCAGTACTTTGGTTGTTAGCGATGAAGAGATGTCCGAAGCCGAAGATGCAGTTCATGTAGAGTTGAAGGCAGCTATCTATCTGGCCAAGAAGAACATAGAAACCTTTCATGCCGCACAACGCTTTGAAGGTAAAAAAGTGGAAACGGTAGCAGGCGTTACTTGTTGGCAGAAGGCGGTTGGTATAGAGAAAGTGGGTTTGTACATTCCCGGCGGAACGGCTCCCTTGTTCTCTACCGTGCTGATGCTGGCTGTGCCCGCCAAGTTGGCCGGTTGCCGGGAAGTTGTACTTTGCAGCCCTCCGGGTAAAGACGGGAAGATACACCCTGCCGTACTTTTTGCTGCCCGCGTGGCGGGAGTAAGTAAGATTTTCAAGGTCGGAGGTGTGCAAGCCATTGCCGCTATGGCTTATGGCACGGAAAGCGTTCCAAAGGTGTACAAGATATTCGGGCCCGGCAACCAATATGTTACAGCCGCCAAGCAGCTGGTCAGCCTGCGCGATGTAGCCATCGACATGCCGGCAGGTCCTTCGGAAGTAGAAGTCTTGGCCGATGAGTCTGCCAATCCGGTATTTGTGGCAGCCGACTTGCTGTCGCAGGCCGAACACGGAATAGATAGTCAGGCAATGCTTATCACTACCTCGGAGAAGTTGCAGAAGGAAGTAAAGTACGAAGTTGAACGCCAACTGGGGCACTTGCCCCGTAAAGATATAGCCGCTAAGTCATTGGCCAACAGTAAGTTGATTTTGGTGAAAGACATAGAAGAAGCTTTGCTGATGACCAACTCTTATGCGCCGGAGCATCTTATTATTCAAACGAAAGATTATCGGACGATAGCCGAACAGGTGGTGAATGCCGGCTCTGTATTTCTAGGCCCTTTATCGCCCGAAAGTGCAGGCGATTATGCCTCGGGCACTAATCATACACTGCCAACTAATGGTTATGCCAAAGCCTACAGTGGTGTTAGTCTGGATAGTTTTATCCGTAAAATCACGTTTCAGGAAATACTGCCTGAAGGCATGCGTACCATTGGCCCTGCTATTGAGGTAATGGCGGCCAACGAACAACTTGATGCACACAAGAATGCAGTAACCGTGAGACTGGATGCCTTAAACAAACAATAAATCTACTAAGAAGCGATGAAACCATTAAAAGAACTTACCCGGCCGAATATAGGAGCGTTGAAGCCTTACTCTTCGGCACGCGATGAATATAACGGAGCTGCGGCTTCAGTGTTTCTGGATGCGAATGAAAATCCGTATAACTTGCCTCATAATCGTTATCCCGATCCTATGCAGCGGGATCTGAAAAAGGAATTGGCTAAGATAAAGAAAGTATCTGCCGAGCATATTTTTCTGGGCAATGGTAGTGATGAGGCTATCGACCTTGTGTATCGTGCTTTTTGCGTGCCGGGCAGTGATAATGTGGTAGCTATTGATCCTACTTACGGCATGTATAAGGTTTGTGCCGATGTAAATGATGTGGAGTATCGCAAAGTATTACTCGATGATTCGTATCAGTTCTCGGCCGACAGGCTGCTTGCGGCAACGGACGAACATACTAAACTGATCTTCCTCTGTTCGCCCAATAACCCTACGGGTAACGACCTGCTTCGCGGCGAGATAGAGAAAACACTCGATCGGTTCGACGGATTGGTCATTCTGGATGAGGCATACAATGACTTCTCCGAAACCCCTTCTTTCTTGGCTCAACTCGATAAATACCCTAACTTGGTTGTGTTACAAACATTCTCAAAAGCATGGGGATGTGCCGCTATCCGTTTAGGAATGGCATTTGCTTCTGTCGAGATTATTGCTATTCTTAGCAAGATAAAGTATCCGTATAATGTGAATCAACTTACTCAGCAGCAGGCCATTAACATGCTTCATAGATACTACGAAATAGAACGTTGGGTAAGCACATTGAAAGAAGAACGCACCTATCTGATGAAAGCTTTTACCAAGCTGTCGTGTGTGCAACAAGTGTTCCATTCGGATGCCAATTTCTTCTTGACTCGTGTTTCGGATGCCGGTGCCATTTATCATTATCTGGTAGATAAAGGTATTATTGTGCGCAATCGCAGTTCCATTTCTCTCTGTGGAAATTGTCTGCGCGTCACTGTGGGTACACGGGTGGAAAACGAGCAACTGTTGAAGGCTTTGCAGGTTTACGGGAAGTGACTCTTTAAACATCTTTGAAGAAAACTTTCGTCGTAGGGGGTTATTTACAAAGTTGTACTCATGCAATGAGACTGGAATCTGTAAATAGAAAGAGATTTATTAGTGAGTGACTATGTAAATTGTTCATGTTGTGAGAGGTTGTATAATTAGTAATATCGTCCCTGTGTGTTATTTGCCGAAAGACAACTAGCGCAAGGGGCAAACCAAGAATCAAATGAAAAAGAAAGTATTATTTATAGATAGAGACGGTACAATTGTGATTGAACCGCCGGTGGATTATCAGCTCGACTCGTTAGAGAAGTTGGCGTTTTACCCGAAAGTGTTTCGTAATCTGGGTTTCATTCGTAGCAAGCTCGACTTTGAATTTGTGATGGTGACTAACCAAGACGGGTTGGGAACAGCTTCTTTTCCCGAAGAAACCTTTTGGCCGGCACACAACCTGATGTTAAAAACTTTAGAAGGTGAAGGTATCTTGTTTGATGACATTCTGATAGATCGTAGTATGCCCGCCGACAATGCACCGACCCGTAAACCCCGTACCGGTATGTTGTCTAAATATATCAATAACCCCGAGTACGATCTTGCCGGAAGCTTTGTGATAGGTGACCGCCATACGGACGTGGAGTTGGCTAAGAATCTTGGTTGCCGTGCTATCTATTTGCAAGAATCGACTGCCGAACTGAAAGAGAAAGATCTTGCGGATGTTTGTGTATTGGTAACGACCGACTGGGATAAAGTGGCCGAGTTCCTTTTTGCCGGAGAGCGCAAAGCGGAAGTGCGCCGCACTACCAAGGAAACGGATATCTTCGTCTCTCTGAACCTCGATGGCAACGGTGCGTGCGACATCACTACCGGTCTCGGATTCTTCGATCACATGTTGGAACAAATAGGCAAGCACTCCGGCATGGACTTAACGATCAAAGTAAAAGGAGATTTGGAGGTTGACGAGCATCATACCATTGAAGATACGGCCATTGCTCTGGGCGATTGCATCTACAAAGCGCTGGGCGATAAGCGAGGCATAGAACGTTACGGTTACGCCCTGCCTATGGACGATTGTCTCTGTCAGGTCTGTCTCGATTTTGGCGGGCGTCCCTGGTTAGTGTGGGATGCTGACTTCCATCGGGAGAAGATAGGAGAGATGCCTACCGAAATGTTTCTGCACTTTTTCAAATCGCTTAGTGACGCCGCCCGCATGAATCTTAATATCAAAGCCGAGGGACAAAACGAACATCATAAGATAGAAGGAATATTCAAAGCCTTAGCGCGTGCGCTTAAAATGGCAATCAAAAGAGATATCTATCACTTTGAGTTGCCAAGTTCGAAAGGAGTGCTTTAATAAGCGTTGAGTAGCATGTGGCAAAACACATAAGTGTTTTTTTGATAATAACCGGATGAATAACAATTATGCACCCGGAAAACTTTCCCCGGCATGATCTGTCCTGTTTTAGGCGATTTTGCAACTTTTCAGCTTACAATTGCTTGGTTTTACAAACATTTTTGGAAAGCGATTCTTGGCGTTCCGTTGGCTATGTAGATGATGCCGCAGGTGACGTAGCCGTTCTTCTTTAATAAATTCTGCATCACCACATTATCATGGTGGGTGTCGACCCGAATGTTTTTGCACTGATCAAAACACCATTGCAGGCAAAAGGTACCTATTCCTTTACTTTTACCTGTTCCGGCCAGGCGATGTACAACCCCGTATGGTCTGTCGTTCAGCCATTGTCCGTCGTAAATCTTGAGGTAGGTAGCATCTTCTCCCTGTATGAAACAAAAGGTGGCAACAATCTCATTATCATCGTCTGTGCAAACGTAACTGTTTCCGTTTGTAATATCTTTCATCGCTATTTCACGCGAAGGATAGCCGTCAATCCACTGGTTGTTGTTACCGGTCTTTCGCATAAACAGTTTCGCCTGAGCGTAGATGTTCATTAATGTGTCGAGTTCTTCTAATTGCGTCTTTCTTATTTCCATAAGTTGTCATATGATAATTCATTAGCTGAAAAAGTCCTCAAAAATAGCTATTTTTACTCTAATCACATTACTTTGCACGATTGTTATCGGGATCTAAATAAAAGAGAGAGGCTACTTCAAATAATGAAGCAACCTCTCAAATCTTTAATTCTAATCGTTTGTCTTTTCTTTTCTATTCTTTCACTTTTAATAGAAAATCATCAATGGCTTTTTTGTACGTAGCCTTATCTGCAGCCCCGCGGAAAAGCTGTGGTTCTCCGGTTACGGGTATGTACACAATCAACGGAATGCTGGAAGCCTGAAACAGGGAAGCCAATTCATTTTCTTTGTCTACATCTACCTTGTAGAAAAGGACTTTTCCGTCGTATTCTTTCGCCAGAGTCTTCATAATGGGAGCCACCATGCGGCAGGGTCCGCACCAATCGGCATATAAGTCGATAACGGCAGGTTTATTGCCTTTATATTTCCATTCGGGCGACTTTTCGAAATCGAACACGTCGCTAACGAATAGAGCCTTGGTCATTGCAATTACCTCCCCACTCTGAACCTCTTTTTTAGCTTCTTTCGTCTGGTGGCTGGCAGCAAAAGCAATACCTGCCATCGCAGCAAAAATAAAAGTGATTAATGATCTTTTCATTTTATTAAATGTATTGTTCTATAACTCCCTTCAACTCTTTGCCTTGAACAACGCCCGAGTGTCGCCACAGAGATTCTCCGTTTTTAAAAAGGATGAAAGTCGGTACGGCTTGTATGCGGTATTCTTCGGCCAGATTCTCAAACTTGTCCACATCTATTTTTACGATGCGGGCTTTCTCTCCCAATTGGTCTTTAACTTCTTCCAGAACGGGTTTCATCGCTTTGCAAGGGCCGCACCATTCGGCGAAGAAATCTATTAAGACGGGGCTCTTTGATTGTATTAATTCTTCAAACTTTTGCATATCATTTTCTCTTAATTGTAAATAATGGGCCCTTTGAGGCCGCAAATCTAATAACTAATTTCAATAAAAACATTGAGATTTGAATATTGTTCATCGTATAGTAACCTTACAGACATCACCTTGTAATCTATAAATGGGATTTTTGCATAACAAAATTAAAAGATTATGCATTTACGCACGTATTACCCAACAGTGGTTCTTTCTGATATACATTTAGGAACGCCACACTCAAAAACAGAAGAAGTGAGTAGTTTTCTTAAATCGATCAATTGCGATCGGTTGATATTGAACGGTGATATTATTGACGGATGGCATTTGCAAAAGAGTGGCCTGCATAAATGGAAGGCCAAGCATACGGAGTTTTTCAAGGTTATCATGAAAATGATGGAGAACTTTGGCACGGAAGTGATTTATGTCCGTGGCAATCATGATGACTTTTTAGACAGCCTGGCACCGTTGAATTTCTATAATGTGAAGATTGTAAAGGATTGTATTTACGAAAGCCACGGAAAGCGTTACTACGTTACGCATGGCGATATATTCGATTCCATAACAACAAAAATGAAATGGCTGGCAATGCTTGGCGATACAGGATATTCTCTGCTTTTGTGGATCAATAAAATTTATAATACCCGAAGAATGAAGCAAGGAAAGCCCTATTACTCGCTTTCGCAATCGATAAAGAACAGAGTGAAATCGGCCGTTTCGTATATTTCTGATTTTGAAAAGGAATTGGTGCAATTGGCTCGCGCAAAGAAGTGCAACGGAGTGATTTGCGGACACATTCATCATCCGGAAAATACTTATTACGATGGTATTCATTACCTCAACTCCGGTGATTGGGTAGAAACACTTTCTGCATTGACTGAAGATGAACAGGGCAACTGGACGGTTCGTTACTTCGACCAGATGCTGCTGAATAATACAGAGGAAGAAGAATTAAAACAACCCAAACAAATAACGATAGCCTCATGAAATTTCTATTTATAGTGCAAGGTGAGGGTAGAGGCCATTTTACACAAGCCATAACCCTTGAAGAAATGTTGTTGCGCAACGGGCACGAAGTGGTAGAGGTGCTTGTTGGAAAGAGTTCGTCGAGAACGCTACCGGGCTTCTTTAATCGAAACATTAAAGCTCCGGTGAAGCGCTTTATCAGTCCGAATTTCCTGCCTACGCAGGAGAATAAACGAGCCAGCGTAACGAAGAGTCTGGCATATAACGTGGCTCGCGTACCGGAATATTTCCGGAGTATGTATTATATAAATCAACGAATTAAGGATACAGGGGCGGAAGTGGTTATCAACTTCTACGAATTGCTGACCGGCCTTACATATGCGCTTTTTCGACCTTCCGCCCCTTATATTTGTATTGGTCATCAATATTTGTTTCTCCACAAAGAGTTTGAATTTCCGCACAAGGGAACGTCACAACTGGCTATGCTGCGTTTCTTTACCCGGCTAACCAGCATCGGAGCCATGAAGCGACTGGCTCTTTCGTTCAGGCAAATGGAGGAGGATGTTGACAATAATATTGCCGTAGTGCCGCCGTTGCTTAGGCGTGAGGTTACGGCATTGCAGCCCGAATCGGGAGATTATGTTCACGGTTATATGGTCAATTCGGGCTTTGCGGATAGCGTGCACGAATTCCATAAGTTGTATCCGGATGTTCCGATGCATTTTTTCTGGGACAAGTCGGATGAGGCCGAAGTGACCAAGGTGGATGATACGCTGTATTTTCATCAAATTGATGACGTGAAGTTCTTAAATTACATGTCAGGTTGCCGAGCCTATGCAAGCACGGCTGGTTTTGAGTCTATTTGCGAGGCTATGTATTTGGGTAAACCCGTGCTGATGGTACCTGCTCATATCGAACAAGATTGCAATGCTTATGATGCGCAAAAGGCAGGAGCGGGGATAGTGGCAAGCTCGTTTGACATTGAACCTTTGCTTCGCTTTTCGGAAGGCTATACTCCTAATCGGAGTTTTATGTATTGGGTTCGCAGCAGCGAACGCTTGATTGTAAATGAGTTGGAGACAACAACGAGTCCCCAACCGATTATCACTTTACCCAATTTTACCAAATACTTATCTATATGAAACTGAATAAAGAAGATTATGTACTTGAACGTACTTCAGACGGCGGCTATTTTGCCTGGCTGTCTATGAATATGCAGTGCAATGCTTATGGTGACTCTCCCGAAGAGGCTGTAAACAACTTGCAAGAGATTATGGAAGAGATGATGGACGAAATGTATCTGGTGGAGGATTTTGTTTAATCCCCCACCGGATTGCATTCTATTTATTCTACAATTGTCATTTCATTAATCAGGTTTCCGCAGTTACCTAATTTGTCGAGAATGAAGAGTACGTAGCGTATATCGAGGTTGATGCAACGTTGCAAATCATTATCGAAGTTGATGTCGCCACTGAGAGACTCCCAGTTGCCATCAAAAGCGCAACCTATCAATTCTCCGTTCTCATTGATAACAGGGCTTCCGGAGTTACCGCCTGTGATGTCGTTGGTCGTAAGGAAGCATACCGGCATTTCGCCGTTGGGCAATGCATAGCGGCCGAAATCCTTTTTCTCGATCAACTCTTTCAACTTAGCGGGTACAACGAATTCGCGATCATTGGGATTCTCTTTTTCGAGAACACCTCTCGTTGTGGTATAGTACCTGTAATTCACGCCGTCTCTGGGACTGTAAGATTTTACATTACCATACGTCAGGCGGATGGTGAAGTTAGCATCCGGATAAGAAGGAACAGGACTCTTCATCTCACCCAGTCCGCGCACATACGTTTTGTGCAGAACATCCAGCTCGTCGGCCAAAGGATTCAATTCATTGTTCAAAGCAGAGAATTTGTCGGCTATTGAGCGGTAATAACGGCAGCAAAGATCTTTTTCCAAAGCCTTTTCGCTTGGTTTCTTTAAGAATTTCTCCAAGTTCTCTTCGTTGGCCATGATGGAGTTGTTATACATCTCGTCAATGAACTTGTTGTAATCTCCTTTGTACTCTTTCTCAATGAATGCATAAATGTCCGGACGCTGATCGGCAGGAATCATTTCGGCATAAAGAGGGAACAACGCTTTGGCCACTTTGCGATCTACTTCCTGGTCGTAATCCTTATTGTGAATGCGTGCGTATGCTTTGCGGAAGTTCTCTTTCAAAGAGTCTATTTTAGCGGCATCCTTTTCAGAAATGGCCTCTTTCATATCATCAAATGCCTTGTAAGGCACCTTGAATTCAATGCCGTTGAGGAATGTCTCCAGCAGGCAGGTACGTTGAAATCTCAGTGGAGATGTCTTTGCCACGACTTCATCTATTCCTTTTACAGCTTTAGCGTATGCCTCGTTGTTTTGCTCTTTGGCAAACAGGGCAAACTGAGCTTCCTGGCCGGCTTTGGTTTCAAGCACATTGTTATCGATAATGGCTTTGTTCATACCGATAGAGTTTTTCCAGTAGTTAGAGGAGCCGGCAAACTTGTTGGCATACTGTATGCGTATTTTGTCACTGGCATTCATCTCTTTAATCAGCACATCCTGACGAACACCGCGTATGCGAATGCGTGGAGTATTGGTAGCATCCATGCGTTCTTTTACTTCCGATACGGTTAAATAGCGGCTGGTGCTTCCCGGAAATCCCATAATCATGGCGTAATCGCCTTCTTTCAATCCTTTGATGCTGATGGGTAAATGCTTTTTAGTTTTCAAAGGAATGTTTGTGGGACTGTAATCGGCAGGTTCACCGTTTGCATCCGCATAGATGCGGAACATCGAGAAGTCTCCTGTGTGGCGCGGCCACATCCAGTTATCCGTTTCGCCGCCAAACTTACCTACCGATGAAGGAGGAGCGGCTACCATACGAACATCCGAATATATTTTTTTATAAAACATATAGAACTTGTTTCCGGCATAGAAAGGCAACGCTTGTACTACGATGCCTTTTTTACCTTTCAGGTCGCTTTTGTTATAAAGCTCCTGTGCCAGAGAGTCGAGAAACTTACCGGTAAATGATTGCGCTTCTGTAATTTCTTTAGCGGCAATCTTAGCATTTACTATATCGGTAATGTCTTCTATTCTTTCGATAAAGGTAAATGTTAGTCCCGGGGTAACCAATTCTTTATCTCTGGAAGTAGCCCAGAAACCATCGGTCAGATAATCGTGCTCTACAGAACTGTGTTGCTGGATAGATTCGTAACCGCAATGATGATTCGTCAGTACCAATCCTTCGGCGGAAATCACTTCTCCGGTACATCCTCTTCCGAAGATACCTACCGCATCTTTCAGCGAAACGCCGTTGGGGTTGTACAGGTCTAGAGCATTTAGCTTCAGGCCTTGCTTCTTCATCATATCAATGGAGTGCTGTTCTTGCATGAGTTGCAACAACCACATCCCCTCGTCCGCTTTGGCGGAACAAACAACCAGCGCCACAAGCGCCAGCAGGTAGAGTTTTAATTTGTTCATGAGTTTATAATTAAATTAATTGTAATTCTTTAGTTCTCAGCTAACTATGTTACCCGCTCAGCTATTAGTAACAACCCTCCCGGAAGGCGTTTATAGGTAAAAAGAGGCTGTTCATATGCAAATTTAGGTAAACTAATTGAAAAAAAAGGTGTCAATACCCCCTTTATAAGGATTATTAAAGAAAGAAATTTCCCTCAAGTTTTAAATATTGATAAAATGTTTCTTTTCATTGCGATTTGATTGTAACTTTGTCATTCAGAGCCATTATAGATGTTGAATAGCGATTTTCGTATGCTATGATCATAATTAGTGGCTTGTAACTAAGTAGATGAAATGAATGTTGAATAGACTCTTATCTGTAGTTTTTCTATTTTTGTCTCTTACTTCTTGCGGTAGTAAGTATAAAATTGGGGGTACCTCGTCTGTCACAAGTTTGGATGGGAAGAAACTTTTCCTGAAGACTCTTCAGAATGGTGCGTGGGTTTCTATTGATTCGGCGGAAGTGATTCACGGATTATTTACGATGAATGGCCCTGTTGATTCGGTCATGATGGTTACTCTTTATATGGATGATGAAAGCATAATGCCGTTGGTGCTCGAAAGCGGAAACATAACCATCTCTATTGATAATACGCAGATGTCTGCCAAAGGTACGCCTTTGAACAATGCTCTTTATGAATTTGTAGACAAGAAGAATGCGATGGATCTTAAGATTGAAGATCTGGAACGCAAAGAAGCCCGAATGGTGATGGATGGTGCCGACCTGGCCGATATTCACGAACAGCTGGCCAAAGAAAGTGAAGCCCTGGTCAGTGAAATGAATATTTACGTTAAGCAGTTCATTTCCGACAATTACGAAAACGTATTGGGCCCCAGCGTTTTTATGATGCTATGCAGCAATTTGCCTTATCCGGTGATGACTCCTCAGATAGAAGACATTATGAAAGATGCTCCCGACACTTTTAAGAATAATAAGATGGTGAAAGAGTTTATTTCGAAAGCTCACGAAAACATGCAGCTTCTCGAAGAGCGCCGTCGTATGGAGCAGAATGCTTCTATGCATCCTTAAGTAAGATTGCAGAACGCCGAATACCATGTATGTGGTATTTGCCGTGTTGGTTGTTTTATTTAGTTTTGCAAATCAACAAGTTAATTGAAAGAATGAAAAAAAAATTAGTATGTATTTGTGGCTTTCTACTGTTTTTACTGATGGGCACAGTCTCTGCTCAAGGTGTTCAAACTACCGATATGGCAAGTGTGAAGGCCGATAGTACGGGCTATATCGTACGTGTGGGAGATATGGCGCCCGATTTTACCGTAAAGCTCACCGACGGCAAAGAGGTAACCCTTTCTGCTCTTCGGGGCAAAGTAGTGATGTTGCAGTTTACTGCCAGTTGGTGTGGTGTGTGCCGCAAAGAAATGCCGTTTATAGAACGGGATATCTGGCAAAAGCACAAAGACTCCGGCCAGTTTGTACTTATAGCCGTTGATCGGGACGAACCGCTCGAAAAGGTTATCCCGTTTGGCCAGTCGGTAGGTATTACTTATCCGATGGGTTTGGATCCGGGTGCCGATATCTATGCTAATTATGCACTACGCGATTCGGGTATAACACGTAATGTGTTGATAGATCGTGACGGTCGTATCGTGAAGCTTACCCGGTTGTATAATGAATCCGAATTTGCTTCATTGGTGCAGCGGATTGACGAACTGCTTCGTTAAGAGGTTCTGTATATTGCTTCTCCTTATTTATCTGGTCAGACTGAGTTTGGCCAGATAATCATAATGCTTGCCTTCTTTCACCAGCTCGGCTGTGAATCCGCATTGCGAAGCATACAGGCTGAGTGTTTGGAAATCTATGTATAGCCAGTCAAAGACATCGCCCTTAATCTCTTTATACTGCATCTGAAAATCAATCTCGCCGTAGTAATCTCCTGCCAGATCGATCAGGTAACTGCCGTCTTCTTCTTCAAACAGATAGCGCAGGTCGCTCGAATCCATCAACACACATCCGTCGGGGCGGAGCAGTAGTTTCATTTTCTGAAAGAAGTCGGGCAGGTTTTCTATCCTCCCGATAATGCCCGAACCATTCATGAGTAAGAGTATCGTATCGAACTGCTCGTAAAAAGTATCATCGAAGAGATTAACCAACCTCACATCCTTTACCCCGCGTTGTTTCATCACCTCCACCGAAAGGGGAGAGATATCAATGGCACAAACCTCTTTGCCTGCTTCCTGCAATGCCAGAGCATGGCAACCGCTTCCCGCACCAACGTCGAGTATCTTGCCTGCGGCCATTTTCAGAGCTGTTTTTTCCAGTACGGGCATACGTGCTTCCGTGCGGAATAAATCTTTTACCGGTAACTCATCTTCATCAAATGAGGATGAGAATATGCGCAGGCGGTCGGCTTTGCGGTGAGCAAAATAATCGGTTATGGCCGTACCCATCGGATCTTTGTCGGCTGTGAGCAGAGTTGCATTCATAAGAGTGACTATTACAGTGAACTGCAAAGATAGGGAATAATACTGTTTATTCATAAAAAATGCTTATCTTTGCAGCCATAAAAAGAACGAATAAAGAAAGCAATATGAGCATTGAAGATGCAATAATGGGGGGGATTGTTTTTAAAGGCAAGGCAAAAGAAGAGCCTGTTGGAAAACTAAAGAAACCCAAAGTGAAGACTAAAGCCAAGAAGGCAACCTATATTAAAGGATTGCACGGATCGGATTCTTCGAAAATGAAATTAGAGATTAGACAAAAGCGTGCCAACAGGCATAAATAATAACTCTTTGTTGTTCAAACAAGAAAAGTAGTTAAGCACATTGTTCTCACTGAAAGAGTTCATGTTGCTTAACTACTTTTTTTGTGCAAACAGCCTGAGCGGAAAAGCGAAGGCTGTTTATAAAGTCCTTTATTTAACCGGCAGAATTTCTATCCAGTAGTTATCGGGGTCATTGATAAAATAGAGCCCCATGTCTGTATTTTCAAAGCACACACAGTTCATCTCTTTGTGATACTTGCGCACTTCTTCGTAATCTCCCTCTACACGGAAACAAAGGTGGCTCTCGTTTTCTCCCAGCTCGTAGGCCGCTGTGTGGTCTCTGAGCCAGGTAAGTTCCAGTAAGAAACCGGTTGCGTTATCTGTCAGATAAACGAGTATAAAAGAACCGTCTTTTGCTTCTTTGCGGTGATGTTCCCTCAGGCTCAATGCCTTTTCATAGAAAGCAATGCTGCGTTCCAGGTTGGTTACGTTAATGTTAAAGTGGTCAAATCTGCTTTTTATTTCCATTGTTCTGTTTCCTCCTTCTTCTCTTTATTTGTTATTTTACCCAAACATTGATTATTTCGCCTATAAACATTTTGTGCATTTGCTTACCCGTCCACTGCTCTTTTATGTTTTTATTAGAGACAGCCTCCGGCGTGAGCGATTGCGAAACCAGTTTGCGGCATTCTATGATGAGCCATGCTTCGGCAAAAGCCTTGCTGCCTGTTGGGGTAGTAATGGGTGTTAATCCGGAACCCTTAACCTTATCCGTGTTTTTGCCGGAGTTCGTTCCGCAATAGTTTAGCGCACTGCGATAAGCTTCGGTGTAAAATGTCAATGTATACGTATCGTTTGTTTCCATCAGCTGGTAGGTGTAGCGGGTGGGGTTGATGAAACAGAACATAACCGGTTTATCAAACAGCACACCTAATCCTCCCCAACTGGCGGTCATCATATTGAATTTCTCATTGTTACCGGCCGTTATCAGCATCCAGTCTTCGGAGAGCATTTTGATGATGTTGCCCGGAATTTTGTTCGGAGCAATTTGTTTGTAACCCGGCAGATCGACAGCAACGGAAGCACTTGCTTCGGGACTTATGGCGATGGCGGGGATGGTACTTACGTCCGGTCTGGTGGTTGCGGTTGTATAAGTCACTGCAGCAGGCTGTGCGGCAGCGGCGGTTGCGCCCCCAAGTGCGGTTTGCGCACCGGCCAGTAATTCGGTGGCAAAGTCAACGGTCTTTATGCGAAACTTAGATAGTCCCCGTACTAATTTTGTTTGTTTTTTGTTTAGTGCAACATTGTCGGCTATCCAATCCTCAGCAGTAAATTTCTCTTTCTCCTGATAAGTATAGTGTATTCTTTCTATATCCATTAAACATTTCCCGGTCTGGCAGGTGGCGGTAATCTGATAGTCTACCAGAGTGCGATCCAATGACAGAGCGGTCGATTTGAAGACAATGTATTCTTCCGCCAATCCGGCTATCATGCCTTTTTCTTTGTCGGAGTACACCACCCGGCTTGTGTTTTTGTTCTTTTTCAATCTCTTTTCCATCCAGGCAAGCGTCTTGTCGAATACTTGCTCTTTAGACATGCCCGGCAGGCTGATCTCTTGAGAAAAGACCACTTTCCCGTCTTTTTCGGGAACCGCACCGACAAGATATTTACTGATGTCTGTTTTTTGGTTATCGTCATCATCCTGATCATCCTGTGCGTGCATAGCCACAGGCAGGCAAAAAAGGAACAGTGCTAAAAGATACGTTAGTTTATTCATACTGGTATTATTTTATAATGTCAAACTCTCTCCGCGGTGTGTTATTGCGATGAAGTTGCAGCCGTTAGCTTGTGCCGTGTTGCGAAAGGCATTGCCACCGGCATAATCTTCGCCAAAGTGCATGGGTACAAATATAGAAGTTTTTATTTGTTCTACGAACTGTCGGGCCCCTCTATCGTAGTCTTTTCCTAATCTGGAGTCTACGGGAAACATCACCAGATCGATGGCGGGAGCTGCCTGTTGCAACAATTTCAACTCCGCCAGAAAATCACCTTCGGCCTTGCGGGCTTCTTCTTCGGTAGATTCTTCACTCCAGTGCCAGTTGTTCAGGTCGCCGGCATGAAACAGCTTTGTGCCTTGCAGATCGATCAGGAACGAGATGCCCGAATCGGTAGAGCCGAATGCCTGAATGCGTATTGCATCATCCTGATATACCTCGGGTTTGTTAATGTACAGAGCCTCTTCTTTTGAGGCACGTTTATGCTGCATAATGTCTTTGGAGAAGATGTAGTTGATGTCCGGTCTTTGTTCCTTCCATGAAAGAATGTCGCGGTTAAAATGATCGGGATGAAAATGCGTGGAGAGAACATAAAACTTGCCCGGACGGCTCAGTAACTCGTCGTGCACCACACCCCGGTTGGGTATTGTTTCCGACGAATCTTTGTAATAGTCGATAATGACGGTTATTCCATCGGCCTCGATGGCAAAGCCACTGTGGTATATATAAGTCAGCTTCATAAGTAAACGATTTATAGTGTAAAAGTACAAATTATTTTCACGGTGCCAACCTTTCCCGCTTCCAATTTTGCTTATCTTCTTGCAAGATATACAGAAAACGGTCGTGCAGTCTGCTGGGTCGTCCCTGCCAAAACTCTATCCGGGTGGGAGTTACTTCGTAGCCGCCCCAATTATCGGGTCGCTCCACTTCCCTACCTATCCAGCGGGCAGCTTCGGCTACAAACAGGCGCATAATCTCTACCCGGCTGCCTACGGGGCGGCTTTGCGGAGAGATGCGTGCTCCGATGCGGCTTTTGTAAGGACGCGTTTTGAAATAAGCATCAGACTCTTCGGGGGATACCTTTGCTGCAATCCCCTCTATGTGCACTTGACGCTCCAATTCGTGCCACACGAATGAGAGAGAAATGTGAGGATTCTGTGCCAGATGGCTTCCCTTGCGGCTTTCGTAGTTGGTGTAGAACACAAATTGGCCTTCACGCAAGGCTTTCAACAACACCGTCCGCGTCGAAGGAGTACCTTCGGGAGACACTGTGCCTACAATCACTGCGGTAGGTTCTTCTGTTTTGGCTTCTATGGCGTCGTTTAGCCATTTCTCAAATAATGTGATCGGATCTTCGGGCAGGTCATTTGCCTTTAGCCCTCCTTTCGTGTATTCCTGTCGAATGTTTGCGAGGTTTATTTTCATTTTTTCACTTCGTTGGTCAAAGGCTTCTTGTCGATAAAGTCCTTCACGTTCTGTAGCGTAGTTACTGCAATGTTATCGAGCGCCTCTTGTGTGAAGAATGCCTGGTGCGAGGTAACGATAACATTGTTGAAGGAAAGTAACCGTGCCAGCACGTCATCGTCTATGATGCGGTCCGATTTATCTTCGTAGAAGTAATCGCTCTCTTCCTCGTACACATCCAGCCCCGCATATCCTATTTTTTTGTTCTTCAATCCCTCAATCAGCGCATTGGTGTGTATCAACTGTCCGCGCCCGGTATTGATAATCATCACCCCATCCTTCATTTTGCTGATGGAATAATCATTGATAAGGTATTTGGTTTGCTCCGTTAGCGGGCAGTGTAGGGAGATGATGTCCGAGCTGTGATACAACTCATCGAGCGAAGCATAAACCACCTGATGCTCCCTCGCAAAATTATAGTCGGGATACAGATCGTAGGCCAGGATGTTCATGCCGAATCCGCGAAGAATCTGAATCAATACCTTGGCTATTCTTCCTGTGCCGATGATGCCTGCTGTTTTTCCGTACATGTCGAAGCCCAACAATCCGTGCAGAGAGAAATTCCCGTCACGGGTTCGCCACGTGGCACGCGGTATTCTTCGGTTGAGTGCCAGCATAAGCGCTACCGTATGTTCGGCCACTGCGTAGGGCGAATAGGCGGGCACACGCACCACCACCATTCCGGCAGCCGTGGCGGCACTCAGGTCTACATTGTTGTATCCGGCACAGCGCAGCGCCAGTACCTTTACACCGTTTGCAGCCATTATGCCAATTATTTCGGCATCGGCCGTATCGTTTACAAAGATGCATACAGCATCTACCCCCTGGGTTAAGACTACGTTGTTTTTATTGAGATGCCCTTTAAAGAATCTGAGTTCAAAGTCGAATTCGGCGTTCTTTTTACTAAAAGACGACTCATCATAGGGTTGTGTTCCGAAAAAAGCGATTGTAAATGCCATTATTTATGATTGTTTTTTATTGTTGCTCACTACGTTCTCTTCCTTGCATTTAAACGCTATTACGGGCCGATTGTTTACGATTGCTATCCTTATTTATCCCTATTGAGCTTTATTCTCTCGTTGTTAGTTTCATGTAGAACAGTTCTGTTTTCCAATTAAATGAGGAGAATATCGAAATATTATGCACAAAAATAGTTGGCATGCGCCATTTTGTACTACCTTTGCGGCCTGATTAACTTAAAAAAAGAATTTAATGAGAAAATTATCCCTAGTGAGTATCGTATTATTAATCGTTTCACTTCCAACCTTTGCTGGAGGGCTCTTAACGAATACGAATCAGCACATATTGTTTTTGAGATACTTAGCCAGAGACGCTTCAACGCAGATTGATGCCGTATACTCTAATCCGGCCGGACTGGCTTTTATGAAAGATGGCTTTTATATGTCTTTTAACGGACAGAGCGCATTTCAAACCAGAACAATAAATTCAACCTTCGCACCCTTTGCGGGTTTTGGAGGCGATGCCACTAAGAAGTTTAAGGGAGAGGCATCGGTTCCGTTTATCCCCAGCCTTTTTGCTGTATATAAGAAAGATAAATGGGCCTTTAGCGGAAGTTTTGCAGTGACCGGTGGTGGTGGCAAGGCTACGTTTAATGACGGACTAGGCTCGTTCGAATCGGCTGTTTCGCTTCTTCCGGGTCTGTTAAATCAGAATCCGAACTTTGCAGGAACAGATAAATATTCGGTAAAGAGCTTTATGGAAGGCAAACAGATTATTTTTGGTTTGCAACTGGGAGCCACTTATCAAATCACCGATAACTTTTCTGCTTTTGCGGGCGCTCGTATGAATTACGTGAGCGATAGCTATTATGGATACTTAAGAGACATCAAAGCCAACATTGCCGGCGGAGATATGGTCAATGTTACCGACTACTTTACAGGGGTGGCCGGCCAGCTGAATCAGGCTGCTGCAGCCTATGAAGCTGCCGGAGATGCCGCTACGGCCGGAGCATACCGCCAACAGGCTCTGGCTGCAACCGAAACAGCGGAGGGAGCTTCCGATAAGGAGTTGGATTGCGATCAGACAGGTTGGGGAGTAACTCCCATTATCGGTCTCGATTATAAAACAGGCAAATGGAATGTAGGTGTGAAGTATGAGTTCAACACCAAGCTGAACATTGAAAACAAGACGAAGGTTAACAGCACGGGGCTCGACGAGTTCGATCAGGGTGTAAATACCCCTAACGACATACCCAGCTTGCTTACAGCGGGTGTTTCTTACGAAATTCTGCCTGTGTTGCGTGCTTCTGTGGGCTACCATCATTTCTTTGACACCCATGCAAAGATGGCCGATAACAAACAAAATTACATTAGTCAGGGCACTAACGAATACCTTGCCGGTATGGAGTTTGATGTATGCAGATGGGCTCAGGTGAGTGCCGGTATGCAGCGCACTAAGTATGGTGTGGACGATAATTATCAATCAGACATGAGTTTTGCCGTTAGTTCCTATTCTTATGGCTTTGGTGCCGGGTTTGACATTGCCCCCAACATGAAGCTGAACGTGGCCTACTTCTGGACTAATTATGATGATTACACCAAGAATACTGACAATTATAACGGAACCGGAATAGCCGGAACGGACGTCTTTACCCGTACCAATAAGGTGTTTGGTATTGGCGTGGATTATAAGTTCTGATCTTCCTCGTGCAACTATCGTTTTGTTAGCACAAAAGATCATTTCAATGAAGTGGAGCAGACCTGCCGTTATAGCGGGTCTGCTTTTTCTTTGGGCCTTGTTGTTCTTTTAACAAAGCAAGCACTGGTGCTTACTCCCTCACTTACTCCCTCACTTCCCTTTATTCTTCAACAAATAACAATCAGTTCTTTCAACTTTTTATTTAGTTCATCTCGAATGGCCCATACTCGTTGAAGCTTTTCCCTATTGGTTATTTTCAATTCATCTTCTCCGCTTTTAAGTGCAATGTGATACCAGCCAAACACCTGACTTCTTAACTCAAATATAAGCTGCTTTATCTCCTTGTTAATGAATAGGCCATGTCCGCGGCTATAAAACAATTCCATTAATTCCTTCATAAAGAGAGTTGCTTGTGCAGGTCGAAAATAGTATATCTTATTGTCATCACTATCTTTTTCTCCACGGCGAAAAATGTTTTCTTCATGATCTGCCTCTGAAATATAGCGTAATAACGCCCATGTAGCTTTTGCCGCATTTAATTCTGCTTGATAATGGGTTTGGCGTTGCAAATAAGTGCCTTCCTCTCTCTTTTGTTTTCTCCAATATTTGTGGCCCCAGCATAAAGCAATGATGGCACCAATAATAATAGCCAAAGGATCTACGAGCACTTTAGCCCATTCTATACATGTATTCATTTCCTGCTAATTTTTAGTTCTATACCATTTAATAAACGCTCATACACAATTTTAATTAGTGTGATAATCCGCTTGGTTATCATGGGTTCATCTTCCATTTTATCTGTTCTCTCTTTTATCCAGCTTTCATACGGAATCTGATTGTGAAGCATGCTGTTTCTCAAGTTCTTAAAGTTTTCTTCGTTCAATAAATCAACATCCTCTGCTAGTCCTAAGTCCTTTTTCGCAAATTCCAGACAATCATAGTGCTCATAGTATTTATTGTCTTTCTTAGTTATCTGCTCCGGATAATTGTCCACAAGCATTTTCTCTACATTATACATCAATTCGAGTAACTTGTCCCGTTCCATTTCGTATAGTTCTAATTCTTCGGCCAGATTGCTATATTTGAACTTATCGTCTTTTTGTTGCACCTTACCACTTTCTATTATTCCCAATGGAATATCTTCTCCTTCGGGGTAGTATTTTATCAAAGACTCTAAGCGGCGGTCTTTCAAAAAGCGGCGAAACTCTCCATAACGCTTTATCGGTAATCTGGCAGTTACTTTTCTTCCATAGATGCATTCGTTCATATCATATTCAGATTCCAGTATATTGTCCTGTTGATCGAAGCCCAGGCGTTCAATATCGTCTTCCTTGAATGATGCAGGCAGCAAATCGTTCACCATCAGGAAGAGAGCCCGGTCATTGGTCTGTTGCCTTAATATGTCAGCCTCATTCTCTTTGATTCTTTTTGCCACCTTCTTCATTATCTTTGCCGTCTCTTCACTAACCTTTTTGAAGTTGTCTTTGATGTGCTTTTTCAGTTCATCTCTGGGTTCCTGATGCGTATAACCTAAGTCTTTAGCTTCATAATAGCGAGGCAATTCATACATGGGTTGCTTCTTGTTCTTTAAATAAATCATTAAGCATCCTGCTACATTACTTTCTTCTTTCAGGTCATATCCCTGTTGCTGCATTGCTTTCACAATGCAGGCTTTGAATAAATCCGTAGGCAAGTACACCGCTTTGTCTGAATATACCTTTTCGGTAGCCAACTTTGTTTTTTGATTCAGCTTTAAGATATACTCATATTTGGCTGCGGTTGCATCTTGATCTTTTAGTTTCCAAATAATTTGAAATTTTCTCTGACCCTTTGTCTCAACTAATATTTCTTGCTCAATCCACTTTGCTTTAGATTGATAATATGCTTCGTACACATCTGTCAGAGATGAATATGCAGTGTATCTGTTGGTGAAAACCCAATGTAAAAACGGGTGCTTCCATTGATTATCCTTCTCTTTTAGTACATTAAGATATTTCTTTAATTTATCCTTGTAGATAGGGAAATAAGCCAGCATCTTTTGGAGGACATCAAATTCCATATTATTGATTTTCTTCTTATCTCCGGTGGCTGTCTCTTGAGGAGGCGTTAGAAAAACAATATCTCGGGCTAGTTCTTGTGCCAGCTCACCAATGCGTAATTGCTTTCTGGTAACGTTCATTGTTACCATTCCTTTTCTTTCAGCCTCTGCAAAAGCTCTTATGCGTGTTAGTTTCCTCTCAGCATCTTTCTTCATGGTCACAAATTTATCTTTTATGATAAATTTATCCGAAGAAGCTTTGTAGTTCAGCAGATATTCCCTGCAAGCATCGGGTATCCAATCCATCTTTAGTCCATAGCCATCCAACAGCGTTTGTAATTTGCTACTGTTCTCCTTGAGTATGCTTAGATCCTCATCTTTGTGCTGTCTTCTTTTTCCGACGACGAAAGAAGCTGTAGAGACCGGGTGTATCTTCTCCTTTTGCAGATCATCGATGAATCGCCTGAATTCGCTTAAATAATTTTGAATGAATTTCTGAGGAGAATCTTTTATCCATCCTTTTTCATGAAGAAAATTGTAAAAGAATAGCCCGCTCAGTTCGTGAGTAGAGAGTATCGCATCCGGATAATTCTTATCTTCCTCCGTCTTGTTTGTCAGTGGAACAGCATATTGCTCCTGCGCTTCATCTCTTAGCACCAACCCTATGCGATTGCCTGCCATCCTAAAAGCAGGTGCGTAAAACTCTACCTCTTCATTTCCTTTATAGAATTTATGAGCTTCCTTCTTTTGGTAAAAAGGCAAGTAGCCAAACAGATGCATGTTTTTAAGCAAAAGGTGCGCTCGCTCTGTGCCGGCAATCTTTTTTGTGTGAGATTCCTGAGCCTGTTTTCGTCCCAGATAGAGCTGAAACGTTATGCCATCTAACGTGTCCGATTCCTCAAAATAGCGTAAAGCAAAGTAGGGAAAACGATCTTCGGAGCGTTTCATTATTGGCTCCGGCAGTTCATCATCACTCTCATTCTTCTCTGAAATGGCGGCTATGAATTTCTTCTGATCTTCATTACCCAATACATTATAGAGCTGCTTGGGGCAACGGTTTAGTTCATTGAGCATATCCAGCGCTATGTCACTACTCTCTAATTTAGGGTAGGGCACATGGCAATGAAATTGGGTGAAAGCTTCCAACGTGGCTGACTTGTATCTCTCAGAAGTTTTATTTTTATCTTTAAATCCCTTGATCCTTGACAGAAAAAGGTATCCGTTTTTCTTATCCAGAAACAAGCATACAAAATAGGAGATGCCAGCCTCGGTGAGAATCGTATTATTCGCTAATTTATAATACGCATTTGTGTATAGGTGTTTCACATCTTTATCTTCATATCCCATTCTGTTTTGAGCTTCTTTGATGCCTTTTTCAAATAGAAGTTGATATTTGGGTAAGGATACGTCTTCTTTGTTGTGCTTGTAGTGAGATGTTTGATTTCTGATTTTATTCAGAGTCTCCAGATAACCGGCCAACTTATTTAAACTTTCATATTCTTTTCCTTTTTGGGGCTTTTCTTCCGTGCTTTTTAGTCTCTTTTCATCTTCATAATATGCCAGAAAAGGGAAATGACGTATTAGCAGGCTTATTACTTTGGTCATTTCATCAGGCTTATCCTGACTTCTGTCAATAACTTTTTTACAAAAAACAGCTAAGCTGTTTTCTTCTACATTTAGTTCTTCTTTGTATACACTCTCATAAATATCGTGTATTATCAGATAAGCATTATGCCTACCCATATTGATAAAATGATTAAAGTAATAAGGATCATTTTCGATGTCCCTATATCGGTGTTCTTTCAGATCAGAGGCTTCCATTCGTTTTATTTTTTCTCAAAAATAAAAAATGAGATTGAAATAGGCAAAAAAGAAGCCTGTTATTTCATTTTTTCTTTCCATAACAGGTCTCTTTTGCCTTGCCAATAGGCTTTCAGAAGATCATGTTGTTCTCACCTTTCAAATATAAGGCATTTACAACGTAAATGATGCGTTTAATAGCGCAGTGACGTTGTTCTCACCTTTCAAATATAAGGCATTTACAACACACCTCGCCAATGGGCTACGCTTAACTCAGTTGTTCTCACCTTTCAAATATAAGGCATTTACAACTAACGAAATTATGTGGGATATTCGAAGATAAGTTGTTCTCACCTTTCAAATATAAGGCATTTACAACATTACCGCTGCTAGGGATACAGCAATTTTGAGTTGTTCTCACCTTTCAAATATAAGGCATTTACAACTAAATCTATGCAGGGGTATCTAGCTGACCCGTTGTTCTCACCTTTCAAATATAAGGCATTTACAACTTGAAGCAGTTATAACCGCTAACTATTAATGTTGTTCTCACCTTTCAAATATAAGGCATTTACAACCGGTGATATACTTTCATAACTCCTATTTATGTTGTTCTCACCTTTCAAATATAAGGCATTTACAACAAAGTTGTAATTGTAACCTCTACGGTTATAGTTGTTCTCACCTTTCAAATATAAGGCATTTACAACGGCCTTCCCACAAGACGGTTTTAAATTGCAGTTGTTCTCACCTTTCAAATATAAGGCATTTACAACTTGCAGATAAAAGTCCTGGAAGAACTCATAGTTGTTCTCACCTTTCAAATATAAGGCATTTACAACTTAGGTGGAAATCCTATATATTCGTGTACGGTTGTTCTCACCTTTCAAATATAAGGCATTTACAACATCGTGTTCGTCCAGTTTCCGCTTTCTCTCGTTGTTTTCACTTTTCAAATATAAGGCCTTTACAATAAATATACAACTAACCCGCAACAATTCTGTCATTTTTCATCATTAGACCTTCCTCACAGGCTGTTCAGATAACCGATTATGCCGTCGATGTGCAACTGTGCGACGGCCTGCCTGCCTTGCGGCGAAAGCAGGTAGTCTGCATCTTCACGGTTGTCCTGAAAAAGATTCTCGGTGAGCACGGCGGGGCAGAGGGTGTGGCGCAGAATGTAGAATGATTCTTCCTTGTCGCTGTCGCCGTCCGAGGGGTCTTTGCGCATGTGCATGCCGCAGAGGTTGGTCTCCGCGGCACGATACAGAAATTCGGCCAGTGTGTCCGACCGCGTTTGCCCTTTGCCGGTATAGCACTCCCAACCGCGGGCTTGCATCCAACTGCCCGCCCCGGCGGCGTTGCAGTGGATGGATACCAGGATAACATTGTCTGTTCCCTCTTTGCGGCACGTTTCGTTTACTCGTTGGCAACGCTCGGCCAGCGGCACGTCTATGTCCTCTTTTACTACCAGGCAGGCCTCTAAACCTGCGGTCATAAGTCCTGACACTACTGTGTGGGCAATTTCTCTGGTGTAGGCATACTCAAGTAATCTTCCGTCCGGCGAGCGCTTGCCCGGTGTGTTGCGGCCGTGCCCGTTGTCTATTAATATTTTCATTTCTTCTTTTTATTTTTAACTTTCTTTAATATTATTTGCGAGCTGCTGTACTGATGCAATTCCTCATCATCTACGAGAATAATGACCATGTTTTTATTCGATTTCATGGCACTGATGAAGTTCCGGCTAAGGCAATTAATGAAGAGTGTGTAGCGTAATTCTTCCAGATAACAGCATAATAATTTACTCATTGTGTCTATTCCCGAATGAGAAGAGTTTTCTGATCGCCACACGGTTGCCGTGCTTTTGTTAGTCCTGAGGCACACTTCTCTGTCGCCAAGGGCACTTAATTTGTGAACCTGATTAAATAGTCTCTTTAAACACATCATGTTTTTGTAGTGATGTTTCTCTTGCATGAGCTCTTCTGAATCGATAAATTTATTCTTCATATTATGTTTGAATTAGTAATAATATTGGGTGCGAATATAATTACTTTAAAAAAATTAAGTGTCTCCATATTTGGAGACACTTAATTCAAACACTATCGCTTTCTTTGTGCGGTAACAATAAATTAAACTATTTTATTATGAAGAACGATAAATATTTTCAGCATGACGTTTCGGCGTGTGGCAATGTGAAGTTAATGGCATTGATTGATAAAGAAGGAATGAAAGGGTACGGAATCTATTGGGTGGTTTTGGAATTTCTCAGGCAGCAGGAATCTTATTTGTCTCCATTAAAGATGCTCTCTTTTGTGGCTCATCGAGCTAAAGTAACCCGTAAATTTGTGGAGCGTGTGGTGATGGATTATGACTTGTTTGTGATTGAAAAAGAGTGCTTTTATTCACCAGGAATGCACAAAAGAATGCATACTTATGATCAAAAGACGCTCGCGAATAGTGAAAATGCACGCAAAGCTGCGATAGCTAAGTGGCAGAAAATCAGAGAAAACAAGCATGCGGCCGCAATGCAAAGAGAAGAGAAGAGAGGAGAAGAGACTATTAGTTGTTGTTGCACAACAACGTCTGCCGACGCATCCGCCGCTTCCGCAAAATTATCTGAAATCGTTTCTTGGGAATGCCATGTTTCGGAAGCCATGAAAGATCGCTCGTGGTTGGAGCTTGAAGCCATGCATTCGGGTCTTGGCAGGCAGTTTTTTCAGCATCTGCCGATCATCGTGGAAGCGTTCAGAAACCACGTTCGCACTTACGGCACGGAGCATACGATCCTCTCGCTCCGGGACATGAAGTCTTACTTCAGCAACTTCATCAAGCGGGGCAGCGCTACCCGCAAGATGGTGGAGGAGGTGATAAAAGCGGCATCTGCCGTTGATGTGTATCGCTACGAAACGCTTGTCGACGGGCGGCGAACGTACTGCGGTGTGAACATTCCCGAGGAAGCTCCGCCACGCCCCAACCCCGATTCGCGGTGGAACGAGCAGGCCAAACGGTGGGAGCGATGAAGCCGTGCAGAGGAGCGCTCGGTCTCTTTCCCGAAGAGGTTGTCGCAAGCGCTTTCGAGGGTTGTGCAACCGGACAATCCGAAACCGTGCATCGGGTAAACAGCACGAGCCGGAAAGCACCGTGCAATAGGGCTGAAAGCACCGTGCAGTTGGATAAAGAGCACCGTGCTGTTGACCCCACAGAACGGTGCAATGAATGCAACGACACCGTGCAACCCGGAAAACAAGACGAAGTGCCGGAAATCATTTTTTTGAATTGAAAGCAAACCCATGGAGTGCGAGGCCGATTTGGACAATGCGAAGTAATTCAAACCCATACAAACCAGTGGCTTTCAATGAACTAGAAGTGACCAATCGAGAACAATAAACCCATTCTCGGCCTTTTATGCGAAGCGTAAACAGCCTTGCTTTTTTCTTTGGTTCTTTCTTTTGCAGCAAGGCAAAAGAAAGAATAACCATTTAAAACTAAAAAAACATGTACAATTTTCACAAATTCGGAATCGATGTAAACGGCCGTACCAGCGGCAAACTGAAAACCTTCTGTCCCAAGTGCAGAGACAGCAGGAAAAACAAGCGTGACAAATCTCTCAGCGTAAACCTCGACACGGGGCTGTTTAAATGCCATTATTGCGACTTTGCAGGCACTGCTGCCGAGCGTGAGCCCCGTAATTCGTACACTTTGCCCTGCCGCTCAAAGCAACACTCCGCGGCAGACAGAGCCGCAGGAAGGCAACGCATCGCTAACTCGCAGAATGGCGTTGCAGGCATCGTAATATCCGCTTCACTGCCCGGCAAACTGCTTTGTACGGCCGAAAGCCAACCCGCCGGCCAATCTGCCGCAACAGATTCGTTAAGCGTTGCAATTGCCGCTAAGGCTGATGCTACCAATATTTCAACAAATGCTACTGCTGCAAATGCTACTGCCTCAAATGCAATGGTCGCCGCTCTTCGTTGGTTCACAGCCGAGCGGGGCATCTCTGCCGAGGCCGTTGCCGCCCTGCACATCAGCCACTCGCAGGAGTTTATGCCCCAAACCGGACGGAAAGAGAGCTGCGTCTGCTTCAACTATTTTGAAAGGGGAGAGCTTGTGAATACGAAGTTTCGCGACGGTCGCAAGAACTTTAAAATGACCACTGGTGCGGAACTTATCCCTTACAACATAGACAGCATTGAGGACACGCCGCAGTGCATCATTACAGAGGGCGAGGTGGATGCCCTGTCGTTTGTCACCGTCGGGCGCACGGATGTGGTGAGCGTGCCCAGTGGGGCCAACAAGAACCTGACGTGGCTGGATCGCTTCGTAGAGTCGCACTTCGAGAACAAAGACGTAATTTATCTTGCGGTGGATAATGACCGCAAAGGGTTGGAATTGCAGCAGGAGCTGCTCCGCCGTCTGGGCAGGGAACGTTGCCGCATACTGACCTACGGAGAGGGGTGCAAGGATGCCAACGAACACCTGCTGAAGTACGGGGCCAACAGTCTGCTTAAAACAATCGAAGAGGCTCCCGAACAGCCTTTGGAGGGCGTTTACACGGCCGATGATGTGGCAGACGATCTTCGGACACTCTTCGAAAACGGATTCAGCAGCGGAGCGCCTACGGGGCTCGAAACGCTCGATCGCAACCTCACCTTTGAACTGGGCCGACTGTGTGTGGTGACGGGTGTGCCCGGTAGCGGAAAGTCCGAATTTATCGACGAACTGGTGCTCCGCCTCTGCCTGCGCCACGGGTGGAAACCCGCCTTTTTCAGTCCCGAAAACCTGCCGCTCGTTTACCACCTCCGCAAGTTGGCCGAGAAGCTCACGGGAAGGCTCTTTGTGCCCTTCTCCACCTCCGAGTCGCTTTATCGGCGGTTGGTGAACTACCTCACGGACAACGTTTGCCACATACTGCCCAAGGACGATTTTACCGCCGAAACCATTCTGGAAAAAGCCCGTGAGCTGGTGCGTAGGCGGGGCATCCGCACGTTCGTTTTCGACCCCTTCAACCGTTTGGAGCACCTCATCCCCGATGGCATGAGCGAGACGCAGTACATCAGTGCTTTTCTTGACAAGCTGACCAACTTTGCCGTGCGCAACAACTGTCTGGTAATTCTTGTGGCACATCCCCGCAAGATGAATCGCGACGCACAAACCGGTCGCACGCCCGTGCCCACGTTGTATGACATCAACGGGTCGGCCGCCTTCTTCAATAAATGCGATTTCGGATTAACGGTAGAGCGGGATACGGACGTGGTGCGCATTCATGTGCAGAAGGTGAAGTTTCGCCATCTGGGGCAGCCCGGCATTGTGCCTTTCGTGTTCAACACCGTGAACGGCCGCTACACTCCCTGCGACGAAGACCCCACGGCCTCTACGCCTGCGCAGCGGATAACGAATGTAAACTTTGATTGTGAGAGTTGGTTGCCCGAAATGACGGACGATTTATTCAGTTGAGCCTGCTTCGGGGAAGAGCAGTTACTTCGTTTGATAAACTTCCTGCCCGTTATCGTGCAGAATTCTGGAGGCAGATTCCGGATCGTTTTCATCGTAAAAGGTGGTACTTTTGCATGCTTCCGGGCAGTTTCTGCAATCCCATACGGCAATGATTCGTATCGTGTCTTTCTCGATGTGGTAAATCAATTTGTGATTTTTGTCGGCAACAAAGGATCTGAAGCCTTTTCCCGTGGATGCCAGCAATGGCTCTACAGGGCCTGCTTCGGGGAAGGTGGCTAATAGTTCTGAAGAACGGAGTAGGTTATTGATGATTTTCCGTGCGGCTGTTTCACTTTTCTCTTCGTAAAAAGCAAATATTGCGTCTAAATGCTCTAATGCTTGCGGCATCCAGATAACTCTCATTTCCATTGCGGTCTGAGTTTTATTATTTCTTCCGTGGTGTAACCTAAGCCTTGTTCTGCTTGTTTCATCGACTTCTCAACCTCCTCTTTCAATTCCTCTACGGTAAATTGGCAGGGAGCTTTCTCTTCCTCTTTCAGCTGGCCGATGTAGTCGATGAGTTTATTGGCCATCTCTTCATTTTCTATGTTCAGCACTTCCCGTGCCAGCATTGCTTTTTTTGCTTCGAGTCTTTGCGTGGTCATATCAGCGATTCTTTTTGTGTGAAACGAATGGCCAAAGATACGAAAAATGTGACAAAGATAAAGTTTTCTGTTCCTTTTTTGTCGTCCTTTTCACCTCATGGCTCGCCCAGCGCACCGACAATGATGCGTACCTGTGCCGGAGTGTAACGCCTGGCTTTGGCGCAGAGACCGGCCTGTTGCAGCGCCTCCGTCAGTCCCGGAAACTTATCTATCCATTCATTGAACATGGCGAGTGCGCTTTTGGGCTGTATGTGAGGCATGTAGAGCGATGCCAGTTCTCCTTTGCCGTAGCTGCGGAGTACGAATTTCTTTTCTTCCGTTGCATTCATAATCTCTTGATTCTTTCTTCAAATGTACAAAAATAATCTCGCTTATGCAAGTATGCTCCCTGCTTTGTGTGGCTCTCACTGCGGGTTATTTCCGCTTATTGCCTATTATTGCGTGTAAAGTAGGACTACTTCCGCCTATCGCCGAGTGAGGCGGGCAGGCGTGCTATCTTTGCTTCTGTAATCGGGTTACACATTCAATGAATTATTAACTAAAAACAAGAAAACTTATGTCAGTAAGTGTAGTGCGCTATGCGCGACAAAAAAAGATTGGAGATGCAAATTCTCCTACTATTTATCTGTTGAGACAGGTGGCTAAATCATCGAAAGTTTTTACTATCGACACGCTTGCCGGAGAGATAGAAACCACCGGAGCTCTGTCTCAGGAAGATGTGATTCATGTAATGAAATCGTTCGTTCGGAGCATGAAGAAGGTTCTCAAAGAAGGTAATCGTGTGAAGGTCGACGGGCTGGGCACGTTTTACATCACCCTTACCTGTCCGGGTGTAGAAACGGAGAAGGAATGCACGGTAAGAAATATTTCTAAAGTGAATCTCCGTTTTATGGTAGACAATACGCTCCGCCTGGTGAATGATTCGATTGCCACCACCCGTAGCGCGCCCAACAATGTGGAGTTTGTGCTCGAGAGTGTTGCTGCGACAGATCCCGGTACAGGGAGCGGGGGAGGTTCGGAAGAGGATCCTTCGGCGTAATATTCTTTCGGAATATTCTTTCTTTTGTCTTAACACAAAAGAAAGAACCAAAGAAAAAGTCAAGGCTGCTTATGCTACGCTACTACGATGATTACGAAAGCGGACGGAGTTGAAACTCGCTTCGTTTTACTACGCTCAAACAACAACTCCTTTTTCCCGCTTTCTCCATCATCTCCGCTTAACGCTTCGCATAAGAGGCCAAAATTGGCGCCATCAGCTTCTTTTGCAGAGATGCAAGAGGAGAGTTTTATCGCATGTCTTGCCATTTCACAAAGGATAAAACGACAAGCAAGCGAAGCAAAGCGCAACCCCACCGAAGAAAGATCGGCCTCTTCTACGAAGCGTTAAGCAGTAGTGATGTTCGTAGCGTTAAGCAAGCGATTTTTGTTTGAGCGTAAGCGAGTTTAATCGCTTGTAGCGCAGAGCATCACTGCTGTAGCGTAGTAGGAGCAGCCTTGATTTTTTCTTTGTTACTTTTCTTTTGCATCAAGGCAAAAGAAAGTAGATAAAAGTAAATAATAGAGATTTTAAAACTAAAAACAGCAAAATGATGAAGAAGTTATTGGAACAAATTGTAGAAGTGCTAACCGTAGTACTTCCGTTTCTGAAAAAAGGAAACACGAAAGAAGAAAAAGAATTCAGTGATCTGATAAAAAGTCAGTACGGGTTTCTGGTAGATCAGCTTGAAAAAGTATTCAAAGATTACTTCGAGCTCAGCACTTGCGTAAAGGAGATGCATACCGAGATCTTTAGCCTGAAGGAGCAATTGTCTAAGGCATTGGCCTTGCAATGTACGGCAAAAGATTGTGCGGCAAGAAACTGATGCGGTGGGTTAAGAAAGCGGGTGGTTGCCATCCGCTTTCTTAAATTAACGTCGGTTCAATTTAAAGCATTGAAATTGCGGCATCATGTTTAAAAGACAGATGTTCGTTGTGATGCACATATCCCAATTGATTGCAAAGCAATGTTGTTCTATTAATAGTTGCCGGCGGCATATTCCGGTGGGAGTGTCCATATATCCAATAATCAATATTATTATCGTGAATCAAGTCATATTGTTCAGACACAAAAGCTCCGTTTAGTACAGAGTTCTTATATTCTTCTGCCATACATATAAAAGTAGGCAGGTGGTGTGTGATGACTATGCGTTTATTATCGGACTCTGTTTTTAAGGCCTCTTTGAGGAATCTCAAACATGCTTCGTGCTCTGCATTGAAACGAAAGGCCGTGAGAAGTTGTCCGTCTGCATAAATTTTCCGGAAATCACTAATGGCCTGTTCCGTCCAGTAGTGATATTGTGGCAAAATACTGCTCCAAAGCGGAGTAAGAATAAAATCTATACTATTTATTGTTACTGTCTGGTTATAATACCAGGATACATTCTCACGAATGCCTTCAACGTGTCCTTCTGAAAGAGATTCCAATCCATAACCTTTATAAAATTCATGGTTGCCGGGCACTACCAAAACCTGTTTATAGTTCTCGGATACTTGGTCCCAAAATGGATGATTCTTATAATTATCGTCACCTAAATAGCCTATATCACCAGCTAAAACGAGAATGTCGCCTGCTATCAGTAATGGGTTATCTCGCAGATAGCGTGCGTTATCCTTAAATTCAAGATGTAAGTCAGAAGCATACTGTATCTTCATATCCGGTTCTTTTGTGTAAAAGTAGTAAAGACGGATAACGGAAACAAATATTTAGAGGGCTAATGTGTTGGTAATTAAAATAATTACCCTATTTTTGCATTGTTACCTGTGCAGGGTAACAATGCAAAAATGAGGTAACGATGAATGATACTGTTGAACAATATTTGAAGGATACCTTTGGAACTAAGGTTAAACGGAGGGAGATTGATGATGCAATACTCTCTAGCTTGCCTATATTCATTACTCATGGGTATTTATTCCGCTTTTTCGAAATAGATGGAATATCGGTGTTGTTCGTTGAAAGGAAATCTGAAATAGATGCGAATATTGCACAAGTTCAAAAACAGCTCAATCTTATTAAAGAGCGTAGTAACATGAGGGTGGCCTGGATTGTTGGTAAACTTTCTACTTACCAACGCCGAAAATGTATAGAGGCACACATTAACTACGTAATTCCAGGTAGTCAAATATACCTTCCTGAACTTTACATAAATATAAGCGACAAAGCGCCGAAAGTTATTACGCAGAGAGAAATGCTATTGCCTTCCTCTCAATTATTGATATTGTATCATCTTCAAAAAGAAAATATTGGCGAGATGTCGTTTACGGAAATAGCACGAAAACTGGGCTATTCTAAAAAGACAATCAGCAAAATAGCAGATGATTTGCTTTCAAAAGACATTTGTGAAGTGTTCGGTTCCAAAGAGAAGTATTTCAATTTCAAGTATTCGGGTTTGGAATTGTGGCAGCAAACGGAACCGGTGATGCAAACCCCGATTCTAAAGCAACTCTATTTAACTCAAGAAGTGGATATTGAACTTCCCAAAAGTGAAGATGAGGCATTGGCGCATCATACGTTCTTATCTGAAACGGGGCATCGTTGCTATGCCATAGGAAAGTCTGAATTTGAAAAACAGGACAAGGATGGCTATTGGCGGCACTCAGATTTAACGGAAGGAGACTGCCTGCTGCAAGTGTGGAAATATGACCCCAAAGTACTAAGTGGGGATGGATATATAGATGCCCTTTCTTTGTACCTCTGTTTTAGGGATAGTGAAGACGAAAGGGTGGCTGCTGAAATAGATAAATTAATAAAGGAAAGAATATGGTAAAAGGGTTGGAACGCTTCAGAGACTACTTCAGGGATTATAGCCGGAATTATGTAATTATAGGCGGTACAGCTTGTAACCAATTACTGGATGCAGCGGATGTTCGTCCGCGCGCTACAAAGGATATTGATGTGATTCTTATTGTTGAAGCACTTACCGATGACTTTGTAAAGAGGTTTTGGGAGTTTGTAAAAGCCGGACAATATGAATTGTGGCAAACGGCAGTTGGGGCTACTCGATTTTACCGTTTTATAAAACCCGCCGATAAAGAATTTCCTGCGCAGATAGAATTATTCTCACGTGTGCCGGATATGATAACTCTGCCTGCTGATGCGCATCTTAGCCCTATACCGGTGGGTGAAGAATTATCAAGCTTCTCGGCAATTCTTTTGGATGACATCTATTACAAATATGCAACAGAACACGGAATTATCCTCAATGATTTGAATTTTCTGGACCGAGATGCCCTGGTACTGCTCAAAGTAAAAGCTTATCTCAATAATATAAAGAGACGGGAACAAGGCGAAGAAGTCCGTTCGGAAGATATTTATAAACACAAGAAAGATATTTATCGCATAGTGGTTACTTTCCAAACCGGAGAGCGCTTTGATATTACGGAAGAATTGAAAATAGATTTAAGGGAGTTTATCGCTCGTTCTCGTAAAGAAGTGCTGGATACAAAGAATTTATCACGGGAATTAGGTGTTGGGGAATTATCTAATGAGGAGTTCCTGAATATTCTTGAAGATCTATTTATGTTATAAAAAGAATCCACTGTTAAACGGTTACATCTACTCTTTGATAAAACCGCATCCGCATAATTTGCCCGCCTTTATGTCGCAATATTGAATTTATATATTTACCTTTGCACCGCAAATGGAGTGTGTATATTCATTTTTAATACACTCCTCTTTTGCCTTGAGATTAATTTAGTGGCATCGCAATCCTTGGTTTATATAATAGAATAAGGTGAGAACTTGCGGTCGTGTGCTTGAATACCACGTAAAAAACAAGATTTATGAATAGTAAAGTATCCGTTCCTTTCATGCTGCTTGGCATTCTCTTTAATGTATGCCTCATCGCAGCTAATCTTCTCGAAACAAAAGTGATTCAGGTTTTCGGCATTACCGTTACTGCCGGACTGATTGTGTTTCCCATTTCATACATCATCAACGACTGCATAGCCGAGGTGTGGGGCTTCAAGAAAGCCCGTCTCATCATTTGGAGCGGGTTTGCGATGAATTTTTTCGTTGTGGCTCTGGGGCAAATAGCCGTGGCGCTGCCTGCCGCTCCGTTTTGGCAGGGCGCAGCAGGGTTTAACTTCGTTTTCGGCATGGCACCGCGCATTGTGGTGGCCAGTCTGGCGGCCTTTCTGGTAGGTTCTTTTCTGAATGCTTACGTAATGAGCAAGATGAAAGTAGCCAGTGGCGGAAAGAATTTCTCTGCCCGTGCCATTTGGTCTACCGTGGTGGGCGAAACGGCCGATTCGCTTATCTTCTTTCCCATCGCCTTCGGGGGCATCATTCCCTGGAGGGAGCTGATCATTATGATTGGCATACAGATTGTTCTCAAATCTCTCTACGAAGTGATTGTTCTCCCTATTACCATACGTGTGGTAAAAGCCATCAAGAGAATAGACGGTAGTGATGTTTACGATGAACACATCTCGTATAATGTACTCAGGATAAAGGATGTTTAATGTTTATTGAGTTATGCAAAGTGATAATCAGTTAGATATGACCGACGAAACCGGTCGAAAAAGTGCTTGTTCCAAACTGCATGCCCGGATGAGTGATGCGGCAGTGGTTTTGTTTAGCGGCGGACAGGATTCTACTACGTGCCTGTTTTGGGCAAAGGAGCATTTTAAAACAGTGTATGCACTTAGTTTTGTGTACGGACAAAAGCATGTGCATGAGGTAGATTTGGCACGTGGCATTGCCGAAAGGGCAGGAGTGAAGTTTGAGGTGATGGATGCCACTTTTATCAGTCGCCTGGGGCGCAATTCCCTGACGGACACCACCCTGACGATGGATCAGGAGAAGCCGGCGGACTCTTTTCCCAACACTTTTGTGCCGGGCAGAAACCTTTTCTTTCTGAGTATTGCGGCCGTGTTTGCCCGCGAGCGTGGGGTGAGACACATCGTTACGGGCGTGTCGCAAACGGATTTTAGCGGATACCCCGATTGCCGCGACTCGTTCATTAAGTCGCTGAATGTTACGCTGAATCTGGCTATGGACGAGCAGTTTGTGCTCCACACGCCACTGATGTGGATTGACAAAGCGCAGACATGGGCGCTGGCCGACGAACTGGGGGTGTTCGACATTGTATGCAACGAAACGCTGACCTGCTACAACGGTATACCTGCCGACGGCTGTGGCCATTGTCCCGCCTGCAAGCTCCGCAAACAGGGGTTGGAAGAGTATCTGGAAGCAAAGGCGGCCCTTTAGATAAGGAGTTATAAGATATTTCCGAGCCGGATAATTGAGGCATGATGCAGCTGCGGCATAGATATAGAGAAGCGGAAAGAACAGAACGTTTAATAATTAGCAAAAGGACTATGACTGAATTAAAAGATCAACTGTCTCTGCTGGGACAGAAAACGGAGTACAAGCAGGATTATGCTCCCGAAGTACTCGAAGCGTTTGATAACAAACACCCCGGTAATGACTATTGGGTACGGTTTAACTGTCCCGAGTTTACGAGCCTTTGCCCCATCACCGGACAGCCTGATTTTGCGGAAATACGCATCAGCTACCTGCCCGACGTGAAGATGGTAGAAAGTAAGAGCCTCAAATTATACCTATTCAGCTTTCGCAACCACGGAGCCTTTCACGAAGATTGTGTAAACATCATAATGAAAGACCTCATCGGCTTGATGAATCCCAAATACATAGAAGTTACGGGACTCTTCACCCCGCGCGGAGGCATTTCCATCTATCCCTATGCCAATTACGGTTGCCCGGGCACAAAGTACGAAGAAATGGCTACTTATCGCCTGACGAACCACGACATGCGCGCTAGTCTGTAGCGAGCGAAGCAAAGCGAAAAGAGTCGCACAAAGCAAAAACAAGAATTTCGGCCTCTTGCGATGTGCGTATAGCGGAGGCGGTATTCGTAGCGTGAAGCAGCGATTTTGTCTGAGCGAAGCGAGTTTAATCGCTGTAGCTACGAATGCTGCTGTAGTAGCACATCACGAGCAGCCTTGCTTTTTTCTTTGGTTCTTTCTTTTGCAGCAAGGCAAAAGAAAGAATAACCCATTATTCATGATGATACGGTCCGCCGTTAAGAATAGTCATGGCCCGATAGAGCTGCTCTACAAAAAAAAGCCTCACCATCTGGTGCGAGAAAGTCATCTTTGACAGCGATATTTTTTCGTGAGCCGCCTGATACACCTTTTGAGAAAAACCGTAGGGCCCCCCGATGATAAACACCAGCCGCTTGTTTACATTGGCCAGCTTCTTCTCCATCCAGGCGGCAAAGTCTACAGAGCGGAACTCCTTACCGTTCTCATCCAGCAAAACAATTACATCGCCCGGCTGAAGAGCTTTGCATATCAGCTCTCCCTCTTTCTCCTTTTGCTGATCCATGGTTAAACTCTTCGTGTTTTTCAGCTCGGGAATCACCTCTATCTCGAATGCCATGAAATGTTTGGTTCGCTCCGTATAGTCGTTGATGGCGGTAATGTAATGCTGCTCTGCCGTGCGGCCCACTACGAGTAATGTTGTTTTCATTTCTTATACTTTGTTTTCCTGCTACAGGGGTTTGAACCTACAAAAATAATGCTTTTTTGTTGTTTCTATCTATAAATGCTTACCTTTGCTTGTCATTTAATACTTGTATCTATGAAAAAAAGAGTGTTTTTATCAATAGGCGGCATGCTTTTTTTTCTGTCTGTGCTTTTTGCTCAGGATGTGCCGGTAGGAGTTGCTATGGCATTTAAACAGGGAAATTCGCAGGAACTGAATAAATACTTGGGAAATAAGATTGATTTGAATATTTTGGGTCAGTCTTCTGTTGTAGATAAGCAAACGGCTCAGGCCAGGTTTGCTGCTTTTTTTACTGAAAATAAGGTGAGCGGGTTTACCGTGAACCATCAGGGCAAGCGTGATGAGTCTAGTTTCATGATAGGAACTTTAGCGACGGACAAGGGAGCTTTTCGTGTGAACTGTTTCCTTAAACGCATAGAAAATAAATATTTAATTCATCAAATAAGAATAGATAAAACCAATGAATGAGTTGATAGACAAATTGATTGACCTCGCTTTTGCGGAAGATATAGGCGATGGCGATCATACCACCCTCTCTTGCATACCCGAAACAGCCATGGGTAAATCAAAGCTTCTGATTAAAGAAGCAGGTGTTCTGGCCGGAATTGAAATTGCCAGGGAAATATTCCACCGCTTCGATTCGACGTTGAAAGTGGAGGTATTCATTAATGACGGTACGGAAGTGAAACCGGGCGATGTGGCCATGATTGTGGAAGGCAAAGTGCAGTCTCTGCTGCAAACCGAACGCCTGATGCTCAACGTGATGCAGCGCATGAGCGGCATTGCCACCATGACACGCCGTTACGTGAAGCAACTCGAAGGTACAAACACCCGCGTGCTCGACACGCGAAAAACCACTCCCGGTATGCGTATGCTCGAGAAAGCCGCCGTCAAGATAGGCGGAGGGGTGAATCACCGCATCGGCCTTTTCGACATGATTCTGCTGAAAGATAACCACGTGGATTTTGCCGGAGGCATAGACAAAGCCATCGGCCGTGCCAAGGAGTATTGCAAGCAGAAGGGTAAAGACCTCAAGATAGAGATTGAAGTGAGAAACTTCGACGAATTGAATCAGGTGCTTGCCATTGGCGGGGTAGACCGCATCATGCTCGATAACTTCACTCCCGAAAACACGAAAAAAGCGGTAGAGATGATTGGCGGGCGGTACGAAACCGAATCGTCCGGTGGTATCACGTTCGATACCTTGCGCGATTATGCCTTGTGTGGAGTCGACTACATCTCTGTAGGTGCACTTACTCACTCGGTGAAGGGTCTTGATATGAGTTTCAAGGCTTGCTGATTTTAATATTCTTTAATACTTTCATTTGCAGCATCCTTTCGTTCGCTGCGTCTAATTTGCAAACGGCGCAAACATACGACTGGTAAAAAAGTACTTAAGTTGGAAAACGAGATAGAACTGATTAAGGGCTGTAGAGCGGGAGATAATTCTGCCCGCAAGCAACTTTACACCCTCTATTCCAACAAAATGCTGGCGGTGTGCTACCGCTATACCGGTGATATGGATGCGGCTCACGATGTACTACACGATGCTTTCATTAAGATTTTTACCGGATTTAATTTCCGGGGTGAAGCATCGCTGGGTACATGGATTACCAAAGTGATGGTAAGCCAGGCGGTTGATTACCTGAGAAAGCAAAAACGCATTAGTCAGACCATTGTGTACGAGGAACAGCTTCCTGATGTACCCGAGCTTCCGGATAAAGATGACGGTAGCCGGATTTCGGAGGAACAGTTGCTGACTTTTGTAGCAGAACTTCCGGCAGGTTGCCGCACGGTTTTTAACTTGTTTGTTTTTGAAGACAAGTCGCACAAAGAGATAGCTGGAATGCTGCACATCAAAGAGCATTCGTCTACCTCGCAGTTGCACCGGGCCAAATGTTTGTTAGCAAAAAGAATTAAAGGATATTTAGATCATGAAGAAAGAAAATGATGAATTGACGGATTTGTTCCGCTCGCGATTGGGAGATGCCCAACTGCCGGTGCGGGACCATTTTTGGGAAAACCTGGAGAGGGATATTCCCGTTGCTGCTCGTCGCCACCGGATGGTGATTTATCGTTTCACAGCAGCTGCTTCGGTGTTATTTGTACTTATGGCTTCATCTGCAGCTTTCTGGTTCTTCTCTCCCAAAGAGGAGATAGCCGATGCTTTTACGAAAGCGGAGATATCGGCAGGTAAAGAGGGTAAGTTGAGTGCGGATGTGGTTAAAGAAAACTTCCCTCCTATCCATGCTGCATCGGTACTGCATAAACAGGGGCCGCGTTCATTTGGCGTATTGGCTTTGAACAAGGGAGATAAAGAGACGGAAGATCATGATTCTGTTTCGGTTACAGTCTCTATGTCTTTTTCTTTTTCTACTACTACCTCTCGCAACAGAAAACATTATCAGCAACAGCAAACGGCCATGGCAAGCAACGACATGGCGGGTAATGAAAACCGTTCTGAAAAAGAACAGGGGGGCACAAAGGTGAACGCTCATAAGAGAGCAAAGGAATCGTCCTGGGCCGTTAAAGCGGGAGCCGGATTTTCGCTACCTGCTGCCGACAAAATGCATGCTCCTTTTGAAGTTAGTGCAACGGTAGAGAAAAAAATAACGAAACGCTTCTCGGTGGAGACCGGACTAGCCTACTCTTGCGAACAAAGTCCGGTGAATGGGAATATGCATTATGTGGGCATTCCCGTTAAAGCCAATTTCTTAATTGCCGGAAACAGAAAATTAGATCTATATGCTTCTCTGGGAGGGTTGGTGGATAAATGCATTGCCGGTGCACCCGACAATGATTTTAACAGCGAGCCTATTCAACTGGCCATAACGGCCGGTCTTGGAGTCTTTTATAAAATAAGCGACAGACTTGCCTTGTTTGCCCAGCCGGGCATTTCGCACCACTTTAATCCCGATACTCAATGGGAAACGGCACGCACGCAGAAATCGACGAATCTCAATCTGCTTTGCGGGTTAAGAATGACTTATTAATCCATTTATTATCAAAGCATATATTATGAGAAAGACTGTTTTTGTTATGCTGACAGTATTACTGGCTATGGCCTGCATAAGCTGCAACGATGAGGCATTGGATTATAACAATCCCGATGTGGGGCTTTTTGTAAAGCAACTTAAGGATGGAACCTATAACACGAAAGGTCCGGATGGGTATATTGAAGTGCCCCGATTTACCAAAGAAGATATTCCTGAGTTACTGACTCATGCCGGAGATCTCACTATTATTCCTTCTTTTCCACTTCCGCCCGTTTCTTCCTATTTGGGTACGAAAGTACGTTTGGGAGAATGCATGCTATGGATTGTGGAGAGTATTCGTATAGGGCAGTATGCTTCTCTTGGGTGCAGGATGGTGCGTGCCGATGCCGATAATTACGAAGGCATTTATTTTCTTTCCGATGCGGAAGTGCGCGATGCAGCCAAACGGTATCGCTATTGGTGGGAGAATGCGAAATTTCCTAAAACAGAATGGTCGGTAATTCCTTGTTTCGATGATCCTCTCTGCGGAAGTGGATATCGTTGGTGGTAAATAATGATGATGTAGATGACAAAGCGTTTAGCTCTATTTGTGTTTTTAAGTTTATTCTATTTATTGGCGCATGCTCAGTGGACAAAGAAAGATTCGATCAGTTTGCAACGTTTGCTAAAGAGTGACGGTGAAATAAAGCTCAATATGGATGCAGTGAAACAGATTCATTTTGACAGGATATTGGGCACTCCGATGCTTGTGAACGAACAGCCCGGACTGAAATTGGATGAGAGCCTTCCTTCTGCGTTACCCGGGAAAAAGAAGATAGTATTGACGTTGATGCCTTATACGGCCAACACAAAGTATAATTATGATCCTATTTATCAGCGGAAAATAGAAGTGAAGGTCGACACCTACAAATCGAATCCGTTTGAACTTTTATATTCCCTGACTATTCCTACGAATTGGGCTAAGAAGCCGCTTGACGGGGGGTATCGTAAATCGCTTGAAGAGATTGAAGCAACCGGATTGCGGTATAACCCTCTGGCTGAGCGGGCCAATAATGTGGCGGTGGGTGCCTGGGTGAGTGCATCGGGGCCTTCAGGGCATGATTTTATGAAACCTTTTACGAAAGATTTCTGGAACGTCAGGGGCCGGAAGAATCGGGCTCGTACGCTCGATGTGCTGAGTCATTACGGAGACTCAACGACAGTACTCTTACATGATCCTTTGCCCGTAAATATTGCCCGCTGACTTTTTCGGGCAAAGCATCTTCTATTTTGCTCTTTTGTTTGGCCGTTTTGCGCGCGAAGCGTATTTTTGTGTCTGAATCAAAAACCCAAATGTTATGAATAGAATTTCTTCTCTTTTTGGCATACAGTTTCCTATTGTACAGGCCGGAATGGTATGGTGTAGCGGATGGAGACTGGCTGCAGCGGTGAGTAACGCCGGTGGTCTCGGATTAATAGGGTCGGGCTCTATGCATCCCGAAGTATTGCGTGAGCATATCCGTAAATGCAAAGCGGCTACGGATAAACCTTTTGGAGTAAATGTACCGTTAATGTATCCTCAACTGGATACTATTATGCAGATTATAGAGGAAGAGGGAGTAAAGATTGTATTTACCTCTGCCGGAAATCCTAAGTTGTGGACGGGATGGCTCAAGGAGAGGGGTCTTATTGTTGCGCATGTGGTTTCATCGGCTAAATTTGCCGCCAAATGCGAGGAGGCCGGTGTGGATGCGATTGTTGCCGAAGGATTTGAGGCGGGCGGACACAACGGTAGGGAAGAGACAACCACGATGTGTCTTATTCCTTCTGTGAGGAAAGCAACGACTTTGCCTCTGATTGCTGCCGGAGGTATTGGTACGGGCGAAGCCATTCTTGCTGCTTCAGTACTTGGTGCGGAAGGTGTGCAGATAGGAACCCGCTTTGCTTTGACAGAAGAAAGTTCGGCCAGTGAGGTGTTTAAGCAACATTGCTTAAAGTTAAAAGAAGGCGAAACGATGTTGTCGCTTAAAAAGCTTTCGCCTACCCGCTTGGTGAAGAATGCGTTCTTCAATACCGTTGAGGAGGCCGAAAACCGTGGGGCATCTGCCGATGAATTGCGTGAACTGCTAGGTAAAGGGCGGGCTAAGAAAGGCATCTTTGAAGGAGACTTGGAAGAAGGTGAACTGGAAATCGGTCAGGTTACTTCTCTTTTTAACAGCATTCAAACAGCAGACGAAGTGATGCGCGAGCTGGTAGCGGATTATCAGACGGCCATTTCCAGATCTTATCAGTGGTAGAAACACTGCATCTTTCATTCAGTTGAATTAAGCAGATGCCGTCGGGTATCGAAACCATGAAGTCGGGCTACTTTTATTAGAGTAATACAGGTATCTGTCCGGTTCCGGAGTAACGGTAAAAAACGTTTGATAGTATCAGCGTATGTAACATAAAAAATGGGGTTGCTTCTTACGGCAACCCCATACGTTTTCTCAAAGAATTATTAAATCAGAATTATTATAAGATGATTGGTTCGTATTTCAATCCATAAACATCTGCTACAGCTTTGAACGTAACCTTTCCTTCAATGATATTCAGTCCGGCTGCAAGTGCTGCATCTTCTTTACAAGCTTTTTTCCACCCTTTTTCGGCCAGTGCCATGGCATAAGGCAATGTTGCATTAGTCAGTGCCAGAGTAGACGTATAAGGAACGGCCCCCGGTATGTTGGCCACGGCATAGTGCACCACACCGTCAATAACATAAACAGGTTCGCTATGGCTTGTGGCATGCGATGTTTCAAAGCAACCGCCCTGATCGATAGCTACATCTACCAAAACAGTACCCGGTTGCATCAGTTTCAGCATCTTTTTTGTGATGAGGTGTGGCGTTTTATCTCCCGGAATCAGTACCGAACCGATAACGAGATTGGTTGATGGCAATTCGGCTTTTATGTTATGTTCGGTAGAATAGAGCGTTTTTACATTTTTAGGTAACACTTCGCTCAGGTAGCGCAAGCGGGGAAGAGAGATGTCGGTAATGGTAACATCAGCACCCGATCCGGCAGCCAGTAAGGCGGCATGTGTACCCACTACACCGGCACCTAATATAAGTACCTTAGCCGGTTTTACTCCCGGTACTCCGCCCAGTAGTATACCTTTTCCACCTTGCGGTTTTTCCAGAAAACGCGCACCTTCTTGTACGGCCATGCGTCCTGCTACCTCACTCATCGGAATAAGTAAAGGCAATGAGCCGTCTGCCTTTTTAACGGTTTCATAAGCCAGGCAAATAGCACCGCTTGCAATCATGGCATGTGTTAGCTCTTCGTCCGAAGCAAAATGAAAGTAAGTGAACAGTAACTGACCCTTTTTGATGAGCTTATACTCAGGTTCAATAGGCTCTTTTACTTTAACGATCATCTCGGCAGCTGCATATACATTTTCGATAGTGGGCAAGATGGTAGCTCCGGCGGCTACATATTCTTCGTCGAGGAATCCGCTTCCTTCGCCCGCTGTGTGTTGCACATACATTGTATGACCCTTTTTAGCTAATTCAGCAACTCCGGCTGGGGTCATACCCACCCGATTCTCGTTGTTTTTGATCTCTTTTGGAACTCCAATTATCATAATGTTTTAATTTGGGGGTTAAACATGGCGCAAGATAGCGATATAAAGCATTCGTTATCATTATAAAATCATTGTTTTACAGCATAATGTTATAAATATTTCGATTTGTTAGATCTTGGTCTATATTTGGTATTAATATGATGCTTTTATTCGCTTTTATGTTTCTAATAATATTATTTATTTGTTCTATGGTGTCTTTATCATCCATTAGGCTGTTTAGTGGTGACTATTTGTTATTTGTGTATTCTTTATTGCTATTCTCTTTTTTGCTTAGTCAAAAGAATACATTTAATTGCAGATCCATTTATCTATATATAATAAGATGGCTTATTTTATCTTTCTATTTTATTTAAAAACGCTTTATATTGTGTTTATTTGCTATGTTATGCCTACCATTTGGACTAAATTTATAAGTTTAATGTGATAAAAGCATAATTGAGATCAATTAGTTGTAGATATCTCTTTTATTTTATCTATATGTTTACTACTTTTGCACTCGAAAAACAAAAAGACAACCGCAGAGTTAAATATAAAACATATTGAAACTTTGTGATCAACAAAACCAATAAAAGAAATAGTAGATGAAGAAGCGTTGGATTATTCTAATGGCCCTTATGGTCATTATTAGTATTATTGGCCTTTTTACTCCGGAAACGCCTGGTTTGTGGACACCGGATGCCAATGTGAATTATGCGGATGTGGCTTGGATGATAACCGCCACTATCTTTGTATTAATGATGACTCCGGGACTTTCGTTCTTTTACGGCGGCATGGTTCGCCAGAAGAACGTTATCTCCACTATTCTGCAAAGTTTCATTGCAATGGGTGTTATTAGCATTGTTTGGGTTGTATTTGGGTTTAGCCTTGCTTTTGGTACCGATATAGGTAGCTTTGTTGGTAATCCGGCAACCTTTTTCATGTTTAACGGAGTGGGGGCCAAGACGAATGAACTACTATCGCCTACTATCCCGCTGGCACTTTTTGCTCTGTTTCAAATGAAATTTGCCATAATCACTCCTTCTTTGATTACCGGTTCTTTTGCCGAACGTGTCCGGTTCTCCTCTTACTTAGTGTTTATGATCCTTTTCTGTATCTTTGTATATTGCCCCCTGGCTCATTGGACATGGCATCCCGATGGCTTTCTCCGTCAGATGGGGGTAGTCGATTTTGCCGGTGGTATTGTGGTGCATGCATCTTCGGGTGTTGCGGCATTGGCTGGTGCGATATTTTTGGGTAAGAGGCGTGATCAGGACAATTCTCATGCTCCGGCAAATATTCCTTTTGTTATTTTGGGCGCTTCTATGTTGTGGTTGGGATGGTTCGGCTTTAATGCCGGTTCTTCTTTGGCGGCTAACGGAGTAGCGGTGAAAGCTTTCTTAAATACAAATACGGCATCGGCTACGGCTATGCTGGTTTGGGTGTTCTTTGATTGCTTGCGGGGACGTAAACCTTCGGCAATGGGTGCTGCCATCGGTGCGGTAGTAGGATTGGTTGCCATTACTCCTTCTGCCGGATATGTTACCGTAGGACAAAGTATCTTTATTGCAATGGTTACTACCATTGTTTGTAATGTGGCGGTTTATTGGAAAAACCATACTTCGGTAGATGATGCGCTCGATGTATTCTCCACACACGGTGTGGGTGGTATACTAGGTACGGTTCTGACCGGTGTTTTTGTGCACGGGCTGATGGAAGGGCATGTGCATATCTTTTTGGTTCATGTACTTGCTGTAGTCATTGTGTCTGCATATACTTTTGTGGTGACCTATGCTTTATATTGGATTACGGATAAAATGATACCGATGCGTGTGTCTGCCGAGAGCGAACATATTGGTTTGGATATCAGTCAGCACGACGAGCAATATGGCTTGGTGGTGGCCGAAAGAGAATTGGCCGAATATGTTGAGGATGATCGGAGATAAAGATAAACGGCAGGCACGAAAAGAATGCCGTAGGTAGCAAACAGGTTTATTGATGGGTTATGTAGAATGGTTTTTGTTATTCGGGGGGTGCTGTTTTCAATTAAATTCATTAAGTTTGCACTTCCGAATTAAAACTGTATTTACATGAAGAAATATATAGTGGTTCTGTTGTTGTTTGGGAGTGTCGGAGGATATTCGCAGACTAAACAGGCCACCTCTTTCACTCCTCCTCTTAATATTCCGCTTACGCTGAGTGGCAATTTCGGAGAACTGCGCCCCAATCATTTTCACGGGGGGCTCGACTTTAAGACTCAGAACGTTATTGGAAAAAAGGTATTGGCGGTGGCCGACGGATACATCTCCCGCATACTTGTTACCCACGGATCGGGCTATATGCTTTACGTGCATTATAATAATGGTTATACTACTATTTGCCGTCATCTTTCCGGGTTTCTGTTGCCCATGGCGGAGCGGGTGGAAGACTACCAGTATAAACAGGAGTCATGGGAAGTAACTATTGTTCCCGACTCTACGGAATATCCCATACATGCGGGGCAGCAGATAGCGTGGAGCGGAAGTACCGGCTACTCCTTCGGCCCGCATTTACATCTTGACTTAATAGAAAATGCAACGGGCGACCATGTGAATCCGCTTCCTTTCTTTAAGAGCTTTATAAAAGATAACCGTCCGCCAAAGGCCGATGGGATTATGCTTTTTCCGCAAGCGGGTAAAGGAGTTGTTGAAGGGAACCAACGGGAAAGAACGTTCTTGCCTAACGCCGTGCGACCCATTGAGGCATGGGGATGGATCGGAGCAGGAATCAAAGCTTATGATTACATGACGGGTACGTCTAACCGTTACGGAGTACATTCCGTTGCGCTCTTTGTAGACGGCAAAGAGATCTTCCGCAGTACGGTAGATCGCTATTCGACAGATGAGAACCGGATGGTAAACTCCTGGGCTTACGGCAGTTACATGAAATCCTTTATCGACCCCGGCAACACACTTCGCATGCTACATGCGGAGAATGGAAACAGGGGTCTGATCGATATAGATGAAGAGAGAGAATACCATTTTATGTACGAACTGAAAGACTTGTACGGCAATACTTCCCATTACCGTTTTGTGGTACGTGGCAAGCGCCAGCCTATCCAGCCTTTGATTCATCGTGAGAAATATCTGCTTGCCTGGGATAAGATGAATTTTCTGCAAGAACCTGGGATGACACTTGTTATTCCTAAAGGGACTTTATATGAAGACCTGCCTTTGCACTTCAATGTTCGTGCCGACTCCGGTGCTATTGCCTATACGTATCAGTTAAATGACAAGCCGGTACCTTTGCATGCAGCTTGCGAGTTATCTATCGGACTGCGACACAAGTGGCTTGCCGATACAACGAAGTATTATGTGGCAGAGATCACGTCGGGAGGAAGAATGCACAGCGTTGGCGGGAAGTACGAAAAAGGATTCATGAAAGCGAATATCCTTGATTTAGGTACGTATACCGTAGCCATTGATACCGTTCCGCCGAAAGTTTTGCCGTTGGCTAAGAATACCTGGGCACGCTCCGGCCGGATAGCCTATCGCATAAAAGATGCGGAGACGGGTATTCGTTCGTATCGCGGCACCATTGACGGGAAGTACGCACTCTTCGGTTGGGAGATGATGACGAACCGCCTGGTGTGTAAGATAGATCCCCGCCGCGTAGCAAAATCGGGGAGGCACGTGGTAGAGGTTACCGTGACGGATAACTGCGGTAACGTAAGAGTGGTGAAGGATACTTTTTGAAACGAATGAAAAAGAAATAAGTAAATAACAACTATAATTATGATGAAAGAACATTATTACAGACAAAGTAAAACTTTGTGGTCTCTCTTCGGAGGAAACAAGGGGAGAGGTTTTCTCTTGTGTGCCGTTTCGTTGATGGCATTTGTGGCGGAAACATCTGCCTGCACCAATCTTATAGTAGGGAAAAATGCCTCGGCAGACGGATCTACGATTGTATCTTACTCGGCAGATTCTTACGGACTGTTTGGTGAACTGTACCATTACCCTGCCGCTACTTATAAAAAAGGTGCCATGCTCGATGTGTATGAGTGGGACACACATAAATATCTGGGGCAGATAGAACAAGCCAGACAGACTTACAACGTGATTGGTAACATGAACGAATATCAGGTAACGATCGGTGAAACGACTTTCGAAGGACGATCGGAGTTGGTGGACAGTACCGCAACTATTGATTACGGAAGTTTAATCTATCTCGGATTGCAACGTTCTCGCACAGCGCGCGAAGCCATTAAAGTGATGACGGAGCTGGTGCAACAATACGGATACTACAGTAGCGGTGAGTCTTTTACCATTGCCGACCCGAATGAGGTTTGGATTATGGATATGATAGGTAAGGGGCCGGGCATTCGCGGTGCGGTATGGGTAGCGGTTCGCATACCCGACGATTGCATCTCGGCACATGCCAACCAGTCTCGCATCCATACTTTTAATATGGAAGACAAGAACAGTTGCCTTTACTCTTCCGATGTTGTTTCGTTTGCCCGTGAAAAAGGATACTTCACCGGCATAAACAAAGACTTTAGTTTTGCCGATGCTTATGCACCGCTCGACTTTGGCGGAAGAAGATTTTGCGAAGCCCGTGTGTGGAGCTACTTCAATATGTTCACCGATCAGGGAGCTGCTTTTCTGCCCTATGTGCTGGGAAAGACCAATGACCCCATGCCGTTGTACGTAAAGCCCAATCGTAAGATCTCCGTACAAGATGTGAAGAATGCCATGCGCAACCATTACGAAGGTACACCTCTTGATATCTCTAACGATTTTGGAGCAGGCCCTTACAAAACTCCTTATCGCCTTTCTCCGCTGACCTTTACCGTAGGTAACCAGAAGTATTTTAACGAACGCCCCATCTCTACCCAGCAAACAGGTTTCGTGTTTGTGGCACAGATGCGTTCGGAGAAACCCGATGCCATAGGCGGTGTGCTTTGGTTTGGTTTGGATGATGCCAACATGACGGTCTTTACGCCCGTGTATTGCTGTACCGATAAAGTGCCGGCCTGCTATGCGCCCAATGGTGCCGATTACGTTACTTTTTCGTGGGACTCTTCTTTCTGGATATTCAACTGGGTAGCCAATATGGTTTATCCCCGTTACAGCCTGATGATAGATGACGTGCGCGCTACACAGAAGGAGATTGAAACAACATTCAATCAAGCTCAGGAAGCGGTGGAGGCTACGGCGGCCAAGCTGTACGAAAAAGACCCCGCAGAGGCAAAAGCCTTCTTGACAAATTACACCAACATGACGGCACAGAGTACTTTTGATGCATGGAAACACTTGGGTGAGTTCCTTGTTGTTAAGTACAACGATGGTGTGGTGAAACGCGTTAAAGACGGAAAGTTTGAACGTAACGCCATCGGTCAGCCGGCCGAAGTTATCCGTCCCGGTTATCCCAAAGAGTTTCTCGAAGAATATGTGAAACAAACCGGAGACAGGTATAAAGTGCCCGAATAAGAAACCGTCTTATCCGAAATAGGTTTAAAAAGCTCTCTTTTCTTACAGAAAGGAGGGCTTTTCCTTTTTTATCTAAAGCAAAAGCGGGCTTTTTAAACTTATTCTTTTTACATTTGTATGCTCATGAACGGAGTATGAAGAGTGACTAACTAATTATAAATAATAACTTCATGGAAAATCAGGAATTAATCAAACAAGTAACGGAGAAAGCTGCCAAATGGCTAACACCGGCTTATGATGCCGAAACGCAGGTTGAAGTGAAACAAATGCTTGATAGCGAAGATAAAACAGCGCTTATCGAATCTTTCTATAAAGATCTGGAGTTTGGAACGGGTGGTTTGCGGGGCATTATGGGTGCGGGCAGTAACCGTATGAACATCTACACCGTGGGTGCCGCTACGCAGGGGCTCTCTAACTATCTGAATAAGAATTTTAAAGAACTGAAGCAAATATCGGTAGTGGTTGGGCACGATTGCCGCAACAACAGCCGCAAGTTTGCCGAGATCTCTGCCAATATCTTTTCGGCCAACGGCATTAAGGTTTATCTGTTTGAGGCATTGCGCCCCACACCCGAGATTTCTTTTGCCATCCGTCATTTCGGTTGTCAGAGCGGAATCATTCTTACGGCATCGCACAACCCCAAAGAGTATAACGGCTACAAGGCTTACTGGGACGATGGAGCACAGGTGTTGATGCCTCACGATAAAGGGATTATTGATGAAGTAGAGAGAGTAGCTTCGGCTGCCGATATTAAGTTTGAAGGCAATCCGTTGCTGATTGAGAGCATTGGCGAAAAGGTAGACCAGTTGTTCCTTGAGAAGGTAAAGACGGTATCTATCGACCCGGAAGTCATCAAACGCCATCACGATATGAAGATTGTTTATACTCCGATTCACGGTACGGGTATTACACTCATCCCCCGTGCACTGAAGTCGTGGGGCTTTACCCATATCATTGATGTGCCCGAGCAGAATGTGATAAGCGGTGACTTTCCTACGGTGAAGTCGCCCAACCCCGAAGAGCCTGCCGCTCTGTTTATGGCTATCGAAAAAGCCAAGGCAACGGATGCCGAACTGGTTATGGCCAGCGATCCCGATGCCGACCGTGTGGGCATCTCCTGCAAGAACGATAAGGGCGAATGGGTGTTGATTAACGGAAACCAGACGTGCCTGATGTACTTGTACTACATCTTAACCCAATACAGCGCTTTGGGCAAGATTAAGGGCAATGAGTTTTGCGTAAAGACTATTGTTACCACGGAGTTGATAAAGAAGATAGCCGATAAGAATCATATTGAAATGCTCGATTGCTATACCGGATTTAAATGGATTGCCCGCGAAATTCGTTTGCTCGAAGGTGTGAAGAAGTATATCGGCGGAGGTGAAGAGAGCTATGGCTTTCTGGCCGAAGACTTTGTGCGCGATAAAGATGCCGTATCGGCCTGCTGCCTCATTGCCGAAATAGCCGCATGGGCCAAAGATAACGGTAAAACGTTGTTCCAATTGCTGCAAGACATCTACGTGGAGTATGGTTTCTCGAAAGAGAAAGGCATCAGCGTGGTAAAGAAAGGCAAGAGTGGTGCCGAAGAGATTAAGCAGATGATGACCGACTTCCGCAACAATCCGCCCAAGGAGATGGCCGGTTCTAAAATCATTTTGTGCAAAGACTACCTCACGTTGAAGCAAACGGATGCCAAGGGTCATGTTTCCGATCTGGACATGCCCGATACCTCGAACGTACTTCAATACTTTACCGAAGACGGCAGCAAGGTTTCCGTTCGCCCGTCGGGTACGGAACCGAAGATTAAGTTTTACGTCGAAGTGAAAGGTGAGATGGGATGCCGCAACTGCTATGCCGGTGCCAACGAGATAGCCGATGAAAAGATCGAAGCAGTGATGAAATCACTCGGAATTTGAGTAACCCGTCCGGTTAGCTTCGGTTAGAATGCTTAGCGATGCATTTAGCCGGAATAAAAAAGAAAGAAAATCCCCTTGCAGGTAGTGTGTTATCATCACCGTGCAAGGGGATTTTTATGTTCGTTTACCTAAGAAGAAGGGTGCTGCCAGGCAGTTTGAAGGTTACTACTTACGGTCAATCCACCAGTCAATCATCTTCCGCGCCAGACTCATTTTACCGGGTAGTTGCGGCAGGTTATTTCTTGTATAAAAGGCCGCTGCACTCAGTTCCTCTTCCTGAAGTTTAATCTCTCCGCTTACGTAATCGGCAATGAAGCCCACCATCAGTCCGCTGGGATACGGCCACGCCTGGTTGCCGAAGTAAGTAATGTTGTTCACCTTCAATCCGGTTTCCTCCATTACCTCGCGAGCCACGCACTCCTCCAGCGTTTCTCCTGTTTCGAGAAACCCCGCTACGAGACTGTTAAACGGTCCCCGGAAGTTGCGTGCATGCACCAGTAACAGCGAGTCTCCTTTGCGCACCAAAGCCAGAATAGCTGTAGAGATGGCCGGATAAAGCTCGTTGCCGCAGTTGGGGCACTTCTTCATTATCGGTTCCCTCTTTTCGGTAGGAGTGCCGCATGCCGGACAGAAATTGCTGTTCTTGTCCCAGTGAAGTATTTCGTGCGCTTTGCCCGCTATCTGATACTGAGAGAAAGGCAGGTAGTCGTACGATGAACGCAGTCCCGTCATAAAGTACTGTTCCGTTTCGCCTATTTCACGGTCGATGGAGAAGACCTTGCACAATACTCCTTTGGGGGTAGTGATGCTGTGTATGGTAGCATTCATTTCGGGTTCTACAGGAGGTTTCTCCCCCCACGGAAGGTTGCATACCTCTTTGTTTCTTTCAATGAGTAGCTGGTCGTTAAAGAAAACCAGCCACTGAATTTGTTCAGCTATTGTTTCCATTCTTTTTTGATTTAATCATCTGTGCGTTGCAGGCAGTCTAGCATCCTGAAGCGCTGGCAAAGGTACTCAAAAACTTCTTTCGTGGTTGTTGCAAGAAGCTGAAGTTTTTGTTTCACCTCTCTGCCGAACGTTTACGCCGCCTTGCAGGTGTCGAAGAGATTTCATCCCTCAAGGCTTGTTCCCTTAAAAGAAAAGCTGCAACCGGAGGAGAAACCCCGCTTCCGCAGGGAAGTATAAAGCCTGGGATGTGATGATTATTCCGTACAAAGAGCCCTTTATGAGCTTGTTTTTGTCAAGAGCTGATTTATAGTTTATTAACAATATGGGAGTGAGCTGGCAGAAGAAGGGAAGTTATTCGGATAACATAAGGAGATAAATGGGTAACATTACTTGTTATTGGGATAACAAACCGCAATATGAGTGATGATGAACCGTCTCATGAGTCAAGTGCAACCGTCTCATGCACCAAATGCAACCGTCACTTTGGTCGGATAGCACCGTGCAATCGGGTGAAAAGCACCGTTCTTTGTCGTAACCGAACGGTGTGGGCACAAAAAAAGAGGGAAGCAGCAACTTCCCCCATTTACCCTATTTTAATTTGAATATACTTTATGATTACATTTACAAAGATACAACATTACACAACAAAAAGCAAGCTTTTCGGTATAAAAGAACAGCTGTAGTTTGTTTTTTTAGTAATCCGTATATTACAGTTCCATCTCCGAACCGTCAAACGACAGCGGGAGTAAATCTTTGATACTTTTTACCTCGTAGATGTGTTTTGTGCCGTAAAGCAAGATGCGCATCGGTTGGCTGTAGCGCTTCTCCGTTTCGAGCATCACCTGGCGGCAGGCGCCACAGGGCGGAATGGGCGATTCGAGAAAGCCATTTTCCGTGCGGGCGGCAATGGCCAGTGTCGTTACCGCCTGGTCGGGGTATTGCGAGTTTGTATAGAACAGCGTGGTGCGTTCTGCACAAAGCCCCGACGGATAAGCTGCATTCTCCTGATTCGTACCTGTTACAATCACCCCGTTGGCCAATCGGGCGGCGGCACCCACCCTGAAGTGGGAGTAAGGGGCATAACTGCGTGATGTAGCATCCATGGCAGCACTAACGAGTGTCCGATCTGCTTCAGAGAGTTCATCGTATTGGTATACTTTTAGTATGGCTGTGATGATGAGATCTTTCATGGTTTGTTCGTTTTTTTAAGGATTGGGGAGACAAAGTTAGCAAAGAGATTGATAATCCGAATAATTTTTATGATTTTTGTGATCTGATAGCGAGTAACCTCTGTCAAGGATGAGAATCGGCATCTTTTTATTTAGAATATATAAACAATAAAGGTAGAGGACTATTTCCTCGAAAAGAAAACAATGAGTAAGATTCAACATACCATTATTTTTATCCTGGCAGCCCTGTCTGCTTTTACTTTCAGTGCGCAGGCACAACGAAAAAATCAGCGTTACACGGAGTATATCAATAAGTATAGCTCATTGGCGGTAGATCAGATGAAAGCCCACCACATTCCTGCCAGCATCACACTGGCTCAGGGACTGCTCGAGAGCGGTGCCGGATACAGCGAACTGGCACGCACGAGTAACAACCATTTCGGCATTAAATGTGGTACTAACTGGCAGGGGCCTTCGGTGTCTCACGATGACGATGCCCGTCAGGAATGTTTTCGCGCCTACAAAAGTGCCGCCGACTCTTACGAAGACCACTCTGCTTTTCTGAAACGCGGAGCACGCTATGCTTTCTTATTTCGCCTCGATATAACCGATTATAAAGCCTGGGCACGCGGGCTTAAACAAGCCGGATATGCCACCGATCCTTCCTATGCCAATCGTCTGATAACGATTATAGAAGATTATGAGCTTTATAAATACGACAGTAAACATAGAGAGGAACGGACCTCGAGGGAAGAACCGGTTATTATAAATTCCCATCAGGTTTATCTGGCCAATAAATTGGCCTACGTCATAGCCCGCCGGGGAGATACCTTCAAAGGTTTATCCGCCGAGTTTGATATCAGCCCGAGGAAACTGGTGAAGTATAATGATCTGCAAAAAGACTATACACTTACCGACGGAGACATTATCTACCTGCATGCCAAAAACAAGAAAGCCTCCAAAGAATACATTGTGCATGTGGTAAGAGACGGAGACTCGATGCACATCATTTCGCAGAAGTACGGCATCCGTCTGAAGAATCTGTATAAGATGAACAGTAAAGATCCCGATTACGTGCCCGAAGTGGGAGACCGGCTGAGGCTTCGCTAATCATTCACTTCCCTTCTGTAAAAACGTACAAGGTGTTCGGAAACGAACACCTTTGTTTTTTTGTTATCCCCTGTATTTCAGCTAGTTGACTGTTTGGCATAGCGATTGATAAGAAGAAGATGTATTCTTTTGATTTCATAATCCGTTATTATAATTATCACATGGACAGAGAGATTCCTAAAAAAGAGCTGCTGAAAGAGCGTAATAAGAAAATCATCCGATTCTCTATTATCGGAGTAGCGTGCATTGCCGCTATCAGCGTACTTATTTCGTTGATGCGTACCGGAGTAGAACGGAAAGATCTGGTTTTTTCTACCGTAGATAAAGGAACTATTGAGGTAAGTGTCAGCGCTTCGGGCAAAGTGGCACCGGCGTTCGAAGAGATCATCAATTCACCCATCAATACCCGTATTGTGGAGGTATATCGCAAAGGGGGTGACTCCGTAAACGTGGGCACGCCCATCTTGAAACTCGATTTGCAAAGCACGGAAACGGAATATAACAAGCTGCTGGATGAAGAACAAATGCGCCGCTACAAGCTGGAGCAACTCAAAGTAAATAACCAGACGAAACTGAACGACATGGCGATGCAGATTAAAGTATCTGCCATGAAGCTGAATCGAATGAAGGTGGAGCTACGCAACGAGCACTATCTGGATAGTCTGGGTGCAGGCACAACGGACAAGGTGCGACAAGCCGAACTAAGTTACAACGTGGCCCAACTGGAGTACGAGCAATTGAAACAACAATACACCAACGAACAGCAGGTGCGGGCTGCGGAGCTGAAAGTACAAGAGCTGGATTTCAATATCTTTCGCAAGTCACTGGCCGAAATGAAACGTACGTTGGATGATGCACAGATTCGCTCTCCGCGCAAAGCCATTCTTACTTATATCAATAATCAGGTAGGCGCACAAGTGGCACAAGGCGCACAGGTAGCTGTCATTTCAGACCTTAGTCACTTTAAAGTAGAAGGCGAGATAGCCGATACGTATGGCGATCGGGTATCGGCGGGAGGCAAGGCCATTGTAAAGATTGGCAGCGAGAAGCTCGAAGGAACGGTATCCAGCGTAACGCCGTTGTCTAAAAACGGAGTCATTTCATTTACCGTGCAGTTGGCCGAAGATAATAACAAACGCCTCCGCTCGGGGTTGAAAGTAGATGTATACGTGATGAATGCGGTAAAAGAAGATGTGATGCGCATAGCCAATGCTTCTTTCTACGTGGGGCGTGGCGAATACGAACTGTTTGTGCTGACCTCTTCGGACGAGATAGTGAAACGCAAAGTGCAACTGGGCGACTCTAACTTTGAGTCCGTAGAAGTAATCAGTGGCCTGAAGGTGGGCGACAAAGTCGTTGTGTCCGATATGTCTTCTTACAAGAACAAGAATAAACTCAAAGTGAAATAGAGATGATAACATTATACTTAAAGCAAGCTTGGCAGCTATTGAAACAGAACCTGCTGTTTAGTGGCATATCTATAGTGGGAACGGCATTGTCCATCTCTCTTATCATGATGTTGGTAGTAGCTGTTCAGTCTCGGATAATGAACTACGGGCCCGAAGCGAACCGCGACCGTACGCTCTATGTAAAATGGGCAGGCATTCAAAAGAAGTCCGACCACGAGAATAACGGCAATGGATATCTTTCGCTAAAGACGGCAGATGCCTGCTTTCGTTCGCTTAAAACGCCCGAAGCCGTAAGCATTGTTTCGCCCTTACAAACCCGATTGGCCGCTTTGCCCGGAGGGGTTAAGGCCATGCGTTGCAACACGCTCTTTACCGATGAGCAGTTTTGGCAGGTATTTCGTTTTCACACAATCAGCGGCAGGGTTTATGATCGTGCCGATCTGGATGCCGCCATTCATAAAGCGGTGTTATCCGCCGGCATGGCGCGCACGCTTTTCGGTGATGTGCATGCGGCCGTGGGTAAAACCATTACGCTCGATTACCATTCTTTTACCGTTTGTGCCGTGGTGAGTGATGTTTCTACGCTGGCAACGGATGCTTTTGCACAAATCTGGATACCCTATACTACTGCGCAAATTCGTCGCAACCCGTGGGCGGAAGAAATTTCGGGCAATTATAAAGCCTTTATACTGGCACATCGTTCGGCCGATTTCCCGGCCATCCGTGCGGAAGTAGAACAACGGGTGGCGGTTTACAACGCTTCGCTGCGCGAATATGAATTGAACTTAAGAAGCCAGCCCGATACAAAGATCGTAGAAATAGGCCGCTTCGGCCCCGGAGATCCCGATACTACCTCTTTAATCGTGGGACTTATTTTTACGATAATGATGCTGTTGATTGTTCCGGCGGTAAATATCTCGGGACTCACCTTGAGCCGCATTTATCAGCGTATGCCCGAGATAGGAGTGCGTCGGGCCTACGGAGCCACTCGGATGGAACTGATGCAACAGATCTTAACGGAAAATTTATTGCTCTCTTTACTGGGCGGAGTACTGGGGATCGTATTTAGTTATGCGGGCATTTCCCTTTGTCGCGATTGGGTGCTGGGCACTACCGCCTATTTCGGTATGCACATAAAGCCCGATATGGAGATTTCTCTCTTACTAAATCCGTGGGCGCTCTTGTTTGCCGTTCTGTTCTGTCTCATTCTTAATTTGCTGAGTGCCGGCATACCTGCCTGGCGCGGAGCCTCGGTTGGTATTGTTAAAGCAATTAGTAACGAATAAACTTTGATGAAATGCTAAAACATCTTATACATTTGGTTTGGAATCAGCGCAAACATAATACCTGGTTGTGGGCAGAACTGATGTTGGTCATTCTTTGCTTATGGTATGTAGCCTTGTCGCTCTACAATAACTATTGTAGCTACACCGCTCCGCTGGGGTTCGATATCAGTCACACATACCGTTTGGATGTTGCCCCGCGCGACTCTGATGCCGAAGGTTATATTCCTTTCGATGCATCCAACCCCGGAACAGGATATAATCTGATGGAATTAGTAGAACGCTTACGCCACCTTGAAGGAGTCGAAGGGGTTTCGCTTTCAATAACCTCACATCCTTACAATGCCATGAGTAATTATGCGCAGGCGTATGTCGACACCACGGCAACCCATTTACTCTGGTATCGGGTAACGGATTCTTTCTTCGATGTGTTCCGCATTCAGGCGGCAGACGGCTCCTCTTTGCGTGGCAAACTTACCGATTCATCCGTCATCTTAACACAAGATGCCGCCGAAAAAATGTTTCCGGCGAGTAGCAATGCCGCCGGAAAATCGCTCGACCTCTTTCAGCTGGGCGAGCATGCTACTGTTGCCGCCGTTTCTACTCCGGTAAGTTATGCCGAGTTTTATGGTTGCACACCTTCTGTTTACACCCTGCTTACCGATAAAACAATTGAAACGGGTATTAACAGCGATAATCTTGATATGGTTGAAATATGTATTCGCATGCGTGCGGAAGCGGATAGTCCGGATTTGCCCGAAAAGTTCCTCACCACCTATAGCTCTCGTTTGGGAGTAGGCAACTTGTATCTCAAAGATGTTCGTCCGGTAGAATACCTCCGCTCCGATCTTATCTCATCGGGAGTAAATCGCATGCGTCTGGATATTTTGCTGGCCGGATTCCTGCTTGTCAGTGTCTTTCTGGGTGTAACGGGTACTTTCCTTTTTCGTACCCGCCAAAGACAGCCCGAACTGGCCTTGCGACTGGCACTGGGAGCCAGTCGCCAACGCCTGCTCATTTTACTGGTAGGAGAGGGCGGAGTGCTCTTTATACTTGCCCTGTTGCCTGCCATGCTTATAGCTTGGAACCTGTTTTATGCCACGGGAGGTATGATTAGTTCGGGAACGTCGTTTGGCCTTTCTATGGAAGAGACGGGAGCCTTCGTTCGTTTCGGCCGCTTCCTGGTGGCAATGGCTATCAGCTCGGTGCTTACCATTTTAATGATGCTCATCGGTATTTTGTTTCCGGCTGTTCGTGCTATGGGCATACATCCGGCTGAGGCGTTGCATGAAGAATAATGAGAGTAATATATAAACAATTTAAATATAAGATAAGATGATTACACTTACTTCCCTTTCCAAAATTTACCGTACGAACGAAATAGAAACGGTAGCTCTCGAGAATGTGAACTTAACGGTAGAACGTGGCGAATTCCTTTCTATCATGGGCCCGTCAGGTTGTGGTAAATCTACGTTGCTTAATATAATGGGCTTGCTGGATGCTCCGACAAGTGGTAAGATAGAAATAAACGGCACAAGTAGTGAGGGGATGAAAGACAAGGCTCTTGCCGCTTTCCGTAACAGATCGCTGGGCTTCGTGTTTCAGTCCTTTCACCTGATTAATTCGCTCAGTGTGCTCGATAATGTGGAACTGCCTCTTTTGTATCGCCATGTCTCGGCTTCGGAACGTAAACGCCTGGCACAGGAGGTACTCGAGAAGGTAGGACTTAGTCACCGCATGCGTCACTTCCCCACACAACTCTCCGGCGGTCAGTGTCAGCGCGTGGCTGTGGCTCGTGCCATCATCGGCAACCCGGATATTATTTTAGCGGATGAACCTACCGGTAATCTGGATTCAAAGATGGGAGCCGAGGTGATGCAACTTCTCCATCAGCTGAACAAGGAAGACGGACGCACCATTGTGATGGTTACGCACAACGAGGAACAAGCCAAACAAACCAGTCGCACAGTGAGATTCTTTGACGGACGGCAAGTGCGGTAAGTATATCTATCATTCACTAAAACAGGTTATAATGATTAAACAATATATTCGGCAAGCTATTACTCTTTTGAAAGAGAATAAGCTATTGAGCATAATCTCGATAGCCGGAACAGCATTGGCCATCGCTATGGTTATGGTAGTTATTATCATTTTGCAGGCGAAAACAGCCGACTATGAACCGGAGGTGAACCGTAGTCGGACTTTATACGTGAAATGGGGAAGTGCCGTGAGCAAGATTAGCAGTAACGAACGTAACTATAATCGTTTATCTCTTTATGATATTCAACAGGCTTTTTATCCTCTTACTACTCCCGAGGCGATAACAGCGGTATATAATTACGGAAGCATGCTCTCTACCGTGCCAGGTTCGGATGACGAACTAAATTGTGAAGTGCTTTATACCGATGATGCTTTCTGGCAGGTCTTTGAATTTGGCTTTTTGGCAGGCAGACCTTTTAGTAAAGCGGCCTTTAAAGCCGGTTTAAAACAAGCGGTGATAAGTGAAAGTACTGCCCGTAGATTGTTTGGAGGGGTGAATGAAGCCATTGGCCGACAGTTAGATATAAATTTCGTTGGGTTCAGTGTTTGCGGGGTAGTGCGGGATGTGAGTAAGTTTGCGGAGCAGAGTTATGCTGAAATCTGGCTGCCCTATACATCGAACAGTAATTTATGTAGCATCAATATTAGCGGATGGGGCGAGGGTCATTCGGGCAGTTTTCAATGCTTTATGTTGGCTCGCAAGCGCAGTGATTTTCCTCTAATTCGCTCGGAGTTGGCTGCTTCTATTAGAAAGATGAATAGTGTGAGTAGGGAGTATAAGCTTGATATTATGAATCAGCCGGATGAATTCTTTGTTCAGATGCTTCATAAGTTTGCCAATACCGGCAATGGTGGCAATCTTGCTAGCAGAACAGTTATTCGCTATTGCATTATCCTGTTTATCGTTCTCTTGGTTCCGGCCATAAACTTATCCGGCCTCACGCAGAGCCGCATGCGTAGACGCATTGCAGAGTTGGGGGTTCGCAAAGCTTTCGGAGCAAACAAGGTAAGCTTATTAATGCAAGTGCTTAGTGAAAATCTTCTACTTACATTAATAGGTAGTTTGTTCGGACTTTTATTTGCTTATCTGGGTTTGTGGACACTTTCGGGTTGGCTTTTGGCCTCCGACCTTGGCGGAGAGGCGACGATGAATGTTTCAATGATCAGTCCGTGGATCTTTTTGATAGCGCTTGTCTTTTGTCTCATTTTCAATTTACTTTCGGCGGGCATTCCGGCTTGGAAGGCAGCGAATACAACAATAGTTAATGCTTTAAATGAAAGGTAATCGGTATGTTTAAACACATCTTTAAATTGATATGGAATAATCGACGCCAAAATGCTTGGCTGGTGTGCGGGTTGTTTGTTATTTCTACCTGCTTATGGTATGCGGTAGATTATTTGTATGCTATCGGGGTAAATCAGAACCGGAGTCTTGGCTTTGACTGGCATCATGTTTATTGTCTCAATGTAGATGTTTATACTCCCGAAAGTCCCAAATTTCAGGCGGACAGCATACATACCAAAGCTGCGGCAGGTGATTTTAATATGTTTATGGACCGTTTGAGGCATAACCCCTCGGTTGAGTCGGCTTGTGTTACACAGATGCATAAACACTATGTATGGTCAAATAGAAGTGCTTCATTAACCCACGATACTGTAACAACGTGGAGTTGGATACGATCTGTAACGCCCGATTACTTTCGCGTGTTTCGTGTGCATGGAGCGGATGGTTCATCGCCCGATAAATTAGCTTCTGAAATGAATCTCACAGATATTATTATCAGCGAGAGATTGGCAAAGAAGCTTTTTACCGGACAGAATGCGGTGGGCAAAATGGTTCGGAATTATAATGGAGACAGCGTACACATATCTGCCATTTGTGAAAACCAGAAATACAATGAATTTACGGGATATCAACCGGCCACGTATATGGCCATTAATCAATCGGCAGACAAAGAACTGGAGTATACCGATATACCCTGGCTCGGCGTTTATATTCGTGTAAAGCCGGATGCTGACAATAGTGAATTTGTGCGCACGTTCAGGAAGCAAATGCGCACGCAGTTAATGGTGGGGAACCTTTATCTGGAAAATATGCGTCCGATGTCTGATTATAGAGACGAACAATTGAAAGATAATCGTAATGAGCTGTATACGTATTTATCGGTAGCCGTATTTTTTCTGATCAATGTATTTCTTGCAGTATTGGGCACCTTCTGGTTTCGTACCCAGCAACGTCGGTCGGAACTGGGCTTGCGTATTGCACTGGGTAGTTCGGCGATGAATATGCGAAACTTACTTTTAGGCGAAGGCTTTGCATTGCTTACAATGGCATTTGTACCTGCTATTGTCGTGGCGTGGAATCTTGGTTTTGCCGAGATGGTATCTGTTAGCCCGGTGGAGTTTACTTTAGGGCGTTTTTTGGCCGGGTTGGCCATTGCCTATTTTTTATTGTTGCTTACCGTGATCGTCGGCGTTTGGTTTCCGGCAAAGCAAGCTCTAAAAATTCAGCCCGCTGAGGCATTGCACGAAGAATAATGCTTTTACAGTAAAAAAGAGAAGAAATTATTTAGCTATGATATATCTAAAAATAAATTATAAATTATCTTTGTGCTTATAATTGTCATAAAGATACATATAACTGAATGAATATACCATATAGACTATTGCTGATTCTGCTCTTTACTACTTTTTATATTCGTGCAGCGGTTAAAGAACGGAACTATAAAATATTGTTTATACAATCTTATACGAAGTCCGATAATTGGTCTGATGAGCTCAATAAAGGGTTGTCTGATGGCTTTAAAGAGGAGGGTATGCCGGTTGAGGTTACGACGGAATATTTGAATGCACACTTTTGGAATGGTGCTTCGGAAAAAGAAATTATACGTCGTATTTGCCGTAGAGCGGCCGATCGGGGAACCGATTTAATCGTAACTTCCAATGATGAAGCTCTGTATGATCTTCTTGTTTGTGGCGATTCATTGCCGGGAAAAATACCGGTAGTCTTCTCCGGCGTGGAATATCCGAACAAGGAAGTCTTGAGCAAGTATGTTAATGTTACCGGTTTTCAATCTCCCAGACCTTTTTTTAACTTATTGGAAACAGCACAAAAAATGTTTCCGACCCGTAAAAGAATAGTGGTTGTAAGCGATGAAAGTATTTTGGGAAAGTTGTCTTTAACTGATTTTGAATCGGAGTGGGAAGTTTTTGCAAAGAATAACCCTGACTATAAATTGCGGAAATTCAATATTCATAGTGATCCGATGACTCAGATTTTATATGAGATCCAAATCTCTCATGAGGCTTATCAAAGTGTTTTGATCATACCCTATTGGGGGCTATTCATGCCCTCCATTGCAAAAGTTTCTAAATCTCCCTGTTTTACTGTGAATAACGTATCATTAACTCAGGGAGGTTTTTGTTCCCTGACCTCTCGTCCGTATACCGATGCTAAGAATGCGGCAATTCTTGCATCTAAAGTGCTGCGCGGATCAAAGAATTTTTCCGGAAAAATTGTGCAAAGCGACGCACAGTTAACTTTTGATTATAAACAATTGGATTTCTTCAAAGTGCCTCATCGTGTGGTTCCCGAGAAAGCTAAAATAATTAATGAGCCGTATTGGGAAAAATATGAATTGTTATTTTTGTTCTTATACGTATTTATTCTGTTCTTGCTGGTGTTTATCGTTATTTGGCTCATACGGGCAAACAGGCGTGAATTTCGGAGAAGAATAGAGGTGCAGGCGAAATTATTGCTTCAAAATCGTTTGGTTGATCAACGAAATGAATTTGATAATATTTTTCATTCTATACGGGAAGGGGTTGTGGCTTATGGAGAAGATTTGCGTATTCATTTTGTAAACAGAGCGGCACTTATAATGCTGAATATAACATCAAAAGACGGCAGGCAGAATTGTGAAGGGCTTCCGGCAGGCTCTTATTGCAGGATATATAATAATGGGTTGGATATCTTTTATTCCATGCTAAAAGAGGTGAACGAAACAGGAAAAAGTATGGCCATCCCCAAGGGCGCTTTTATGCAGGAAATAGGTACCGACAATTATTTTCCGGTATCGGGAGAGATTGTACCTATTTATTCCAAATCACGAATAACAGGTTATGCGCTTTCATTTCGCAATATTTCGGATGAAGAGATACAAAAACGTTTTTTCCACTTGGCCGTAGAGGAGAGTTCTATTTACCCATGGCAGTATAGTGTGGATAAGAAAATGTTTATTTTTTCATCCAATTTTCTCACTCGGATAGGATTTGATGAAAGTAAGTATGCTGTTACGTTTACTGATATGAAGAGAATGATTCATTCCGATGACTTGTTAGGAGTGATAAAAGAATTCAATTTAATTCGTAATGGGGGAAAGAATAATTTAAGGCTTAATTTCAGGCAACGCAATTTAACAGGTGGATTTGAATGGTGGGAATATCGTATGACTGCATTCAAAGGGCTTACTGCTGGTATGCCTTATTCTATACTGGGTGTTTGCCAGAGTATACAGAGATATAAAAATACGGAGCAAGAACTTATTGCAGCCCGAGACAAAGCGCTGCAAGCCGATAAATTGAAGACTGCATTTTTAGCCAATGTGAGTCATGAAATTCGCACGCCGCTTAATTCTATAGTAGGTTTTTCTGAACTATTGAAAGATATTCATTCTTTCAATGACGCAGAAATACGGAAGTTTGTCATTACAATAAATAAAAATTGTGAACTCTTGCTCAGTCTTATCAATGATATTCTTGATATGTCTCGTATAGAGTCCGGCTCGATGGAATTTCAGTTCTCAGTATATAATTTGACTAATATAATCAATGAGGTGTTTGAAGCACAGCGGCTTAATATTCCTGAAAGTATATCTTTTATAAAAATGCTACCACAGTCTGGGCATAAACAGGTAGTGACCGATATGTTTAGATTGAAACAAATACTCAATAATTTGATAAATAATGCGGTTAAGTTTACTCCGAAAGGGGTAATTTCTATTGGCTATTTGGAGGAAGAACCGGGATATACGACTTTGTTTGTAGAAGATACCGGAATCGGTATTTCCGGGGAAGACAGAGAGCATATTTTTGAACGTTTTTATAAAGGAGATAACTTTGTACAGGGCGCCGGGTTGGGATTAAGCATCTGTCAGTTTATAGCAGAGCGTATGAATGGAAGTATAGATGTTCGTTCCGAATTAGGGAAAGGTGCTCGTTTTACTATTAAAATACCTGATTCTCAATAATGCAAGGAATGCGTTCGTCAGCGAACAGCCTGTTCATTATCGAACAGTGATGCTGTGACTTAAACGGCTGTTATTAAGCAATTTATATTTGTGGCATAGGCTTTGACCCCTTCTTCAGGAAACATAATTTTATTTATGAGAATGAAGAATTTGCAACTTATCTCTGTAGCTGTTTTGTATTCATTAACGCTGCAGGCACAAACGGAACGAACCATAACTCTTCCTGAAGCCATCGCTTTAGCCCGAGTACAATCAGTTGATGCTGCGGTGGCTCTCAATGAACTCAAAACCGCTTATTGGGAATATCGGACTTTTCGGGCCGATCTTTTACCCGAAATGAACTTAACGGGTACACTGCCCGATTATAATAAGTCTTACAGTGCCTATCAACAATCCGATGGCTCTTATACCTTTGTTCGCAACAATACGTTGGGGCTTTCCGGCGAGTTATCTATCGACCAGAATATATGGTTTACGGGAGGGAAACTGTCTCTGACTTCATCCATGGATTTTGTTAGGCAGTTGGGCACAGGCGGAGAAAAACAATTTATGTCTGTTCCGATAGGCTTGGAATTTACGCAACCTATTTTTGGAGTAAACACGCTGAAATGGAATCGCCGTATTGAACCCGTGCGCTATGCCGAGGCTAAGGCTACTTTTATTAGCGCCACGGAAGAGGTTACGATGAAGTCAATTACTTATTTCTTTGAGTTACTTCTGGCAAAAGAGGCTTTGGGCACTGCACAACAAAATCAGCTAAATGCCGATCGCCTTCATGAAGTAGCAGTGGCAAAACGCAAAATGGGACAGATTTCTGAAAACGAATTGTTGCAGCTTAAGCTGGCTGCTTTGCAGGCAAAAGCTGCGATGACGGATGCTAAAAGCAATTTGGATGCTAAAATGTTTCAGCTGAGAGCTTTCCTCGGATTATCCGAAGAAGAATCATTGGAACCTGTCGTTCCGGAGTCCGTTCCCGATATTAGAATAGAGTATGATGCGGTTCTTAATAGAGCGTTAGAACGTAATTCTTTTGCGCAAAACATACGCCGCAGGCAGCTCGAGGCAGACTACGAAGTGGCAACAGCTAAGGGGAATCTACGGAGCGTTGATCTTTTTGCCAGCGTCGGATATGCCGGATTAAACAATACTTTGTCTTCGTCTTATCGTGATTTGCTTAATAATAATATAGTGCAGGTAGGAATTAAAATTCCTATTCTGGATTGGGGTAAACGACGCGGCAAGGTAAAAGTGGCACAGAGTAATCGTGATGTTATTATGTCAAAGATTCGTCAGGAGCAAATAAGCTTTAATCAGGATTTATTCTTGTTGGTAGAGCATTTTAATAACCAGGCGGCACAGCTTACTATTGCCGATGAGGCCGATCGTATAGCCCAACAACGCTATAAAACAAGTATTGAAACATTTTTGATTGGTAAAATCAATACGCTCGATTTAAATGATGCTCAGACATCGAAAGATGAAGCAAGGCAAAAGCATATTTCAGAGCTTTATTATTATTGGTATTACTTTTATCAGATAAGAAGTCTCACATTGTGGGATTTTAAAAACAATTCCGAATTGGATGCAGACTTCGATGATATTGTTCGTAAATAGATTCTCTTAATTTATGCGTTTTACCAATTGCTTGAGTAAGAGCGATTGACTGAACCATTTATTTTTGTATTTTTGTTTCGAATATCTCATATTTATGTAAACTGAGCTTCTTATGATTTTAATTATTGACGACGATTCGGCAGTGCGTTCTTCTCTTAGCTTTATGCTAAAGCGAGCGGGTTATGAAATACAGGCTGTAGCTTCGCCTAAAGAAGCTATAGAGGTGGTTCGCTTGGTATCGCCCCGGCTGGTGCTCATGGATATGAATTTCTCGCTAACCACCACGGGGGCCGAAGGGCTTGTTCTTCTTAAACAAGTAAAGCTTTTTCGTCCGGAGGTTCCTGTTATTCTGATGACTGCCTGGGGCAGCATTCAATTGGCGGTGCAAGGCATGCAGGCAGGAGCATTCGATTTCATTACTAAGCCATGGAACAATGCTGCATTGCTTCAACGAATAGAAACAGCTTTAGAACTAGCCTGTCCTCAAAACAAGGAGGAGTTGCAAAAGCAAACGGACGCACTTATAAGAGATAATATTATCGGAAAGTCGAGAGCTTTGACCGATGTGTTGAATACCGTCGGGCGAATTGCCCGGACGAATGCGTCTGTGCTTATCACCGGAGAAAGCGGCACGGGAAAGGAATTGATAGCCGAGGCTATACATATAAACAGTCAGCGGGCCAAACAACCTTTTGTGAAGGTAAACCTTGGAGGAATATCTCAGAGTCTCTTCGAAAGTGAAATGTTCGGTCATAAGAAAGGTGCTTTTACAGATGCTGCAGCAGATCGCATCGGACGCTTTGAGTTGGCAAACAAGGGGACTATCTTTTTAGATGAAATAGGTGACCTGGATCATTCCTGTCAGGTAAAGCTACTGCGCGTACTCCAGGATCAGACCTATGAAGTATTGGGCGATAGCCGTCCCCGAAAAACGGATATCAGGGTGGTTAGTGCCACTAATGCCGATTTGCGTAATATGGTAAACGAGCATACCTTTCGCGAAGATCTTTTTTATCGTATAAACCTGATTACCATACATTTACCCGCACTGCGCGACAGGAGGGATGATATTCCTCTATTGGCGCGCTATTTTGCAGCTAAGCAGGCCGAAATAAACGGATTGCCGCATACTGAGTTTTCATCTGATGCTATTCAGTTTCTTACCCGGTTGTCTTACCGGGGTAATATTCGTGAATTGAGAAATTTGGTGGAACGTACGATTTTGATAAGTGGAAAGGAAGTATTGGAGGCTGCCGATTTTGAAGGCCAATATCAAAGGCATGATGAATCTGTTTCTGCAACTGCACCACTTGCCGGAATGACTCTTGACGAAATAGAACGCCAAACAATACTTCAGGCCCTTACGTATCATAAAGGAAATCTTAGTCAGGTAGCAACTGCACTCGGCATCAGCCGGGCAGCATTGTATCGTCGTTTAGAGAAGTATAATATTACCTACCCTCAATAACTCTAGTCATTATGCGGTTAAAAAGCTTGTTTGGCATTCTTGCCTTTTTGCTATTATCCATCTTGGCTCTGCTTACTTATGTCGCAGTTCATTCTGCCCCATGGCTTTTTTATACACTCGAAGGGCTTATTGCTCTCACATTTGTTTTTCTTCTCTTTTTCTATCGTAAAATTGTTAAGCCTTTGCACACGATAGGGAGTGGGATGGAACTATTGAGAGAACAGGACTTTAGTAGTCGCCTCAGTCCGGTGGGGCAGGCTGAGGCCGATCGGGTGGTAAATGTTTTCAATCGGATGATGGAACAACTTAAAAATGAGCGTTTGCGGTTAAGAGAGCAAAACCATTTTCTTGACTTACTGATTAATGCTTCGCCAATGGGGGTGGTCATCACTACTTTAGATGAAGAAGTTTCTCAACTTAACCCTATGGCGATTAATATGATGGGGGTAAAGTTGGAGGACGCATTGGGTAAGAAACTGCCGGAGATAGATTCTGCATTGGCTATTGAACTGGCAACTATACCTAGGGGAGGAAGTATCACTATACGCTTGAATGACTCGAGCATATATAAATGTACGCGATCATCTTTTATTGATCGTGGGTTTCAGCATCCCTTTTTTTTGGTAGAGAGGCTGACGGAGGAGGTCATAAAAGCAGAAAAGAAAGCCTATGAGAAGGTTATTCGTATGATTGCCCACGAGGTAAATAATACTACAGCAGGAATAACTTCTATTCTTGATACAGTGGAACAGACTTTATGCGAGGAAGGTAACAGAGATGAACTTTGTGAAGTGATTCGTGTTTGCACTGATCGTTGTTTTTCGATGAGTCGTTTTATCACTCGTTTTGCCGATGTAGTGAAGATACCCGATCCGCATTTATCTTTGGTGGATCTGAATGAACTGGCTTTATCGTGCAAACGCTTTATGGAAGGGATGTGCGCCGATCGAAATATCATGATCCGTCTCGAAGGCGAAAAATTGCCGGAAGTGAAGCTTGATGCTTCTCTCTTTGAGCAGGTTTTGGTGAATATCATTAAGAATGCAGCCGAAAGTATTGATCATAACGGAGAGATCACCATCCGTACGCTTTACCCAACGACCATAGAAGTGGTTGATAACGGGAGGGGTATTTCTAAAGAGAGCGAGCCAAAACTATTCAGTCCGTTTTTTTCTACAAAACCTAATGGTCAAGGCATTGGCTTGATCTTTATTCGCGAAATTCTTAGCCGCCATGGCTGTACTTTTTCTTTGCGAACTTATAGTGACGGGCTCACCAGATTTCGCATTATTTTTCCTATTGCATCGGTTTAGTGCTTTTTCTGATTATAAATGCTTTTAGATGTCATTTTGTTCTTTTTGTTAGTAAAAATGTAAACTCTATTAAATATAGATTACAGTTTCTGAAAAATAGATAAAATTGCGCTGTCTGGCTGATTAACACATGGTGATAATCAATAATGTAGGTAAAACTATGGATGCTATTCAGTGAAAAATGATATGAAGAGGTTTCATTTTTTGTGTTTTATGTTATTATTTTATACTTTTTGTCAGCTTATGTCCCCGAATCATAGAAGTAACTTCTTTTTCATAAAATTGATACGAATAAGTGCTATTGACTACTTTGCACTACAATCAGAACTTTTCCCGCTGACATTGATTCTATACTTTTGTCACTATTATATCAACAAATAAATAAAGGATAAGAAAAATGAAACAGGAAATTCAGCCGGCCGATGGTCGGTTAGGAATATTGGTCGTCGGATTAGGCGGTGCGGTTGCCTCAACTTTTGTAGTAGGAACCTTAGCTGTTCGCAAAGGACTTGCAAAACCTATAGGATCCATTACTCAGTTAGCTACAATGCGTTTAGGAAAAAGAAATGAAAACCGTTTTCCTAAAATTAAAGATGTAGTGCCTTTGGCAGATCTCAACGATTTGGTTTTTGGGGGATGGGACATCTTTGAAGACGATGTTTATGCAGCTGCTCAGCATGCTGAAGTGTTGGCACAAAAGGATCTTGATGGTGTGAAGGAAGAATTGCAAGCCATTAAGCCGATGACTGCAGCTTTCGATCAAAATTGGGTAAAACGTCTTCACGGAACACACGTAAAGAGTGCTTCTACCCGTTGGGAACTGGCTGAGCTGGTTCGTAAAGACATACGCGATTTTAAAGCAGCTAATAATTGTAGCCGCGTGGTTGTTATTTGGGCGGCCAGTACTGAAATTTATCTTCCTTTATGTGACGAACATAAATCTCTTGCTTCATTAGAAAAGGCAATGAAAGATAATCTTACTGATAAGGTATCTCCAAGTATGTGTTATGCTTATGCAGCTGTGGCCGAGGGTGCTCCGTTTATAATGGGTGCTCCTAACCTCTGCGTTGACATGCCTGCTATGTGGGAATTTTCTGCTAAGAAGGGCGTGCCTATTTGTGGCAAGGACTTTAAGACAGGACAAACAATGATGAAAACCGTTCTTGCTCCGATGTTGAAGACTCGTATGCTTGGCTTGGATGGATGGTTCTCTACAAATATTCTTGGTAACAGAGATGGCGAAGTGTTGGATGATCCTGATTCATTCAAAACAAAAGAAGTGAGCAAGTTGTCTGTTATCGATACTATTCTTCAACCGGAACTTTATCCGGAACTTTACGGCAATATTTATCACAAGGTTCGTATCAACTATTATCCTCCCCGCAAAGATAACAAAGAAGGTTGGGACAACATCGATATCGTTGGTTGGATGGGCTATCCTATGCAATTGAAAGTCGATTTTCTCTGCCGTGACTCTATCTTAGCAGCACCGTTAGTTTTAGACTTGGTGTTATTTACTGATTTGGCTCAACGCGTGGGCATGTCTGGCATTCAAAGCTGGTTGTCGTTCTACTTCAAGAGTCCTATGCATGACTTCGAACATATTCCTGAACACGATTTGTTTATTCAGTACACCAAACTGAAGAATACCCTTCGTAAGATGATTGGCGAAGAAACGTTAGATTATATAGATTAATCTGATTGTCGTTTGGGAAAACAACATAGGGGGAGTCTAAAAGAATAGAGATTCTTTTAAATTCCCCTTTTTCTTTCTATAAAAACGGGTGATAACTTTTAGATAATATATATGGAATATGCGATAATAGCAGCCGGACAAGGATCGCGTCTGATTGCTGATGGAGTGGAAACTTCGAAACCATTGCTCCAAATAAACGGAAATGCGATACTCGACAGACTGCTGGCTATTTTTCTTGATAACAATGCAGAATCAATTAGCATTATTATAAATGCAGAAATGATTGATGTACGAGCTCATCTGGAAAATTTAAGACTCCCTGTTCCATTGCACGTTCTGGTCAAAACGACCCCTGACTCCCTTCATAGTTTTTATGAACTAGCTTCTCTTATTCCCCAAAGAAGCAAGTTATGCCTCACAACGATTGATCCTATATTTTCTCCATTGGAATTTTCTGATTATATTCGTATCTTTGAGGCCGATAACACACATGACGCGTTAATGGCGGTAACCGATTATATCGATGATGAAAAACCATTATATGTACAAACAGACAGTCAGTTGGCAATTACCGGTTTTGTAGATGAGGCTTACGAAGGATTTCGTTACGTCTCAGGCGGCATTTATTGCATGAATAGCAGAGTGATATCTCTGCTTCAAGCAGCTGTTGGCTCTGGACTTTCGCGCATGCGCAATTTTCAACGACAGATGATTTATTCGGGATTAAAGGTGAAGGCCTACCCTTTTTCTAAAATTATAGATGTTGATCATGCCAGTGATATTCGCAAGGCAGAGTTATTTTTAAATGAGCAAAAATAGAATGAAATCTTTAGTTATAGCAGGTATACAGCGATCAGCTCTTTATTCGCCAAACCATGTTGGAAATGATGCAGCCATATTCTCGGCTACAGCAGATTGGCTGAATAATGCCGGATATAAGGTGAAAATGTATACCGAACAAGAGTTCTTGGCAGGTGGTATTCAGGAAAAAGTGATAGTAACTATGTTACGTAATGCACAAGCTGTTCATCGGTTACAAGAATTAGAAAAAGAAGGATGTGTGGCTGTGAATTCAGGCTTCGGCATTGAAAATTGCACGCGTGAGCGCATGACCAAATTGTTGATGGACCACGATGTGCCTCATCCTGATAGTATAATAATGGATACGCATGAGGATGTTGATACGTATCTTAAAGGAAAGCAATTGATGCCTTGCTGGGTAAAGCGCGGCGATTTTCATGCCATTCATCGGGAAGATGTGACCTATGTGCGTAAGGATGATGAATTGCGTGAGATAATAGCTGAATACGCTTTGCGTGGTATTAACAGAGTTGTGATTAATGAACATTTGTGTGGCGATTTGGTTAAATTTTATGGGGTAGCCGGAACTAATTTCTTTCATTGGTTCTATCCGTTCAATGAAAATCACAGTAAGTTCGGTCACGAGGAGATTAACGGGCATCCCGAAGGAATACCTTTCTCACTTGATCGTTTGCGTGAAATATGCAATCAGGCTGCCGGTGTCTTAAAAATTGTGGTTTATGGTGGAGATTGCATCGTTTCCCCGGATGGAAGTATTCGCATTATCGACTTTAATGATTGGCCAAGTTTTGCGCCGTGTCGTGTCGAGGCTTCCCGTGAAATTGCCAAGAAAATAATTCAGATAATCAATGAGCACAAATAATTTAAAAAAACGGCCTTCTATTGAGTCTTCTCTAAAATCTAATGATACGGAAGAGTATCTTGATTTAGTGTTTTATCGTCCTGCGGGCTATCGTTGGGCCTTATTATTTAACAGAATGCGGGTATCCCCTAATCAGGTAACGATCTTTTCTATCTTTTTGGGCGTGGCTGCCGGCGTTATGTTTTATTTTGATGATATTTGGTACAATATGATAGGTATGTGTTTGCTTATATGGGCTAATATGTACGATAGTGCCGATGGACAACTAGCCCGTATGACAGGGCAGAAATCAGAGTTAGGCCGTATTCTGGACGGTGTATCCGGTGATTTTTGGTTTATTACCATCTATGCGTCTATTTGCTTGAGGATGACTCCTGATTATTCTTGGTATATTTGGGCATTGGCGGCGCTGTCCGGCTATTTTCATAGTAAGCAGGCAGCCATGGCGGATTATTATCGCAACATTCATCTTTTTTTTCTTAAAGGTAGAGCCGGAAGTGAATTGGATAACTCAAAGCAACAGCGTGTTGCGTTTCGGGAAATGCCTTGGGGGGGAAATTATGTGAGAAAAACTTTTTTGTGGTTTTATCAAAATTATACAGCTTCTCAAGAGAAATATTCACCTTGTTTTCAGCGTTTTTTTGCAACTCTTCGCACAAAGTATGGAGAGAAGATGCCTGAAGCATTACGCGAAGAGTTTAGAAAAGGCAGTTTGCCATTGATGAAATATACTAATATTCTTTCGTTTAACACACGTGTCATAGTGCTATTCATTTCATTATTCCTTGATATGCCTTGGATTTATTTTATTTTTGAGCTAACAGTGCTTAATGTCTTGCTTGTTTATATGGTGGTTCGCCAAGAATCATTGAGTAGTAGATTATATAAAAAGATTATGAGCAAAGAATATGAGTAGTAAATATCGTAATATTTTTCTTTGCTTTGGGCTCCTGGCAGTAGTGGTTATGCTCTTTTCGTTTGATATGAAGTACGATGAATTGTGGACTAATCTGAAGAGAGCGGGCGTATATCTTCCTCTTGTGCTACTCCTCTGGCTTATTATTTATTTTATCAATACGTGTTCTTGGTACTTAATTATCCGCGGAGGGAAACACAGTCTTGTTTCTTTCCTCCGGGTGTATAAATTTACGGTAACGGGTTTTGCGCTTAATTCCGTTACTCCTGTGGGATTAATGGGCGGGGAGCCTTATCGTATCATGGAACTAACTCCTTATATGGGAGTGGAGCGGGCTACTTCCTCGGTTATTTTATATGTGATGATGCACATTTTTTCTCATTTTTGTTTTTGGCTTGCTTCTGTACTTTTATACGCCATTCTGTTTCCCGTAGGATGGATAATGGCTCTTGTTTTAGGCTTTATTACAGTGCTATGCTTATTGTTAGTAACTGTCTTTATAAAGGGATACCGTAAAGGTATGGCTGTGGCGTTTATACGTTTATGCAGTCATATCCCTTTTTTGAGAAAACGTGCCAGCAGTTTTGCCGATAAACATAAAGATAGACTCGAAACAATAGATAAACAGGTTGCCTTGTTGCATAGCCAGCGGAAAAGTTCTTTTTATGGTGCTTTATCTCTTGAATTTCTAGCACGTATTGTCTCTTGTGTAGAAGTTTGGTTGATACTCAATGTGCTCACCACTGATGTTAGTTTCATTAGTTGTGTATTGATTGTTGCTTTTTCTTCTTTCTTGGCTAATTTGTTTTTCTTTATGCCTATGCAGTTAGGTGGGCGCGAAGGAGGTTTTGCCTTGGCTGTAGGGAGCCTGTCTCTTTCGGGAGCGTATGGTATTTATACAGCATTAATCACAAGAGTAAGAGAGCTTTTTTGGATTGTTATAGGGCTTGCTCTTATGAAAATAGGGAATATAAAGAAAAATAATTAGAAGAGCAATGATAGTTGATAATTTAGAAAGAATAAAAGCTTTAGCATTTGACTTTGGAGGAACACTTGATTCCCCTTTCATGCACTGGTTAGATGTGTATTTAATGGTGTATGCCGATAAGTTGCAACTCCCTGTTACCCGTGAGAACTTGTATGATTCATACGTGTATGCTGAACGTCAGATGGAATCTTTGCAGTTGGTAAAGCCTAGTCATTCTTTGCTTGAAACTCAACTTTTTAAGACACATTTGCAGGTGGAAAATCTTATTGAGCGTGGTGTGATAGCGAATACGGTTGAAAATAGTAGCAAGCTTCCTTATAAGGTTGCGTATGCCGTGACTGCATTCGCCGAAGATTATATTAAACGTAATAGGCCTATTCTCCGAACACTTTCCGAACATTACACGCTGTTGTTGGTGTCTAATTATTATGGAAACATTAAAAAGATAGCGACAGATTTACGTATAGCAGATTATTTCTTTTCTATAACCGATTCGACCATAGAAGGAGTGCGCAAACCTGATCCACAACTCTGGGCTTTGGCTATTAGTCGTGCTGGTTTCCTACCTGAAGAAGTGGTTGTTATTGGAGACTCAATGAAAAATGATATTCTTCCGGCTTTGAGCTTGGGGTGCTATACAGTTCAGGGATATCCTGAAAACATAGCTTCTGATAAGATAGATTGCACAAGAGACTTTGTGCGTTCGCTAGACGAATTATTGCCTCTTTTGGTTGCATTGTGAAATTAAAGATAAGTATATAAAAAAAGCTGTTCTTTGAGGAACAGCTTTTTTTATATACAGTATATTTTACTACTTATGCCAATTTTCTGGATCCATCTCCAATAACGACATCATATACTTTAGGACTTCTGTCGAATTTAGCTTTGAATGATTCCTGAGCTTTTGCTATGAAGTTATCATAAAGCTCTTCTTTTACAAGATTAATGGTACATCCGCCAAAACCGCCACCCATTACGCGTGAACCGGTTACGCCGCATTCTTTGGCACAATCAGTAAGGAAATCAAGTTCTTCGCAGCTAACTTCGTACAGTTTGCTCATTCCGTGATGAGTTTCGTACATCTTTAGCCCTACAGTTTCATAGTCAGACACTTCCAAAGCATCACAAACGTCGAGCACACGCTGAATTTCTTCAATAACATACTCTGCGCGCATATAATCTTCTGCAGTGATGTCACTCTTGACTTCTTTGAGCATATCTATGGTGGCATCTCTTAGGAATTCTACCGTAGGATGGTGCTTTTTAATGGCAGCGACGGCCGATTCGCAAGACTGACGGCGCTTATTATAGGCTGAAGAGGCTAACTCATGTTTTACTACAGAGTCAAGAAGTACTAAACGATAACCTTTGGGATTAAATGGAAAATATTGGTATTCCAATGAACGGCAATCAAGGCGAATGAGGCTTCCTGCTTTTCCGAATACAGATGCAAATTGATCCATTATTCCACAGTTTACGCCACAATAATTGTGCTCGGTTGCTTGTCCGATTTTTGCCAACTCAAACTTATCGATGTTTCCGTTAAATAGATCATTTAAAGCAAAAGCATACGTACTCTCTAAAGCGGCAGACGATGACATGCCTGCACCTAAAGGTACATCGCCAGCAAAGGCGGTATTGAATCCTTCTACTTTTACTCCGCGTTTAATCATTTCACGACAAACGCCAAAAATATATCTGGCCCAACTGGCACTTGGGGCATCTTCTTCGTTGAGGCCGAATTCAACGTAGTCTTTTAAATCGATAGAATAGGCTAATACTTTTTGAGTTCCGTTTGGCTTAATTTCAGCTATCATCCCTTTGTCAATGGCTCCTGGAAAAACAAATCCGCCATTATAGTCGGTATGTTCTCCAATGAGGTTAATGCGTCCTGGCGATGCATATACAAATCCTGTTGTTCCGTCAAAGTGTTTTTTGAAACGGCTTCTTACGTATTCTATGTCCATGGTAATGATTTTAGTTATTAATTTATTCTACAGGAATATCTTTATTTACATTTTTACAGCCACTTATGGCATAGTAGAGCAAGAAGGCTAAGGCTGCGATAATTACCCAGTAGCTAGACATGAAATTAGCCACGTCGGCCACATAGTTTTGAATTAACGGGAGAATACCACCACCGCATACCATAACCATAAAGATACCGGTAGCAGCTTCTGTATATTTACCTAATCCTTCTACTGCAAGGTTGAAAATTCCTCCCCACATAATAGAAGTGCATAAGCCCACTAATACTAATAACATTGCATTAATTGGTACCTGAGCCATGCCGAATGATAGATCTGATTTAAATACCGGCATATCAATAAGTGTAGTAGTTGGTAGGAAAATGGCTCCTAAAACGAGTAAAACAGCCAAGCTGGAGGCGAAAGTAAGCATCGCTTTACTTGATATTTTAGCCCCGAAAGATGCACCGAGAAAACGCCCTATAAGCATTAGGAACCAATATGTGCCTGTTACTAATCCTGCTTCTGCAGCCGAGCCTCCAAAACCTTGAGGGTCAGTAAGGAAAAGATTCATTGTTCCGGGTACACCGACTTCAATGCCAACATAGACAAATATGGCAACTGTTCCTAAAATAAAATGACGGAAAGCCCAAGGGCTGTGTTCATATTTAATACTGGACGCTTTTTTTATGTGTGGCTCTGGTATCTGAACGAAGAACAGTACAATTCCTACAGTTGCAAAGATCCCCATAGCTATGAATAATACGGGATTTACGTTTGTAATGGCTGTCTCTCTGGTTACCTGACCTACCAATATACCAACAAGTACTGGTACTAGCGTAGCCATTAAAGAATTGAATGTGCCGCCAATCTGGATTAATTGGTTGCCCTTCTTGCCACCGCCTCCAAGTGTATTCAACATCGGATTTACTACTGTGTTTAGCATACACATAGAAAAACCTGAAATAAAAGCGCCGATTAAATAAACAGGGAAACTACCGATGGTTCCCGAAAGGAATTGCACCAGAATGCCGAAAAATCCGACAGCAATAGCAATGAGTGCAGTGCTTTTGTAGCCGATCTTTTTTAGTAAGATACCTGCCGGAATACCCATGAAGGCATATGCTGCAAAGTTGGCAAAGTTGCCTAACATACCCATGAAATTGGATGCTTGGAATTGGCCTTTTACCACAACGCCCATTGGAGCAGCTAAGTTGGTAACGAATGAAATCATGCCGAATAGCAATATCATCATGATGATAGGCAATGCATAATTCTTTTTTTGTTGAGTCATGATTATTAATTGTTAGTTATAAAAATTAGGTTAGTTATTATTTATTCTTTTATTCCGAAGTTGTAGATCGTTATTTGCTGATATTCATCGCCGGGTAATAAAGTGGCTGTGGGGAAATGTGGTTTGTTTGGGGTATCAGGGATGCATTGTGCCTCAAAACAAATAGCACTACGGGCAGGAAATGTGGCACCATGTGCTCCACTAAATCCGTTGAGCCAGTTTCCTGTGTAAAGCTGCACGCCTAATTCGGTAGTGTATACTTCCATGCTGCGACAACTTATGGGTTCAATGCAAGTGGCTGCCAGACTTAGTTCTCCCATTTCTGTTTTATTCAGAATAAAACAGTGGTCGTATCCGTTTCCGTTGATTAGTTGCTGATCTTTTTCTTCTATACGTTCGCCAATGGTATGTGGTTGCCTAAAGTCCATAGGGGTGTTTTCTACTTTAAGAATTTCTCCGGTTGGTATTGATACATCGTCTATCGGGACGTAATAGTCGGCATTTATCGTTACGATATTATTATTTACAGTAGGGGTGGGGTTCGTTATTCCGGCCAAATTAAAAAAGCCGTGATTTGTTAGATTAACAATGGTTGGTTTATCTGTTTTTGCTCTGTATTCAATGAATAAGGCATTGGTGTTCTTTTCCAGACGATAGGTCATTGTTACTTCCAAATTTCCGGGAAATCCTTCTTCTCCGTCTGCTGAAAGGTAACTTAGCTGAAGTGTGCTTTGGTCAATTTGTATGGCATCCCATATTCTTGTATGAAAGCCGGTAGGGCCTCCGTGGAGAGAATTTGACCCGTTGTTTACAGACAATTTATATTCTTCTTCTTGTAAAATAAATTTTCCTTTGGCTATCCGATTGCCGTAACGTCCGATTGTAGTGCTCAGAAATGGCTCAGGGCTGTTAATTACATTATCTATATTGTCATGGCCCAGTATTACATTTGCGTATTTACCGTTTTTATCGGGTACCATGATAGAAAGTATTGCACATCCATAATTTGTAACGGCAACTTCCATTCCTTGTTTGTTCTTCAGGATATATAAATCTGTTTTTTTTCCTGCTATCTCTTTTTGAAATTTTTCCCGGTCCAGGCCGGATAAGTTTCCATTGGTGGAGAACGTGTTTATCATGTTCGGTATTGTTTAATTATCTTGCAAATAAAGGTAATTTCTTCGGTTTCTACAAATTATTATGAGCAAATGTGATTAGGTATTTAGGAAAGTTTAGCGTTTGTCTAACTTTGCTTTCCTTATCGTATGATAAGACTAAATATTAAAATATATTTCATGAAAAAGTGTTTGCTGTTGTGTGTTTTTTGATATTTTTTGTATGTTTGTCCTCTGGTTGCTAAAATCGAGAATTTCAATTATTAAAGTTTATAACAGAAAAATGTATCCATTAAAATTTGAACCCATTTTGAAGCAAACGCTTTGGGGGGGCGATAAGATTATTTCATTCAAACATCTGAGTAATGAATTGCCAGGTGTTGGAGAAAGTTGGGAATTGTCCGGAGTTGAAAACAGTGAATCGATTGTGGCTAACGGTTCCGACAAAGGCCTTTCACTTTCAGAAATGGTGAGAAAATATCGTGAAGAGTTGGTTGGAGAAGCCAATTATGCTCATTTTGGAAATCAATTTCCATTGCTGATTAAATTTATTGATGCGAAACAGGATTTGTCTATTCAGGTACATCCGTCGGATGATTTGGCAAAGAGACGTCACCATTCGATGGGAAAAACGGAGATGTGGTATGTGGTAGGAGCTGATGAAGGAGCGAAACTACGTTCTGGCTTCTCAGAACAAATAACTCCAAAGGAATACAAAGACCGAGTTTATAATAACACCATTACGGATGTGCTGCAGGAATATGAAATTCATCCCGGTGACGTGTTTTTCTTGCCGGCCGGTAGGATACATAGCATTGGTGCGGGAGCTTTTATTGCAGAGATACAACAGACCTCGGATATAACCTATCGTATTTATGATTTTAATCGAACCGATGCATTTGGAAAACAGCGGGAACTTCATACGGATCTTGCCCGTGAAGCAATTAATTTTGAAGTACTGGATGATTATCGAACAAAATATGATGCAGTAAAAAATGAACCGGTCGAATTGGTGGCATGCCCGTACTTTACCACTTCGGTGTATGATATGACGGAAGAAATAGCGTGTGACTATTCTGAACTCGATTCATTTGTTATATTTATATGTCTGGAGGGAAAGTGCAGTATAGTGGATGATGCACAAAATGAAGTAGAGCTTTGTGCCGGAGAAACCCTTTTATTTCCTGCTTCTACGCAAGATGTTACAATTACTCCTAACGGAATGGTTAAACTGCTTGAAACTTATGTTTGATAGAAATAAAGAGTGAGTAAAGAGAGTGGTTAGAGTATAATAAATTGCCTTTGAAGAAATAATAATTCTTTGAAGGCAGTTTTGCTTTTACGGCAATTAATGTTTGTCGAAAAAACGACGTATTCTTCTCATTACTTTCAATCCCAACATCATCCCGTCAAATACGGCTACTCCGGTATTAAATGTGTTTAGAAGTGAGTTTCCTGTTGTTGCTGCAGATGAATAAGGAGCGAATGCTTTACGGGTGGTTTCTGTTATAACACCCTTTTGCGTGCGTATATCATCTAGTATTTCAGCTTTTCGTAATGCTATATCTTCAAGGCTAATGTTACCTTGTATGTTTGATAGTGATTTTTTATCGTTCATTATTTATTTCTTTGTATTGTTGAGAAATAATTTTGCTAAAAAATTTACCATTGGACTTATGATAAGTCTTTTTCTGAATATGATAACGGTCAAAATAAATAGAATATTTATTCCGGTAATGATGCCAAAGCTGGCGGTTAAACTGCCAACCAGAGGTTCTAGTATATAGGCTAGTGCAAATAAGGCATAAAACAAAGCCACCATGCCGAGAATAATGAGCATTAATACCAATATCAGTGTTGAGAGCAGTATGGTCAGCTTTTCGGTAATCTCTAGTTTTGTATATTCCTTTTGAAGATCTAGATATTTTTTAAGCTCTGTAAACAATTGCTGTATATTGTCTATGCTATTATCGTTTATAAACATGATGGCCTTGTTTTTTATTCAGTTACTTCTGCTTTAATCTCTGCCGAAATTTCATCAACAAGGTTTTCCATCTCGTTCCGACTTAGCTTGATTCCTTTTTTACGAAGAATCTCTGCTATTTTATTACGAGTGTCTTCACCTTTTTCCGGAGCAAACAAAATGCCTATTGCAGCACCGACAGCTGCACCACCTAAAAATGCTGCCAATACACTTAATCCTTTCATACTTATTCCCTTCTTTAAATATTTATATTTATTGAAACATCTGTTCGTTCTATATTGTTCATATATGTTCAAAAAATAAGAGCTTATAAATTAATATGATAGAAAATCGATATTAAATATATTTGCAGCCACTTAATACAGACTCTATTTGGCCGTGTTTTTTGGTGTATTTCGGCTATTTTGCTTATTATCTCCTTGTTGTGTCTGCTGTTTCCTTCTCCAGAAATCCCCATTAGCACGGTTTCCGCGATAAACTTTGTTCTCTTTGGCTTTTATCTTCAGTTCTTCTGTCTTCTTTTCCTGAGATTTGAGGCTTTCGGAGGTAACAAACGGATGTTCCTTAACAACGGGTATCGTTTTGCTTATTAATTTTTGAATATCCTTCAGGTAAGGTAATTCGTCGGATTCACAGAATGAAATAGCGACTCCTTCGTGCCCCGCACGGCCGGTTCGCCCTATTCTGTGTACATAGGTCTCGGGTACATTGGGTAATTCATAATTAAAAACGTGAGATAGTTGGTCTACATCTATTCCGCGAGCAGCTATATCTGTGGCAATAAGTACGCGAAGGGTGTGGCTCTTGAAATCAGTTAATGCACGCTGGCGTGCATTTTGAGATTTATTTCCATGAATGGCTTCAGCTGTAATTCCTGTCTTTTTCAGTGTACGCGATAGTTTGTCTGCACCATGTTTTGTTCGGGTAAAGACCAAGGCAGATTCAATAGTCTTATCACTTAACAGGTGGATAAGTAAGTCTGTCTTTTCACTCTTCTCTACAAAATAAAGATATTGAGAAATAGTATCTACCGTAGACGATCTGGGCGTTACCTCTACCTTTTTGGGGCTCGAAAGCATGGAATTAGCCAGCTTTTCAATTTCGGGAGGCATTGTAGCTGAGAAAAAGAGTGTTTGCCTACGAGCCGGCAATAGTTTTATTATCCGCTTTATGTCGTGAATAAAACCCATGTCGAGCATGCGATCGGCTTCATCGAGTACAAAGAAATCCAGAGTTTTCAGTGATATGAATCCTTGTGATATCAAGTCTATTAAACGGCCGGGTGTGGCAATTAAAATTTGTACTCCGGCATTTAAAGCGTCTGTTTGTGGTTTCTGACCTACACCGCCAAAAATAACGACATGGCGCAAGTCAGTATACTTTCCGTAAGCGGTAAAACTTTCTCCTATTTGAATAGCTAATTCTCTGGTGGGAGTAATTATCAGTGCCTTTATGCCTTTTCTATTATCTGTTTTATAAAGTTTCTGCAGTATGGGAATTGAAAAAGCTGCGGTCTTTCCGGTTCCTGTCTGTGCACAACCAAGAAGATCATTTCCTTGAAGTAAAATAGGTATGGATTGTTCTTGTATGGGAGTTGGTGAGGTGTAACCCTCTTGTTGCAGAGCCTTTAATATAGGCTCTATGAGATTTAATTGTTCAAATGTCATGTAGAATAATTGATGAGCCTCGCGGCTCTGTTATATTTTTATTGACTACAAAGATACGCCAACTAGCCCTGTATAAATAGATGTTCTGTTTAGTTTAATTATATTTAACTAAGAAGATTGACCGTCGACAAATGGTAAGCGGTACTTTTGTGTTTGGTGTTATAGAATAAATAATATAATGATGAAAGACAAGATTGTATTTATTACTGGTGCGAGTAGCGGCATTGGTAAAGGGTGTGCACGCAAGTTTGCTTCTAAGGGTTCGGACTTAATTCTTAATGCACGGAATGTGAACGCATTAGAGGCGTTGAAGATAGAACTTGAATCGGAATATGACATTCATATTTATTTATTGCCTTTTGATGTGTGTGACCGTGAAGCGATAAAAACATCTTTAATGTCGTTGCCGGAAAAGTGGCGAAAAATTGATGTGTTGATTAATAATGCCGGTCTTGTTATCGGAATGGATAAAGAGCATGAAGGGAAACTCGATGAATGGGATATTGTTATCGATACCAATATTAAAGGACTTTTGGCGGTTACCCGCTTAATAGTTCCCGGGATGGTTGAATGCGGAAAGGGCCATATAATCAATATTGGGTCAATTGCCGGAGAGGGTGCATATCCCGGAGGAAGCGTTTATTGTGCAACAAAAGCTGCAGTAAAAGCTTTGTCTGACGGGCTCCGTATCGATTTGGTTGATACTCCTCTTCGGGTAACCAATATTAAGCCCGGTATGGTGGAGACAAACTTCTCGGTTATTAGATTCCGGGGTGATAAACAAACTGCTGATCGCTTTTATGAAGGAATTCATGCCTTATCCGGTGATGATATTGCAGAAACTGTTTATTTTGCAGCTTCTGCTCCTGCGCATGTACAAATTGCTGAGGTATTACTTATGCCTACCAATCAAGCTACCTCTACTATTTCGTATAAGGGAAACAAAAAATAAACAATTTCGTGAATGCTCTGTTTTTTTGTAATATAAGTTTGCGCACCTATCTGTAATTTGCATATTATAAATAATTGAGGTGAACGGATCTTTTCAAAGAGTGAGCTGAAGAAAAATATTTTAATAGATTATAAACTAAAATGTATAAATTATGAAAAAATTAGCGACATTAGTAATGGGAGTATGCATCGTTTTAGCTTTTGCTTCGTGTAAATCGAGCGAAAGTGCTTATAAAAAAGCATACGAGAAAGCAAAACAACAAGAGTTGGCCGAACCTCAGGTTAATGCTCCTGTAGATGTTACTCCGGTAGTTAGAACACCTGTTGCAGTAAAGGGTGATAATTCGGCCGGTGTTCGTCAGGAAAAGGTTACTGTAGTTTCCGGTGTTGATGGATTGAAAGAATATAGCGTAGTGTGTGGAAGCTTTGGCCTGAAAGCTAATGCCGAAGGACTGAAAGATTATCTTGATAATGAAGGTTACAATGCCACTATCGCATTTAATGCGGAGGCTGCCATGTATCGTGTTATAGTAAGTACTTTTTCTGATAAAGCTGCTGCTGCTGAAGCCCGCGATACTTTTAAAGCTAAATATCCCAATCGTAAGGATTTTCAGGGTTCTTGGCTGTTATATCGTGTTTTTTGATAAGATGTTATCATAGGGCCAATGACGCTAGATACTAAAAATTAGCAAATAAAAAAAAGCAGCAAGGTGATTCCCTTGCTGCTTTTTTTATAATTGTTATACTTTTTTTATTCCAAAATTACTACGCGGTTAAGTTTGTCTTTTCCAAACATGTTATCAGTGCCGCCGTTGCCCAATATTTCTAGTTGTGTAGCATCTACACCTTCTTTGATAAGAGCATCATAAACAACCTGTGCACGTTTGTCGCTTAGCTGTTGATTCAGCTTAACGCTACCAGTAGCTTTATCTGCATATCCGGTAATTTTATATTTCTTATCCGGATTGGCTTTAATTATTTTAGCAGCTAGTTGCAGATTAACCATACCTCTGTCGCTGATCTTTGTTCTTCCGATTTCAAAGAATACGGCACGTGGCCCGGCTATCTGGACTTCTTTGATAACCTCTTTGGTCTCAGGTTTTACATTAGCAAGGGCATTCTTTGCATTTGCCAAATCGGACTGAGCAGTTGCCAGTTCGTCTCTGTATCTGTTAACTTCGTCGTTAATGGCACTTTCGTCTACCTTAGGACAAGTTACGAACTTCTTTCCTCCAAATGTATATGTAACACCTGCGGTTAAAGACACTGCGCCATCTGTATAGCCACTACTTTCACTGCCAAACATGGAAGGAGAAACTTCTCCTCTTGCCTCTAAATTAATATCAAGATACCTGTTTACATTGAACTGTCCCATTAGCCCTACAGATCCATTAATCAAAGCGTTGATGTTTTTCTGATTACCAAAAGCTTTTGCAAATGTTAGTCCGGGACCGGCGAATGCGGAAATTGTAAATACGCGGTTCTCTTTATATCCTGCAAAAAGATTGGTTAGATTCATCATTCCGTCGGCATGTAGCGTTACGTATTTCTTGTTCTTAATTTCGTTATAAGTACCGCTGGGCATTCCGTATTTTGAATACAAGGTCGACCACATTCCTGCAACCTGACCACGAATACCCCAAACCGGATTAAATAGTTTACCAACTGATATCTGTATCAGTGGAGTTATGGCATCTCCTAAACCATAATCAGAATTGTCCGGATTTACATTTACTTGAGCTCCGACTCCGGCACTGATAAAGATGTTGTCCTTAAACTTCTCAGAATAGAACCTATCTTTTGTACCTTCGTTTTGAGCCATAACTGTAGAAGCCCCGGCCAATAATAAAGATAATATTACTAATTTACTTTTCATTGTTTTTTGTTTTTTTTAATTTCAACTCTTTTGTTTTTATTTGCTCCGACCTCTGTTTACTTTAAATAGATTTTATAAGTAAGCCCGCCGGTAAAATATTTCATTTTTTGCATTTCTACCTGTGCGTGCAAGTGGTTGAAAAGCAAATAGGTCGCACCAAAAGCAATATTTTTCGAATCATACTCTGCTATAACAGTTAAATCAGACAGAATTGAAGGCATATAGCTTATACCACCAGCCATTCCATTCAGAGAATAATCTTTTCTGTTGTTGTAAAGGTATGATAAATGTATACCTATCTTTTCTTTTCCAACAGGAATATGCTTGGTTGCTGCTACAAAAAAACGGCTGAAATAACCATTTCCTTGTGTAGAAGCTATCTGCCCGTCTCCCGATTCGGTGAATGGGTCTGATGCTCCAACAACAACAGCCGGCATATATTTCAAAAATTGTCCTTCTTTCAACATGCGCATTCTTACAGAAAAATATCTGTCTTGGTTTGTAAATTTACCTTTCCCTGTTTTCCAATCAATTCCGATGGTTTGAGATTTAAATAAAGTGCAAGTATATGCTACCTCTAACCAAGGGAAAATTGTTACGTTCAAAAAGTAATTATACGTATGGTACGACCATATAGGAGGAGTTATCTCCTTATTCATAAAGTTACCGCCAATCATCACTGTCTTATCTTTTTGCATTTCTGCCGATGGAGTGTGTAATAAACCGGTAACACCGTATGTTAATTGAGCCGAAACCATGCAATGACAAGATAGAATATATCCTATTATAAGTATTCTCTTTATCATTTTATTGTTTTATGTTCTTTAAACTCAATTATTTATACGTTTTTTTTATTCTTTATTCAGAAGTTCCAGAACCACCACCTGCATTGGTTGAACCTCCATGTCCGTCGTGACTATCATGAGAATCATGCGTATCTGTTATGGCTGAGATCTGAACATTGGATTGCCATGTAGCCATTCCTGCCCAATTGGCACCGGATATGTAGAATATGTATTCTTCGATAGCGATAGTATAAATCACTGTATACCCGATTATAGAGTTTCCTCCTTCGTATAGAGTTGTTTTTTTAGTTACTTTCGTTAATCCATAGGATTTGTTCAATTGTTTAGCCACATTTGCTATAAATTGGTCTCGTGCACTAACAGCTCTTGTTGCAGGTTCATTGGCCAGTTCGAATCCTTCATTATAAACATAGCTGACTTCTATCGCGTCAGTAGAAGAGTTATCTAGTGTATATGGCGTTGCAATTGCTACAGTTCCGTCATCATTAACAGTTGTAGTTGATGTACCGGCTACTGCACCGCTTGGGTTTGCTGTTGGGGTAAATGCCTCAGATATCACTGATTTAACAGCTTCGATATCGCTGGTTGAGGGGATGGTAGGGTCTTCTATCGGGTCAGAAGCCTGAGATCCCGGAGTGAATAAGGCTATGTCGGCAACAGCAACACTTGTTTGCCCGTCTGCTACTTCAACGCAATAAACAGTTTTTGTCATATCATAGTACCCCTCTGCTGTAACAGCAACAGTGTGAGCCCCTGAAGCTGTTGTCTTTTGACTAAAGGCTCCATTGTTTAATGTTACGGAAACTCCGTCTATTGTCACTACAGCTGTTGTAATGGGTTGTCCGTTGGAACCATCAGTAATGGACCCTACTACATAGTAAGCCGCTGGAATCGGCTCGGTTGTGTTAACATCCACATCTTCTTTTTCGTAGCAGCTGGTAAACATGGTACCACAAACTGCTAGTACGGATAGCGCTATCTTAGCACTAAATCCAAAAACATTACTTTTCATTTTCATCTCAATAAAATTAAAAATTTAATAATTCTGATTTAATAATTCTGATCTTATAAAATACGGGTTAAAACTATTTTCCTGCATTATGTTATCACTGGCTTGAGATTTATATCCTTTTCCGTATGTTCTTTCATTGCCGGCGTTATAACTGATTCCAAAATTGTTTGAAGTCATAACTCTGGGGATATATCCTTTCCTTTTATACCTGTAGGGTGGCAATGCTATCTGAAAACGAAATCCGCCATTAAAGCCATTATTCCCTGCGTGCTCAACCTTCATTGCATAAAAGCCAATGGATGTATAGCGGAAATGACGAATCATGTCAAATCGCAGTCCGTATTCTCCCTCCAAATACCTTTCAGCTTTTAAACTGAATTGAGTATTATATAGTGGCCAATAAATATTTCCACCCAACTCTCCTGTAAGTGTCCATTTCGTGCCATGATAATAGGCCCAGTTTTCGAAATACCCCCGACCGGTATAACCTAACCTTCCCTCTACAGAAAAACGTTCATCTTTTAGAAAATGTTTAGCCATTGCATCAAACCCCCATCGGAAATTATTAAATAATCCGACTGAAGAGGTTAAAAATGTGCGTTGCGGCAATCTAAAAGTTTGCGATAAAGTAATAAATCCGGGGCGAACTTGTTCATATCTAACCCCGTAATTATTAACTATTGGTATTATTATTTGCCCTGTAAACTTCATACCTTTCCATAGAGAAACTTCAATGGCCGGTGATAAATTTAATAGAATATCATAAACCCTTGAAAGTTTATAGTTTTGGAAACTGAATTCTGGATATACAAGTATATCAATTTTGTATAAAGAGCTATTTTTTATTTCTTTGTTTTTTATTTTTTTCCAACTATCTCCTAATTCATAACTAACGACCCAATCTTGTCTGCCTGTAGAAGTAACGCTGTCGTTGTTAATTTGTTTATGTAAAAGAGAAATTTGAGGTATATTATTATTTAAAATAATCAGCCGGCAATCTTTATTCTCTGGCAAACCTGTTTGTTGAATAAGATCAATAGCCTTTCCAATGCCTATGCCGTTTAGGCGATAAGGTGTGTTCTCTATTATGAAAATGCTTTCTTTGTTGTCTTCAATCCTGCTAACATTCTCAAAGCCCATTTTTACTAAAGCATTGATCGTTGTTTCCTCATTTTGACTATAGCTTTGTATCGGGGGAATACATATTAATAAAATGCATATTTTTATTAAGTGTTTATTGATAATGCTTTTATTTGGTAATGCCAATATATGACTGTTTTTATTCATCTCATGTAAGTCTTGAATGTTTATATATCTAGATGTAATGTTACAAAAATAGATATATTTTTAATAAAATCAATCATATTTATGTTAAAATGTTTGTTTATGTTAGATTTTCTTCTTTATAAGGCATTTTTTGCTGCCTAGTAGCATAAGTCTTGAATAATAATTGTAATTTTGTGCACGATTTATGAGCAGAATATTAGCTATTGATTATGGCAGAAAACGTACCGGCATAGCTGTTACGGATACAATGCAGATTATTGCAGGTGGGTTAACTACTGTTGCAACGCATGAACTATTAGATTTTCTTTTGAAATATGTCCGGACCGAATCGGTAGAACGTATTATCGTTGGTTTGCCCAGACAAATGGATAATGAGCTTTCTGAAAGTATGAAATATATAGAACCTTTCGTGCGTAATTTAAAGAAAAGTTTACCTGATGTGAATGTGGAATATGTCGATGAACGTTTTACTTCTGTATTGGCACACCGAACGATGCTTGAAGCCGGGCTAAAGAAAAAAGCCAGGCAGAACAAAGCATTGGTCGATGAAATTAGTGCTACTATTATTTTGCAAACATATCTTGAGAATAAGCGTTATTAAGTGAGATTAATTATTTTTTTTGAACTATGATTTTACCAATTTATGTATATGGACAGCCGGTGTTGAGGAAAATTGCGGAAGATATTAAACCTGATTATCCTCAATTAAATGAACTTATAGACAATATGTTTGAAACGATGGATAGGGCCGACGGAGCAGGACTTGCTGCACCGCAGATAGGGTTGCCCATTCGTGTTGTTGTTGTTGATTTAGATCTGTTATCGGATGAATTTCCCGAGTATAAAGACTTTCGTAAAGTATATATCAATGCTCATGTGCTGGAGTTTGAAGGCGAAGAGGAGTCTATGGAAGAAGGGTGCCTGAGCTTGCCGGGCATTCATGAAGCAGTTAAGAGAAAAAACAAGATTCACGTCACTTATCTTGATCGAGATTTTATAGAACATGATGAATGGGTTGAAGGATATCTGGCCAGGGTTATGCAACATGAATTTGACCATTTGGAAGGCAAACTGTATATCGATCACATTTCACCCTTGCGCAAGCAGATGGTTAAAGGGAAGTTGAATGCCATGTTGAAAGGAAAGGCTCATTGTACCTACAGAGTAAAGACAATTAAGTAAAGTAATAGACCTAATGCCTCCTAACAATATATGTTATCGAGATTACATATATTGTTAGGAGGCATTAGGTCTATTGTTATTGAACATGGTTAAAGTTTATTTTTTTCATTTTTATAAAAGAGTGCGACGCATGCGCTCTGTTAGTTAAAGAACAGCTGTTTTGCAACCATAATACAAACGAGCTTTAAATTAACCAAAAAACATAAAAAAACACCGGTTGTTCCTCTGAAGTGAATGAAAAATATTACTTTTGCTTCGCTTATTAAAGTAAAGAACGATGGTGAAAAAAATAATAGTAGCTTTACTGCTGTTTCCTACATTTGTTAGTGCTCAGATAAATACGGAGCGGGTTATGACAGTTGCTCGTAATGCGCTTTATTTTGAGGACTACGTTCTTTCTATTCAGTATTTTAATCAGGTAATTAGTGCGAAACCTTATTTGTATGAGCCTTACTTTTTCAGGGGATTGGCCAAAATTAATCTTGATGATTTTCAGGGAGCCGAGTCTGATTGCGATGCGGCTATTCGGCGTAATCCTTTTGTGGTGGGTGCTTATCAAATTCGCGGACTTGCCCGGATTAAACAAAATAAATTTGACGGTGCAATAGAGGATTATAAAAAAGCGCTGGAGTACGAGCCCGAAAACGTAACACTATGGAATAATCTTACCTTGTGCCACATTCAAAAAGAAGACTATAAAGAGGCTAGAACCGATTTAGAAAAGCTCATTACCATTGCCCCTAAATATACACGTGCCTATCTGATGAGGGGAGAAGTGTCTCTAAAACAAAAAGATACGATTCGTGCCCTGCAGGATTTTGATTTAGCAATCAAAATGGATAAATATGATCCTGATGCTTGGGCTTCAAGAGCTATAGTGAAGCTACAACAGGGGAAATATGCCGATGCTGAATCGGATTTGGATAATGCCACACACTTAAACTCTAAAAATTCGGGTAACTATATCAATCGTGCTTTGGCTCGTTTCCATCAGAATAATTTGCGGGGGGCTATGAGCGATTATGATCTGGCACTCGAAATTGATCCGAATAACTTTATCGGCCACTATAACCGTGGGCTCTTGCGTGCACAGGTAGGAGATGATAATAGGGCGATAGAAGATTTTAATTTTGTTATCCAGATGGAGCCGGATAACATGATGGCCATTTTTAATCGAGGCTTGCTACTTGCACAGACCGGAGATTTGCGGGGGGCTATTAAAGATTATACGACGGTGATAAATGAATATCCTAATTTTACGGCCGGATACTATAATCGTGCTGAAGCCAGAAAAAAAGCAGGTGACCGCAAAGGGGCTGAAAAAGACAACTTTAAGGTACTCAAAATGCAGCTCGATAAGGAAAACGGGATAACGGCAGCAAAGAGTAACACGACTAAAACGGGGGCGACAGACGGGAAAGACAAGGATAATGAAAAAACCCGTAAGAAATCGGATAGGAATATGAATAATTACGGCAAAATTGTAATAGCAGACGATTCGGATGCCGATCAGAGATATACCAGCGATTATCGCGGAAAAGTACAGGACAGGAATGTGGAAATAAAGATGGAGCCGATGTATGTGCTCACTTATTACGAAAAGATAAATGCAGTGAGGCGTGCGGTTCATTATCATAAATATATTGATGATCTGAATAGAACAAATGTATTGCCCAAACGTTTGTACATAACCAATACGGAGTCTCCGCTGACCGAAGATCAGATAAAATATCACTTTGCTTTAATTGATACGCATACTACGGATATAGTAGAGAACCCCCAAGACGCTAAAAAACGTTTTTCTCGTGCTCTCGACTTCTATTTGGTGCAGGATTTCTCAAATTCTATAGAAGATTTGACTCAGGCGATTATACTGGATGGCAACTTCTTCCCGGCTTATTTTATGCGATCGATTGTTAGGTGCAAGCAATTGGAATACCAAAAATCAGAAGAGGATTTGTCGAAGACGGCGGCACCGGGAAGTATTCAGAAACAAGGAGTGGGAGCACTCGATTATGACATTGTTAAAAGTGATCTGGATCATGTTATTGCTTTGGCTCCCGATTTTGTATACGCCTATTACGATCGTGGAAACGTGTTGTCAATGTTGAAAGATTATCGGGCGGCAATCGCAGATTATGATAAAGCCATTGAATTGAATAAAGACTTTGCCGAAGCCTATTTTAACAGGGGATTAACGCAAATATTTCTTGGTAATAATAAAAAAGGCATTGCCGATCTTAGTAAAGCAGGCGAGCTGGGCTTATACTCAGCCTATAATATTATTAAACGTTTTACAGATCAACCGGAATAACATTTTTCCGCAAAAACGAAGAATACTTAAAAGAATTAATTATTTTTGCGTGCTGAAATAGAAATATAACACAATTATGATAAAAATAACATTTCCTGATGGTTCCGTTCGCGAATACAACGAAGGAATAAATGGTTTGCAAATAGCAGAAAGTATAAGTTCTCGCTTGGCACAAGAGGTATTGGCTTGCGGCGTAAATGGAGAAACTTATGATTTAGTTCGTCCAATTAATGAAGATGCTACCGTAGTACTATATAAATGGGAGGATGAGCAAGGTAAGCATGCTTTCTGGCACACAAGTGCTCACTTGCTTGCTGAGGCTTTGCAAGAACTATATCCGGGCATTCAATTTGGCATTGGACCTGCCATTGAAAGTGGATTTTATTATGATGTAGATCCCGGAGAAGCCGTAATAAAGGAAGGAGATTTGGCTGCGATCGAAGCCAAGATGGCTGAGCTGGTTGCTAAAAAGGAAGCGGTAATAAGAACAGATATTAGTAAGGCAAATGCACTGAAAATGTTTGGCGACCGTGGAGAAACCTATAAATGTGAATTAATTTCTGAATTGGAAGATGGACATATAACGACTTACAGTCAGGGTGCGTTTACCGATCTTTGTCGTGGCCCGCATTTAATGAATACGGCATCAATTAAAGCGATAAAACTTACTTCAGTAGCCGGCGCTTATTGGCGCGGACACGAGGATCGTAAAATGCTTACCCGTATCTACGGCATAACTTTTCCTAAAAAGAAACTGTTAGACGAATATCTGGCTATGATGGAAGAAGCCAAAAAGAGAGACCATCGTAAGATCGGAAAAGAAATGGAATTGTTCATGTTTTCCGAAAATGTAGGCAAAGGTTTGCCTATGTGGCTTCCTAAAGGAACGGCACTTCGCCTGCGATTAGAAGATTTTCTGAAGAAAATACAGAAACGCTTCGGGTATCAACAAGTAATGACTCCACATATAGGTAGTAAATCTTTGTATGTAACATCGGGGCATTATGCCAAATACGGAAAAGATTCTTTCCAACCCATAAGCACTCCGGAAGAAGGGGAAGAATATTTGCTAAAGCCAATGAATTGTCCTCACCATTGTGAGATATATAAATGGCAACCTCATTCCTATAAAGATTTACCATTGCGCTTAGCCGAATTTGGTACTGTTTATCGTTATGAACAAAGCGGAGAATTGCATGGATTGACAAGAGTTCGCAGCTTTACACAAGACGATGCCCACATCTTCTGTCGTCCCGATCAGGTGAAAGATGAATTTCTGAGTGTAATGGATATTATCTTCATTATTTTTAAAGCTCTAAACTTTGAACACTTTGAAGCACAAATTTCACTTCGTGATCCTAATAACCAGGAAAAATACATCGGTAGCGATGAAAATTGGGAAAAAGCTGAAAAAGCGATAATAGAAGCTTGTCAGGAAAAAGGGCTGAAAGCAAAAATTGTATTAGGAGAAGCTGCATTTTATGGCCCTAAACTAGATTTTATGGTTCGCGATGCAATCGGACGAAAGTGGCAATTGGGTACCATCCAAGTTGATTATAACCTCCCGGAGAGATTCCAATTAGAATACACCGGTGCTGATAACCAGAAACATCGTCCGGTGATGATTCACCGTGCACCCTTTGGTTCAATGGAGCGTTTTGTTGCAGTACTGATAGAACATACCGGTGGCAAATTCCCATTGTGGCTGGCTCCCGATCAGGTTGCCATATTACCGATTAGCGAGAAGTTTAACGAATATGCCCAGAAGCTCAGAATTTATTTCGATACGTTAGATGTTCGTGCTATTGTTGATGAAAGAAATGAAAAGATAGGTCGCAAAATACGTGATAATGAGATGAAGCGTATTCCGTATATGCTTGTTGTCGGCGAAAAAGAAGCTGAAAACGGCGAGGTCGCTGTTAGAAAACAAGGAGAAGGAGACAAAGGAACTATGAAATATGAAGATTTTGGTAAAATTCTGAATGAAGAAGTTCAAAATATGATAAATAAATGGTAACTTTGCGGCCGATTGTAAAAGCATAGCATTCAATGATGTTCTAAAGTCAGCTTTTACTTTAACTTAAAAATAAATTTGGTAGTAAAGAAAAAACAAACTGGAAGTAAACGTTATTTAATGAAGAATGACAGCTTAAAAGGGCAGTACCGGATCAATGAGCAGATTCGAGCCAAAGAAGTTCGTATTGTTGGCGATGACGATATTGAATCAAAAGTTTACCCGATATTTCAGGCGTTGAAAATGGCTGAAGAGCGTGAAATAGATCTCGTAGAGATTTCTCCTAGTGCGGAGCCACCTGTTTGTCGTATTATTGATTACTCTAAATTTCTTTATCAGTTAAAGAAACGTCAAAAGGAGCAAAAGGCTAAGCAAATAAAAGTAAATGTTAAAGAAATACGTTTTGGGCCACAAACGGATGATCATGATTATAATTTCAAATTAAAGCACGCTATGGGCTTTTTGGAAGATGGTGATAAGGTTAAGGCTTACGTGTTTTTCAAAGGTCGCTCAATCCTTTTTAAAGAGCAAGGCGAAGTTTTACTTCTTCGGTTTGCCAATGACTTGGAAGACTATGCAAAGGTAGATCAGATGCCTGTTCTTGAAGGAAAAAGAATGACTATTTTTCTTTCTCCTAAAAAGAAAGAAAGCCAGAAGAAAGTAGTGGCGCCTGCTACCGGTACTAAACCTACAGTGGTGAAAGTTGCTAAAGCGGTTAAAACTGAAGAAAGTAGCGAGGATAGCACTGAAGAAGAAAAATGATAAAGAATGCGTGACGCGCAGGTATAGTGCGTTACCATATTTAATTTAATAATTAAAAAATAAGTAAGATGCCAAAGATGAAGACTAACTCCGGTTCTAAAAAAAGATTCGCTCTTACCGGAACAGGTAAAATCAAAAGAAAGCACGCTTTTCACAGCCACATTTTGACTAAGAAAACTAAAAAAAGAAAAAGGAACTTGTGTTACTTTACCACTGTTGATTCAACAAACTTGAGCCAAGTGAAGGAACTCTTAGCAATGAAGTAATCAAAGCGTAAAAGTATTATTAAAGTATTATTAACCGAATGCATTAGCTTTAAGTTCATTACGTGAAGCAATGACGCTAACATTCAAATAAAAGTAAAACTATGCCAAGATCAGTAAATCATGTTGCTTCGAAAGCAAGAAGAAAGAAAATTTTGAAATTAACCAGAGGTTACTTTGGTGCCAGAAAAAATGTATGGACTGTAGCGAAGAACACTTGGGAAAAGGGTTTAACCTATGCTTTCCGTGATCGTAGAAACAAGAAAAGAAGCTTTCGTGCTTTATGGATACAGCGTATTAATGCGGCTGCCCGTTTAGAAGGTTTGTCTTACTCAAAATTAATGGGTGGTTTGCACAAAGCCGGAATTGAAATAAACCGTAAGGTTTTAGCCGATTTGGCCGTTAATCATCCCGAAGCTTTTAAAGCAATTGTAGCAAAAGCAAAAGCTGCTTAAAACTTATATAGCTTGATAAGTAAGTGCCAATAACTCTTTGTTGTTGGCACTTTTCTTTTTATATGATTCGTATGCAACTCCTTATGAACAATTAATAGTTTGGGCTTGTTTATCTCATAGAAAGTGATTATATTTGTTGAACAAAAGCATTAGCCGCATTGGTTGGATTGGGAAACTCATCAAATAAAACGGAAATACCGAGACAAGCTTCGCTTTTTAATGGCGGGCCACATATCCTTCGGGATAACTTTTAAGTCAGTGGATTACAAAAGAGAGTGGGCACTCAAATCATGTCATTCGGAGTTTCATCACATCATCGGTGCGGCTTCTTATTAAAAAAGGGACAATATAATTAATATACTGTCCCTTTTTCTTGCTCTAAACTTCTGCTTTTTATTATTCTTTTATTTTAATTTGGCAATGCGAGAGATCCTCAATGATGGCCAATGATTCTATGCGTATTCCTTTTTCTTCAAGAACTTTTCGTCCGTTTTGAAAGGCTTTTTCTATAATGAATCCCATTCCCACCAGCTTTGCTCCTGATTGTTTTATTAAATCAATAACGCCAAGGGCAGCATTTCCATAAGCCAGAAAATCATCTACGAAGAGCACTTTATCATTAGGTGTGAGAAAGTCTGAACTGATAACAACTTCATAATCGCGGTCTTTAGTAAATGAATGGACCGTAGTACTTAATGCGTGTTCTATAGTCTTCGGCGATTTCTTTTTTGCAAAAATAACCGGAAGATTTAACAGATATCCGGTCATGATGGCGGGTGCAATACCACTGGCTTCAATGGTCATGATTTTATTAACATCAGTAGAGGCAAAACGTCGTACAAACTCTACGCCAATTGATTTCATCAATTGCGGATCCATTTGATGGTTGATAAAACTGTCTACCTTTAGAATACCTCCTTCAAAACATTTGCCGTCTTGCAGAATTCTGTTTTTTAATAATTGCATAGTTCTTATTTATTTGTTCTTAAGTCTTTTACTCTAATGGCTTTTCCTTCGCTTTGAGGAAGAGTTCCTTTCTTCACCAGTTTTAGCTTCGGAGTCACTAATATTTCATCTTTTAGTTGCCGGATAATCTCTTTACGTACATTTTCCAATTCAATATAATTGTCAGTAGAAAGATTGTTAAGTTCTACTTCTATGATTATTTCATCCTGATTGTTTATCGTTTCGAGCGTGATGAGATAATTGCTGCCTAATGGTGAAAATTGCACCAGTATTTTCTCTATTTGCATGGGGAATATATTGACACCTTTGATGATGAACATATCATCGGTACGACCTTTAATGCGATCTATGCGTAGGTGTGTACGTCCGCAGGGACATTGTCCGGGAAGTATACGGGTCAGATCCCGGGTGCGGTAACGTATAAGCGGCATCATGTCGCGGTCGAGTGTTGTAAGTACCAGTTCGCCTATTTCTCCTTCGGGAAGAGATTTCCCTGTTTCGGGATCAATAATTTCTACATAGTAACAATCTTCCCAGAAATGCATACCATTTTGTTCGGGGCATTCAAAAGCAACGCCCGGTCCGTTCATTTCTGTCATTCCAAAACTGTTGTAGGCTTTCACGCCCAGCATTCGCTCTATCTTTTTACGTTGTTCATCGGTATGCGGTTCTGCACCTATAATCAATGTTTTAAGGCTACTTCCTTTTGGGTCGATTCCCTCTTCCTGAAAGACTTCCGCCAAGCGGATAGCATAGCTGGGGATAGCGTGGAGAGCGGTGGTTTTAAAATCAGTGATAAACTTAACTTGCCTTTTACTGTTCCCGGCAGCAGCCGGAATGGTTAAAGCACCCAGGCGTTCGGCGCCGTACTGAAAGCCGAGTCCTCCGGTAAACATACCGTACCCGGAGCTGTTTTGAAAGACATCTGTTTTGCGAATTCCCACCATATAGAGGCAACGGGCTACTAAATTGGCCCAAGAATCCAGATCGTGTTGAGAATGAACGATGACTGTAGGGTTTCCTGTGGTTCCGCTGGAAGAATGAATGCGTACTCCATCATTTATATCGCCGGCCACTAATCCGAAAGGATAGTTGGTGCGCATGTCTGCTTTCGTTGTAAAAGGCAGTTTGCGTACGTCCTCCAACGATTGTATTGAATCGGGTGTTATTCCATGTTCTTTAAAGAGTTTTCTATAATGGGGAGCATTGGCTGCTATGGCTATTGTTTTTCTTAGTCGTTGAATCTGCAACTCGTGTAACTCATCACGGTTCATGGTCTCTATCTCTTTCTCCCAATATGTTGCATCCATATTTTGTCTTTTTACATTAGCTTTTCCGCTATTTCTTTTCCGGCAGCCAGTGCGTTGAGGTTCATTTCAATAATAGACTCTCCTTTACGTTGAAAAAGCTCTCGAATGCTCTCTTGTATATGGGCATATTCAAAACCTAGAAAAGGGATGGTGGCACCGAGTAACACCATATTTGCAACTCTTGCAGAGCCTGTTTGTTTGGCTATCTCATCAACGTTTAGCACTATTTTATGAGGTAATTTATCTATTTCCGCCATTATATCTGCTTTCTCCGGATAATGGGGAATGTTGATGAAAGGTGTTTCATTGGTTACTAGCCAACCGTTTGAGCTGAGGTAGGGGAGGTAGCGTAACCCTTCCATCGGTTCCAGAGAAATAATAAGGTCACATTTTCCCGAAGGAATTAAATCTGAAACAATCGGATTGCTACTGATGCGTAAGTTCGATTGTACATCTCCTCCACGCTGACTCATGCCGTGCACTTCGGCTTGTTTCATGTAAAGGCCTCCTTTTAAAGCCGCCTTACCAATTACTGTAGCTATGGATAAAATACCCTGTCCGCCAACACCTGATAATATAATGTCTTTTTTCATGGTTTATTTATTCCTTCTTTTACGTGCTAATGTTTGTATGCAATCTCTGCGGGGAATGATAACGGATAAACCTTTATACGCTATTTCTTCTCGTATAATCTGTTTCATCTCTTCTAGGTTCTTCTTCAGTGGAATAACCGTGCGGATGTGTGTTGGGTTGACGCCGATACCTGCGCATATAGCTTCCAGCCGTCCGGTTCCGGCAGAGTCTTGTCCTCCCGTCATAGCTGTTGTTTCGTTATCGGATATGATGATAGTCATATTTGCATTTGCATTAACACAATCTAAAAGGCCGGTCATGCCGGAATGAGTAAAAGTAGAGTCGCCGATAACAGCTACTGAGGGATGGAGTCCTCCATCGGAAGCTCCTTTAGCCATTGTAATAGATGCTCCCATATCAACACATGAATCAATGGCGTGAAAAGGTGCGCCGGCTCCGAGTGTATAACAACCAATATCACTGAATACCTTGTGTGTGGGGTATTCTTCTTTCAACACTTCTGTCAAGGCAATATACATGTCGCGATGCCCACAACCTTCACAAAGTGCCGGTGGACGCACTTCTACAATGCCGGGTATTTGGAACTGTGATTTATTTTCTTTGCCTACGGCACGTGCCACGGTGTCCGGGTTCAATTCGCCGTCTTGAGAGAGTGTACCGTCTAACCGGCCTTTTACCTTTAAACCTATACCCAGATATCCTTTTAGCAGTTTTTCTACAAACGGTTGTCCGTCTTCGAGTACTAATATTTCGTCACAAGTTTCTACCAATTGTTTCAACTGCTTTTTGGGTAGCGGATATTGCCCGATCTTTAGTACAGGATGTTCGCATCCCTGAGGGTAGTTCTCCATTAAGTAGTTATAGGCAATTCCACATGCCACAATACCGATGCGCTTATCGGGCCCGTCGGTTAATATGTTATAAGGTGAATTTTCGGATGCTTCTACAAATTTATCTTGTTGCTGCAGCAATGCTTTATATCGTTTACGGGCGTTGCCGGGTAAAAGGATAAATTGGCGGGGATCTTTGCTAAATGAAATTTTATTTTGTGGCTTTGAAGGCATACATGCTATTCCGGCACGCGAATGAGCCAGACGAGTGACTATTCTCAGGAGTATAGGTTCGCCTATTTCTTCTGAAAATTCAAAGCTATTGTAAATCATGTCGTATGCTTCTTGTTGGCTGCTGGGCTCGTACATTGGTATTAGTGAGAAGTCGCCATAGAAGCGGCTGTCTTGTTCGTTTTGTGAGGAGTGCATGCTTGGATCATCAGCTGCTACTACAATTAATCCGCCTTTCACTCCGGTTATGGCCGAATTTATAAAACAGTCGGCTGCCACATTCATTCCAACGTGTTTCATGCATACTAAAGCACGCTTTCCGATAGAGGACATCCCTAAAGCTGCTTCCATCGCCGTCTTTTCATTGGTACACCAACGGTTATGTATTGTATGTTCTTTGGTGATGAGAGACTCCTGGATATATTCTGTAATTTCTGTTGATGGTGTTCCCGGATAAGCATATACGCCTGAAAGCCCTGCGTCTAAAGCTGCCTGAGCGATTGCTTCATCTCCAAGTAAAAGCTGTTTATTCATATTTGTCTTTTTTAGTGTAGATCATGTATTATACTCAATATTGACAAAGATACGCGATTCCTGTTATTCCGGCATAATTGCTAGTTGAAAATTTTTCTTTTATTTAGTGCCTTCCAGTATTTTCTTGCATTAGCCATGTGTTCGGTATAATTGGAGGCAAAGTTGTGAGTTCCGGAAAAGTCTTCTTTAGCACACATATATATATAATTGTGTTTTACATAATTCAATACGCTATCAATTCCTTTTACAGATGGTATACGAATAGGTCCCGGAGGCAGACCAATATATTTATAAGTGTTATAGGGCGAATTTATCTGTAAGTCGTTGTTGATAATGCGTCTTAATCCAAAATCATTTAATGCAAATTTTATTGTCGGGTCGGCTTGTAAAGGCATTGATGCATGCAAACGATTTATGTATAACCCTGCTACCATGGCTTTCTCTTTCTCATTATTGGTTTCTTCTTCTACTATAGAGGCTATGGTGCAGACTTCTTCGGGAGTCAAACCTATGGCTTTTGCTTTGGCCAGTCGTTCGGTGTTCCAGAACTTATCATGTTCTTTTTTCATTCTTTTAAAAAAGTCATTCATGCTTATATCCCAATATACTTGATAAGTTTCGGGAATGAATAAGCAAACAATGGTTTCTTCTTTGTACCCCATTTTTGCGCAAAAAGTAGAGTCAAGAAGCTGGGTTACCACCTCAGCGGAGTCTATCATCAACTGTTTTCCTATGTTATGTGCTAATTTCTCTTTTGTTCTTACATTGCCAATGGTTATGTTCAGGGGAGTTTGGTGACCTCTTGCTAGCCGACGAAAAACATGATATATGTTATCTCCGGGTTGAATAATATACCTACCGGTGTGTATGTTCTTTGAATAATCTTGGTGTCGGGCCATCCAACCGAATCCGGCAAAATTCCCGGGTTGGCCTTTTGCCATAACTTTATTGCAGATAGAGTCAAGTGTGTCATCGCGGTCAATATAAACATATACGTCTTTTGCCGGGTGAAATTGCGGATAAAACAGATAGTAATATAAAATGCCTATACAAGTAGTGGCTCCAACAAAGAGTATAGCAGTAATTACTAATAGATTTTTTTTATTTTTCTTAACCATTGGATTAGTATGTTGAATTTTCCGCCAAAGATAGGAAGAAATCAATTACCAAGATTGGTTGGTGAGTTAAAATCTTCACTTAATTAGCCGGAGAATCTTGATCTTCATTGCGCACCATTCCTTTGTATTCTTCAGGCATTCCACTTTCTACAGCGGCATAAGCTTCGGCCATGATTGCTCTTATATTTTCATGACCTATGCCTTTAGGAAGTATGGGTTTGTGTATTGTGAGTATCATGCGGTGGCGGTGAATCCATTTTCCGGTACGCGGTAATATCTCGAAAGAACCGTCGATAGTTACAGGTACAATAGGCAGCTGCAATTCGTTAGCCAATTGAAATGCTCCTTTTTTAAAATATCCCATGTGTCCGGTAAATGTGCGTGCGCCTTCGGGGAAAACAACAAGAGAAACTCCGTCTTTTAGTGAATCTTTGGCTTGACGAATCGTTTCTAATACTTTCTTTGGTCCGGAACGATCGACAAAAATATGTCCTGCACTCTGGCAAGCTTTGCCTATAAACGGAAGTTTCCTCAAACTTTTTTTCATCATCCATTTAAAATTTCGCCCCAAGAATCCGTAGATGAGAAAAATATCAAAAGCGCCCTGATGATTGGGAACAAATACATACGACGTTCGTTTGTGGAGCTGATCTCGTCCATATACTTCTACAGGAATTAATAAGACTATGCAAATGAGTCGCGACCAGATTTTGCCTGGATAATATCCCCAGATGTGAGGGCCTCCTATTAAAGAGCCGATGATGGTAATCAAAGCAGTGAGAAGAGTAAGCACAATTAAAATGGGTATTGCAATGCAAACTTGGTAAATGTAGTATAGTATTTTCATGCTCTGTTGGTTTTTCACTTGCAAATATATAAGATTCTCTTTTTATTTCCTTATTTGTGAAGACAAAAGGCACTATCTCTTTTTAAAAAAATGCTTTTTTGATTGCTTGTCTATACCTTAATTGTGCCATTGTTGTGATTACATTGATAAAAAGAAGGCTGCCCATTCTTGCGATGGCAGCCTTCTTTTTATTTAATTTCAATTTCTTCCTTCATATCTATCTCCTCTCCATTGGAATCATAAAATATGTATTCCAGAAAAGCCAGTTTTTGATTGGGAATAATCTTAATTCCGAATCCGTACTTCATTTGCCATTTACGTCTCAGTGAAATAACTCCCTGATTTATATAGGCCGCAATGTACGGGTGAATGTGCAATGAAATTTTCTTAACCTTCAATTTGTTGACCAAATAATCAATTTTACTCTCTAAAGTGTCTGTAAATAGGATAGACGATTTAATAGTGCCTTTTCCAAAACAGGTAGGACAGGTTTCAAGAGTGTTTACATCCATAGCCGGACGCACTCGTTGGCGGGTAATTTGCATCAGCCCGAATTTGCTGAGAGGCAAAATATTGTGCCTTGCCCTGTCTTTTTGCATATTGGAGCACATACGTTCGTAAAGCTTTTGGCGATTTTCGGCTTCATTCATGTCGATAAAATCAATCACGATGATACCTCCCATATCTCTTAACCGTAATTGGCGTGCCAGTTCATCGGCAGCTCCTAAATTCACTTCGAGCGCATTTCCTTCCTGTCCATTAGCATTTTTCGTGCGATTACCGCTGTTCACGTCTACAACATGAAGTGCTTCGGTATGTTCAATAATCAGGTAGGCTCCACTCTTGTAAGAAATGGTTTTACCAAAAGAAGCTTTAATTTGTTTGGTGATACCGAAATTGTCATAAAGAGGGAGTTGCCCTTTGTATAACTTTACAATGCTTGCACGTTCGGGTGCAATAAGTGCTACATAATCCCTTATTTCATCATACACTGCTTCGTTGTTCACAAAGATGTTTTCAAAGGAAGGATTAAATAGATCGCGAAGTAAAGCAACAGCACGGCTTGTTTCCTCGTAAATAAGAGTAGGAAACTTGGTAGCCTTTTGCACTTTGGTAATGCTCTCTTCCCAGTGTTTTAACAATACTTTAAGCTCTCCATCAAGTTCAGCAACACGTTTACCTTCGGCTACTGTACGAACAATTACTCCGAAATTTTTCGGTTTAATGCTCATTAGTAGTTGCTTAAGGCGGGCGCGTTCTTCACCCGATTTAATTTTTTGAGAAACAGAAACCTTATCATTGAACGGTATTAATACCAAGTATCTTCCTGCGAATGAAATTTCGGAGGTTAGTCTTGGACCTTTGGTTGATATCGGTTCCTTAACAATTTGCACCACTACTTCTTGTCCTACCTTGACTACATTGGCTATAGTTCCATCTTTTTCGAGGTCGGGGAGTATGGTTGCTTTAGTGATTGGAGCAAGCTTCTTCTTGTCGCTTAACGTTTGCTTAACGTACTTTTCGAGTGAGTTAAATTGAGGTCCTAGGTCTAAATAATGAAGGAAAGCATCTTTTTCATAACCAACATCCACGAAGCAGGCATTTAGTCCCGGCATTAATTTCTTAACGCGGCCCAAATACATATTGCCCACCGAGAAAGAAATATTTCTTCCTTCGCTTTGAAGTTCCACCAGACTCTTGTCTTCAAGTAAGGCTATAGATACTTCTTTGGGCTGTACATCTACTACTAGTTCGCTCGTCACAATTGTTTCCTAAATATTATTTAATAAAAAATGAACGTTTAATTTAATTATTTGTTCATTGTTAGTGTCTTTAAACAAAGAACAAACTTGAAAGATATCAGCTTTACAAGTTTGTTCTTTATTTCTGTTCATCAGACAAAAAAATTATTTTTTGGTTTTATGTCTGTTCTTTCTTAGTCTTTTCTTGCGTTTGTGAGTAGACATTTTATGTCTTTTTCTTTTCTTTCCGCTTGGCATAGCTTCAAAATTTTATGGGTTAATACTCTTGTTTATTTTTTGACTGCAACAGACAAATCCCTTGCAGGTTTAAATACCGGGATATTGTGCTCCGGAATAATGATCGTGGTGTTTTTGGAGATGTTACGAGCTGTTTTTTGTGCTCTTTTTTTGATAACAAAACTCCCGAAACCCCGGAGATACACATTTTCTTCTTTAGTCAAAGAATCTTTAACCGTGTCCATAAATGCCTCCATCGTTGCAAGCACTGTCACCTTATCAATACCGGTTTTCTTTGTGATCTCGTTTACAATATCTGCCTTAGTCATTTTCTTAAAAAATATAATTACTTTTGTTCTTTATCGGTTCCCTCTGGAATTTGGGAATGCAAATATATAGGTTTTTAGATTGCTAAAAAAATATATGCTGAACATTTTTCTAAAAATCTCTGTTTGTAGGCTAACTATAGTAATTTACTGACTAGAAACAACTATTTTTAGACCTGTTTTATTTAGATTATTGTCATAAAGCCAATGAATAACAAATTTAGTAAGATATTGATAAAATGGTATGGAGAGAATAAGCGAGATCTTCCTTGGAGAGAGACAACTAATCCGTATCAGATCTGGATTTCTGAAATTATTTTGCAACAAACCAGGGTAGCACAGGGATATGATTATTTTCTTCGTTTTATTAAACGTTTTCCAACGTTAAGTAAATTGGCGGAAGCTGACGAAGATGAAGTAATGAAATACTGGCAGGGTTTGGGATATTATTCTCGTGCCCGAAACCTTTATGCAGCGGCTAAAAGTATGAATGGATCCTTTCCAAAAACTTATCCTGAAATTCTTGCACTCAAAGGAATAGGCGAATATACGGCAGCTGCCATTTGTTCTTTTGCTTATAATATGCCTTATGCTGTAGTAGATGGCAATGTTTATAGAATATTATCCCGTTATCTGGGCATTGAAACACCGATTGATTCCACGCAAGGGAAAAGACTATTTTCAACTTTGGCCGAGGAGTTACTGGATAAAAAAGATCCGGCAATTTATAATCAGGCAATTATGGATTTTGGTGCTATTCAATGCACTCCTGCTTCTCCTGATTGCTTTTCTTGCCCCTTGTCTGATACTTGCCTGGCTTTTACGAGAGGCGAAGTGATGCTATTTCCGGTGAAACAACATAAAGCCAAGACACTTAATCGCTATTTTAACTATATATATATGCGCATGGGCAATTATACATTTATTAAGAAGCGCACAGAAAATGATATATGGAGGAACCTGTTCGAATTACCTCTGATTGAAACGCCTTGTGCTCTTAGTGATGAAGAGTTTATGGCTCTGGATGAATTTCATGATATGTTTTCGACGAATGATAATTTATCTATTCGTGTTGTGTGCCGCAATGTAAAGCATGTGTTGTCGCACAGGGTGATTTATGCAAACTTCTATGAGGTAATTTTACCCGATAATTCATCCTTTCTTCCTGCATATATGAAAGTAAGAGAAGAGGATTTGGGGCAATATGCTGTTTCTCGCCTAATGCATATTTTCTTCGAGAAATATTTATAAAAGTTCCTTTGATTCTTGCATTATGTTGTTATTCTGTTTAATTTTGGCAGCAAAACATAATATTCTGGTTTAGAGTCGGAGATGCCTGTTATTCTGTATTTATTTAGATATCTCTGCTTATAACCATTAACCATTAAAAAAAAGGCTATGTCAGTGAATAAAATTATTTTGTTAGGAAATGTAGGTAAAGATCCGGAAGTAAGATACCTTGATAGTGGTATTGCTGTGGCTAGTTTCTCTTTGGCAACTTCCGATCGTGCGTATACTCTGGCTAACGGAACACAAGTTCCGGAAAGAACAGAGTGGCACAACCTTGTTTTGTGGCGCGGGTTGGCCGAAACTGCTGAGAAATACATTCATAAAGGAGATAAGCTTTATGTTGAAGGGAAAATAAGAACTCGTTCTTATGATGATCAGGCAGGAGTAAAACGATATGTTACCGAGGTTTTTGTAGATAATATGGAAATGCTTACTCCCAGAGGGACTGCCCAAAGTTCGGGAACATCTACTCCTGTTCAGCAACAACCTGCTTCTGCTCAATCGCAGCAACCTCAGGCCACATCTGCTCCTATACAGGATAATCCGGCAGATGATTTGCCGTTCTAGTGATAAAGCTGTAGATATAGAGTTGAATATAAAATCTAATTTTATATCATTCAACTCTCTACCTACAGCGAGATTGATTGTTTAACTAAAACCAAATTCTTTGGACCCAGACGCTTATTTATGCCAATTGGCAAATTTCTTTAACGGTGTTACCGTAAATTCACCCTCATTATCTGCAATTGTGGCCATTGTTCTGGCAGGCTTGCTATTACTTATTTCTGGCTTTGCCTCTGCTTCGGAGATTGCTTTTTTCTCATTGTCACCTTCCGATCTGAGTAGCATCGGAGAACGCGATCATCCGTCGGATGAAAAGATCAGTAGTCTATTAAAAGATTCTCAACGATTATTGGCCACTATTCTTATCACCAATAATTTTGTGAATGTAACTATTATTATGCTCTGCAATTTTTTCTTTATGAATATTTTTGAGTTTCACTCTTCAATCGCTGAATTTCTTATTCTCACTGTTATACTTACTTTTCTTTTGTTACTGTTTGGTGAGATAATGCCAAAGATATATTCTGCCCAGAAGACATTGGCCTTTTGTCGTTTTGCAGCGCCGGGTATTTGGATGTTCCGCACGGTGTTTTATCCTATCGCTTCTGCCTTAGTTCGGTCTACCGGTTTTTTGAATAAATATTTTATGGAAAAGAATCGTAATATCTCAGTAGATGAATTGTCGCATGCTTGGGAGTTGACGGACAAAACTGAACTATTGGAGGAGAATAAAATATTAGAGGGTATTATACGTTTTGGTGGTGAAACAGCTAAAGAAGTGATGACTTCGCGCCTTGATGTGGTTGATCTTGATCTTCGTGTTACATTTAAGGAGGTGATGCAATGTATTGTTGAAAATGTATATTCTCGTATTCCTGTTTATTCCGGTTCTCGAGACAATATAAAAGGGATACTTTACATTAAAGATTTATTGCCTCATCTTAATAAAGGAGATAATTTTCGTTGGCAATCGCTTGTTCGTCCTGCTTATTTTGTGCCTGAAACAAAGATGATTGACGATCTGTTACGTGATTTTCAAGCAAATAAGATTCATATAGCCATTGTGGTTGATGAGTTTGGCGGGACTTCGGGTATTGTAACCATGGAGGATATTCTTGAAGAGATAGTGGGAGAAATACGAGATGAATATGATGATGAAGAACGTACATATACTATTCTTAATGATAACACCTGGATCTTTGAGGCCAAAACGCAATTGTCTGATTTTTATAAGATAACTCAACTAAACGAAGCTGTTTTTGAAAAGGCAGCGGGTGATGCTGATACGTTGGCCGGATTGTTGTTAGAAATAAAGGGAGAATTCCCTGCACTTCACGAAAAGGTCATTTTTCGGAATTATGAATTTGAAGTCTTGGCCATGGACAATCGTAGAATACTTAAAGTTAAGTTTACCAACAATGAACCTAAAAATGAGGCGAAAATATAATTTGCTTATGGAGCTGTTTGCTCTGCTGCCTATAATAATGATAGTCTTCATTGGCTTATAAGTAAGTTATGGCTATATTTTTGAAACATACGGAAGAAAATTGCAGATGGGGAGTTTGGCACACGAACGAATCTGTTGATGAATTGCTTGCCCTGCTTCCCCATAGAGAAGCTTATAAAGCGGATATTACCCGTTTTACTTCTGCTAGTCGGAGTGTGGAATGGCTAGCTGTTCGTCTTTTGCTACATACCCTTTTGGGAGAAGAAAAAACAATATGTTACCAACCTAACGGAAGGCCTTATCTGGCTGATCATTCATCTTTCATTAGCATTTCGCATACACGTGGCTACGTGGCCGTTATTCTTAGTCCATCGGCGATAGTGGGCATTGATATAGAACAATATAGTGAGCGAGTATGCAAAGTAGCTCATAAATTCATTCGTGAAGATGAGGTTGTTTTTCCTTATCAGGAGTCGGACACATGGGCATTGCTCCTTCACTGGTCGGCTAAGGAGGTTCTGTTCAAATGTCTGGATGTGGCAGAGGTTGATTTCCGCAAACATTTATGTGTTCATCCTTTCCATCCGCAAGAGAGCGGAGTGTTTTGTGCACAGGAATTTCGTACAGTTGAGCAACGGACGTTTGAGATTCATTATCTCCTTCGGTCGGAGTTTGTATTAACCTGGAGTGCGGAGAAGGTTTAAAGGTATAGTGAGATTATTAGCAAACTAATGCGATATCTTGGGGTGTGTCGAAATAGTAAGTAGCCTGTATTTGTCCGGCAGATTGACGGCCCCACAAAGCTAAGCCGAAATCGACGCCGGCATTTAATGCACATTGCATATCATAAATGCTATCCCCAATATATAACACTTCTGCTTTTTTAGCCTTGGTCACTTCTATGTATTTCATCATAGGTTCCGGAGACGGCTTAGGCTGCTCGCTATCTTCTACGCATATTACTTTCTTAAAATATTTTTCCAAAGCAAAAGGTTCAAAATCATTTTTATATTCGTTTCTGTTTTTAGATGTGATAATGCCTAATGTGTATTGCTTTTCTTTCAGATTTTTAATTAAAGGTTCTATGCCATCAAAAACTTTGATAGAATGAATATGCTTCTTTAGATGATTATTCCATGTCTTGTTTCCTTGTTGAATGTCATTAATACCTAATTGTTGTAATGTCGTTTCTCCGGGAATGCCCAGAGCAAACCTTAATTCTACTAAATCTATTTTTCTATTTTGCAGTTCAATAATAGTGTCTTGAAGAGAATTTAGAATGGCTTTTTCCGTATCAATTAGAGTGCCATCAATATCAAATACAATATGTTTATATTTCATCTGAATATTTTTATTCTTGATGTTTTATAATTTTATGTCCTTAATATCGCAAAGATACTTAATTCATTGATTTTTAGATAATTGATTCTAATTAAGTTTGCTTTCATACAGAAAAAGCCATTCCGCTTTTGTTGAAACCGGAATTATATAGTTATTTTTGTATTAATGTAATACCATCCATGCAGAAATAGCTAGGGGTGTTCATCCCATAATTTCCGCTGTCAGAAGATGACATTTCGAATTGTAATCCATCTGTAACGCCCAATGAAGTGAGGTCTACCCACTGCCATGCGTCTACCATTATTTGCTTTCCATCCCGATAATCAGCAAGATAAAAATCTACACTTTTGTTTTTATCGGCATTATATATTGTTACTTTTAGCCAGTCGCCATCACTGAATTTTCTGGAATAAGCGTCTCCGTTTTGCATTGAATTGTATGTATAATAACAGTTAGTAATATACATCCCTTTAATACTGTAATCTTCATTGTTCGTGGTAATAAAGGATATCGTTGCGTTTTTATATGAATCCCAATAATAGGTTATGTATGTTCCGTTTGTTACTCCTTTTTTAGTTATAGAGCTGTTGGCGCCTGAGGTGAGATTTGTGAATTCAGAACCTCCTGATAAGCCCCAGCTACTAAAGTAACTTTCAAAAGAGAAAATCCTACTTTCATCTTTTATATTATTTTTATAGGTAATTGTGCCCCATTCATCTGTAGAAGTCTCGGCCGTTGATTCATTGCCAGTATACTCTGTTGCTTCTGAATAGGTGGGTAGAATTGATGTCACGGTTTTCATATCATCATTATCATTGTTGCTGCAACCGCAGAATACAAATGTCGATAATAGCACTAATAAAGATAATTTTTTCATAATCAGTTTATTTATTGATTTTTTATGTGAGAAATTATTTGGTGTAATGTAAATCTTCTATGGTCGAAACTTCGGTGGAAGCTTCACCCATCCATCCGCAATCTTGGTTCATAGCACAGTATATTTTCACGAAATCTATTCCATCAAGATGCACATGATTTCCGTTCGCATCTACTGCCCAGTCTATTTTAAAATTACTGTACTCTGTGTTGTTGGGCTGATTGTCTGCATATCCCCAATCAAAGCAATATGATACCCAATGTTGGCTGGTACCAGTCCCCTCATTCACTGCATTGTCCGGCAGGCGAGTTCCGCTAAAGGTAATTTCATCATCCATCCATGCCGGATAGTAAGACGTTTGCTGGTGGTAAGAGTTACGAAGTATGTAACCCTCTTTGCCTTGATTATCTATCCATTTCACATCAGCGTTTGCGGGATTAGGGCGATAGTATGTTATTCGGTAGTTGCGGATTACTTTGTCTGAATTGTATTCACTTCCCGCCAATTCATACCATGTGTCATCGGGTATTCCGTTGCCATTTGAATCTTTCGATACCAGAACGATGCCAGGTTCGGAACTACCTCCCGGTTTGCCGGTGGCTGTGCCGTACATGTCGTAATAAGCATTGCCGTAAATCTTAAAATCATATTCTCCTAATACATTCTTAATTGTATGATCAAAACCTAGTGTTATATTTCCTCCGAAACCACCTAGACTGAGTAAAGATTTGTTTTTTACTTGTTCGGTAGCGTACTCTAATACTTGTGCAGTTGTGTAGCTGTCTTTATAGGCGGTGGTGCCGGTATTCATATATTGGCAGGGGGCCGGGATGTATTCATATACTTTGTTGGCAAAAGCCGGTGAGGTTTTTTCATTATCATTATTGTCTATCACGCTTTGCGAAGCTTTATCGCTAAATGCAATTGTATTAGGGTTTAGTCCCACATTACTGAGGCGAAACTGTAACTGTCCCTGCGGATTGAAGCAAAGCACATCGCCCGTAACCTTATAATCATACGCATCGGTGATGTAAATATTACTATTGTACGGATTCACGTTGATACCGTAAGGGGTGGTCAGAGTAGTTCCATCAGTGATGAAATTTTCGCGCTCCATTGTCTCAGTGCGAACATTGAAAACTTTGATCCATGACTTGCCGGACGTATAATCGTAATTATACAGATAGGCATAATCGTCGTTAATGGCAAAGTTCAGTACAGCGCTATCAAAAACATGCGTAACTTCATCCGTCTGGCTGTTTATCTGTACGAAATGATAATTATCGGTTTTTAGATTGCCACGGGTCACTACGTACACATCTCCATATTTGTCGGGTAAAATTTTACCGGGATTGCTGCCAACTGTAATTTTCTTTATTTCAGTGAAAGTAGCAAGGTCTATTACGGATACGGTATTGTCGTAGTTCGGACTATCCAGCCCTCCGGAGTTAGAAACGTATAATTTCTCGTTTTGCACACAGATACCATCCGGATTTCGCCCGGCTGCCGTATAAGCGTCTACTGTTAGCGAAGTCGTGTCTATGCGCGCCACCGTGCCGTCGAACGAACAAACATATGCTTTACCTTCGGCGAAAGTGATGTAACGGGGTTGTCGTGAACTACCATTCTGACTGAGCATGGGAATTTGTGCCAATGAAATTCCGCTATTGAGATCCATTACTTCTATTTGGCTAGACACGTTGACCACAATATAAAGCTTAGATCCGTAAATACCCATATCATTGGCCGTGTCGCCTAATCCACGATTATTTATTTGCCTAAAATAATTTTTGACGCTGGTGCCGCTGCTAAACGAATAGCGCATTAATGTGCTATTATTTAAGTTGAATAATCCTTCATTCAGCACATAGAGTTCGGCTGTGCCCGATTCTGGATTTACGTCAGAATTGCCTGTGCCTGCTGTTATGCTATCCGTATCTGTCATGTCGTCACACGCGTGCAGCAATGTAGCGAGTAGTAGTAACCAAAGAACATAAGTGTATTTTTTCATTTCAATAAGTAATTTTTATAGTAGCACGTATAGAACGTCCCGGCATAGGGAAATTTTTCACTATTTCGTAATTCTTGTTTGCCAGATTCAGCACTTCGGCACTGAGTAAAGCATTGGTTCCATCTATTTTTAACTCTTTACTTACAGAAAAACTGCTATCCTTATAACTTTCTAAACGGTTTTCGGAAAGATTTTGTCCCAACATATAGCGTTTACCGGAGAATAGAAGAGAGTAGGAAAGGTTTACCAGCGGTGTTTCAATACCCAACTGTCCGGAGCCCGATATACGCGGAGTATAGGCTATTTGATTTTTATATGTTTTGCTGTTCGGGTCGGTTACATCCAGTGCTTGCTGATAAGTATAGTTACCGGCAAGGTTAAAACGAATTTTCTCCCATACTTGCAGACTTATGCGTGCAGTGGCATCTACACCTTTTATATCTACTTTCCCCAGATTGACCGTGCTCCACACAAATATATTCTTTGTAGGAGTGGCGATAATCTTGTCCGATACCCGATTGTAATAAGCGTCTATTGTGGCAGACACATAGGGGAGGAGTTTGCTGATATCTTTGCTGTAAGTGAGGCCCAAATTATACTGTGTTGCTTTCTCCGGAAGCAGATTGTTGTTTCCCGTTTCTCCGTAATACAAATCATTGAAACTGGGAAGTCGGAATATGTTTTTATAAAACAAGCGGATGTGAAACTCTTCGCCGGCAAAAGGTTTGATAGAGGCGCTTATATCCGGAGTTAATCTTCGGCGATTAGTAGCGCTGGTTCCTTGTTCGGTATGTTCATTTATTACAGTAGCCAGTATTGAGGCAGAAGCCGTAAGCCATTCGTTAACATACTTTCCTGCTATGGCCGTGAGCCACGAATAACGCAAAGGCCGGGCAAAATTGTTCAAGTTCGCATTGAGTGTGTTGATGCTTCCGTCTGTAGAGAGAGAAATGGAAAGTTGATTGAACATGCGATATAGCATGGAAGCAGAAAGATAATACTCTTGTTGATAATAGCTGTTCTCCGTTTTGCCAGTAGTCCCTTTATAATCTGGGTCCAGATATCGTTGGTAACTCCAGTTCCATTTGGCTGAAGTTTGCCATACCCATTGTTTGTTTAGCTCTTTCTTGTAGTGACTTTGCACAAAAGCATTCTTGTCCCATAAATGTTGCGAAGCATAGTCGTAGTAAAGGGTTGTGGCTCCCGGTAATCCACGCGAAGACTGATAATAATAAGCTTTCAAACGCCATTGCTCCGAGTTGGAGAAGTTACCAAAGAGTTCTCCTTCAGCACGTAGCGTTTTTACTTCCGTGTTTTTACGCTTTTCATGAGAAGTACTGTCGTTTGCCGCGCCATAGTGAAGTGTGTATGGGTAACGTCCGTCGGCCGACATCCACTCGCTGTTGAATGATGTAGCCCAATGTTCTCCTATTTTATGTTCGAGGCGGAAAGCCGGATTTATTAATCCCCACGATCCGGTTTTAAAAGATGCATACGCATTAACGTCTTTTTCCTTAATAAATTGTGGGGTAAGAGTTTGTATATTCAGTATACCTGCCGAAGCAAAAAGACGTGCCGGTTGAAAGATATTGTCTGCCTGCCCGTTGCTTAATGACAGACGATCTATATTATCCAGCGAAAATCTGCCGATATCAATTTGTCCCGTCTGGCAGTCAGTAACAGCAATGCCGTCATAGCTCACGGCTGTGTGTTCAGCGCCGAGACTTCTCAATGATACTGTTTTCAGTCCGCCAATACCACCATAGTCTTTTACTGTGACGCCTGCGAAATGTTTTACTGCATCCGAGACCTGCAATACATTTAGTCCTTTAATTTCTTCGCGAGTGAGTATCTGCTTGGGTACGGCAGCTTGTACTTCCCGGGTTTGATAACGTTCGGATATCATTACTTCCGGGATGGCGTACACGCGTGTTGTATCTATCCTCTGCCGTTGAGCAAAGACACAAAGCGGTTGCAGGACGAGAAGACTCACTATCCCAACATTGCTGAAAGTTCTTAATAGGTCAAATTTGCTCATAAGTTTCTTGCTCTTTCCTCGAAAGCAGTAATTAATAAAGCATGGCAGGTCTTCTGACTTGTTTCTGTTGGTAAGCGCCTTCCCGGGATTTTCCAGTGGCTAATGGTGCTTGCTTACAACATTTCTATGAAACTTACAGCAGCGGGACTGTTCAGGATTTACACCTGATTCCCTTTTCATCGCGGCTCTGCATAAAGAGCTAACGAACCAATGCGTTGCAAAGATAAGAAGAATATCGTAATGTGCGGGTCTTTTGTTTCGAAAAATAGTAGAGAGGAACTTTTATTCTATTTTTGAGGTTTTAAAATAAGCTTCAATAGCAGGTAGTGTTACGTCTTTTAGTAATACCATCTTCTCTTTGTCGAGCAGATAAAGAGAGGGTATCGCTTTTAAATCATATACATTTTTCTTTTTGATGCTTGCTGATTTATCATATCCATTGATCCATTCTTTAGGAAATTCCTGTTGGTGTTTTTCCCACTCATCCAATTCTTCATCCGGGTATATGGCAAGTACTTTGAGCCTTTTATCAGCAATTAGTTTGTTAATAATAGAAGATCCTTTGATGGCTTTTATGTATTCGTCGCATGCATGGCAACCGGGGTTGTTAAAAAACAGTAGGGTGAATTCCGTAGATAGTCCCTGTAAAGTACCTTTGGCCCCTGATGCGAGTGTATATGTAAAATCGGTAGCTTTTGTGCCGATACGGTTTTTTTGTGCCAGTTCCAACCGTGCTTTCGGACGAATTTTCTCAGTATCACTTAATATGGGTGAGGCCATCATCGTTTCGAGTACAGGGATATAGAATTCTTCATTTCGTGCCGGTGAATTTGGATCGTATAGATATTTATCTGCTAGATCCGTGAAGTAAATAAACATCTTCTTTTCTTTTCCCGAAGCTCTGTTCATTACATCTTTTATTGCATTTTTAGCTGTGGGAAGCGAAACATGTGTTAGCAAATCGGTATAGTCTACCCAGGCCTGTTCCGTTATTTCCGGATGGTGAATGTAGTTAGTATCGGAAAAATTAAAATGGTCCCAGTAATGATTTACTAAATAATCTGCCCGCAGAGCCGGAGTTGTCAGCACAGCAGGTACAACAGGAAGAGAAAATGCCTGTACGGCGGTATCTTGTTGAGATTTGACTGGTACTTGAACGGAACTATGTTCGGAAACTTTGTTATTTTTACATGAGAAACAGCAGAATAGTAACAGGAGGAGGGGGGCGTATTTTATACTTTTCATCATAATTTAATGCTATTGTTTGCCCGCAAAAATACATAAAAAGAGCGAATTATTTTGTTTTTGGTATCTATAAATTAGAATTTACCCAATAAACAGGAGAGTTGTTTTTATTTCTCTTTAGCCAGGGTAAAGACAAATTCAAGTCCGCCTCCTTGGTTGTTTTTTGCCGAAATATTTCCTCCGTGAATAATCACTGCATTTTTTACGATTGCCAGTCCTAGTCCGGTGCCGCCCAACTTGCGTGAGCGTCCTGTATCTACCCTGTAGAAACGTTCAAAGAGTCTGTTCAGGTGTTCGGGTGATACTCCCACGCCTGTATCGGCAAAACTGAAATAATAAAATCCTTCGTCTTCCCGGAAGCAATTAATATAAATATGTATGTTATTTCCGGCATAAGCAATAGCGTTGTCCATCAAGTTGCGAAAGATAGAGTATAGCAACGAATAGTTTCCACGCACCTGTATTTCTTTTCGTAGTGAGTTAACCACAGTGATTTGTTTCTCCTCGAGCTCAAGCGAAACCTCGTTGACGATATTAGTAACCAATATACTGATATCCACCTTTTCCATATCAATCATGTTGGCAGCCTCGTCCATGCGGGTGAGCACAGAGATGTCTCTGAGCAATCTGCTTAAACGATTACTTTGGGCATAACAACGTTCCAGGAAAGTATTCATTTTCTCTTTAGGTATATTGTCGTTATTCACAATTGTTTCCAAATAGCCCTGTATGCTGCTCACGGGAGTTTTTAATTCGTGTGCAATGTTTTGAGTAAGTTGCCTCTTCAGCCTCACTTGCTCTTCTTCCATAGTTACATCATTAATTGATATTTCAAAACTCATATCTTGAAAAATAATGCATTCCACAATAAATGTTCTTCCGTTTTTATTGATATTGATGCACATTCTTTTCTCTTCTTTTTCTACCGGTCTTTTTTGAGCTTTGTTAATGAAGTCCGTAACAACATGCAAGTCATTGGTATAGAAAACATCTTCTGATGTAAGTAGATTGGAGTCTGATATTAAGTTGCTGTATTGCGTGAATAAGCTGTTTACTAATATTTCTTTTTTATCGCTGGTAAATATCCCCAATCCTTCGTGTGATATTTGTAAGTGGGTGATCAGTTTTTCTCGTTCTATGTAGAGTGCTTCTTTTGTCTCATGCAGGCGCTTGTATATCTGGATAATGTGTTGAGAAATCTCTCCCAATTCATTTTGCGGTGCATCCGATTGTAAAGCCATCTCTATCGGCTCATTTTTATCGGCGCGCATTGTAAATTCTCTGAGTTGATTAATGGACGCTCCCAGTTTGTGGGTGAATTTGTAGAAAATAAAGATGAGCAATAACGTAATGATGCCTGTGAACCAAAGATAATTCGGATCTGTTTTTAAACTTCTGATTAGATTCAGGTTGTAAGGTAGTGCTGTACGAATAATGTAATCAGTATACGCTGTTGCGGAATAGAAATAAGTCACGCCTGTGGTCTCTGAGGTACGTCTCACGTCATAACCGTTTCCTGTTTTCAGTGCTTGTTGTATCTCCTTTCGACCAATATGGTTTTTTATTTTATTTTTGTTTTTTTCATAACTATCATAAATTACGGTACCATCGTGCTTTATAACCGTGACGCGCAAATCCTTGAGCACATATCGGCTGATATAGCTGTCTAACGTTTCTTCCATTGCTTCTTCCTTACTATTGTGCAACTCTTCGTATAGGCGATCGTTGTAGTCTTGTAGTTTAGAGTGCAGCAATTCTATCTTATATTCCTTTTCGCGTTGATATTGATAAGTCAGAAAGCAAGCGGTAAAAACGAGAAATAGTGATATAACCGAAAGAAATAATTTTCGATTAAAGGAAAGAAAGCGTTTGTTGTTTTCCATAATTGATGAGTTTGGCTGTCTATTCGGTTTCGAAGCAATAGCCATATCCCAGACGGGTTACGATACGTTTGCCGTACATTCCGATTTTTTTCCGTAAACGGGTAATATTTACGTCAATGGTACGGTCGAGCACATAAACTTCATCACTCCAGATGCGCCCTAATATGTCTTCGCGCGAAAACACGCGCCCTTTATTTTGAAGGAGAAGGAGCAATATCTCAAATTCCTTTTTAGTTAGGGAAATTTCTTCGTCACCGATGCTTACTTTTTTCTTTGTAATATCTATTACCAAAGATTGATAGTTGATACGTTCAGGTAGTTTCTCAGTCTCTGTTGTGCTAGTACGTTTCAATACAGCTTTGACTCTGGCAATAACCTCTCTTAGCGAAAAAGGCTTAGAGATGTAATCGTCGGCTCCTAGGTTAAACCCTGTCACTGTATCATTCTCAGTATCTTTGGCCGTGATAAATATGATAGGTACATTTGCGGTTTTCTTTTCTTTTTTTAGCATATTAGCCATCTTGAAACCCGAAATTTCTCCCATCATCACATCAAGAAGTAATAAATGGTAGCTGCTTATGTCCATTTTCAGAGCCTCCTCAGCCGAATTGGCTGTGTCTACTTCATAGCCCTCGTTTTCGAGGTTAAACTTTAAAATCTCGCAAAGATCTTCTTCGTCGTCTACAACTAAAATACGGTAATCATTCATTGGGTTCCTGTTTTTTGTTGTTAAGGTAGGTCAGCCATTGATTATTAATAGTAAACCTCCATTTACAAAGTTAAATTTCTATTTTCTTCGCAACAAAGGTGAGATACTTTTATTACAGAAAAATGAAACACCTGTTACGTTTGTATGACAAATATAGTTATTTATAAAATAATGCTATATCTTTGTTGATACAAATAAATTTTAAACATGATAAAAATAATTTCTAAACTGAAAAAGAAAAGCTTTTTCATTATTGTTGCTGTTCTTCTTTTGGTAACAGGATTGATATATGTATTTACGTTTTCTTCTTTTCATTCCGGTTTTGAGATAACAGATGAATTGGGAGGTAATATATTTCCTTCTGCCATTTTATCTGTAGCTACTACGGATGCACAAGTCATTCAACCTTCTGATTCAATTTATGTAGGTAATCCTAAATCATGCATTTCTATCCGTCTCAGATCGCGTTCTCCCTATACCCGTATTCGTATAGATGTAGCCGAAACACCTTTCTTTTCCCGTTCTGTTTCAGAATTTGTGCTCGATAAACCCCGTACGGAATATACTGTTTACCCCGATATTATCTGGAATTATGAAGCTTTGAAAGATCTAAATCAGGCCACTCCGATAAGTGTGGCTATAACAGTAGAGGAGGATGGGAAGGATCTCGGGCAGCGAGTGCGTACTTTCTCTGTTCGTAGTATTAATGAATGCTTACTGGGCTATGTTAGCAATGGTACGACTTTTCATGATACGGGCATTTTTTTTGCTGCTTATGTGAATGAAGACAATCCAATGATAGATCAACTACTGCGCGAAGCCCTGAATACCCGTATTGTTAATCGCTTTCTTGGCTATCAGAATACAAAGCCCGGGGCAGTAGACAAGCAGGTATATGCTTTGTGGAATGTGTTGCAAAAGCGTAATTTTCGCTACAGCTCTGTTTCAAATACCAGCCTTTCCAGTAATGTGGTTTACTCGCAACGGGTACGTACATTTGATGATTCATTAGAGTCTTCTCAGATTAATTGTGTAGATGGTAGTGTCTTGATAGCTTCGTTGTTGCGGGCCATTAACATTGATCCTATATTGGTACGTACGCCTGGTCACATGTTCGTGGGCTATTACATGGATGCGAATCATAAAAGTATGAATTTTCTGGAAACCACCATGATCGGCGATGTAGATCTTGACGACTTTTTTCCGGATGAACAGTTGGATTCTACTATGGTGGGTAAATCTCAGAATCAGATGTCATTCATTACTTTTGAGAAATCAAAGGAATATGCTAATAGTAAATATGAGCAAAATGAGGCTGGAATTCATTCCGGTAAATTAAATTATATGTTCTTGGAGATATCTAAAGAGGTGAGAAGAAAAATTCAGCCAATAGGAAAATAGTCATTCTTTGAAAGCTTTATTAAATTTAGTTAACTATATTAATATGTTTTTATATGTTTAACTATTGCTTTTAATTTATATTCATTTTGATAGTCTATTTTTTGATAAAATGTAATTTTGTGTTTTGTATTACTGAAAATATATTATTTTGTTTTATTTATTGTCTTAAGTGTAATCTTTTTGAAAGTTACTTATTTGTTGATAATAGAGGTTTTAAGTATCAAAATCGCATAGTTGAATGTTGGTATTGTATAAACGCAAAGCTTTTAATATTTATTCACTTATATTCAGTTTAGTTTTTATTTTTATTTCTAAAATATTTCATAAGTTTGCAAACAAACCCAAAAAATACAAAGCTTATGAAAAGAAATTATTGCTTATCATTTGGTCTTGTTTGTCTCTTGGGACTTGCTATGCCTTTTCCGGTAAATGCCGCCGGTGATTTGGGTGTGCTAAGTTCTCAAAGTATTCAACAGGCTAAGAAAATTGCAGGAACAGTTGTTGACTCCAAGGGAGAGCCTATTATTGGTGCCAGTATATTGGTGAAAGGTACAAGTAATGGTACTATTACCGATGTTGATGGTCAATTTTCATTAAATGCCTTATCGGGAGCGACTTTGGTTGTTTCTTATGTGGGTTATACGAAGAAAGAAGTTGCAGTGAAAACATCTGCAGTTTATGAAATTGTGTTGACAGAAGATGCTCAGGCTCTTAGCGAAGTGGTGGTTACAGCCATGGGCATCAAAAAGGAAAAGAAAGCATTGGGATATGCGGTTTCTGATATAAATTCAGAAGAATTATTGAAGAATAAGCAAACAAATGTTGTGAATTCTTTGGCTGGTAAAATTCCCGGTGTAAATATTACACAAGCGGGCGGTGCTGCCGGTGCTGGCTCTAATATTGTTATTCGCGGTGGTAACTCGGCTAGTGAATCTCGGGATAATCAACCTTTGTTTGTTGTCGATGGCATAATTTATGATAATTCAACTGTTAACGGGGGAAACTCAGGAACAGATGGGGTTACTAAAACAAGTACTACTTTTGGTAATCGTGTAATGGATATTAATCCAGAGGATATTGAAAATATGTCTGTGTTGAAAGGGGCTGCCGCTGCCGCTTTATATGGATCGCGTGCAGCAAATGGTGTTGTCATTATTACTACAAAAAAAGGCAAGGAAGGATCTGTTCGTGTAAACGTAAGTAGCAAATATGCATATTCATGGGCAAACAAACTTCCCGAAATTCAAGGAGTTTATGGTCGCGGATTTTATAATGAAGCCGGTTCCTTTAGTGATTGGACCACAGACTCATGGGGAGATAAAATAGAAGGAACCGCTTATGATAATGTGGGGAACTTCTTCCAAGGTAGCAATGTTTTTGATAATAGTGTAAATGTATCTGGAGGTACAAAGAATGGTTCTTTTTACTTATCGGCTTCTAACTTTGATCAATCGGGTATTGTTCCTACTACTAGCTATAATAAAACAACTTTCCGTTTTAATGCGGAACAGAAATATGGAATTTTGACAGTGGGGGCTAATGTATCTTATTCTCAGGCAGATACTAAGAAGACCTTAACGTCAGCAGGTTTGTATGGTCAGGGCGGCAATGGAGCAATGACTGCTTTATATGGCTGGTCTCGTAGTGATGATATGAAACATTATCTGAATGACGACGGAACGAAATATCGTATATTTGACGGGCGTCAGGAATTGGCTGATGATGTAGAAAATCCGTATTGGATATTGAATCGCAATAAAATGACGGACGGAACTTCGCGTTTAACAGGTAGTGTTAATGCGGGGTTAAAATTAGCCGATTGGTGGGATATCTCTGCTCGTGTTGGTCTTGATAAATATACTACAAGCGCCTACTTACCGTGCTCCGGGTGGTGCCGTTGTTGAAAAGTATCAAAATGGTTATTTAAGTAAGGGGGATGTTAGTTATCAGTACATTAGTACCAATGTGATGTCTAATATGCACAAAACATTTGGAAACCTAGATTTTAATTTACTACTTGGCACAACGACAGAGGCTACAAGAACGAACAATGTAACTCGTTGGGGATATGACTTTGTAGCAGAAGACGTTATAGGTTTTAGTAATATTGCATCCGCTAATCAGTATTTAAGAGATAATACCACCCGCAAGCGTATGGTTGGAGCTTACGGTGAACTTCGAGCTTCTTATAAGAATATAGTGTACTTAACAGCTACGGGGCGTAACGATTGGTCATCTACATTACCGGTAGAAAATCGTTCGTATTTTTATCCATCTGTGTCGGGTAGCTTTGTCTTTACTGAATTGTTGCCTAAAAACAATATACTTTCATTTGGTAAGATTCGTGCTTCATGGGCTCAGGTAGGAAAAGATGCTGACCCGTATTCTACAAGTTTCTATATGTGGCCTGTTGCCACGGTGAATGGCGGTAAACTTGCAATGGGAAACAGTTGGACTGGTGGTAGTCTTAATTTGAAGCCTGAGATTCAGGATTCCTATGAATTTGGTACTGAATTAAGATTTTTGAATGGACGTTTAGGCATTGATTATACTTATTATTATAGTAAGACTAAAGATCAGTTGTGTGCTCCTCGTTTGGCTCAATCAACTGGTTATATTTTTCTTACTCTGAATGGAGGTTCAGTTATCAACAAAGGCATGGAACTTTCTATAACAGGAAAACCTATTGTCACTAGAGATTTTGAATGGGAAGCGACGCTGAATCTTTCAGGTAACCGTGGCCGTTTAGGTGACTTTATTGATGGCGTAGATGTTTTCTATGTTACGGATGCACAAATAGGTGCGGCAAAAGCGGGCTCTATTCCCAATGGAGGTTATTTTCTGGGCCTGACAGGAAATAAATGGTTAACACAAAAAGGTGAAGATGGTGCAGATCATTATCTCGTAGATGAAGCAACAGGATTATATAAGGATTCTCAGGTAGAAACAAATATTGTTGGAAACCGTGAGCCGACTATGATAGGAGGTTTTAATAATAGCTTGACTTATAAAAATTTCAATCTCTCGTTTTTGCTTGATCTGAGATTGGGTGGAGATATCTATAATGGAACCGAATATTACTTGGCTTCAAAAGGGCTGAGTACTAAAACATTGGATCGTGAGTCGGTAACCGTTAGTGGGATATCCAGCAAGACGGGTGAAGCTATTTCTTACACATACGACGCTGACAAAACATATACTGTTAATGGTGCGCAAAAATCGGGTAAGTATATGATACAGCAATATTGGGATAATTATGGTAAAAATGCTGAGAATTTTATAACTAAGACCAATTGGATAAGACTTCGCTCAATTTCTCTGTCTTATGACTTTAAAGATTTACTGAAACGGCAGAGTGTGGTTAAAGGTCTCAGCGCTACTATTACCGGAGATAATCTGTTTCTTATAACCAATTACAAGGGCTTGGATCCTGAAACTTGCGTTGCCGGTTCTGGAACCGGAGGTTCTGGTTCTGCCGGCATTGACTATTGTGGAGTGCCTGCTACGGCTGGTATGTCATTCGGTATTAATGTGACATTCTAATTAATTTAATACACTAAGGATATGAAGAATTTTAAATATACTATATTGAGTTTGTTGCTTGTGCTAAGTGTGTCTTCGTGTGATGATTACCTTGATGTGAATACTGATCCGGATAATCCCAAATCGGAGAATGCATCTGTCGATATTCGTCTTCCCTGGATTCAGAACTATTATACTTATGCATGGGGAACAGCAAGTATGCGTGCTTGCACTATTGCCGGTTTATTAACGCAAACTTCCACGACTAGTGCTAATGGATTGCTGGCAGCATGGAATCCGGCTCAGAGTAGTTGCACTACGGTTTATCAGAATTTTTACCTTGGAGCCGGGGTCAATATTGAACCGTTAATTGCTAAGGCAGAAGAGAGTGGTGCTTATCATTACATTGGTGCTGCTTATTGTATTAAGGCTATGGGCTTTATGATGCTACTGGATCTTCATGGGGAATTACCCATGACCGATGCTTTTTCTGGTAAGACAAATCCATCATACGATGATGGCAAAACGATGTTTAATAATTGCATTGATTGTTTAGATAAAGCGATAGAATACTTTAAAAAAGATCAGTCTTCAACCGCATATGCAAAATTATCGGATGGTGATCTTTGGAATGGTGGCGATGTTGGTAAATGGTTGAAGCTTTGCTATGGTTTGAAAGCTCGCTATTTATTAAAGTTGTCAAAGAAGTCCGATTTATATAATGCTGATGATATTTTGGCGGCATTGGAAAATGCACCTCAGTCGAATGCCGATAATACAACGATGAAGAACTATAATGTGGAAGGTGATGAAACGAACTTCACGGTAGGTGATCCCTATCAAACAGCTGCTTTGTGGGATTGTGTTGCATACGGTGCTACCCAACGTGAGACGAAATGGTATGTTGATTTGCTCACAAATAGTTTTTCCGGCGGTTCCGGCGTAATTGATCCTCGTATGACCAAATTGGTACCCGGTATGATGAGAAATATAAAGCTAAATGCTGACGATAAAATTGAGGGTTATGAATGGGTTCATGATGCAGGCGTTGATATGATGTATTCGGATGTTCGTCAAAATGGTGGTCCTGTAACAGCTTTATATGTAACCGGGGCGGAAAAAACTGGATTTGATGCAACAAAGGGTGGTTTTGTCATTAGCTATAAAATCACAGATGCTACTGCCAGAGAAGCATTTGTGACAAATGCCGGGAAAATACATAAAACAGAAGTAAACGGTGAAACGGTCTCCGTTATTTACTCGATAGGATCTGCTTATTGTAATGTTACAAACTACAATCGTGCCGGAGACACTATCTATGTGAATATGCGTGCCAATAGCTTGTCAACGAGCGGGCGTTCAAAAATAGATATGTTTTATTATCCGACTGCAGATTATGATTATATTGCCGGAACCGGTACATTCTATGCCCGTCCCAATTCAGATACGGATATTTTGACTTATTCTGAAATGTGCTTTATAAAGGCTGAGGTTTATTTGAGAAAAGGAGATCAGGATAAAGCTTTGACGGCTTATAAGGATGGTATTAAAGCTAATTTTGATAGAATGCAGCAAAAACTGGCTGAATGGAAAGCCGATGGTACTTCTAATCCGGACGAGATGCCTATGGATCAAGGGGAAATATCTGCTTATATGAGTAGTCCTGCTGTTTGTCAATCGGCTACTGATTTGACAATGGCCGATATTATGCGCCAGAAAATTATTTCTATGGGATTTAATTTGGAGATATGGAATGATATGCGTCGCTTTAATTATAGTGCAGGAAACATTGGCAACTTTGGAACTGTTTATGTTGACTATAAGCGCCCTCAGGAATTTTCAGCAACTAATAAGATTGTGGGCTCTTCGCCTACGGATTTGACTTATTGGTTCCGTCGTTTTAGTCAAAGTACGCATGAAAGCAACTATAATCTGACTCAGTTGAGAGCTTCTAATAAATTAGCAATGACTGACCCTATTTGGTCATGTCCGGTTTGGTGGGATTGTTCAACGGATGATGAATACTATGGCTATATTAATAAATAGCGTAAAGAGTATTTGGAAATTAGATAACGACAAGAATATCTAAAGAGAAAGAGAGCGGGAAAGACGCTCTCTTTCTCTTTAGAAGGCCTCAAAGCAATGTCTCTGCGTATATGTAACTATTTATAAACATTGCTCAAGGGCCTTATAAAGAGGGCTTAAAGAAAACCGGTTGCCTTTATGAAGGGGACCGGTTTTCTTTATAAAGGCAACCGGTTTTCTTTGCAAAGCCACTTGGTACCTTATAAAAAGAGGTGATGATTGTAAGAAATACTGTGTCAGTGCTATTTTTTATCTCTTGTCTATTTATCATGGGTGGTATACAGAAGAATGGGGAAAACAATTAGCATATCGTGATGAAAACAGGTAGTTGTGTTTAAAATATAAATTGTTAATAACGTTTTGAATGAAAATGCTTCTATATATTGATATATCGAAAAACACAGCTTATTTTGCCTTTTCAAACTAAAACCATAGAAAATGAATAGTATTACCGATTTTGTATCTACGCTGATTAAAGAATTAGTGCAGTCCGAACGCCATGGTACGGCACGATCGTACTTTAGTTCCATTCGTCGGCTGAATGGCTTTGTTAAACGAGAGACATTGACTTTTGAGGAACTTACCCCTGAATTGCTAAAAAAGTATGAACTGTATCTCTATGCAGAGGGTTGCAAGAGGAATTCCGTTTCGTTGTATATGAGAATGTTGCGCTCTATCTGTAATCAGGCTGTTCGGCGGCTACAGGTTAATTTAATCAGCGGACTTTTCGATGAAGTTTTTACGGGGACAGACTCCTCTGAAAAACGAGCGGCATCACCTAGTGTGATAAAACGTCTTAGTGAGGCTGAATTGGCTGACTCTTCTCCGCTTGTTTTTGCACGGGATCTTTTTCTACTTTCTTTTTTTTTGCGAGGCATTCCGTTTGTCGACCTTGCTCATTTACGCAAAAGTGATGTAAGAATGGGGGTGTTGAGATACCGACGTAGCAAGACTAATCGTCTACTTACAGTCGCTCTGGAGCCTTGTGCTCAAGCTCTTTTTAAGAAGTATGCATCTTCTACTATTGATTCTCCTTACCTTCTACCTATTATTGTTCATCCAGGGCGAGATGAATATCTACAATATCAAAGTGCCTTACGTCTTTACAATAAACGATTGTCTCGTCTTTCTGCAAAACTAAAGCTGAGAGAGCCTCTCACCTCTTATGTTGCACGTCATTCCTGGGCAACGGCAGCATACAGGGAAGGAATACCGGTGGCTGTTATAAGTGAATCTTTAGGGCATGCCTCGGAAAAAGTAACCTATAACTATCTTGCGTCATTTGAGAATCGTACGCTACGTAATGCCAATCGCAAAGTAATTGCATTGCTCGATTCTAAAACAATTCAGGAGCATTTATCATCGAAAACATTACTTATCAAAACGAGGAATAATGTTTTCCAATAAAGTTATTTTTAGAAACAGATTTATTTAAAGTATTTATATATAGTAACGTAAATATGTGATAATGAGGGAATAGTTGTATATTCTAGTCATTCTGTTACTTGACAGGTAACGGAATAGTTTTGATACTGCAAAGGTTCAAATAATTTATAAAAAGAGCAAACAAAAATCGTTTTATTTTTAAATATTACTTTTCAAATAAATCCTTTATAGCAATGAATATCAGATTATACAACTACTTACCATAAACCTTTTTGTCACTTATAATGATTCAATTATTATGTTGTTAAATTGCTTACATATGCCATACTATTTAATGAATTTATTCTACTTTTTTAATAAATTTTATAAAATTAAAAAGAAAATTGAAGGATTATATAAATGATAATAACCCATGAAGGCATAGAAATGATAATTGACCTGCTATTGTCTATGTATAAGATGTAACAGCAAATATGGCTTACACGCTTAAGTTTGAACGCTTTTATAGATACTTCGCCTAATTTTATATTATAAATTTTCATAAATTCCGTTACCTGTCAAGTAACGGAACCCTAAAGTGAGGTAAGCCATTATGTTGACTTCGAATACTAAAAAAGTTGTAGCGTTGCTTTATGATATATATCATCAACGTGAACCAAGCGATACTGCTTTGTGTGTTTTCTCCGATTCTTCAACCCAAATGCTGCTAAGCAGGTTGGAAAAGGCTAAGCTCATCTGTTTGCGTACGGGTGAAGATGCTAATCTTGTGTCTTCATATGAACTATGTTGCCCATTGTTTGATATTACCCTCCGTGACTTATTAGTCGCTACCGGAGAAGGGTTGTGTCCTGTTTTCGATAACAAGGAAGGCATTTATGATGAATATGGTGCTGCTGCTTGTCGGTTAGGGGTGTTGAACGAGGTAATGTGTGAAATGCTGGAGAAAATTCGTATAACCGATTTGTAATGGCTTTTGTGAGAGATTTCCCGCATTATCATCTTATTTTATTCTTTTAATTTTAATATTTAAAGAAAATACTCGTAATTTGCGTTATGAAAATGCATTATGACGTTTTGGGAATGGGGCATAGACTCCGTAAAATGTCATTTCTCTGTTTTATGCATAACAATATAATGTAAATTATGACAAAAAAAAGCAATAAGTTTATTTCGCCGGGTGCTTGGTTTTCTTTGTTTTATCCTTCGGATTGGAATGAATTTGAAGATGGTGAAGGAAGCTTCCTTTTTTATAATCCGGATAGTTGGACGGGCAATTTTCGTGTCTCTGCCTTTAAGGCCGAGGCTAAACTACCGAATGCCATGGTCTATGGCAAACAATCTGTGACACAAGAATTAAAAGATAACTCATCGGCCTCGTTGGTTAATGTTGGTTCTTTGGAGTGCGCCTACTACAAACAGATGTTTCAGGAGGAAGGCACTTATTATACAACTCACTTTTGGGTTACCGGCATAGATAATATAGCCTTCGAATGTAGTTTTACCGTTCCTAGAGGGGGGGAGACGAAAGAAGCGGAAGATATTATTACTTCATTGGCTGTAAGGCAGGACGGTGTGAAATATCCGGCAGAGCTTATTCCTATCCGGCTTTCTGAAATATATCAGGTTAATGAAGGATACGACTGGGCCGCATCAACGGTCAAAAAGCTATTAAAGAAAGATTTCCAGGGAGTAGAAGAAGACTTGCCCAAGTTGCAACAAGCAATGGATAGCGGTGGGTTTTCTCAAAGCCAACGCGATGCCTGGGTGTCTTTCGGCATAACTATTTGTACCATTCTCTACAATGAAGTAGACGGAGTTGAATGGAGAACTCTGATTGATGGCAATCGGGAAATTCCGGTATTGCAATACCGTGAAACAGATACGATAATCGATCCGATGCAATTGGTCTGGAGTCGGGTGAAAGCAGGCAAACATTGTGATGCTGCTGAAGAATACGAAAATATAATGCAGAAAATCGGTAGATAAGATCTATCCTCATAGCTTATGGTAAGTTACTTACAGATAGATGGTCTTACTAAATCATTTGGAGACCTGATTCTTTTTGAAAATATATCTTTTGGCATCGCAGAAGGACAGCGCATCGGGCTGATAGCCAAAAACGGTGCCGGAAAAACTACGTTGCTGAACATTATATCCGGTAAAGAAGGATATGATGGGGGGAATGTTGTTTTCCGTCGCGATCTTCGTGTGGCTTATTTGGAGCAAGATCCTCAGTATCCCGGCGAACTGACTGTATTGGAGGCTTGCTTTCATAAAGGAAACAGTACGGTAGAGCTTATTAAGGAATATGAACGCTGCATGGAAAAGGAAGGACCTCTGGGTTTGGAAGAGCTTCTTATTCGCATGGAGCACGAAAAGGCATGGGATTATGAGCGCAAAGCAAAACAAATTCTTTCTCAGCTAAAGATTCAGAACTTTAATCAGCCGATAAAACATCTTTCCGGAGGGCAATTGAAGCGGGTGGCATTGGCTAATACGTTAATTACTGAACCCGACTTATTGATCTTGGATGAGCCGACCAATCATCTTGATCTGGATATGACCGAATGGCTTGAAGAATACCTGCAACGTACCAATATAAGTTTGTTAATGGTAACGCATGACCGGTATTTCCTAGATCGTGTATGTTCGGAAATTGTTGAAATAGAAAACAGACAGCTTTATCAGTACAAGGGGAACTATAGTTATTACCTTGAAAAGCGCCAGGAAAGGATTGATGCGACCAATACCGAAATGGATCGGGCCAACAACTTGTATCGCACGGAGCTGGATTGGATGCGGCGTATGCCACAGGCACGCGGACACAAAGCGAAGTATAGGGAAGATGCTTTCTATGAGTTGGAGAAAGTGGCTAAGCAACGATTTAACAACGATAATGTGAAGTTGGAGGTGAAGGCTTCTTATATAGGTTCAAAGATATTTGAAGCCGACCATTTGCGTAAGAGCTTTGGCGAGTTAAAGATACTGGATGATTTCTCGTATGTTTTTGCTCGTTACGAAAAGATGGGTGTTGTGGGCAATAACGGTACCGGCAAATCCACTTTTATTAAAATATTAATGGGCGAAGTGCAACCCGATGGCGGTACGCTGGATGTTGGAGAAACAGTACGTTTCGGATACTACTCGCAAGATGGATTGCAGTTCGATGATCAGATGAAGGTGATAGATGTGATACAAGATGTTGCCGAAGTCATTGAATTAGGTAATGGTAAAAATCTTACTGCCTCACAGTTTTTGCAGCATTTCCTTTTTACCCCCGAAACGCAACACAGCTATGTATATAAACTAAGTGGAGGAGAACGCAGGCGTTTGTACCTCTGCACGGTATTGATGCGTAATCCGAATTTCTTGGTGCTCGACGAACCTACGAACGACTTGGATATTATTACTTTGAATGTGCTCGAAGAATACCTGCAGAACTTCAAAGGATGTGTCATTGTTGTATCGCACGACCGCTATTTTATGGATAAAGTGGTAGATCACCTGATGGTCTTTAACGGCGGAGGAGACATTCGCGATTTCCCCGGTAATTATAGTGATTATCGTGACTGGAAAGAAGCTCGTGAGCAGAAAGAGAAGGAAGCTGATAAACCTCAGGAGGAGAAAACAGGGCGCATTCGTTTGAATGATAAACGAAAGATTAGTTTTAAGGAAAAGCGTGAATTAGAACAACTGGAAAAAGATATTGCTGCACTTGAAGAGGAAAAAGCGAAAATCGAAGATGAGCTGTGCAGTGGAACTCTGTCTGTGGAAGAACTTACCGGAAAGTCGAAAAGACTTCCGGAGGTGAATAATTTAATTGATGAGAAAACAATGCGCTGGCTTGAATTAAGTGAAATCGAATCATGAATTTAACCAATTATCATAGTCATTGCTCTTTTTGTGACGGACGTGCACCGCTGGACGATTTTTTGAAAGCGGCTATTGCCCAGGGATTTACTTCTTATGGTGTATCTTCACATGCACCGTTACCGTTTTCTACTCGTTGGACGATGGAGTGGGAGCAAATGGGGCACTATTTGAAGGAATGTAACCGGCTGAAGAAGAAATACGCCAAACAGATAGAACTCTATTGTGGTTTGGAGATAGATTACCTGAATGAAGAAAGCAATCCTTCTATCGCTCGCTTTAGAGAATTACCGCTTGATTACCGCATCGGTTCCGTGCATTTGCTTTATGATGATAATAAAGAAGTCGTGGATATTGATTGCCCGCAGGATGTGTTTCGCAAACTGGTGGACGAACACTTTGGCGGAGACGTGGTACGAGTGATTCATTTGTACTATGACCGATTATTCCGTATGGTTGAGCTGGGTGGCTTCGATATTCTGGGGCATGCCGATAAGATGCATTATAATGCAAACAGCTATCGTCCCGGGTTGTTGGATGAACCGTGGTATAATTCACTGATGCATGATTATTTTAGTGAGGTAGCGCGGCGAGGTTATATGGTAGAGATTAATACCAAAGCTTATCATCAGCTAGGTACTTTTTATCCGAATGAGCGTTATTGGGGGATGCTAAAAGAGTTTGGTATACGAGTATTGGTAAATAGTGATGCTCACTATCCCGAACGCATTAACAACGGACGGGCCGAGGCACTGCAAGTTTTACGAAATATAGGCTATAACACTGTGATGGAGTTGCACCGTGGGCAATGGGAAGAAACAGCTATTTGTTCGTCTCTTCCACAAAACTCATAGCAAGCGTTTTATTCTATTCTTTTGCAACCATTGGCTTGCAAAAATTCATTGATGGTTTCTTCGTAATTCCCTTGTATCACAATGTGATGATTGCCTAGAGGATTTTTAAGAAAATAGTTGGCATTCGTGTTCAGTTTTACTCGTATTTGCGTGCGACAAAGATTAATATAGTTCGTGTTTTCGGTAAGCGTGCCCGACGATAAGTAATACTCATCTAAACATTCGCCTCCGCATTTTATAATAGTTACCTCTCCCGTGGGCAGGATGCCCTGAATGCCGATGGCACTTTCTGTTTCAAAATGATTCCTGATAATGTATTTCTCCGTCAGTTTAGTGCCAATGGTACAATGAGCTAATACAATCTCGTTCGTTCGGGTGTTAACCATGGAAGGATTGGCCATGAATCCCGTTTTTTCTGTAAGGGCTTTTATTGTTGCAAGAGTAAAAACAGCCTGTAAATCACCTTCACATCCGGCTATAATACCTTCGTCGTTCAGTAATGCCAGTGCGAGGCATCCCGTAGTGCCGGTCTGCTCTATCAGCTTGAAGCAACTAAGAGTGAGGGCTGTTAAATATTCTTGTTCGCATACACGTTTCACTGCCCGGTATAAACGCATTGCTTTTATCAAATCCTCCGGAGACGCCTCCCTGCAAGCCAATGCCTTGCCTGCAAAATCGGCACAGGCTTGTCCTACTTCCTCATCCGTTATTTGTTCAAACTGTTCGTATACGCGTTCCATTGGTATATCAATATACTCCACTCCCCACCGACGTTTAGCCAACAGATAGTCTACATTGCTGGCTATGAGCCACGATGATGATGTCCCTATTACGCCTATCCGCATGCCGTTTATGCTGCGTTGTGCACAAAAATTACTGTATAATATGTCGATGCGCCGTATAATGGAAATCGTCTCTCCATGAAGAATTTCACTTTTGAAACCTCTGCTACGTAACCAGGAAGATATTTCGAGAGCCGAAGCCAGAGAATTTTGCATGCCGTCTGCCAATAATATAGTTGGACGCGGGAGCGATTCAAAAGATTGGGCAACAAGTTTTTCAACTCCTCCGGTAGCAATAAATACCAGACTGAAATCATCCGGGGTAAGCTTATGAATCTCTGTATAATCAATAAAATTAAGAGTGAAATATTTCTCCAGTTCGCTTAGTATCATTTCGTGAGAGCTCCTTATGGATACCTGTTTATGCAGAAGAGAGGCAAATGTAATGAGGTTTATAGTCATTATGCGATCATTTATGAATATTATCTATGGCAAATGTATATCTTTCTTTTGAATATACATTTGCTTAAGTATAAAACTTGCACAAGGTATAACATTCATTCATTTTGTTAAGTATTTGTTTGCGTAGTAACCATCGATACTTTATCTTTGCAGCTTCTAATTTGCAAAATTGTTATTGATTATTTGTAATTCATAAATTAAAATCATGCCAACTATTTCCATTCGCGGTAATGAGATGCCTGCATCTCCTATCAGAAAACTGTCTCCGCTGGCCGATGAAGCAAAACAGCGCGGGGTACATGTCTTTCACCTGAACATAGGTCAACCCGATTTACCTACTCCTCAGGCCGCGATTGATGCGATACGCAACATAGACCGCATGGTGCTCGAATACAGTCCCAGTGCCGGATACAGAAGCTATCGCGAGAAACTTACCAAGTACTACGAAAAATTTAATATCAATTTAACGGCAGATGACATTATTGTGACTACCGGAGGATCGGAAGCTGTATTATTTGCTTTTCTTTCCTGCCTTAATCCGGGTGACGAAATTCTTGTTCCCGAACCTGCCTATGCCAATTATATGGCTTTTGCCATTTCTGCCGGAGCAAAGATACGCACCATTGCCACTACTATCGAAGAAGGTTTTTCTCTGCCCAAAGTAGAGAAATTTGAAGAGTTGATTAATGAGCGCACAAAGGGGATTCTCATTTGTAATCCTAATAATCCCACGGGATATCTCTATACCCGCCGGGAGATGAATCAGATTCGCGACCTGGTGAAGAAATACGATCTCTTCCTTTTCTCCGATGAAGTTTATCGGGAGTTTATTTATACCGGTTCGCCTTATATTTCGGCCTGCCATCTCGAGGGCATTGAAAATAATGTCGTTTTGATTGATTCGGTTTCTAAACGTTATTCGGAGTGCGGCATTCGCATAGGCGCACTTATTACTAAAAATAAAGAGATACGTGATGCGGTAATGAAATTCTGCCAGGCTCGTTTAAGCCCTCCGCTTATCGGTCAGATTGCTGCCGAGGCTTCATTAGATGCTCCCGAAGAATACTCCAGAGAGGTATATGATGAATACGTGGAACGTCGTAAATGTTTGATAGACGGGTTGAACCGCATTCCCGGAGTTTATTCTCCCATCCCTATGGGCGCATTCTATACGGTTGCCAAACTACCGGTAGATGATTCCGATAAATTTTGTGCCTGGTGTCTATCCGATTTCGAGTATGAGGGGCAAACAGTCTTTATGGCTCCGGCCTCCGGCTTTTACACCACTCCGGGTTCCGGCTATAATGAGGTGCGTATTGCTTATGTGCTGAAAAAGGCAGACCTTACCCGTGCGCTTTTCGTTTTGCAGAAAGCGTTAGAGGTATATCCGGGAAGGGTAGAATGAAATGAATCTGGCTTTATTTATATCGAGGCGAATCTATCGCGACACCAGCGGAGGTAAACACGTTTCCCGTCCGGCTGTGCTCATTGCTATGATAGGCATTGCTATCGGCTTGGCCGTAATGATTATATCTGTAGCAGTTGTCATCGGCTTTAAGAGTGAAGTACGCAATAAGGTGATTGGTTTCGGCTCGCACATACAAATCAGTAATTTTGATGCCGTACGTTCTTACGAAACACGGCCGGTTGTGGTCAATGACAGCATGATGGCTGCATTGTCCGATTATCCCGATGTAAAACATGTGCAACGCTATTCTACCAAACCGGGGATGATAAAAACCAATGATGCCTTTCAAGGCATGGTACTCAAGGGAGTAGGGCCGGAGTTTGATACTTCTTTTTTTCGCGATTACTTAGTCGAAGGAAAAATTCCTGCTTTTAGCGATTCGGCATCTACCAATCAGGTGCTTATCTCGAAATCATTGGCTACTAAATTGAAACTAAAGCTGGGAGATAAAATCTATACTTATTTCATACAAGATAATGTACGTGCCCGCAGGCTTACCATTAAAGGTATTTATCAGACTAACTTCTCCGAATATGATAATCTGTTCCTCCTGACGGATATCTGCATGGTAAACCGTCTGAACGGCTGGCAGCCGAAGCAGGTTAGCGGGGTAGAGTTGCAAGTCAAAGATTATAATAAGCTGGAAGATACAACATATAAAATTGCTGCCGATACGGATAAAAAAGTAGATTCTTTGGGTGGAGTGTACTATGTGAGGAATATAGAGCAACTCAATCCTCAAATCTTTGCCTGGCTGGGTTTACTCAATCTCAATGTGTGGGTTATTCTTATCCTGATGATTGGAGTGGCCGGCTTCACCATGATTTCGGGGCTGCTGATTATTATTCTCGAAAGAACAAATATGATCGGCATTCTCAAAGCGCTGGGGGCCGATAACTATACCATTCGGAAAGTTTTTCTCTGGCTTTCGGTTTTTCTTATCGGTAAAGGAATGTTTTGGGGCAACCTTATTGGTCTGGCTTTTTATTTTATTCAGTCCCAGTTCGGTCTTTTTAAACTCGATCCTGAGACTTACTATGTAGATACCGTTCCCGTTTCGTTCAATATCTGGCTTTTCTTGCTCATCAATGTAGGTACACTAATTATATCGATATTGATGTTATTGGGGCCTTCTTATCTTATAACGAAGATAAATCCGGCCACCTCAATGCGTTATGAATAGAGATCATCTTCTCATAAAATCACCTTTGCCTCTGTATAGGCGATAAAGCCTAAACTTGAGGGATTGTAGCGGCAACAAGAAGTCGAATGCCGGAAGGGTGAAATAATAATGTCTGTTATCGCCCATCTCGGTAGCTGTTCTATTTATTATTATCGCCTGAATAGTATAGCGAAGCAACCATACAAGGAGAGCAACCCCGGCTACAAACCAATGAAAACTCAGGATACTCAGTACCATTGTCGCCACAAATACCAGATGAAACAGCAAGCGGGTTATGGTTTCCATTTTCAACAGAGTTTGTTGTCCTCCTTTATAGTATTTGGCAGTAGCCGTGTAACTTACTTTTTCTTCTTTCCAATCTCTATAATACTCCGGTAACTGTATTTTCACTGTGGCGTTGGCATCGGTTTCTACCCGTGTATTATTGCCCTTAGCCACTTGGTTAATAAATAGATCATCATCTCCCCGTTGCAAATTAAGGTGAGCCGAAAATCCTTTAGTGTTGAAGAATAATTCTTTTCGGTATGCCATGTTGCGGCCGAAACCTATATACGGTTTTCCGGCCAGTGCCCAGCTCAGGTAAGAGAGCGAAGTAAACAGCGAGTCAAAAGCCACCCGTTTGTGTAGCCATCCTTTGCCGCGTTCGTAGCCGCTGTAGCCAAGTACAACTTCCGTTCGAGAAGTAAAATTACGGGCCATCAGGCGCAGCCATTGGTTACTAACAGGGTGGCAGTTGGCTTCCGTAAAAACCAGCCAGTCATGTTTGCTTGCTTTGATGCCCAAAGTCAGCGCCAGCTTTTTACGGCTGATGTATCGTGAACTTTCGGGTGTGAAGCTATGGTATAAATGAGAATATTTTTCCTCCAGTACATTCAGTAACTCTTCACTTTCATCCGTCGATCCGTCATTAATAACGATGACCTCAAATTCGGGATAATCCTGTTCGAGTATGGCCGGCAAATTCCTTCGCAGATTTTCCGACTCGTTTTTTGCACAGATAATAACCGAGATGGGGGGCAGTTCTTGAGTGAAGTGTACGTTATCCTTTTTAACAGCCTTGTTATGGGCATGTATCCGGTTATAAAGACCGAAGTAATAGATCGCCTGAATAATGAATAGGATACCCGAAGCTGATAAGAGAATCAATTCGGTTGTATTGAATGCTAATGCTTCCATTTATTTTTATGAACTATTTAATGATGCAAAAGTACATACTTTTTTTGATAGACTGTACTTTCTTGTCTTTCTTTCCTTTTCCACATCTAAAAAAACGATACCTTTGCATTTACTGAAATTTGACTAAAAACAGGTTCGGACGATAGTTTCTTGATAGGTTCGGGTAATGAGAAATAATAAGATAGGTGATATGACTGTGGGGCGCATTTCTCCACAGCTCATTCGTTTTGCCATCCCTATGATATTGGGCAATTTCTTTCAATTGACATATAATGCCGCCGACTCCATTATTGTGGGGCGCTTTGTAGGTACTAATGCGTTGGCGGCAGTGGGTGCGGCGAGCCCCATTATGAATATAGTGATATTTATCATAGTTGGCATCTGTCTGGGCATGTCGGTGTTGATGAGTGAGTTTTTCGGTGCGGCGGATATACCAAAGTTAAAGCGTGAAATATCCACTTCACTCATAGCCGGCGGTGTGTTTACAATCGCTATTGTTGTTTCGGGCATTTTCCTATCCGGCCCCATATTACGGTTAATGAATACTCCGGAAGTGATAATGAACGACGCTACCCGTTACCTGCAAATTATATTCTTCGGGCTCATTTTCACCTTTGCCTACAACATTTATGCTTCCACACTGCGTAGCATGGGTAATTCTAAAATTCCGCTTTACTTTTTAATTACTTCTGCTCTTTTAAATATACTGATGGATTTGCTGTTTGTTGTAGTGTTAGGCATGGGCACCAAAGGTGCGGCCATAGCAACGGTTGTGGCAGAAGCAGTATCGGCTTTTCTTTGCCTCTTCTATGTATGGCTGAAAATACCCGTTCTGCATTTTCGACGTACCGATTTTGTGTTCGATCGTTCTTTGCTGCGAGATACGGTTAACTATAGTTCGGTGGCTGCCATGCAACAGATTTGTCTGTACGTAGGTAAACTGCTGGTACAGGGAGTGGTTAACCCGCTTGGAGTTCATGCTATCGCTGCGTTTAATGCAGTGAATAGAGTAGATGATTTTGTTTTTCTGCCCGAACAAAGCATTGCTAACTCTGCCACTACATTTATAGCCCAAAACAGGGGAGCGGAAAAATATAAGCGTATTCGCAAGGGGTTTATGGCCGGATTGAAGATAGAGCTTATCTATAGCCTGATATTGATGTTCACCATTTTTGTTAGTGCACGTTGGTTAACCGTTGTTTTTATTGGTAAAGAGGCTGAGGGGGTTGTTCAGTCGGGCGTTTATTACTTGCATGCCATGGCCTTTTTTTATTTTCTGCCGGCACTGACCAATATTATTCAAGGCTATTTTCGGGGTATGGGGCGCTTAAAGGTTACGCTCAATTCCACTTTTATACAGATTGTGGGTAGGGTGCTGGCCGCCTTTTTGCTTGCGCCCCGTTTCGGGCTTTTCGGAGTAGCTCTTGCTTGTCTGGCCGGTTGGTTGGTGATGCTGGCTTATGAATTGCCTGTATTTTTTAAAGCATGGCGCAACCGATAGGGGTGTGAATACCATATTCGAGTGAAGTAAATACCACATTATGGGTATTCGTTATTAAAACAGAAACGGTAATTTTGTATTTTAAAAAATCAATAAATAAAGAAGATGAAAAAATATTCGATGTTTCTTCTCGCTGCTTTGTTACTTCCGGCTACCGGCAACAGTCAAAACCATCCGCTGCTCAAACAAGGTAAATGGCGTGCCGAGTTTGCGGCCAAAGAGGGCAAGATCCCTTTTGTCTTTGAAGTGAACAACGAAGGTACTCCGGAGGCATCAGTGGTAACACTGATTAATGGAACAGAGCGTGTACCGCTTCAGGGAATTACTTATAAGCAGGATAGTGTGTTCATTCCTATTCAGGATTATGACACGCAGCTAAGCGGTGTGCTGAAAGGCGACACGATTGAAGGAGTCTTTAAGCGACTGTATGCCGATAATGATCCGGGCGTTCCGTTTAAGGCTGTATGGGGTGCTGCACCTCGTTTTGCTACGCAGGGAACGGCAGTGGCCGGTGCCGACGGGAAATGGGATGTAACCTTTGTCAGCGAAAAAGGAGACGAAAAGAATGTGGGTATTTTTAGTCGGCAGGGAGCAACACTCACCGGTTCTATACTAACCAATACGGGCGATCTTCGTTTTCTGGAGGGAGTTATTGATGCATCAGGCTTTCGCCTTTCGGCTTTTGCCGGACTTAGTCCGTACCTTATTCGGGCACAGTTTATCGATAAAGATCATTTTGAAGGAACATTTATCACTTCCAGAGGTAGTCAACAGATAAAGGGTACGCGTAACAATGAGGCTGCCCTGGCCGATCCTTATCGCCTCACACAACTGAGAGAAGGATATGCTACGCTGGGATTCAAATTGCCCGATCTGCAAAATAAATTAGTTTCTCTTTCCGATGCCAAATACCGCAACAAAGTGGTGGTGGTTTCTATCTTGGGCAGTTGGTGTCCCAACTGTCTGGACGAAATGTCTTATCTGGCTTCCTGGTACAAAGAAAATAAAGATCGCGGCGTAGAGATCGTCGGTTTGGCTTTTGAGCGTAAGAATGATCCGGAATATGTGCATAAAGTCCTTTCTAACTTAGTGAAGAAACATGGGGCGACTTACGATATACTTTTTGCCGGAAAGATAGGCGATGATAAAAAAGTATTGCCAGAAATAGATGGTTTAAAGAGTTATCCTACCATCATCTTCATTGATAAGAAAGGGAAAGTACGTAAAATACATACAGGCTTCAACGGGCCTGCTACGGGCCTGTTTTACGAAGAATTCAAAACCGAATTCAATAAGTTGATTGATGATTTGTTGAAGGAGAATTAATCCGATCCCCTTTTTGTGCTATCAATATACCATATATGCGGTATTTCTACAACCGGGAATACCGCATATATTTGCACAATATTTAATTGATATAATTATTAAAAGACAGAACAATGAATGCACTGATTTTTATTCGCAAAAAGAGGCCTTTCGAGGAACACTATCAGTTTCGGGCTACTCTCTTAAATAGTACCAATCGTCGTTTCTACCATTCTATCCTGACGTACCTCAATCGTCATTCTTTCACCTTCACCTCCATTTCTATGGATATGCGAATGTGTACGTGCACTTGTTGTTGATTTCTGTAAATAATCATTCCGCCCCGTTCTTTTAGGGGAAATATCATCTTACTTATTCTTCTCTACTTGTTCATTGCCGGTTTTTTGTACGGCAATAAGATACTTGCATGTGGTATGCGGGGAAGGATCGTTATTTTCCGAATGAAAAAGTAATAACCAAATAATAGCTAATAAAATATGCAACCTATAAATACGAAATCAAGATTTATCAAGCGAATATTTTTCGCTTCTCTTCTTTTATTGTCCGGGCATTGTTTGTACGCGCAGACAGTGATTCACGGTGTGGTGCGCGATGCGCAGCAATTGGGTATACCCGGTGCTACCGTAGCACTCAAAACATCGGCATCAACAGCTGTACTGACCGTTAGTGATGTGGATGGTAAATTTTCATTCAATGTGAAGCAAAGTTTCCCGGTGAAGGTAGTGTTTAATCTCATTGGTTTTAAAACCCGTGAAGTAGAGGTAACAAATGCCGATCAGCCTCTTATAGTAACACTTCAGGATAATGTAAGGCAACTCGATGAAGTGGTGGTTACGGCTTTAGGTATCTCCAGAGAAAAGAAATCATTGGGTTATACCACGCAAGAGGTTAAAAGTAAAGACCTGGCCAATAATAAGGAAACCAACCTGCTCAATGGTCTTTCGGGCAAGATAGCCGGTGTAAGAATCACCAATTCGCAAGGCGATATGGGGTCGTCTCGTATTGTTATCCGCGGTGAAACCTCCATAGCAGGAAACAATCAGCCGCTGTTCATCGTAGATGGCATTCCGGTAGATAATTCTCAACTGAATGCGGGTGGTGCTACGCGCGACTTCAGAAATGCCATCGCCGATCTTAGTTCCGAAGATATTGAGTCCATAAGCATTCTAAAAGGGCCAAATGCAGCTGCGCTCTACGGTTCGCGGGCGGCGCACGGAGTTATACTCATCACTACGAAAACAGGAAAAGGGCAAAAAGGATTGGGAATATCGGTTAATTCAGGTATTAGTTTTGCCACCGTAGCTACATTGCCCGAATATCAGAATGTATTCGGACAGGGTTCCAATGGAGAATTTAGTTATGTAGACGGTAAAGGCGGCGGTGTGAACGATGGAGTAGATGAAAGCTGGGGCCCTAAGATGGATGGTCGCCTTATCCCTCAGTTTTACTCTAACGGCGAAGCTGTTCCGTTTGTGGCTCATCCGAATAATGTGAGAGATTTTTTCAGAACCGGCGTAACTTATGATAATGGAATCTCTATTGCCGGTTCAGATACGAAGTCGGACTTCCGTTTGGGTGTTAATAATCAGACTCAAAAAGGAACGGTGCCTAATACGGAGATTAGAAAGAATAACATCAGTCTGAATACCAATTACCAACTGTCTAAGAATATAAAGGTAGGGGCAACGGCTAACTATATAGTTACGGATGCACCGAACCTGCCGGGTGGTCCTTCGGGCGGACGCGCGGCCGGAGTTATGCTGCAGTTCCTTTGGTTTGGTCGCCAGGTAGATATGAATGAGTTGAAAAACAACCGATATAATAACTGGAACAATAGCTATTACAACAATCCTTATTGGAATACCTATTATAATACCACCAGTCAAAAACGTAACCGTTTGATCGGTGATATTCATCTCGAAGCTAAACTGGCTCCCGGACTCGATTTCCGTTTTCGTTCGGGAACCGATTACTACAATGACCGTAGAAAATACAAAATCAAGTACGGTACCAGTGGCACTCCCTACGGATCGTATGCCGAAGATGCTTATACCATTAATGAGAATAATACGGAAGCTATATTGCACTACACCCGTAATCTGGGCAATGATTTCAGTCTGGATGCATTGGGCGGATTTAATGTACGCAACCGCACCTACGAAAATAATTACCAGAAAGCACCACGGCTTGCTGTTCCCGATTTGTATACGCTCACTAACTCTCGCGATGCGCTGACCTCTTCCAATTCTTATTCCCGATTGAGAGTATATAGTGGTTTTGGTTCCGCACAGGTAGGATATAAAGGGTATGCTTACCTTAACTTTACGGCACGAAACGATTGGTCGTCTACTTTGCCAAGCAGCAACCGTTCGTACTTTTATCCGTCTGTAAACGCCAGTATTGTGCTTTCCGAAGCCCTGAACCTGAAGAGCGATGTGCTCGATTTCCTGAAAATTCGCGGCGGATGGTCTGAAGTAGGTAGTGATGCCGATCCTTATCAGCTGGCTACGGTTTACGACTTTCAAACAGCTTATGAAGGTAATCCCATTCAAACTTCCTCAAAGAAGAAACTAAATCCCGATTTAAAACCCGAGACTACCCGTTCTACGGAATTGGGGTTGGAACTTAGTTTGTGGAAGAACCGGGTACACCTTGATTTGGGCTACTACAACACAAACACCCTCAATCAGATATTGGAAATTAAAACCTCTGCTTCCAGCGGATACACATCGCAATTGCTTAATGCCGGTAAGATTAATAACCACGGCATAGAAGTGCAATTGGGCTTGGTGCCTGTGCAAAGCGGTTCCTTTAAATGGAATGTAGACCTCAATTATGCTAAAAACAAAAGTGAAGTAAAGGTGCTCGACTATGCCGGAGAAATAGAAAATTATACCATCGGTTCGTCGGGTGGGGTAGATGTACTGGCTTCTGTGGGTAAAGCTTATGGTTCGTTATACGGCACGGCTTACCTGCGCGATGACGCCGGAAATATTGTGGTGGGAGCCAACGGCTTGCCGAAAGCCGATCCTCAAAAACGCATTCTGGGGCATTATGCACCCGATTGGTTGGGAGGCATCTCTAACACGCTGACTTATAAAAACATCGAATTTTCTTTTCTTATTGATACCAATGTGGGGGGAAAGATTTTCTCGGGTACCAACAGAACCGGAAACTATACGGGAGTGCTGGCGCAAACGCTGCCGGGGCGTGAGTCCGAAGACGGTATGATCTTTAAAGGTGTATACGCCGATGGCTCGCCTAATACTACGGCAATCAGTGCGCAAGAGTATTATAAAGCCTCTTATAACATTAGCGAAGCCTATATCTATAGTGCTACTTTTGTAAAGTTAAGGGAAATAAAATTATCCTATAATTTCAACGGAGAACTTATTCGTAAGGTAGGATTGCAGGGAGCCAGTATTTCTGCAGTGGGGCGCAATCTCTTCTTTATTTATAAAGATGCACCCAATATTGACCCCGAAACGGCTTTTAATACCGGTAATGCACAGGGACTTGAAAGCTTATCGCTACCTACAACGCGAACGATTGGTTTTAATTTGAATCTCAAATTCTAAAAAACAAAGACTTATGTTTAGAAATACATGCTTAATTATTTTGTTTGCTGTGACACTGAGTGCCTGCAACGACCAATTGGATAAAATTAATGAGAATCCCAATGCCACGGAGCATCCGTTGCCGGCTTATCTGCTTACGGGCAGCTTAAAACAGGGAGCCGATCTGTATTGGGGTGCCGATAATAACTTCAATTCTTCCCTGCTGTTTGCACAGCAATGGGCTAAAATTCAATATACGGAACCGGATAGATACGATGTTTCTAATACTGATTTTACAACGTTGTGGGATACTGGCTATGCTACACTGATAACCGATCTGAATACAATACTGAACTTTACGGACGAGGAAGCCAACCCTAACTATAAAGGCGTGGCACTAACTCTTCGCTCTTGGGTGTTTCAGTTGCTGACGGATGCTTATGGAGATATCCCTTATACTGAAGTGGGGCAAACAACGACTCCTGCTTACGATACACAGCGCACTGTATATCTGGGGTTGCTTGCTGATTTGTCCGAAGCACAATCTTTGCTTAATGCTTCGGCCGGAGCAATTGAGGGTGATGTGGTTTACGGGGGAAACATCTCGCAGTGGAAGAAGCTGGTGAACTCTCTGCGTTTGCGGATAGCTCTCCGCATAGCGGACAGAGAGCCGGAATTAGCTAAACAGGCTATTATTGACGCTACATCGGATGCTGCGGGATTAATCAGTAGCAATTCGGGAACCTTTCAGTTCATCTATACCAGTTCGCCACAACAAAACCCTGCTTCCGCCTGGTTTGAAACACGCGATGACTACCGCATTTCCAAAACGATGGTCGATCGTTTATATGAATTATCCGACCCTCGCCTGCCTGTTTACGCTCAGTTACCTTCCGACGAAAGTGTGGGTGCATACGTGGGAGCAGTCAACGGATTATCTAACAGTGATGCCAATAGTCAGGGTTTTGCCAAGACTTCTTTGCCCGGTTCTTATTTTCTCACTTCAGAGTCTCCGGCTGTCATTTTTAGCTATTCGGAGGTGTTGTTCGATCTTGCCGAGGCAACTGCGCGCGGATACATTGCCGGAGATGCGGAAGAACTTTATAAAGAAGCCATTACAGCATCTTTCAACCAGTTTGGCATTACCGATGCAACAGCCATCGCTGCTTATCTGGCACAGCCTTCGGTTGCTTATGATGCTTCTGATTATAAAAAATCGATAGGTACACAGAAATGGATTGCTTTCTTCGGACAGGGGCTGGATGCTTTTGCCGAATGGCGTCGATTGGATTATCCTCAGCTAACGGCCGGCCCGGCAACCGTATTGGATGGGGAAATGCCTTACCGTTTCTTCTATCCCGGCACCGAACAGTCGCTTAACGGGAAAAATTATCAGGCTGCGGTAGCCCATCAGGGAGCCGATTTGCTGACCACGAAACTTTGGTTTGATGTAGAGTAGAGAGAATGTTTTTTGGGTTTAATGAGAGGAAGCAGATGAAGCAGGCACAAGGCCGTTCATCTGCTTTTTTCGTTCTGTCGGTACGGGCTGTTTTTGTTGATTATTCGTTGATTAGAACACAACGAATGGGAGCTCCGTTGGCGCGATAAGAATATCTGTCGTCAGGTCCGGACCAAGGATTGGCTAATGCTCCTCCGTCCCAGTTGTGGCAATGCAAAGTGTACACTCTGTAATCTGACGGTGTGGCAGCCGAAGTTCTGTATATGCCGCAAATACCAGGACGAGCAATAAGCCCGCTAAACATGCGGGTACCGTTGAATGGAAAATAAGTTGTCGGAGTGGCTTTCCATCCTCCTACGTAGTAAGTAAAGCCATAAAGGGTATTGCCGGTAACATTGATGTTGGTGATATCGGTCGATGCTGAGTTGGCTGCCAACCCCGTATCGGTGAAAATCATATAGGCGTCGGCAGGAGGAAGCATCCATCCGGAAGGACAGGGATCAAAGATGGATTTTCGTGTTGCTCCGTTATTGGCCATTAAGGTTCCATCCGGTGCTGTATACTTTACGGTTGCTTCACTATAAGGAACTCCACCCCATAGGCGATCGTTTTGCCCGTAATACCAATCTCCGTGATTGGTCAAGTAAGTTTCGTCTGAACTTCCTACCTCACTTGTTGCGCAAATAAAGGTAGTGGGGTTTTGAATGGAATAGTCAATTGTTCCTGTAGTGACCGAAGTACTCACTGCCTTGAATTTACTGGAAGCGCTACCTGCGTTGGAGGGCATGTCAATCAAATTACAGTTATTATCGTATACGGCCTGAACATTGGCGGAGGTGTAGTCAAAATCGGATAATGAGCCGGAATAGGCGTCAGGATCTAATAAAATTTTATTGGCTCCCAAGAAAGGATCTTTCCTTCCCCATTGATAGTATAACCCGTAAGAGGTGTAACTTTGTGCCTGATCGTCTTCGGCGCCAAGATTGCACGACATAAAGCTATGTCCCTGTACTAGCTGGCTTGTATAGATACCTGTTGCATCCCATTTGTAGGTCATGTATTTTACGGCATTGGCTACGTTAGCCGGCTTTTTGTCGTTTACCCAGATGTGCCACGACCAAACTATTTGGTCGGTAGAGTTATATCCCGCTATCAATGCATTTCCGTTTATAGTTCCGGTACTAACATATATTTTGTCGTCTTTCAGATAGACCAGATTTCCGGAAGTATTATTGCCGATAACAAAATTAGAACCGTTTCCTGTTTGCCAGAGAATCTTCACATAACTTATTGCTTTGCTGATGTCGCTCTTACTTACATAATCCGAATACTTGAACCCTCCGCCGGTTTCTGTACGATTATAAGGATCAAAACGAATAGAACTATTCTGTGTTACTACATAGGAATTAGCCGGCGAAGCATCTACTCTGGAGTCGGAAAGGTTCACGGCATTAATGGTCAGATTGACATTATAATTGTAGTTTCGCTTTATATTGAAGTCATTTGTTTCATTCAATCCCGGATATACAGAGTAAACATACGAGTTACCATCATCTTTGAAATCGGCATAGAGACGGATGTACATGGCATTTTGCGGAGCTACGTCGTTTTTACTTTTTGCATCGGTATTGCTTCGAATGCCTTGTTGATTTTCGGGTACGTACCAGCTATAGGTAGCGGTTTTGGTACCCGATCCGACTGATATCTCACTATAGGTGGCTGTGCTGAAGGAAGATGCCGGATAAATATCAGAACTGCCCGGAGCTCCGCAACGGATTACGTTGGGGACATTGTAAATGCCTATGCTGGTTACAGCCAGGTTGAGCGTGGCAGGTACAGTAAAGGTAAAGGTGATTTTTGCCAAGAGACGGGTTAGTGCAACACTGATGGCTGTTTGTGAGGTGATGAGGCTGGGAGTGTTATTCCCTATCATCATCAGGTTGTTATTGTCGCTGCCGTATACGCTACTTTCGGTAGATACGGTGGTTATTTTGGCATTCAGAGATGCCAGCGTGCTGCCTATGAGCATGTCCGAAGCCCATGTATTGTTATTGGTATTGGCTACAATATATACCTGAGATTTACTGGTGAGTGAGGTTTGCAAAAGGAGTTTCAGACTAGTGGCTCCATCAGCCAGTGTGTAGTAGTGCGGAGCTTCTACGAGTGTGCTACCGGTAGGGGTCGTCTCGTTATAGGCATACTGAAAAACCCATATATTGCTAATTTTTTGCTCATTGTTTATAAGGGTTTGTGTGGCCGCACGTGTATCCGCGCTTTTGGTAGTAGTGCCCACAAGATTAGGTTTGTCGGTATTCATTTGCAGGGTTACTTCTTCTGTTTTGCCCTGATAAGCTTCTGTTTCATTGAATGACGATTCGGTACATGAACCCAGAAAAGAGGTGGCAGATAGAAACAGCAGGAGAATATTTTTAGTTGTCATATTGTTGAATCTTTATATTACTGATTGATGGTAAAATCATTGGTAACAGTGGTGGTTCCGTTAATAGAGAGGCTGAGTCCTTCTTTGTAGAGGGTGCCCTTTACCTGGTATACATTGTCGGGGATAGCGGAAAGACTATTGGTATATCCGCTGTTATCGGAGAGGTACACGGTGTAGGTATAAGTCATTACGTTGCTTCCTTCAGTATAAGTAAGTGTTACAATAAGCTTGTTCACATCGGTTTCACCAAAGGTGGTACCTAGTATGTTGGCAAAAGTGTAGTTATGCGATATGATGGTATAATCAGTGTCGGTAGTCGGTGAGGAGGTCGTGGCAGTAACTTCGGTTCCGCTTGTGGTGATTAAACTTCCGGATACGGAATAACTGTCTGCATGAGTGTAGCTGTTGGCTTCGTCAAATAGTCTTCCGGCTTCGCGGGTATTCTCTACCGTTACCGATTTTACGGTGACAATTCCGGTTACGTTTACTTCTTTGCGCATATAAAAGTCTACCCGTGCCATGCGTGGTGCTATGCTTACCGATACGGATGTGGCTGTTTGATCTATGGGTTGATTTTCGGCTTTGCCCGTCATTAGTATGCCGTTTGTGGAGATGTTGCCCACTGCAGCATCAAAAGCCGAGGGGGCGGTAATCATTGTGAGTAAGTCGTTGTGTGAAGGTTCGGCATTAAGGCGGGTCTTTAGTTCTTCGTCGGGGTTCGCTATCACATATACATGTTTTATACCTTCTTTTACCACCCAGCTTTTGGCATTCAGATCGCTTCCGGAAACGGCCAGCTCATTGCTGTTTTCGAGTATATAATTCGCATTATAGATGAGTACAAATACTTCCGAAATAGTCGTTTCATTACCTATTGCATTTTCATCTGAAGAGGCACGGGTGGATACGGAAACTGTCAGGTTCACTTCTTTGCCCGATTCTTGTGAAAGATCGGCTTGAGTACAAGAAACAAAAAACAGGATAACAAGCAGTATCAGGAAATGTATAGGCAGGGTTTTGTATGTATTGTGGGTTCTCATTTTTTTCTAGTTTCAATCTGTTCTTTTATTACGTTGTTTCGTGCAAGTTACCATTCCGGAGCTGTTGAAACTTCGTCCCAATTGGGAATCTTAATTGTAATGCCCAGAGAACCATATTCTACCAGCAGAGGAATGGCTACTTCTTCTTTACTGGAGATGTTTATCTGATTGTCGGCTATGAATTGGCTAATGCTCACCGTATCGAGTAATTCGCCGGTAGAACCTTTGTAGAGGCTTAGCTTAGCCGAAGTGTTTTCGGTGAATCTAAGTACCGAACAATGGGCCATAGAAACCAATTTATCTTCGCGATAAGCCGATTCCGGATAGTAACTTAGCGGTTCTCCCTGAGTTTGCATGCTGAAACTGTAAGCAGGATAGAGGTTGGAAATGCATACAATGGGTGGAATGTTTTGGCCAGAAGCCGACAGGTCTGTGATGCCTTTTACGTATACCCATACATCAATGTGGGCGCATTGAAAACTGACAGTAGCATTTGTTTCTTCGAGTGTGGAGGGCACCGTTAGAATCACTTTTCCATAATAAAGAGGGTCGTTCGTTTTTATTTTTTGCTCACTATCGGCATGGAGATGAGTCAACATCGCTTCGGACTCTCCGGAGGAGACATTGCTAAAAGCAGTGTTATCTTCTACGTTTCCCCAACAAATGATATCATACATTCCCGGATCGAGCAGAAGGTTTACGCTTTTGTTTTTCAATAATTCAGCATTGTCTACTTTAACTGATTGAATGAATTTTCCTGTTTCGGCATCATACACAAAGAGCGTAACACTTCCTATATAATCTGCCAGTACGTCTGTGGTGCCGTCGGCAGTATATTGAAATTGCAACGTGATATTTTTGTTTCCGCTCAGATCGATTTCGGTACATCCGGCGAGGAGGGCAGAGAGCAGAAATAATGCCTTGATTAATACCTTAAATATTTTCATTTTTATTGTTTTATCATTGCCGTTTGCCCTGTTTTGTTGGGATGCAAACGGCAATGATGATAGGTTGTTACATTTCGGGTGTAACGGTGTTTATCGTCCATGGAGTTACGCTGACCTGTACCCATAGATTAATATCCTCCGGATCGGGCACCTGGCTCAAGTGCCCTTCGTTGAATACCAAACCGGTAATTCGATAGACATTTCCTTTTTCAAGGTTGGTAATTTCGGTCCCTCCTGCGTTGAGAAAACCACGAATGTTAAGAAACTGTGTGCCTGTAAATGTGCCGGCACCGGCGGTAACTCCGGTTAACTTCAAAATGATGCGCGGTGCTCCGGCGGCAAAACATTGATAGGCCCATACATTCGAAGCAGTGGTAGGAGTAGTGACCAATGCGTCTTTGATTCCCAGGCTGGTGGCATTATCATCACACATGCCTGGATAGGTGTGATAAAGGCTTGTGGTAACGGAACTGTCAAAGTTGCTGAGGGCTTGCTCGCTAACTAAATCAGCAGAATTGGCTACACTGTTTAGGGGCATTTGTTTGTAGAAGTGATTGACGTATATGCCTTGGAGGGTGTATGCACTTACCGTTCCGCCGGCTGTGATATTAGGTATCTCGATACGGGCACATAGCGGCATTAATGTAATGATGGCTTCTTTGTCTCCTTCGGCTACCGCAGAGGCATCTACCTCCAAGTCTGTAGCGCTTGCTGTTTTTACGATTCCGATACCGTCAATGGTCAGATCGTTCACATTACTTTGATTGGAAATAGAAACATTTACTCCCGCTCTGAGAGCCTTAAGGGTAGTGAAGCTTCTCATCGTAGCGTCCTCATTATCCCCCAAGTTGGGATTTCCTACAATGTAAACGCTGGTTACTTCACCGGACACGTTAGTAAATTTGTAACCGGCTTCCAGATCGGAGAGTTTGATGACCTTATTGTTAATATCCGTACTTTCGGTGGAGGTGATTTTGTATACGGCTTTTATACCGTCCTGATCGGTAACAAAGTAAATATACCCATCGGTAAGTGTTACTGCATTTGAATTTGTGAGGGGAGCTTCGTCGCCTCTGGTGGTCGAAGCTTTAGTCTGCACATTACCTAGTTTAAGAAAAACGCTGTGCTCATTGGCTTCAGGCAGGGAGTCGCTACTGTCTGAACAGGCCGCAAGGAACGTCACGGCGATGGCTGCCACAACGAATAAAGATTTAGTTTTCATTTGTTTTGCTGTAATTAATGATTAAATTATGATTGGTTTGTCTGGAAAGAGATATTTGCTTTGAATGATGCGTACTTCGTTATTTTTTAATTTTTTCGTAGGTAACTCCGGCCAATGATAATTGACGTCCCTGAACAGCCAGGCTGTAAGTGTAGATATAACCTGCCGGCCAGGAATCTTTTTCATTAACGTAGGGCAGAAGTACGGAAAGAGGATATCCGTCGATAATCAGTGTAAGCATCAATCCGCGGGGCGCCTGAATGGTACCTAGTGATAAGGAGGCAGTGGCCTTAGTCTGTAGTTGCAAACTGTAAGAATTGATTTTTGCTTTACCCGTAAGGGTTATCGAACCGACACCTTTGGATGGGGTTAATTCACCTTCGGTTTTTACCTCCGGACAGAAAAAGCCGGATAGGCTTAATTCGGTAAGGTTGCCTGCAGCATTGGTTTCGAACACTTCGCCTCGACTGATGATAAAACGAAATACGGATTGCTCTGTACAAGGTGAACTGCTTTGAGCGTTTGCTGCTGCCATACCCGATTGTATAACTATAACAGCCAGAGTAAGAAGTAACTTTTTCATTCTGTTTAATTATTTGTTTTGTTTGTTTTATTTAAAAACGATAGACAATGTTTAGCCTGCTTCCGGTGATATCGGCTTTGTCTTCATTCTGCGAATCTTTATACTGGTTGAGGTCTGCATCGCGCTTATATTCTTTCACGTTAGCATGCCTGTAACCTATGCGGATACTGACTTCTGCCGACAATCTATTATAGAGTGGCTGGAGGTAGCCCAGCGAGAAACCTTCGCTATGGTAGCGCCCCGTGCGGTTACCGTCGAGAGAAAGAACATTGTGATGCTTCTGTAAATTGTAGTCTCCCGACTGCGCATAAACACCGGCAAAAAAACCTTCGAATTGTTTGTTGCCTTTCAGCCAGTAACGGATCTCCAGCGTATAAGCCGACAGGCCCTGAAAGCGTGTGTTATGGCGATAACTCCAATTGGAATAGGCCATCGACAGTTCTGCCGACCAGCGCTTTTTGAAGTATGCTTCAATGCTGAGGTTGGGAATGCAGGTGGTATAACTCAGGTCGGAGTTTACTCCCGCAAGGGCCAATAGGTTGGTTTTTACGGCTATTTGTGGAAAGAAATCGGCCGGTTGGTGAAATAGGGTGTAGCTGTATCGTGCTTCCTGTGAATAAACCTGCTCGCGATGACGACGCGTCTGTTCGTTACTATACCAGTTTGTTTGTCTCTGGGCGATGATATAAGATTCAGGTGAGTTATCGATATCGACGGGTCCGTTTTCTGCCGTTTGTGGAGCGGGCGTTTCTCCGTCATAAGATGGTGAGGTTGCTACATCGCTTCGGATATATTTGACGTTGATTTCAACTCGCCTCAACAGGGGGAAGTAGCTGTTACATAAATCTCGATAGACTCGTCCGTGATGAAGTTTCTTGATTTTTTGTTCGCGTTTCTCCGAATCTGCTGTGCTATCGATTATCCGGACAATTTCCTTGCTTTGAGGATAATCCGCTGCCGCCAGCTGACGTTGTAATCCGTCCCAGTCTTCGGGCACAAAGTGCAGGGAGAGTGTGTCGCGAACAGAAAGGTTAAAAATCCGGTCAAGATACTCCTTCAGATGAATTACCCGTTCACAAGCCAGCTGCTTGTTATCGGCAAACGGGCCGTCAGGAGAACTATAACCGGTTATTTGTATATCACTGATAGTGATGGTACTATCTCCCAACATGCGATTCATGAAGAGATTTAGTCTGTCCATTTCGGAGGGGTTGTTACCGAACCCGTGCAGCACCAAAGAATTACTTAAGGGATAGTTTAGTAATCCGTTGAGTTGTGTCGTTTCTTGCGCCCGAACGTTGGTGATAGAAAATGAAAAAGCCGATAGCAAAATACTAATTATAAGCTTTTTTCTACGAAGCGTTTGTTTCGATGCCATAATGTCTTGAGAGTGAATAGAACTTACATTCTATCTGTTTTGTTTGTTTTGTTGTGGCAAAGATAATCTTATTTTAATGCATTATAAAAATAAATGGCTATATTTTTTTAGCGATAAAAGTTGATTATATTATCCATTTACTTGATATATCTATTCTTTTTATTTCTTATTTATGTAAGTGTTTTTTATAATGTACTTTTCTGATTAACTTAATTTTATTATGTTTGTTTGTTAATTGTATATAGTAAATACCTTGATTTGCAATTTGAATAGTCTATTCTTACTTTATAATATTTATTTTGAAGTAAGAATAGACTATTTTTTTAATGTCGGATTGTTTTATGTTCAAAAAATAATAATGGTGGCACTTTTTTTTCTTTTGTATGAGTTAAAGTTTTTTGTGTTGTCCAATAGATATTTTAATAACTTGCTCATTATCAGTGCCCCTGACTGTGGGATGTTCATTGCTTTGTTGCATCATTGATCTTAATACGGTTAAACTAAGTTAAAAAGTATTCCGTTGACCTTTTCTTCAGTTTTTCTACAAAATATCCTCTTTAATTTGAGGCGCATAAAAAAGACCCGTTTTGCGGAAAAACAATGATAGAATACTTAAACTCACTGGACACAAGATTATTTTTGTTTCTTAATTGCAAACATGATGCGTTTTTTGATTTTGTAATGTATTGGCTGAGTGATAAGCTGATATGGATTCCCATGTATTTTATCATTGCCTTTTTTATCGTAAAACGCTATAGAATCAAAGGGCTTGTGATGCTCTTGTTGGTGGCATTGCTCATTACCCTGTGCGACCAAACAGCTTCTCATCTTCTTAAAAATTTAGTTCAGCGCTTGCGCCCTTCTCATGAGCCGGCTTTGGCGGGGTTGGTGCATCTCAGCAGGGCCGGGGCCGGCGGATTATACGGTTTTGTTTCCTCTCATGCGGCTAATACTTTCGGTCTGGCCACTTTTTTATGGTTTGTGCTCGATAAAAAATTTATTATTCTGAAATATTGGCTTTTTATATGGGCTGCTTTAGTGTCATACAGCCGCATCTATAATGGCGTGCACTATTTCGGCGATGTGTTTGTGGCTGCTTTTTTGGGTGCTTTCTTTGGGTGGGCCGTATCCAAAATCTATTTTTATTACGAAATAAAATGTGCCCGAAGAAGAGTTTTGTTGCCTGCCTCTGCTCAACCTATCCGCTTCTCTCCATTTCCCTGGTGGCACTTGTGGAAATACCTGGTAAAATAGCCGCAACCCTTTTTGGATTACTTCTTTTGTTATGCCGATTACATGCTTTGTTATCGCCATAACATATAGTGTTATGGGGCACTGGGTGTGTCGTAGCGGGTCTCCACTCTGAGATCCGAGGCAAGCTGAGCCGGACAATGTATGCCGTGAACAGTAATAAGTTTTTTAAAGCATTCATAGGTTTTGAATTTCGATGTTCGTCCATAGAGACGCGGCAAAGATGCATGGAATAATTCATTAACGAAAATCGTTCTTTTTGGCCCTAAAAGCCTCTTTTTAACAACTTTCGGGCATATTATTTTTTCTTGCTTTATATGTCCTGTTCTTGGTCATTTCGTGAATTTGTCTGTCTTTTTTTCAGAAGAGTATAAAAGCTTAACTTGCTGATTATCAGCTGGTTTGAAAATCGCTTTTTTATGCCGAAAAAACTATTTTGGCGGCCTTTTTAAAACCAATATTTAATATATTTTAACTATGATATGCTTTTAAAATTCTTTTGATATTCTTTCTATAAATAATATATTCTTTTCTTCTTAAGCTTGTGTGTGTGTAATTAATAGGTGGTAGGTCCACCTACCTATATATCAATGTACACACACACTGTATCAGAAAAGAACATATATATAATAGATGTATATTAAAAATAGTTTTTTTCTTGTCTTTTATAATTATTCAAATTAATTCTTTGTTGTATGTAATTAAAAAGATACGTTTCAAACAAATGGAGATGATTGCAAAAGAGGGAGGAATGCAATTTTAATGCTGAGCTTCCCAGCAAAGTAGGTATGAGCTACACACCAAAGTTCGTAGCACAGATAATGCTGAACTTTGCCGTGTAATTAGTGAATAGTTATTTTTAATTTAAATGATATTGATATGAGAATGATCGACAAGATTTGAATAAAATAAATAAGATACGGAACTGTAGTCCGAAAAAGTTGCAGTTCTGTATTTTTTTTTAAATTTGCATATTATGACTATACTCAAAGAATATAAAAAACCGCAAATACTTTATTCCTGCTACTTTACCCGTAGCAAGGAGGGTGAAAACTTTGTGCCCGAACACATCTTCAGCTATCAGGTTTCCGGGGAGTTGACTGTTAACGACGGCGTACAAACCTATCGGTTTCGTGAAGGTGATTTCCGTTTTAGCAGAAGAAACTGCTTATCTAAATTCATGAAAGAACCTCCCGAAGGCGGTCAGTTTAAATCGATTTCACTTTTTCTCGATCAGGCTATATTAAAGGAGATTGCCAACGAGATGAATTACAAGGCCGGCAGGGTGACCCGAAATGAAAGTGTCGTTTCGCTCGATCCGCATCCACTTTATAAGAGCTTTATGGAGTCGTTAATTGTTTACCTTGATTTGAAGCAGGAACATAACGAAGAGCTTTTTACTTTTAAAATAAAGGAGGCCATTTATTTATTGTTAAAAGTTAATCCCGAATTAAAAGATGTTCTATTTGATTTCAGCGAACCGGGTAAAATAGATCTGGAGGCTTATATGAATCAGAATTTCTATTTCAATGTGCATCTGAATCGTTTTGCCTACCTCACGGGAAGAAGTCTGGCTACTTTTAAAAGAGATTTTCAAAAGATCTTTAATGATACGCCCAGCCATTGGTTGCAGCAAAAAAGGTTGCAAGAGGCATACTACTTAATCAAGGAAAAAGGAAAAGTCCCTTCCGATGTATATCTGGAAGTCGGGTTCGAGAACCTGTCTCATTTTTCTACCTCTTTTAAGAGACTTTTCGGATATCCTCCTTCTAAGTTAAGTGTGAACTTATAATCAATTGTTTCCGCAGCAGTTCTTATACTTTTTGCCGCTTCCGCACGGACATGGGGCTTCCAGGCTTATCTCCGGTGGCAGATGGCTTATCTTCTTCTGGTAGATTTCGTATGGTGAATGTCCTTTTAATCGCCATTTAGGCAAAAAGGCTATTAAGCTCAGGGTGGCTCTGAGATAACTATTGCTAAATTTAATCTGTTCTTTATCCAGTTTCGGTTGGTCGGGTTCCGGCTTTGGGAAAAATATCAGAGAAATAATTTTACCGAAATCCGTGATGTAATTATCTCCTGTCCAGATGAAGCTGACCCATTGATCCATCTCTTCTTTTGTAGGGTATATGCAGTATAGAATGCTGTAATACTCTTTTATAAAGATTGAAGAGGGGGGCATTGGGAATTCGGAATCACCGGCAGCTATCACCTCATCTAATGTAAATTCGGCCATAGTCAACTTTAAATCCTTCATCTTCTTCATGGCAGAATCGATATCTTCCATGAAAGGAGAAACGTAAACGAATCCATTAGGGGCTTTTACCTCTGTGCTGTGCAGCAGATAGGAATTGTACATTGTTTCAAACAATTCGAACTCAGAGGTTTGAGTATCGTATTCTTTGAACAAATCGACTAATTGTCTCAAAGTCAGCATGCCGTATAAATTAAGCAATCCCAGTATGAGTTGTTCGTGCTGTTGTGTGGCGGCGCGTTCTTCGCGGGCATTTACATAGTCATCGATAACCGGAGTCAGAGCCTCTGCCAAATCCGAGTAAATAAATTCGATGTTTCTTTCTTCAGTATAGTTAAAATCACTCAGCCCTATCCGTGCTATGCAATCATTTTGATGTGACAAAGAGTTGATCGGTACCTCGTTATTGGGTGAGTGAACCATCCTTTGCAGTTTCAGCACGTCTTTTTCGGGCAGATGACGTAACAGCGCCAACGGTTCGTTGAGAATAAAATCGGCAACCAATTTGGCTGCCTTTGTTTTTTTTTCATACTTACTGACACTGATTTTGAGTAAATTAGCGTTGCGTACAATATCCTTTTGGGCGTTTTTAGCCAACATTTCAGTCAATGTGAGTTCATGGTCTCTCATTATTTTTTGTCTTTTTAGATTGTCCGTTTTATCGAATGTCTCTGCAAAAGTAAAAAAAACATTGAGAATAAATATAATTTTTAACTGATTATCTTTTAATAAATATGATTGCCTGTAGCGATCTTTAATTTCAATATACAGATTTGTTGATCAAGTCTTGATTTGAGCAACTGAAGTCGGCTTTCGGCAACAGCTGTTTCCGAATCCAGCAAATCTAGGTTGGTGATGACTCCGCTTTTGTAGCTTATTTTAGCCAGTTCGTATGCTTGCAGGGCGTGTGTGAGCTGCAATTCAAATTGGGCTACTTTCTTCTTTGAAGCATCAATACCCGACTGTGATTCCACCACTTCATTCACTATCTTACGGCGAAGTACCTCTGTTTCGAGCTGCGAACTAATCAGGTTTGATTTGGATATTTGTAAGTGGTTTTTGGTTTTCTTAGCATCAAACAGCGGTACTTTAACCCCTATACCTACGAGGTAATTACCCCTTAATTCATTCAAATCGGGCGCATATCCATTTTTGAATCCGGCCGAAGCGAAGGCATTTATTTCAGGATTATTGGCCGATTTAATAGCCGAATAATTTAAATGTTCCAGTTCGGTTTGCTCTCTGGCCAGTTTCATCTCTTCGCGATGCTCAATGGCGTAAGCCACAGAGGTTTCTTCCGGAGCAACGGTTTCCATAGACAATACGTTCATTACCCGGTGGGGCGTATCTTCGGGTAGTCCCAATAGAGTGTTCAATATGGATAACTGATTGCGGATGGCTGCTTCCAAATCGTATTTTTGACTCTCTATGGTAGATATTTTTACTTGTGTGGTTAGTATCTCGTACTTGGTGGCAGAACCGGTATTGTTCTTCTTCTCGGTAGATTCTAAATGACTCTGGAGGTTGCGTAGTTCTTCATCTTTAATATCAATGGCACTCTGAAGATAAACCAGCGTATAATAGTTATTTGTGACAAGCAGCGAAAGAGATTGTTTTGCTTTATCAATAGATATAACATTGAGCTCTTTTTTCTTTTTCTCTACCTGGACGGCACTGGTTGTTTTTCCGAAATCATAAATTGTTTGATTCACGTCTATTTCCGCATCATAATTATTATACGGGTTAAACAAGAAAGTTCCCATGCCCGGAAAATCTATTGTGGCCACAGGGCCCAGGCGGGTATATGATGCATTAAAGTCTAATGTGGGCAGGTAGGCCGATTTAGCCAGTGCAATTTGGCTCGTAGCTGCGTTAAGAGCTTCCTGAGCTTCTTTCACGGAAGGGTGATTGTCTATTACTTGTTTCATTACCTGCTGAAAGGATAATGAATCGGCTGGCTGCTGAGCGGCAACGGGAGTGCTATACCCGCTGCTCAGTGCAAATAAAATGAAAGCTATTTTGACTATTTCTTTGTTCATAATATGATCTTTTTATTCGTTTTTCTTTCTTTTGCGAAAAGCAAGTGCCGGCAGGCCTCCGATAAGTGTAACGATGGCTACTAATAGAAAATCATCGTCTACACCCTCTATATAGGCTTGTTGGTCAATGTGCGAAATCAGTATCACTTTGCCTTGCTGTGCTGCTACTGCAGGCGAGCTGCCCACTTGCTTTTGGGCGAAGTGTTGCAATCCGCTTGTCACTTGTTTGTAAGCGGATGAATTAGCTTGTAATGCTTCGTTGTAAATCTGGCTGTGGTAGGTAACTCTGGTGGTGAGCACAGTAGTCAGTATGGCCACTCCCAGACTTCCTCCTATCTGCCGGATCGTATTGGTTACGCCCGATGCCTGAGCCATTTTATCACGGGAAATCTGTGATAATGAAATGGTGCTCAGGGGAGTAAAAATAATACCCATGGCAAATCCGCGAAAATAGAGTCCTAACATGATATAAGGCCGCTCTGTGAGAAATGAAAAGGATGAGTTTAGGTAGAAACTAAACGTTAACAGGAAAACTCCCGCAAGAATGATCCATTTAGGATTTATCTTATTTGCCAGAAATCCTGAGGTTGGCGACATGGCTCCCTGGATAATACCTACGGGAAGAAATACGGCTCCTGCCTGCAGGGCTGTATAACCTAACGAATTCTGTAGATAAAGTGGTAGCAGAAATGTACTGCCGAACATACCGATACTGAACAAAAGCATGATGAGGGAGCTAATGCCGAAGTTTCGGTTGGCCAGTAAGCGCAAATCCAGTAAAGGCTCATCGACTATCAGTTCCTGAGTAATAAACACCACCATTGCTATGAAGGAAATAGCCAGACAACCTAATATGTACGGTGCAGTCCACCCCTCCGAATTTGTTGCGGTATTACCTTGTGAGAGGGCATAAAGAAGCAATGGTAGAAAAATGACTACGGAAATGAAACCCACCATATCAAATTTTCGCATCAACTTATTTTTATACTCACTTTGTATTATAACCGTTGCCGCCATGCCCATGACACCGATAGGGACATTTACGTCAAAAATTAATTGCCAGCTGAAGTTATCAACCAGATATCCTCCGATAAGCGGACCGAACGAAACGGATGCGGCGGCGGCGATAGCCCAAAATCCTAATGCAATTCCTCTTTGTTTAATCGGAAATTCCCTGGTGATAATAGCCATACCCAAAGGTTGAATAGCCCCTGCACCAAAGCCTTGAACAACTCTGGAGAAGATTAATACATCTTCATTTCCGGACATACCGCAAAGCAAAGACCCGAAGGTAAAAAATAGTAAACCGAGAAAATACATGCGTTTGTAGCCGAATTTATCGGCCATCCAGCCCGAAGTAGGCAGCATTACAGCCATGGCAAGCATATAGGCTGTAGATACCCATTCTATTTTGTCAATGCCTACTCCAAACGAAGTCATGATTTTAGGCAAAGCCACATTTACAATGGTCGAGTCGAGCACGGCCATGAATGTGCCAATCATAATGTTGCCTAATAGCCACCACTTATAATTTACGTTTTGGGGATGAAAGGCAGAGCCCCGGTTTCGCAGTTTTCGGCGAAACCGATGAGTAAGCGTAGCTTTTCTCATTGATTAATCCTTGATTATTTTTACGACAACAGACATTCCTGCCAAAAGGTTATATTTGCTTAGGGGCGAGTTCTCTTCTGTTCCGTCAATGGATATTTTCAGCGGTACACGCTGTGTTACTTTGGTGAAATTTCCCGCAGCATTGTTGGGGGGAATTAATGAAAACTGAGAGGCCGTGTTCGAACTGAGTTGAGTGATTCTGCCTGTAAACGTAACGTCCGGGTAAGCATCTATCTCTAACTTAGCCTTTTGGCCAAGGTGCAATCCGGCCATTTTAGTCTCTTCCAGATACACTTCCACCCATAATTTATGCGTGTTGGTAATGGTCAGTACTGTTTGTCCGGGTTGCGTTACATCACCGTCTAACAACCATTTTTTAGCAACAACCCCATTAATGGGTGCATGTAAATGGGTATTGCTCAGTTGAGTTGAAATAACTTTAATCTGGGCTTCTGTTGTTGCTATGGCAGCCATTGAAGAACCGACCTGTGCGTGAGATACCTGCAATTGCGTTTTGGCGGCATTGAGTTGGGCCTTGGCTATCTCCCAGGCTTTTTGTAGATGGTCGTACTGCTCTTTGGCTATTACGTCTCCTTTGTACTGCTCTTTGGCACGGGCATAGTCTTCCTGTGCTTTGGCCAAACCAACTTCCAATACTTTTATACTCTCTTCATCGTATGCCAGTTTGGCTTCCGATTGCAGTTGTGCAGCCTTAGATTGTTCTAAACTGGCCATGGCCTGCAACTTTTGCGCATGCAGTTCCGTACTGTCCAGTTCGGCAAGCAAAGCTCCTTCTTTAACAGTGTCTCCTTCCTCAAAATAAATGTGATTAATGCGCCCCAGTATTTTAGAACTTACCGCATAATTATCCGAATCTATATGGGCATCATCTGTCGATACATATTTGGTATATTCATGATACCAATACCAGCCACCACCCAAAACAATAATAATAACCACAATCAAAGGAATATACGCTTTAATTCCTTTTTTCCCATTTTCTTTTTTCATACCTATTTTTTAGTTTAGCAACAAAAAAATCCTGGAAATATAAATTGTTACCCTTTTATTTCCTAAGACTGTTTTTCTATTAAAATGAATGTTAATTTGACCTTTTATGAAATGTGTTGTCTTTTTAATGATTTAATAAACATCTCAACAAACAAGTTTATCTTTTTAAACAGTTTGTCGTATTCGGTGTCTTCCAGATAAAAGATATCTTTGTTTTTGACTAATGACATGCTCAGGCCTTTGATAATATCTAATAATAATTCGGCAATATCATGAATATTTTCTATTTCAAAAAAGGCTTCTTTAACTCCGTAAGTCAGGACATCGGCAATTAAGCCTTCTTCCTGAATTTTGAAAACAGCCCATTGCTGATGCATCATGCTATGCAATTCCCACATATTATTGTTATGCCGAAACCGGCTCAGATTCAATAAAGTATGGAAATACGAGAGTCTGATATTTACATACTCTCTGATCATTTGTGCCGGATCAGAGAGGGAGGCGATTTTTTCAGTAACTAAATGAATGAATACATCATGTTCCTTTTGAATAACAGCAATGTAGAGGCTTTCTTTATCAGGAAAATAATAATATAAGGAGCCTTTGGATATGTTGAGGTCGGAGGCTATCTCATTCATTGTTGTCTTTTCAAATCCGTATAGTCCGAAACGATTCTGGGCAACTTCAATAATGCGGGAAGTTTTTTCAGGGCATTCTCCTATATGTGTTGTACTTACCATTTATTACTAATTATTGCATTAATCAATTTGACCATTTCGTTTGATTGGTCAAAATTAGAGGTAATTTTTGAGATTAAGCCCGAAATTTCTTGAAAAAATTCATTTGATAACTAATATTAATGATTAAAACTGTTTTTGGGCATAAATTGGGTGGATTGTTGATACTTATCGTGCCCAAAACATCTGTAGGGCGTAGAAGTTGTTTTTTTATGTTTGTCTTAAAATCGTAATATCCATTCTCTATATTTGTTGCTTTAACTAATGAAGATAAAAATGGAGAAGATCTTGATCAGGCCGTTGGGCTTATTTCTAATTTGTGGTGCACTTTTGGCCGGTTGCAAATCTGCCGGTGAGAGTAATATTCCGTTGGTTCATGCCCATAGGGGCGGAGCGGCTCTTTATCCGGAAAACACCATTCCGGCCATGCTCAATGCCGTGAAAATAGGAGTGCCTTTTTTAGAGTTGGATATGCACATCAGTCGAGACAGTCAGGTGATTGTGTCTCATGATGCCTTTTTTAATTCAATAAAAGCACTAACCCCTGAGGGCGACACCATTCCGAAAGCGGACATGAAGAACTATAAATATTATACGATGACATATGACAGCATCCGCAAGTACGACGTGGGCAGTCTTCCCAATCCGGCTTTTCCCCTGAGGAAGAACCTGAAGTGCCGCGTGCCTCTTGTTGCCGCATTGATAGATAGTGTGGAGGCGTATACGGCAGCTACCGGAAAAACTCCTGTATCTTATAATATTGAAATTAAGTCCGATCCGGCTAAGGATGGGGTCTTTTCTCCCGATTACAAAACGTTTGCCGATTTGTGCATGCGGGTTTTATTAAGTAAGAATCTGGGCAACAGATTGCTGGTGCAATGCTTTGATGTGCGTACGCTGAACTATGTGCATAAGAAATATCCATCGGTCAGGTTGTCTTATCTGGTAGAGGATGAAGGAGTTTCTTTCGATGCATTGATGGCAAAGCTTAACTTTACCCCACAGGTGTACAGCCCCGAACACGATATGCTGACTAAAGAGGTTGTTTTGAAAGCCCATGCCATCGGTATGCAGGTTGCTCCCTGGACGGTAGACAAGCGGGAAGAGATACTTCGATTGAAAAGACTGGGAGTAGATGCCATTATAACCAACCAACCGGATAGTGTGATGATGTGGCTGGGCAGCAAAGAGTCTGAATTGAAATGAACGTGGCGGTCATTGTCAGTTGTAAAAAATGTATGAGCTTTTGGGCTTGTATCGTTAGTTGCTGTTTGTTTTTATTCACTGCTTGTTCTACCGATGATGATGATTCACCGGTAGTTCCGGTTTCTTATACCGTATTGGTTTATATGGCTGCTGATAATTCTATGGATTCTGAAGTAGACTATACTTTACAGGAACTTAAGGAAGGGATGAAGCGTAGTGGAGGTACGACAGTGGTTTATCTGGACAGGGCCGAAGAATCGCCGAGATTGTTTCGGATAACTACAGAAGGAGAGGAGATTGCCTTGAAAGACTATGCCGAAGAAAATTCGGCCAGTGCGGCAACCTTGGCTCGGGTTATAAACGATACCAAAGAACTGGCTCCATCCGATAAATTCGGATTAGTCTACTGGTCACATTCCATGGGTTGGGTACCTTCCGGATATTCTAAAGACACACGTGCTGCCACTGTTGCTCCCTCCTTTCCCCGCACCCGTTATCTGGGCATGGACGAGCATCAGGCAGCTGATGCGCAAGGGTTAACGTTGATGGAGATAGACGAGATGGCTGCCGCTTTGCCCGATCATGTGGCGGAGTTTATGCTATTTGATGCTTGCATGATGGGCAGTGTGGAAGCCCTTTACCAACTTCGCAATAAATGCAGTTATTTTATTGCTTCGCCCGCAGAGATTCTGATGGAGGCTGATTATGATGCCTCCGGCATGCCTTATTCAGATCTGCTTCCGCAATTGTTTGGTGGTAAAGAAGAATTGGCACAGGCTTGTCAAAAGTACTATAATCATTATAATGGTATGAGCGCCAAGATTCTGCGCTCGGCTACCATCACATTGATTGATGCTCAGCAGCTCGACGGGTTGTATGCTGTTGTCGACGACATTCTTAATAATCGTTTGTCCGTTATGCAAACGTTAAGCACCGATGGCTTGCAAGTATATCACAGAGCCAGTTTGCCGAGAGTGTTTTTTGATTTAGACGATGTGATGAAGCAGGTAAGCACCGCTGCTCAGTATCAGGCGTTTGAAACTCAATTGGCTCAAACGGTACTTTATAAGGCTGCTACGGCGAAGTTTGCCGGTGATTTGGTTTTAGAACGTTGTAGCGGACTAAGTGTGTATGTACCCCTAAGCAAATGGAAGGATAATTGGGAGTATACCTATTATTTCAGTTCGCTGGAGTGGAGCAAGGTATATGGAACTGATTAGTAAATGCCGATAAAAGCGAAAAATTCGTCTGTCAGGCTCGATGCCGAGAGATAGAAAATATTCATCTTGATGAGCATAAGTAAAATGATAGCCGATGACTTATTTGTCTTACTATCATTCAGATAATCTTCGAGCAAACTTTTCTTTAAATTGTTGAGCGTCTTTTTGTATCTTTCCCGAACCGCCTTTTCGCAAATGCCCAACGCTTGTGCCGTTTCTTTGGTAGAATAATGTTTATTCCAGCGTAGTTGGTAAATATCCTGATGCAGCTGTGGTAACGTGTTCAGTACCTTTGTAATCATTTGATGAATTTCACTTTCCTGTAATTCTTCGAATACGTGTGTATATGATAAGTCCGCATTTATTTCTGAAATTACATCCGTATCCGCACTCTCTTCTCTACCTTCCGAAGACCTCAGATAATCGGTAATGCGGAAAGAAAGAATTTTAAGCAGGCTCTGTTTGGCTACTCCCGTCTCATTTACATTGAACACAGAAGGAGCGTTCCATAAATTGGCCCAGAAAATTTGCATAATGTCTTCCGTCGTCTGACTGTTTCGGGTGCGTTTATATGTCCATTTTATGAACAGACGATTATAGCGGGCATACATAAGGTTGAACGCATCATAGTCTTTATCTGCTATTCTGGCCAGTAATTCACTATCCGTAGTATCCATAGGTCGTTAGTTTCTCTTTTTAGCAAAGTAACAAAGTTTATATCAAAATCATTGTTACAAAACGGTTAATTTATTTGTCTTCGAAAACGTAACCGAATCTTAATAGGATTTTGTTCCCATTCCATGTCTCTCATCTCGTATATCTATATAGAGGGTCACAAAAGAATGGTATTTCCTTGTGATGATGACAAAACGGATTTTAATATAATAAGTAAGTATGATAACAGGTAAATTGAAGAAGCAGGTCGGACTGATGATAAAAGGGAATACTCCCGGGAGCAGAGTGAAGAGATTTCTTTTTGTGTACGAATTGCTGCGTCGGTACGTCCGGGGAGATGCTACGGAACGTGAAAGGGCGGTGATAAACACCTGGCATGCAGGCGAAGAAGAATATTTCTTAGAAAAAGAAGGTCAGGAATTGCCTTCCGCCGAGCTCTATCGTATGGATGAATGTGTTTATCGGAAAGTAGCTGTCAGCCAACAATTTCCTGAAACGAACTGGAAGCTTGTGTCGCAGCAAGCCGAAGTGATGCATACTTTACAAGAGGCAATTCCTGCTTCTAAAGCAGGCCCTGTCGGGCTAAAAAAGCAGCGTCCGAGGGTTATCCGTATTTATGGAAGTATAGCTGCCATGATTGCTGTTATAGCAGCTATTGGCTTATATCATTACTATACCAAAGAGATGACATTTGAAACTCAAAATAGTCAACTGAGCCAACAATTGCCCGATAACACCCGGGTGCTGATGAATCGTGACAGTAGATTGGTGTTGGGGAGTGATTTTAATGGCCGGACCCGCTCGGTTGAAATGAAAGGAGAGATCTTTTTCGATGTGGCTAAGAATCCTCAAAAGCCTTTTATTATAGCCCATAGCGTGTTGCAAACGGAAGTTAAAGGAACCTCGTTCACCGTTAAGGATTATCCGGAACTTGATGTAAGTACAGTGACGGTGCGTACCGGTGTGGTAACGGTGAGCAGAGGAGGTAAGCGACTGGCTACGCTGCTGCCCGACAAACAGCTTGTTTACAATAAAATAACGGGAGAACATACGGTGCGCGATACGAACTGGAAAGCTTCCGCCGGATGGGTAGAGGGTAATATTGTGTTGATAGATGCTGATGAAAAAGAACTGGCGTTACGCATCAGGCAGTACTTTGGTAAGGAATTAGTGATAGAAGATGCCGCTTTTGGGCATGATATCTGCTTCAATTCGGAGTTTGCCCCCAATGCTACGCTTGCTGAAGTGATGGGACGATTGATGCTGGTGTATGATGCACAATACAAAATAGACGGTAACCGGATTGTAGTATACCGGTGAATCACAATATAGCTTGAACCCTAGGAATATGGGTTAAATACGAATCAAAACAAAATTTATTGTTGTGTAAATATAATTTCTCTCAAAAAGAGAGGAGAGGGAGATTCTTTGCTTGGAATAAACCTTTTAATGTACAATTAATATATTGATATACAATGATTTATAATTGAAAATGAACATAAAATGAGAATAGTAACCAATAGATTAAATTAACGATTAAACGTAATGAAAAGTAGTAGTAAACAGATGAATTTAGTTCTTACAGTGTTTTTGGGATTATTGCTTCAGTGCATCCCTCAACAAACGTATGCACAACTGATTAAACGAACATTTCCGCAAGAAAAACTCTCTGCGCGTATCAAGCAATTAGCAGAGATAACCGACAAAACCATCACATTCGATGCTGCGCAAGTAGAGAATATTGTTGTTCCCGCTTTAACTGCCAATAATTATAGTGTGGAACAGTTGCTTGCCGGTAGTCTTCATACCACCGGCTATACCTTTAAATACAGTAATAACTCTTATGTTATCTTTAAAACAGATGATGACGATAAAGATAAAAACAAGAAATCTACTACCACGGGTAATCTTTCGGGTTTGATTCTGGACCAGAAAGATGAACCTCTTGTAGGCGCCACGGTGCGCATTCTTAATACTTCTTTTGGCACGGTGAGCAATGCGGATGGAAAATACACATTAAAAGCCGTTCCTGTGGGCACGGTGACGGTAGAGGCCAGTTATGTTTCCTTTCAAACGCAAAAGATAACAGAGGTCAAGATAAACCCGTCTAAAACCACGGAATTGAATCTTGTGATGAAGGAAGCCAGTGAAGAGTTGGGCGAAGTGGTGGTGACAGCCGATTATAACGATGCTTCCGCCAAAGGGCTTTATGCCAAGCAAAAAACGATGACTGCCATGAGTGACGGTGTAAGTGCCGACCTGATAAAGAAGACCAGCGATAGCAACGTGGCACAAGTGCTCAAACGGGTGAGCGGGGTCACTATTCAGGATAACAAATATGTTACCGTGCGTGGTATGAGTGAGCGTTATAACAATGTGCAACTCAATGGCACGGCATTGCCCAGTACCGAGCCTAACCGTCGTAATTTTGCTTTCGACATTATTCCGAGTAATTTGGTGGAAAATGTAACTATTACCAAAACCTTTACTCCTGATATGCAAGGCGAATTTACCGGAGGTATGGTGAATGTAAGCACACTTTCTATTCCTAAAGAGCGACTGCTTTCTTTAAGTGTGGGTTCCGGTTTCAATACTAACAGTACCGGTAAAACTTTTATGAGTGGCAAGCGCTTTAAAAGTGATTATTTTCTGGGTAACAGTAGTGAGCGCAACTGGTTTGGGCGCGACTGGGTCAATGATACGTATGCCGGTTATTGGGACAATGGTTTATTGAAGTCGGGAGATGCTGAGAAAGCTTATGCCATGAATGCTAAGATACCGAATCATTGGGGATTGAGTAAATATACCGGTGCTCCGACTCAGAACTATGCCCTGAGTATAGGTACGCCTTTTGATTTGGGTAATCATAATACGTTGGGCGTCGTTGCTGCCGCCACTTATCGGCACGAAGAGAATACGGAGACGGTTTTGGAAGCCAATTATCGTAAGCCGGGTCAAAAGGCACTCGATGCTCACAATTATAAATTTGTCACTGCCATAGGTGCGTTGGCCAATGTGGGTTGGGAACGTCCCGGTCATAAGATTACACTGAGCAATATGTTCAACAACCGTTTTACGCAAAGTAGCATTGATCGTATGGTAGAAGATAAGGGAAGTAGTAGATTATTTATGGAGCATTATAGTAGTCCGTTACGCAATATTCTTTGGCAAAGCCGCCTGGAAGGTGAACATAAATTGTTCAATGACAAATTAATATTTTCCTGGTTTGGAGATTACAATAAGCTTACTCGTGAGTCGCATGATGATCGATTGATGCAGGGAGGTGTTACTTATACTATAAATGAGGACGGTTCTTATGAGCCTACTCTACTTCCAAACGGACAGCCTGTAGTGGATTGGATTTCAAGATTAACTTTAGGCGCTGCAGATTTATCGGGCGGTTTTATTATGTATAGTGATTTATCTGAAACAAAGAAGAATGTAGGGGGTAATTTCACTGTTCCTTTTCTTGTTGCAGGAAACAAACAGAGTCTGAAGGCAGGATATTGGGGTACTTTTCGTAATGCTGATTATCATCAGCAATACCTTACTTCAAAGTTTGGTCCTAATTCAACATATACTATGTTTAATGGATTAACTCTTCCTGAAACATATTCGCTCGATAATTTTGCTAAAGGGTATCTTATTTATGAGTTGGCTGGTAAAAAAGGAGATAAGGTTGATTATTACAAAGGCAATCAGAAAATACATGCGGCTTATTTGATGGGTGAATTTACTCTCTTGAAGAGAGTGCATGTTACAGGCGGGGTGCGTATGGAGAATACTGATATGAATGTTGCTACTTATTATAATAAAGCTAATGCTGTAGTCGATTCTGCTGTTGTTCGTAATTATACGGATTATCTTCCTGCTGCAACAGTAGTATGGAATATTACCTCTTCCATAAATTTACGTGCCGCATATGGCAAAACATTGGCCCGCCCTGATTTTCGTGAATTAACTCCTTTTCGTTATTATAATGTAAACGATAGACTGATTGTCAGTGGTATAACGCCACTGAAGACTACCTATACCAGTAATGTTGATTTACGTTTAGAATGGTATCCTTCTGCTGGTGAGGTTGTTTCTGTCAGTGCTTTTTATAAGAAATTTAAGGATCCTGTAGAATTGCTTTCTTCTGATCCTCAAACTAGTGGAAACTTTATTTTATCATCTTATAATCTGGATAAATCGACTATGAAAGGTTTGGAGTTAAACTTGCGTAAGTCTCTTGCTTTTATAGCTCCAGTTGCTTTTTTAAGAGATCTTTATCTGAATGCCAATGCTACTATACTGAAAGGAGATGTCTCTTATAATTTGGCTTATTTGAGAAATGTTGCTTCGGGGCTTTCTACTGACGAGTTGGATAATTTTGCGTCCAATCGTAAGCGTCCTCTGCAGGGTATGGCTCCTTACATGGTAAATGCCGGATTAACTTATTCGGGAAAATTGCTGGGTGCCGCAGTGAGTTATGCTACTACTGGGCGCAAATTGGTGCAGGCTGCTCCTAAAGAATGGAATGATGAATATGAAGCACCTAGGCATGTACTCGATTTGCAATTATCTGTTCGACCTTGGAAGAACTTAGAAATTAAGGCTAATGCCAGTGATATTTTAAATCAGGCTAGTATTATCTATATTAATAGCAATGACCATGGAGAAGATTACACAAATGATATGGGGTATAACAAAGATAGAGATGTGATTCGTAGTAAGATAAAACGTGGAACGGGTTACTCGTTCTCGTTGAGTTATAATTTTTGATAAATATAAAATATTTGTATTATAATACATTTTAGTTAGCGTTTATTTTTCTTGTTTATTAATTTAAAATTGAAAGAAAATGAAAAAAAATCGTTTTTGGGTTGCAGTAGCTTTGACTACATGTTTTGTTTGTGGTTTAGGATTAACGTCCTGTTCTAATGAGGCTGATGGCTCTGCTAATGTTTCAACTCGTTCTACTGAAGAATTAGCGGATGTTATTAGTACGGATAAAACGTTATATGCAGATGTGACGTATGTACTTACAGGAAAGACTTATGTGGCAAGTGGCGCAACTTTGACCATCAATGCCGGAACTCGTATTGAAGGGGTGTACAATGCTAATCCTGATGAGGCTTCCGCATTGGTTGTTACTAAAGGTGGTAAGATCATGGCTAATGGTACAGCTGCTGCTCCAATTATCATGACTGCTCAGAATGGCACCAAAGGTGGCTGGGGAGGTCTTGTACTTCTTGGCCGGGCTACTGTTAATCAAGGTAATAATGGGGTAATTGAAGGCATTGATCCTGATAATACCACTATTCCTGCCGGAATTGAGGTCACTTATGGTGGAAACGTTGATAACGACAATTCAGGGGTGCTCAGCTACGTACGTGTAGAATATGCCGGGGCATCTATTTCACTGGATAATGAATTGAATGCTTTTACTTTTGGTGGTGTTGGTTCAGGTACTATAGTTGATCATTGCCAAGCATACCACGGGGCAGATGATGCTTTCGAGTTCTTTGGTGGTACAGTAAATTGTAAATACCTTGTTGCAACTGCCAATGATGATGATTCATTTGATTTTGACTTTGGTTACAGAGGGATGATTCAGTTTGGTGTAGCAACTATTGATCCTTCTCTTTCATATTCTTCAAATCCTAACGGAATAGAATGTGATAATGACGGTTCAGGATCATCTTTGACTCCTAAAACTCATCCGGTTTTAAGTAATCTTACAATTGTAGGAACAGTGGATGGTATTGTTGCCGGTGGTGGTGTTGTAAGCGGTGGTACACATTATCTAAAAGATGGCGCACACTTCCGTCGTAATTGTGGTTTCACGTTGAAGAATAGTATTATCTATGGCTTCCCCTATGCAATTGAACTTCAGAATGCATCTACCGAATATACATTCGGATATAATGTAATTAATGGAGTAACTAGTACTTATACAGGAACTACTCCTACAGGTACATCAATTACTGTGGCCTCTAGTGTTGCTGCTATTGGTTTGACTACTCCTTGGGGTGGTTATAAAAGTACAACGGCTTTGAAGCCAGTGAGAATTCCAGCAATTTCAAATGTAAACTTCGATGGATTGGATAGTAGTTTCTTTGATACGACTGTTACTTATAAAGGTGCTTTCTCTGGTTCAGAGAATATTTGGACAAGTGCAAGTTGGGTTCTTTAAATTTTGGATGTAAATGTGTAGATAGAAACAGAAATATATGCAAGATTTTTCTTGCATATATTTCTCTATTTTTTATAATATAATGATGAATCACATAATGACAAATATAAAATTATTGGCGTTTTACTTTTTAGCAACTTTCTTCTTAGGAGGTTGTGACACTGAAGGAGAGAATACTTATGCCGGATATATGGCATTTCAGGTGAAAATTGATTTCCAAGCTAATAAAGATGACGTTTACAAAATAGTATTTAATGGTGAAAACATTGATTTAAATAAAGCTACTTATCTTTCTGGTAGCGGTGAAATGTCTGGTACACTGTTGGCTTATAAAAATGATGAAACAATGCCTGAATTAGAAACAGAAGTGACAGTGCAGAATGGTACCGTTATTTCATTAGTTCAATTACCCGACTCTCCCATATCACTTGCATCGACAAGCACAGATGAAGAAGATCCTGAAACTCGTAATAGAATAAAAATGCGTTTTTTTTATACTCAAGAGGAATTAGGCAGTACCGCTAAGTTTGTTTTTTACATGACTGATGGTGGAGGAGATATGAGTCAATGGGACGAAATCGCAAATATAAATTTAGAAAAGGGTAAATTCAGTCCTTATATAGAATTTGATTTAGCCAAATACTATACTCCTGAGAGTGTTGCTGCAGGTGAGTATCATGATCCTATAATTACATGTGATATTTATAATGAATCTGGTGAATTGTTATATACTCATGAAAGCCTTGCTATATGGATTGATTGGTCGGCTGATTTGTACGAATCAGCGGATGAGAATGGCGCGCGGAGTGGATATAAGTTCATGAGCAGCCAATTAGATATTTCTGAAGAAGGGTATGGTGGTTTTAATCTTGTATTTGGTATTCCTTGGGGAGATTAATTAGATTAAAAAAAATATAGGGAAGGTTAGTAGTTAGATATTTATACTTTTTATTATCATATATCATAAATAGAGCTTTTCAACCCAAACATATGTAAGTATGCTTTCTTTTATCTTTTGTTGGTATGACTAGATAGCTAATCCTATCCACAAACAGTGATTGCTTATACTTATTTGAGTACGTTTCTTTTTCACAACTTAGTCAATGTTAGGCAAGTAAAATCCTTCCCGGATTTAAGTGTCGATTCGGTAAGGATTTAAAATTGAAATCATTTATAGTCGTTTAAAACTAAATATATTGCTTATTAATATTTTCTCGTTCTCGTTTTCTTTTTCACAATTAGGTTTTAGGCAAATTACTTCTCCGTGGTTTAAGCGTAAGCTGCGGAGAGTTTTTTCAAAAAAGGAAAATATTAATGGGTATGTCTGAATAGTGGAATCATAGATGCTTTAATAGATACTCTTATAATTTCAGGCAAAACTGGTGGAGGTGGTGTATTGTGAAATACGCTGCCTCTTTTTAATTTATAGAAGTGTAGATAAGCTTTAATTGGCTTTCAATATAGCGGGAGATGCCGGCAATACGGTTTCGGGTGGTGTTTTTACAGGGAATATTGTTTTGTCATAATCTGATAAAGGTAGACTAATTTCTCTATAGTCCCTAATTGCGGCTGAACAGTTATTTTCTTAGCTTTGATTTTTTAGTTTATGAAAAGGAGTCAGGTATTTTTCTTTTATATTTTTGCGCAGTGTTTTGCTTATTTGAGTAAACTGATTGCGTACTGTGTTTTCAGATAAAGAGATCTTTTGAGCAATTTCTTTGAAAGAATGATTTTGCTGGTGCATGTTGTAAATAAGATGATCTGTTTCTGTAAAATGACTGACAAGATTAGCTATAAATTCTTCCAATTCACTGAGCTCTATCTCCTCGAACACATGAGAGTACTGATAATCATTGGGCATATTGCTTAAATCTTCCAAACTTACCATTCGATCTTCGTGTTTGGCGTATAAGCGCCTCATGAGCAATACAAATGTGAAGAGAAAGCTATAGAGAAAGTTAAATGCCATCCCTTTGTCGTTCGTTTTTAATATGGTTGGCTTTTCCCAAAAACGCAGCCAGAACTCTTGTATAATGTCATTGGCACTCTCTTCATCCGGAGCTAATATACTGATTCGTTTAGCGATGAATGAGGCGTGACGTTTATAAAAAAGACTGAATGCATATTCGTTTCTATTTTCAATCTCATCTAACAAGTCTTTATCCGTTTTCATTCTGGGTTGATATGATTTGAGTGAGCAAATGTAGGCCTAATATATATGATATCTTATTCCATCTTTGTGACGTTTATGTGAAGAAACAAGGTTGTTTTTTATTTTTATCTTCATTATATGCTGTTTAAAGATGTAACAAGAATGTCATCGGTTTTTAAGGGAATTTAACGGTGCGAGATGTACTTATTGAATGTACGACACTTCGGAGGAGCGATGTTTACTAAACGTATGGGAGCAGCTAATTATTAGTGCTGACTTATTTTGTTGGTGAAATAATATTAGAATATAGAGAAAATGGTAAAAATGAATTTCACTTCGGGTGGAAAGGAAAAGTTTTTAAAAGAACTTTCTGTGATTTATTATAGATGTCTGGTGGGGAAGGCTACGGATAGCGAGTTGAAAATTGCAGAGAAGTTCGGTCATCATCTTATCGAAAAACTGCAAAAGTTCCCTGCGAAACAACAACCAATGGCAGAGGTAGAGGAAGAAAAAATGGAGGTGATGTGGAAAAGAATAACAGAGCAATTGCACATGGAGTGTCCGTTGCCCGAGACTGAAGTCTCTTTCTCTGATGAAGATTATCATAAGGCATATGAGGAGGAATGGAAGAAAACGTATAAGAAAGTGAGAAAATTAATCGTTCGCCGCTCCGTTTGGCAAGGATATGCAGCAGCTGTTGCTTTGATAGCGGTGCTGCTGGGCACTACTCTGTTTTTTTATGCTGATAAGAATAAGGTAATGAGCAGTGTGGTTGCTTCGGTAAAAGTCCGATACACTGCTACCAATAGCCTTAATAGATATACACTTGAGGATGGAACTTTGGCCGAGATGAACAGAGACAGTGAATTGAAAATAGCGGGAAGTTTTAATAATAAAACGCGTGAAGTGGCCATGGAGGGACAAATATTTTTTAAAGTGAAAAAGAATCCCGAAAAACCTTTTATTATAAGTACGCAAGGTATGAATGTAACAGTGCGAGGAACTTCGTTTGAAGTGATGTCTTATGAAGAAATAGAAGATAAACAGGTAACGGTAAGTACCGGTCGTGTAGAGGTGACCGATTCTAAGAATGGGAAATTGCTGGCGATACTGACACCCGGCTTGCAACTTATCTTTAATCCGGATACGGGTAGCCATGAACTGAAAAAAGTGAATGCGGAAGAAATTACTGCCTGGCGTACCGGCAAGCTGGTATTGCACAATGCTTCCGTGTCCGAACTAAGACTAAGGTTGAGGCAATATTTTGGAAAAGTGTTGCTGGTAGAGGGTGGGGCTTTACGTGAGGATGCCCGGATTACGTCTACTTTTAATTATGAAGATGTAACGATAGACAACGTGATGAAGCGGATTTGCGCCTTGTTTGGGGCAAAATACAAAATACAAAGTAACCGGGTTATTCTGTCGGTGAATACTATATAGTCTGTGTACAAGGCGCGCATCGTACACAAGATATAACCAGAATCAGTTTCGGGCAAAACGGGTGAGAGCAAGGAGCTTTTGTCCTAAAAGGTTCTCTCATTTGATAGAGAACGGCCACGACTTTATCTTTTGCAAAGAGTGAAAAAATAGTTAGAATGCTATTAATCAAATTTTTACGTGAATTTAGAATGAAAAAACCAATCAGTTATTAACTAGTAAAAAGAACAGGAATGAAAAAGGAAAATAAGCAAATGAGCTTAAAAATGATTCTGCTCTTGGCAGGAATACTTTTGTTGATGCCTTGCCATGCGGAGGGATTAACAGATGGAAGGAAAGAGGCATTTAATACATGCATCAGTAAAATTGCTAAGAAATATCGGGTAGATATAACGTATGATGAAAGCAAAACGAAGATGGTTCAGGTTACGCCTGTGAATGAAAAGACTAATGCCACAGTGGAAGCTGCATTGGCAAGTACTCTTTCGACTACGGGATTTTCCTATCGTAAGCTTTCGGATAATTCTTTTGTGATTGTAGAAAATGGGAGGGGTAGTAATTCAATGGCTTCTAAAGCCGTGCCCAGAAAGGTGACTGGGAGTGTAACCACTGCTACGGGTGAGCCTATGGTGGGAGTTACCATTATAGAAAAAGGAACTACTAACGGAACGGTGACCGATATAGATGGTCGTTTTTCTCTTCAGCTAAAGAATGAGGATGCCGCAGTAGATGTTTCTTTTGTAGGTTATGTATCCAGAAGTATTCGCCTGACGGGCAATGATAAAATTGTGCTTCAGGAGAATGCGAAGATGCTGAATGAAGTGGTGGTAACTGCATTGGGTATTAGCAGGGAAACAAAATCATTGGGATATTCCGTACAGAAAGTTGATGGTAGTTCCATTCAGGAATCTCATGAAACGAACTTTGTGAATGCGTTGAGCAATAAGATTGCGGGTGTACAGGTTACCAGCTCTTCGGGCGGTATAGGTGCATCTTCATCCATTCAGATAAGAGGGCAAAATTTTGTAGGTGGATATAATTACAATAATTCACCTTTGTTTGTGGTAGATGGTGTGCCCATTAGTAATAATAATGAGCAATCGACACGCAGTTTTACCGGTAGGCAGGATTATAACAATCCGAACTTCACTTCAGGAGAAAGTGAAGTGGACTATAGCAATGCAGCAGCTGAAATTAATCAGGAAGATATAGAAAGTGTGACTGTGCTGAAAGGGCCTAATGCTTCAGCACTTTACGGAGCACGTGCGGCCAACGGAGTGATTCTAATCACCACCAAGTCGGGCAAAGGGCAAAAAGGAATGGGTGTCTCTTTCATTTCGGGTGTCTCTTTTGAAACTCCTTTGCGTTTACCGGAATTTCAAAATTCATTCGGACAGGGCATCGAAGGAAAGTATGCTTATGCAGATGGTGCCGGCGGTGGCTTAAACGATAATCAACAGGCTAACTGGGGGCCGGCGCTCAACGGGCAACTCATTACGCAGTTTGATTCCCCTATTGATGCTTCGGGCACGCGTACGGCTACTCCGTTTGTTTCACATGGTAATCAATTGAAAGACTTTTTGCAGACGGGACATACTTTCAATAACACCATAACGCTTAGCAATGCGAACGATAAACTGAATTACCGCTTTTCATATACTAATAGTCAGCAGAAAGGAATTGTACCCAATACGGATTTGACGAAGAATACAATAGGATTGAATTCCGGTTATCAGATTGTAAAAGGGGTACGTGTGGATGCTGTTATGAACTATGTGCATACCAATAGTGATAACCGCGCCAGTACGGGAGCAAAGAATAGTGATAATATTATGAAGATATTCTTGTATATGCCGCGTAACGTGAGCCTTAATTCGCTGCAACAACAGTGGAGGACAGGTTACGAAGGAGTGATGCAAAATACCCCTTTTGGCAATGAAACTTCTACGGGAGTGAACAATCCGTATTTTGTGGTTTATAATAATTTAAACGGGAATACTCGTGACCGTGTGTACGGTAATGCCAAACTTACTCTTGAGCTATTGAAGGGATTGTCTTTGCAACTTCGCTCGGGGCTCGATTTCTATTCAGATAAGCGAACGATGAGGCATGCCAATACGTCGGCTTCATTTTTTAATGGTTATTATCAGGAAGATGATATTAATTTTCTGGAGACTAATAATGATTTTCTGCTGACTTATAAGCTACCTATCGATTTAATTCCTGATTTTGGATTAAGTGCATCGTTTGGTGGTAATCTGATGAGCCAGACAGCACGTAGGTTGGGGGCTATTGCTCCCGAACTGACCATACCGAATGTGTATAACCTCAGTAATAATGCCAAGCCGCTGATTGCCGGAAACACGCTTACCCGTAAAAAGGTGAATAGTTGGTATGGCACTACGCAATTCAGCTATAAAAATGGCTTGTTTCTTGATTTGACGGGAAGATACGATTACTCCAGTGCTCTGCCTAAAGAGAATAATTCGTATTTCTATCCTTCGGCTTCGTTGAGTGCTGTGCTTACCGATTTATTCCCTGTTATTAAGAGCAATATACTGTCGTTCGTTAAGTTAAGAGGTAGTACTTCTATGGTGAGGCGCGATCTGGAGCCTTATCAGACGAGTGCTAATTATATTATATCTCAGGGATGGGGTGGCAACTCTGTAGCTACGGCAAATAATAATTATCCTAACTCTGACATAAAGCCTGAAAAGGTGGTGTCGTACGAGTTTGGTGGTGACTTCCGTTTGTTAGATAATCGCATATCAGTGGATGTGACTTATTATAACAGTGCTACTACGGACTTAATCATACCTATCACGCTTAATCCTTCGGCCGGATATGACACGAAGTTGATGAATGTGGGTAAGATGACTAATAAGGGGCTTGAATTGATGGTGAATGTTACACCTGTGCGCACCAAGGATTTTCAGTGGGATGTGACCTTTAACTTTGCCAAGAACACAAATAAGGTGGTTCGCCTGGCTGAAGATCAGGGCATTTCACGCATCAGGCAGATAGAGCGTTGGGCTTCTCTGGAACTTCGTACGGAAAACACCAAAGGGGATGGTTCTTATGGTTCTCTTTATGGCGATTATCTGATTTACAAGGATGGTCAGTTGCAGCTTAAAAACGGATTACCGATGGAAGAAAATGGTGACTGGGGCTTGCTGGGTAATGTAAATCCCGATTGGACGGGAGGTCTTGGTACAGAGCTGAAATATAAGAACTGGACGTTGAGCGCATTGCTTGGCATTCAGGAAGGTGGTTCTGTTTATTCCAGAACTTACATAGAAGGTATGCGTGCCGGAACATTGAAAGAATCACTGGCATTAAGAGATGCTGACGGAACAGGTATGATTGTGGCTGATGGCATTGACGTAAATACCGGACAGAAAAATACAATCGCTGTGCCTGTTCGCCAATATGTGCAGTCGTATTATGATAATGACAATATTGCTACGTTTGATGCTTCGTATATTAAGCTTCGCGAAGTAAAGTTGGGCTACAAGCTTCCTCGTAAGTGGTTAAGTTCCACGCCGTTTCAAAATGTATCTTTCTCGGCTTACGGGCGTAACTTGTTCTTGTGGACGGATGTGCCTAACATTGACCCCGAAGTGGCTTCATACGACGGTCAGCTGAAAGGTATAGAAACGATGGCAACTCCATCTACCAAGAGCTTTGGTTTCAATATTAATATTACTCTATAAATATACTCGCAGAATGAAAAAACAAATATTTACACTAGTACTTGGCGCTGCTCTTGTTATGACCGGTTGCAGCGATTTTGAAGAGTTGAATGTAAATCCCAATAACCCGTCTACTGTTCCGGCGAATCTTTTATTGCCGGGGATAATAAGTACCGCAGTGTCTGCTATGACAGGAAGTGGAAACGATGCAGCAGGGCAATTTGTGCAACACATTAATTATCTGGGTGGAAACAATGAAAGCTTCGGGCGTTATAATATCACGGGGGCTTCGTTTCGGGAACAATGGAACGGGCCTATGAGAAGTGTGAAAGATATTAATCAACTGCTAAGCCTGGCCGAGCAGAATAATCAACCTCATTATAAAGCCATCGGACTGATATGCAAGGTTTATGTACTTTCGCTTATGACCGATACATATGGAGATATACCTTATGTGGAGGCTGGCAGGGCTAATGAAAATGGTTTGGAGTTTCCTCACTTTCAATCGCAAGAAGAAGTGTATGGCTTGATGCTCGAAGACTTGGAAGCGGCCAATGTGCTGATTAAGAATATTGGCGCGGGAGCAGTGGTTAGCAACGATATCTTGTATAACGGAGATTTGGGCAAATGGCGTAAGTTTGCCAACTCACTTAAAGTTCGTATATTGATGCGTGAATCGGCTAAGAAAGATGTTTCAGCTCAGGTAGCTGCCATTTTTAATGATCCGTCAGATTATCCGGTTTTTGCTTCTTCGGATGATCAGGCAACACTGGTGTATAACAATACGGTGGATTTTTATAATTGGTATATTCAGCCAAAGAATCTTCCTTCGGATGGTTCGGGAGTGATATTTGGTGATAACCTTCGGGTTAGTGAGGCATTAGCCGATTCATTGAAGTCAAAGAACGATCCTCGTCTGACTGTTTTTCTGGCGCCTACAAAAAGCTCATTTACTGCCCATCAACAATCCGCATCCAGTCCGCTGGTTTACCGCGGTCAGCCGGTGGGACTAAGTACTACGGAACAGGAGTTACTTAATAAAGATAATTACTCTGTAATAGGAAGTGCCATCAGAAGCGAAAGCAGAGCTTTTGTGATGAGTTATTCCGAACTCTTGTTACTGAAATCCGAAGCCATTGTGCGTAATATGATACAAGGTAACGCCGCTGATGAGTTCAGGCGGGCGTTGGATGCTTCGCTTAGTAAATGGTCGCAAATATCATCTGCGGATAAAGCAACTTTCCTGGCTGGTAGTGCTGCTTCGCTGAGTGCTTCTACATCTGTGGCATTGATGCAGATAGGTACGCAAGCATGGATAGATAGTTTTCTGAATGGTTTTGAGGCATTCGCCAACTGGCGTCGCACGGGTTATCCGCATTTGTATGTAGGGCCCAGTGTTGCGAGTATAATACCGGTGCGTTACATTTATTCGGATAATGAACAGAATAATCCGAATTTAATAGAATGGACCAATGAGAAGTACGGACGTATGGTAAATGAATCGGATATGGTTTGGTTTCAACCGCAGGTTTGGCCTACACCTTCAAAAAATACAATGAATTAAAAAGAAATCTTTAAACGAGATATAAGATGATAAAAATAAAATTACTAACGGCAATATGTATTGTACTGTTTACAGCGATGTCTGCCTGGGCGCAAGTCGGTCAGGAGCCGAAACAGAGCATACACTCGCATAATGATTATTTGCAGAATGTACCTTTTTATATTGCTTATGGTGCGGAATGTGCATCTATTGAGGCTGATGTCTTTGTAGGGAATGGGGAACTATATGTGGCACATGAAGTAAAAGACATTGATAAGAAGCGAACCTTGAAAAGTCTCTATCTCGATCCGTTGAAAAAACAAATGGAGATGAACGGAGGGATGGCTTATGTTGATGGCAAACCACTACAGTTGGTTATCGATCTGAAAACGGGTTATAAGGAAACATTGCAGGTGTTGCTCGATGAATTGAAAGATTATGCAGCTTGTTTCGATATAGTGAATAATCCTTCGGCCGCACGTATCGTGATCACCGGTAATCAACCTGCGCCTGCGTTGTTTCAGGAATATCCCGAATGGATATTCTTTGACGGTAGGGCAGCTGTTAATTATACTCCTTCGCAAAGCAAACGTATAGCAATGGTGAGTATGCCTTTTACGTCACTGACTGAATGGAACGGTTTGGGCAGAATGGTGAAAGAGGATTATGACAAGGTGAAAGAAGTAATTGACAAAGTACATGCCGACGGAAAGCAGATACGCTTCTGGGGCTGCCCGGACACAAAGACTGCCTGGAATACATTTATTAAAATGGGAGTGGATTATCTGAACACAGATCGTCCGGCCGAATTGTCACTCTTCCTGAACACGTTTGAAAAAGATACGTATGTGTCCGACGGGAAGTTTTATACACCCTATCAACCTACCTATGAGACGGACGAGGCAACAAAGGCTCCTAAAAACGTAATTGTACTTATTTCCGACGGAGGAGCAGGGGTTGCAGAGATGTGGGCGGCAGCAACGGCCAATGGTGGCTTGCTTAATGTATTGCAGATGAAAAACTTCGGATTGCTTCGTAACGATCCGTTAGATGATTATACCACCGATTCGGCAGGATCAGGCACCGCCTTGGCTACAGGTGTGAAAACACGCAACCGTCGGATAGGAACTGATGAGCAGGGCAAGTCATTGGCCAATATCACTGAATTTTTTGCAGCAAGAGGGAAAATGACAGGTATCATCAGTAATGATCAGATATCGGGTGCTACTCCTGCTTCTTACTATGCACACCAACCGGAAAGGGGCATGTCCGAAGAAATAACAAAGGATCTCCTTAAAGCTCCTGTTAGTCTGGTGGTGGGTGCTCCTAATAAAATTCTACTTGAAAGTGACAGTGCATTGGTTCATCAATTGCGTAATGTAGGTTATAAGGTCTTTGCTAATTTATCTCAGTTGAATGATTTGAAGGCAGGTGACAGAGCCGTATGTCTTCACGGAGATGACTATGAACATAACAAGCGTTTGATAGAAGAATCATTTGATGGTGCTACGAGATTCCTATCAACGGGTAAGAAGGGCTTCTTTTTGATGATAGAGGGTGCTAAGATAGATACAGGAGGGCATACTAATGATATGCATAAGGTGGTTGACGAGTACCTTTCGTTTGACCGCATGGTGGGCAAAGCATTGGCTTTTGCCGATAGAGACAAGGAAACACTGGTGTTGGTGCTTTCTGATCACGAAACAGGCGGACTTAGTATTATTGATGGCAATTACGAAAAAGGTTCTGTGTTGGGTAGCTTTGCAACACATGACCATACGGGTATTCCTATTCTTCTTTTTGCCTATGGTCCCTGTTCTTCTCATTTTAAAGGTTTCGCACCACATACCTCGTTACCTAAAAAGATAGAAGAAGTGACAAAATAAGGCGTTGTATGTTGTACGTTTGTGTGGACACCTGATTAAAATCAATAAATTGTTCGCACAAACGTGCAGACTACACAGCTACATTGCCTTCTAACCAAATTAATTTGTATAAATAAATTCACTTCTTGCCGCAACAATGTTTGTATTTCTTTCCGCTCCCACATGGGCACGGTTCGTTGCGTCCTGTTTTTGTTTTGCCCTGTATATCCGAATTAGCCTTTTGTATTTTATTAATATCATTTAATGAGTGCCCTTTATATTTCCATTGAGGCATGAGACCGGCCGTTTCTATCATTATATCAACTAGATTTTTTAAAAGAGAGGCCTTGTCTTTCTCCCATTCAGGAAACTTGCTTCCTTGATTTTTATATACTATCTGATGAATATACTTTTTGAAATATTCGTCGTTGTTTGCTCTCATCCATAGTAAACTGAGCCATTTATTCGTATTTTTATTAAGTGCTTTTGTCTGCTGAAGCATTGCACTAAACCGATTTACCTGTTCCGATGCTAAAGGAGGCAGGGGTATTTCCGTATCTCCGGCTGCCATAACCTCTTCTAAGGTGAAATCAGCTGTTTGCAAGTCTTGCCTGATATCAATTTCCAATACATATAGTCCGGAGCTTATCGCGAAAGGTGAGAAATAAACATCTCCCCGCGAAGCTTTTGCTTTTGCATTTTTGAGCAAATACGAAGAATCAAGGATACGTATTAACTCTCTTTTAGTTATTTGTTCGTCGTATTTCATGGCCAGTTCCGCTAACTGGTCATGAAATAACATTCCGTATAAATTAAGTAATCCGACGATTAATTGTTCCTGCCTGTATTTAGTTGTACGTTCTTCTCTGTTATCCACGAAATCGTCTATTACAGTGGCTAATGCTTCTGCCAAATCGGTATGGATAAATTCTACGTTTTTCTTATCGTCATAATCAAAATCGGTTAATCCGATGAGTGTGATACAATCATCCGCTACGTTAAATAAACTATCCACAAAAACCTCATGGTTAGGAGATTGCACCATTCTTTGCAGTTTTAATACTTCTTTTTCGGGCAAAAGATGTAATAAATGCAAAGGGTTGCTTAAAATAAATTCGGCCATAAAATCAACCAATTCTGTTTTCTTCTTATTCTTCTTAATATTTATATTGAGTAGCTCAAGATTATTGCTGATCTCCCTTTTTTCGCCTCTATTTAACAGCTCAGCTAGTGTGAAATTATTCGCTCTCATAGTTGCAATTATATTTGTTTGTTTGTTTTTATTGTTTTGCTTGTAACTTATTAGCAAAAGTGTAAAATTATCTTAAATTAAAAAAATATTTAAGAGAAAAAATGGTCATTTACTCATTAATATTTTAATTATAATTCGTTTCGCCAATTTTTCTGCTTTTGCTTTATTACATTATTAAAAAAGTTAATATCTAACCGCCCTTTTACTAATTGTGATTTATCGTACGTCATTGATATAGGAAAATATTATATACGTTCGCAATGCAGGGAGTGTTCCATTACATGCGGCGCTGCTTACTTATAGTAAAAGAGGTGAGTGTATAAGGCATAAAAAAGCATTCTTTATTGTAGATAGCACGAGGTGTTGATGAAATTGACGGTATAATGACAGTGTAATATGGTTTTTTTCCTATTTTTGGAAGAATCTAATTATTACGTGTTCTGCGTAATGATTCTTATGCACTAAATTTATAATGAAGAGTCTTTTTATCATTGCTGTATGGATGATTTCCATATTGTTTCCGAAGCTTGTTTATGCGCAAGCCGATTCTGTAAAAGTTAGCGAGTATTTTAATAAAATAAAGAGTAATGAAACCTCGTTAAACCAGTTTTTTATGTATATGCCTAAAGGAGGGGATATACACAACCATCTTACCGGATCTGTGTATGCTGAAACTTATTTTAAGTTGGCGGTAGAAGATAAGCTCTGGATAGATATGCATAGTGGAAAGTTATATCCTACAAGGAATGCTGCAGTAAAGGCCGAGGTGATTAATCCCCTACAGCTCAGTGCATCCATGAATAATTTAAGTAATTTGAGGCGGAAGCTACTTGAATTATGGTCCATGCGTAATCCTCAGGCAGGAGGATCGGTTTTGAAAACGAGCGGAGATTTCTTTAATGCGTTCGATTTGTTTTTGGCGGCGGCGGGTTCTCACCTGGTGGAACTGCTGCACGAGCTAAAGTACAGGGCTGCCTGCGAAAATGTGCAATACCTTGAGATAATGGCTATGTCACCCCGAATAGGACCTGTTGAGATAGATCGATTTTTCGGGAACGGAACTTATGACAAGGATAACCGCATACTGGGAAAAGCTATTTTAAGTAATGACGGTACTTTGTCTGATGTATTGACTATACTCTATAAAAAATGGCACGCAAGCGGCGAAATGAGAAAATTCACCAAACAATATATCCATTATATGGATAGCATAGATGTTAACAGCAATGTAGCCGATATGCCTAATGCACCGGTCTGTTATTACCAAACGTATGCAGTGAGAAATGCCGACCCATTAAAGGTTTTTGCTCAACTTTACATTTCTTTTGAAGCGTGTGCGGATGCATCTAATACGCGATTTGTCGGAGTTAATATTATCTCGCCCGAAGACGGCGAACAGTCTATTCGGTTTTACCGGGGGCACATGGCCATGTTTGGCTTTTTGAAGAAAATGACCCCTAAAGATGTAAAAACATCTATTCATGCCGGAGAGTTAACTATCGGTTTGGTGAAGCCCGAAGAGCTGGGGTTTCATATCCATGAGGCTGTTTACACAGCCATGGCCGACAGAATAGGACATGGGGTCGACATAGCCTTTGAGAAAGAGAGCGTATCTCTTATTAATGAATTGAAACGACGTAATATCCCTGTTGAAATAAACCTGACAAGTAATGAAACGGTTTTGGGGTTACGGGAAGATAGTCATCCGTTTCCAATTTATTACAGAGCAGGTGTGCCTTTAATTATATCTACGGATGATGCCGGGGTTTTGAGAACCAATTTATCGGAGCAATATACGCTGCTGATTTTACGTTATGGTCTGAACTACTATGATGTTAAGAAGTTAGTAAGAAACAGCATTGTATATAGTTTTGCTCCGAAAAAAGCTAAAAAAGAACTCTTGCGGAAGCTAAATACAAAGTTCCGTCAATTTGAATCAAAGTGGGTCGATAACATTGCCACTATGAGAGAGTGGGGAGGTTAACACACGTACGGTGGTTAAACCTCGGGCATGGAGAGTCTGGCCATCAGATAACACACTGAAGATTCAGCACCCTGATTCAGATTGATGTTATTTTCTTCCAGGCCATCATAACATCCTCCAGTGGCAGGATTATAAATGATTTGGTGTAAGTGGTTGTTTCCCAAGAACCAATTAAAAGCATTCTTTTGTTTTGTGATATATTCTTTTTCTTTGAATACATCATAAAATGCGGTCAAAGCAATGACCGTACCGGCCACGTCGACTGGTTGCTCACCAAATCTCCGTTCTTTTTTCTCTCTTTGAAGCCAGCCTTGATTGGAAATTACTTTAATAGAATTGTCCGTAACTGTTTTTTTTAATAGGAAATCAAACGACTCTTTGGCTATTTCTTTGTAACTTTCATTCCCTGTGGTTTGGTAAGCATATAGTAGGCTTTCGGAGAGTATACTATTGTCATAGGTAAGATAAGCTTCAAACCAGAACCACTCTTTGTCTGCACTCTGTTTGTAAAAAGATGCAAGTTTGTTGGCTAATGAAACGATCAGGTCTGAAACTTCGGGTGATGGATATTTGCGATGGTAGTAACTCAATCCTTTTATGATAAAGGCCATGCTTCGTGGCGATTGAATATGGGGAATCATAGAGAAAGTGTGTTTTATTGTCTCAATAGCTTCCACTACCCATGAATTAGGGAATTTGTCTTCTTGGGAGATAAAATAACCTAATGCGCAAATGGCCCGTGCGTTGCTGTCTTCCAACCCGACTTCCTGATTTTGATCTGTAAAGGCCAGCTCTTTATCCACATAGTTCAGGAAGGAGCCATCAGGAAGTAAGCAATATTTTATAAAGTTTAAATATCTCTTAATGTACTTTTCGCAAGAAGTGTCTCCTTTTTCTGTATAAACCTGACACAATGCCATCAGGGCTCTGGCGTTGTCATCCAACGTGTAGCCTGTTTTAATATCCGGCCGATTCCCTTTTGAGAATTGAATCATGGCAAAGCCGTGGCTCATCCTTTTGATATGCTCTGTATTGATAGGAGGTAGGGAATAATTTAATTCATCCTGCTCATTTATTATTTTTCCAAACAGTAATACATGAGCAATAGCCGAATTTTCCCACGCAGTAGCCATTGTCTTTTGTAATCCTGTAATCCTCATTCTTGATCTTAAACTTTCATTCGAAAGTAATCTATTGGTGGCCTTCGCTAATTGCTTGGAATCTTTGAAATTAAAGATGATTCCCGATTTGTCTTTTAGTAGTTCTAGTGCGTGTGGTATAGGCGTGGCTATAATGGGACATCCGCAACTTAAGGCATAAACAAAAGTGCCGCTAACAGCCTGATTAGGGTCGTCGGATGTAAACAGGTAGACATCCGTAAGTTGCAGATATTCAAGTAATACGGGAAGGGCTAAATAGCAATTGACAAATCTTACCGAGTCGGTTAATCCTAATTTTATAACTTTGGCTTCAAGCATTTCGCGATATGCTTCACCTTCTGTTTTAATTATTGTAGGATGTGTTTTTCCTATAATAAGGAACAATACAGAAGGATTTTCTTTTACTATTTCAGGCAAAGCATCCAGCGTTGTTTCTATACTTTTACCGGGACTGAGTAGCCCGAAAGTAGATAAAACGGTTCGTCCCGAAACGTCGTATTTTTCTTTTAAACTTCTTTTGTCTTTATATATCACCAAGTGGGTGCCATGAGGTATTATATTAATTTTTTCTTTTTGAACATGATACTCTTTCTGTAAAATATGTGAAGAGGTTTGTGTCATTACCACTATGGCAGAACATGCTTCGGTCAGTTTTTGAACATAATGTTTCAATGCACGAACAGGCTTAGGCAGTACAGTATGGAAAACAATAACTACTGGTTTGGCGATCGATTTTACGAATTCAAGAAAAGCCTCCTCTTGTTCGATGAAAAGGCCGAATTCGTGCTGTATAAGTACCATATCAATATCGGCATCCTTATTGTTTAACAGGTCGGCTATTCTTATATATTCTTCAACTTCCGAAGTGTTTAAACTATATTTCACAATCTCAGGATAACTATGTTTTTCTAAGGTTGACTCTACTGCACATACCTCTATTGAATATGATTTCTCAAATTTATATAGGATGGCCCGGATCAAATCGTGCGAGAAGGTAGCGATGCCGCATTCCCGAGGAGGATAAGTGGATATGCATACTATTTTTTTCACTGTTTATATGTTATTAATTCATTTATCAACGCTTGAAGCGAAACCGAGACACAGGCAATGTACTTATCTGCCGCACCATAATAAATATATAGTGTGTCTCCAAATGTAGCAGTACCTGTAGGGAAGCAGACTCTATTTACTACTCCCGTTAATTCGTAGTCCGTTTCGGGGCTGAACAGTGGGTATGGGAGGCGTGCAAGTTCAATTGTCGGATTTTCAAGATCTAATAATGCAGCACTTGCAGTATATACATACCCATCGGTCGTATCGCGTACACTATGGTATATCATTAACCAACCTTCGGGCGTTTCTATAGGGGGGCAACCTGCACCGATATAGCTCGACTCGTGGTCATACTTTGGCTCAAAGAATATATGGCTCGTGAAATCAAGGAAATAGTTTTTCCAGAACTCAGCCGTGAGATCTTCCTCCTTATCGACTACGATTAATTGTATATCGGGCTTAATACGGTGCATAAGGTAAAACTTTCCACCTATTTTTCGAGGGAAAAAAACAAGATCTTTATCCGTTATATAGACTGTCTTGCCATCGTTTGTTTTCGATTCTCTCCTGTTATAGCTACGAAAATATTTATCGGTGTGATGTCCGTTTACTATGACCAATTCTTTAAACTGTTCATAAGTAAACTGAGAAGTTATAATCCCTTTTTTACTAAAATGGTTTAAATCGGTAGATATGGCTAATGCCCCTACTGCGCTTACGCCATCATAGGCTGTGTAAGTCATGTAGTATGTCTCTTCAATCTTTACGATTCTGGGATCTTCCATGCCGTGACTTTCGTAATCAAACTCGGAGCACACTAAAGGGTGGTCATTTCGTTGAACAACCTCTAGCGGCCCCTTTAAACGACAATAACCAATGGTGGAATAATTTCCTTTTCTCACAGCGCGGTAGAACATATGTACATTCTCTCCTTCAGCTATTATGGCAGGATTCATTACGCCGTCATTTTCAAAGTCCAGATTGCTACTTTTAAGTATAATGCCTTCTCTCTTAATGGATATCATTATTTAGACTTTATATCTAAAGTAGTCTCATTCTTTCTTTTCTTTTCTCTTTGATACTCAGTTAAAACTTTGGCCTTTGGCGTTGTCGCTTTTTCCTTTTTACTTTCTTTTTTACTTTCTTTACCTTTCATGATTTTTCTTTTTTAATAGATGATTTATAAATTGCACCTTTACGGACTTAAAAACAAGTCCTATTATTTTATAATATGAATACTTAATTTGCGGAGTTAAAACAGAAATGTAATGAGGAAGTAAAGTGCCTTTTAGGGGCACATTTAGATGGACATTATTTTATGTTGCAAGATACAATAAAATATCGTCAAAACAATAATATGATGAATTATTTTGTCTTTAAATAACATATGTGGCATTTATTTTAATGCTGCTACCCGAGAAAAGGGAAAGAACAGTTTTTTACAAGGTATTTTAAATGAAAAAGGAAGCTTAGAATGTATTAAAACATCCCCATGTTTTAATACATAACATCCGGATGTAATATACCATAACATGGGGATGTTTGCGTATAATATATAGGGATGTTTTGGTATAGAAAATATCTTTTGAGAGGGAATGATACTATTATTTTTATCTTTAAGGGAGTTGATAGTGAATGAATGGAATTGCTACCTTTGCATATCTGTTAGCTGAATTGAAGTATATTCTATAAATTGTGCACAAATTGGATATAATATTTTCTTAGATTTTATAACATGTGCAATTTATTTGCCTACAACCTAGCTAATCCTGACGGAATTGTTCATACTCGGAAACAATATCTGAGGCTTTGTATTTGGAAATCATTACTTTAAGTTTAAGTTTTTCAAACCAAACGTTGACTTTAAATTTGTATATTACAACATTTCACCTATATTTGCACCAATTTGTTGTATATCTTAGCGAGAGATATGCATATCATTTGCAATAAGACGCGTTAGGATGAATAATGATTCAAATGAAAGCATTTAAAGAAATAAAGGCTAATCTTAAGACAAAGAGTCTTTGCTTACCAACTTTAAGGGTCGCATTGTTAGGCGATACAGCAACCCAATTTCTTGCAATCGCAATTAAGGGATTGGGGATTGATTATGGTTACAATTTTGATTTATTTGAAGCCGAGTACAATCAAGTCGAAAGACAAATAGAAGATCTCACGAGTGATTTGTATGAGTTTAAGGCTAAATATATCATTCTTTTTCAATCGACATACAAATTCGGAGAACTATATTCACTGTCTACAGTTGAACAACAAGGTGTTTTAGCTGATAAACGTTTACAATTCGTCAAAGAAACTTGTTATAAAAATAGGGATTCGAAAATTATTTATTATAATTATCCCGAGATTGGTGACACTGTATTCGGTAGCTATGCAAATAAAATAATATCGTCATTTACCTACCAAACGAGAAAATTTAATTATGAATTAATGCGTCTGTCTCAAGACGTTCCAAACCTGTTTATTTGTGATATTGCTGAATTACAAAATAAATATGGGCGTAACTTTATGTTTGCTCCCAACATCTATATTGGCACCGAAATGATATTTTCAGTTGATGCCATACCTTATGTTGCAGCTCGCACATTGGATGTTATAGCAGCCACTGAAGGTAAAATAAAAAAATGTCTGATTCTTGATTTGGATAATACTCTTTGGGGTGGAACTATTGGAGACGATGGATTAGAAGGTATTCAATTGGGACATGGCTTAGGTATAGGTAAAGCGTTTACTGAACTACAAATGTGGGTTAAGAAACTCAAAAACAGGGGTATTGTGATTTGCGTTTGTAGCAAAAACAATGAAAGCATAGCAAAAGAAGCATTTGAAAAGCACCCTGATATGATTCTTAGATTGGATGATATTGCTGTGTTCATAGCAAACTGGGAAACAAAGGTTGATAATATACGCTCTATCCAGCAGATTTTAAATATCGGATTTGATTCAATGGTGTTTTTAGATGATAATCCATTTGAAAGGAATATTGTAAGAGAAAACATATCAGATATTACAGTGCCGGAATTACCTGAAGATCCTGCAGAATATCTGGAATATCTATATTCTCTTAATTTGTTTGAAACGGGTTCATACAGCAATGAAGATAAAGATAGAACAAAACAATATCAAGAACAAGCCGAACGCGCAATATTGTCAAAGTCTTTTGTTGATGAGGCTGAATTTCTGAAATCACTGGATATGACTTCCGAAGTATCAGGGTTTACTAAATTCAATATACCACGTGTGGCGCAGCTGTCTCAGCGTAGCAATCAGTTTAATCTGCGCACAATACGTTATACGGAGTCTGATATTGAAGCTATGGCTCATGCTAACGACTGTCTTGGGATAACCTTTACATTAAAAGATAAGTTTGGGGACAATGGACTAATCTGCGTAGTCATCATGAATGCTATAGATTCTGAAACTTGCTTTATTGATACATGGTTTATGAGTTGCCGGGTTCTGAAGAGAGGTATGGAAAGTTTTACTCTAAATACGATTGTTTCTTTTGCACGGCAAAAAGGCTTTAAAAAAATTATTGGGGAGTACATACCCACAGCCAAGAATAAAATGGTGGAAGAGCACTATACGAACTTAGGGTTCAATGTTGAGGCATCTGCCAAGAGGAATTTATATTCATTAATTGTAGATACATATAAAGATAAAAAATGTTTTATACACGGAATTATTAAACAATAATAATGGAAAGAACTGAAATTTTAAAAAAAGTGAATGGTATTTTTTCAGATATATTAGATGACGAAAATATTGTTTTAAATGAACAAACAACTGCTGATGATGTAGAAGAGTGGGATTCATTATCGCATATCCAGTTAGTTGTTGCCATAGAGAAGGCATTCAAAATAAAATTCACTTCTAAAGAAATTCTTAGCTGGAATAATGTAGGTGAAATGGTTAATTCAATAGCAAATAAATAATATGCTGAAAGATTTTAAGTTTCATCATGTTGGTTATGTTACAGATAGCATAGATAATACTTCTGCTATGTTTCTAAAATTAGGATACGAATGTGGCGAGAAGGTCTTAGATCCCATTCAGAACGTTTATATATGTTTTCTCCATAAGAATGATGCTCCGGGTATCGAACTGGTTGAACCATTTAACGAAAGTTCTTCTTTAAATAAACTATTAAAGAAAAGTGGAGTATCGCCTTACCACATTTGCTATGAAGTTCCGAATATAGAAAAAGCCTATGATGAACTGCTTGAAGAGGAGTTTATCCCTCTATTCAGGCCTGTTGAAGCTACGGCGATGGATAATAGACAAATCTGTTATATGTATAAAAAAGAAATTGGTTACATTGAACTTGTAAATGAATAGAACCGAATGATTGTAAATTCCACTAGCTTTTTGATTTTCTTTTTGGTAGTTTTTTTTATATACTACTTTATACTGAAAGAAAAAACGAAGTTGCAAAATTTACTTCTGTTGATAGCGTCCTATTTCTTCTACGGATTTGCTAACTGGAAAATATTACCTATTTTACTGATAGCTACAATTATAGCTTATTATTTAGGCCTTGAGATTGGAAGTTCTAATAAAAGTGACGAAAAGAAAGCGTCTATACTAACAACAATTGGCGTCTGTTTAGGTGTTGGTTTGTTGTTGTATTTTAAATATCTTAATTTCTTTATTGATTCATTTGTGCAATTATTTAATGCCATTGGCTTACATTGCAATGAAATAACACTCAATATTATACTGCCGATAGGAATTAGTTTTTTTACCTTTAAACTCATCAGTTATCTGCTGGAAGTTCATCGTAAAAGGATGGAACCGGTTGTCAACTTTGTAACATTTGCCACTTACATATCTTTTTTTCCGACAATTCTTTCCGGCCCAATTGACCGTCCCAATATCTTCATCCCCCAACTGCAAAGCAAAAGGCTTTTCGATTTTGATTTAGTGACAAAAGGGTGCAACCAAATAGCATGGGGCATGTTTCTTAAAATGTGTGTTGCCGATAGAATTTCGATATACAATGATGCCATATTCAATAACATTTCTCATCATAACGGGCTTACCGTATTAGTTGCGACTTTGCTCTATCCCATACAAATGTATGCTGATTTTGCAGGATACTCCGATATGGCAATCGGCGTGGGAAAAATACTCGGATTCAAAGTGACCAAAAACTTCAACTATCCTTTCTTTGGCAGGAATATAGCCGAATACTGGAGGAATTGGCATATATCTTTAACCGGATGGTTGACTGATTATGTTTTTATGCCACTAAACATCAAATTTAGAGATATGGGAAAATGGGGATCTGAACTGGCCATTCTCATTACTTTTGTTTTGATTGGTATGTGGCACAATGCATATTGGACTTTTGCTTTATTTGGCTTATACCACGGTTTATTATATATACCTCTAATGTTATCAGGGAGTTTTTTCAAAAAGAAAAAACTAAAATTAAACAAATTAGGGCTTCCAAATTTTCCGGATGTTAGAAGAATGCTACAAACATATTTACTTGTAGCCATTGGTCTTATTATATTTAGAGCCTCTTCTATTAACGATATAGCAACTACTGTAAATGCATTATTCTCAAAATGGGGAGGAATCTTCATTGATTTCACTACTGTTGGTTTTATTATTATAGGCATGGTTGTCTTATTGATACACGATACTCATAAGGCTTTTAATGTTTTTCCCGGGTTATCAAAGACACCGTTAATAGTCTCTACATCATTTTACATTATGATGATAATTCTAATGGGTGTTTTTGGAGGAGATCAGTTTATTTATTTTCAATTTTAAGTTATGAAGAGATTTTTAAATTGGATATTATTACTGCTACTGATTCTATTTTGTATTGATAGAGGTGGAAGCTTTATTATGAATGAGTTTTATAAACGATCAAAAGCCACAGATGAATATAAAATAAACTATGTAATCAATAAAATGGATCAACCTGTTGTTTTTATGGGAAGTTCCAGATGTCACCATAGCTATGTTCCATCTATCATCAGTGACACTTTAGGATTACCTGTCTATAATGCCGGATTATGGGGAGAAAGAAACATCTATTTTCAATACGGCCTTTTGTGCAATGTTTTGCAAAGGTATACACCAAAAGTTATATGTTTAGAAATTCACCCTATTGATTTTATGCTAACGCCGTTCTCCGGTATAGAGAGAATATCTCCTTTAGCTCCATTTGTCGGGATGTCTACAGGTTGTGATAGCTTATTTAAAATAGAAAACAAATATATTGAATATAAAATATCGCATCTTTACAGGTATAATGGCATTTTGATATCAACAGTTGGAGGTTGTTTTTTGTCCGACAATTCACAAAAAGATAACGGATATAAGCCTCTTTACAACATTGTCGATCTTTTAGCTAAACCAGACGAATTTAGCTTCCCTATTGACAAACAAAGAATTCAATTGCTTTCTAATTTCGCAAACAAATGCAGAGAGAAGAATATAGAACTTATTCTTTTTTGTTCTCCCATGTACGTAGTAAGCAATTCTTGTGTAAAAGCACTTCAGTATGTTTCGACAATTGCGAAAGCGAATCATCTACTTTACCTCAATTACCTGACTGATACGGCATTTATTGGGAAAAGAGAGTTGTTTTATGATAGAGGCCATTTTAATGATAAAGGGGCAAAACTATATTCATCAAAAATAGCTCATGAACTCAGGCAAATTATGGGAATTAAAAAGTAATCTTATGAAAAAAAAGATCACACTATTTATGGTCACGACCTTATTGTTATGCTATAGCTGCATTAAACCTATTAAGGAGGGTGATAAAATAATAACAGTTCCCGTGTATGGTCAAAGTTTGGCATTGGGTGAAGAAGCCAACCTCGTGACAGATTTTGATGGACTAGAAGAAAAATATAATCATAGGATACGTACTGAAAATTTAGATGAAAATTTCGGATACTTTTCTAATACAATATTTAAACAACAGGTAAAACATTGGGTACATGACCATAGACGGACTTTTGAGGTCTCTTGCTATGGCATGGCAGAATATATTGTATCTGAGTGGAAAGAAACGCCATCTGATAATAATCTTATTTTCTGCACTTTTCCTGAAGGACAGGGTAGTTCGGGCATTGATGCTTTCGAGAAAGGTACATCATCTTATAAAAAGCTCATGAAAGAAATAAGAAACGCATACGATGTGGCAAAAGATAATGGTTGTGCTTTTATCGTTCCTGCTTTTTGTTGGCTTCAAGGAGAGAATGACTTAGTATGGAATACAGGAAGTGATTATAAAAGGAAGCTTATTCGGTTGAGAAATGATTTTGAAAAAGAAGTAAAAGAAATAACTCATCAAAAAGAAGACGTAAAATGTATTTTGTATCAAACGTCCTGCTTATCTATTTCAGAGGATACTTTTAAAATGAATGAATATGACTGTCGCCAAACAATCGTACCTCAAGCTCAAATGGAGCTAGTAAGAGATGATAAATATTTTGTTGCGAGCGGACCAACATATCCCTATTCTACAGAGAGGGAATATGTGCACTTGGATGGGGTATCACAGAAAAAAATGGGATATTTAGAAGGCATTTCTTTATCCAAGTTACTGAAAAATAAAAAGCATTCGGGATTAATTCCCAAACAAACAATAGTTCATAATGATACAATAATTATATCATTTAATATACCTTGTCCTCCCATCGTATTGGATACAATTGAAGTTGCAAAAGTTAACGGCTATGGTTTTAGTGTAATAACCCCTAATAATCAAAATATTCTAAAAAATGTGTTGCTGCGTAATGATCAAATATATCTAGTATGCTCGGAAACGCCTCGGAAAGCAAAAGTAAGATATGCTGTAAATGGAACTTATTGGAAGTGTGGTAACAAACAAGGTTCGCGAGGTAACTTGAGGGATTCGCAGGGCGATTTCTATAAATGCAACATTAAAAACAAAACATATAGAATTGATAATTGGTGCTATATGTTTGATTGTATCTGTAGTGACCAATAATGAGTCTATTTTTAATTTACTGCGCACTTATGGCTGAGATGCCTGTAGGTAGAGATAAATATGATAATTTGTGGGGTGAAAGAAAATTTAAAGAATTGAACGAATAAGCAGTGAGAAGACTTTTTTAAATTGTGACATTTAGTAAACAAAAAGCAAAAAGTTCCGAATTTTAATTTCAGAGCTTTTTGCTTTTGCGGTGCGTACGGGACTCGAACCCGTGACCCCATGCGTGACAGGCATGTATTCTAACCAACTGAACTAACGCACCATTATCTTCTTAAAAAAGTGGCAATCTCTCTTGATTGCGGATGCAAAGGTAGATGTTTTTTTTAAATGTGCAATACCTGCATGAATATTTTTTTAATGAAAAAACGGTGGACAGGGCTTTGTGGCTCAGAATGAGGAGGTTCGCATAAAAAGAAAAAGTAGGAGCCGAATAATTATCCGAAACCGGCCTGTGTGAGGATTTGGAACTGAGAACGTATTATATCTTTCTATCTGTTAGTTTTCCTTCTTTTTGGATAAACTTATTGCGCTTATTATTCGTACTTTGGCAATAATTCGTTATTTTTGTCCACTCAAAATGAGTATTAGTGACAGACTATAAAAGAAAGTGAATATATGACTACAGCAAAACTGTTATTGCACTGCCCCGACAAACCGGGTATCTTAGCGGAAGTAACAGACTTTATTACGGTAAATAAGGGAAATATCATTTATCTGGATCAGTACGTTGATCATGTGGAGAATATCTTTTTTATGCGTATAGAATGGGAATTAAAGGGTTTCCTTGTGCCACAGGAAAAGATTGAAGATTACTTTGAAACGCTATATGCGCAGAAATACGGCATGAGTTTCCGTCTTTACTTTTCTGACATGAAACCCCGCATGGCTATTTTCGTTTCTAAAATGTCTCATTGCTTGTTTGATATGCTGGCGCGCTACACAGCCGGAGAGTGGAACGTCGAAATTCCCCTGATCATCAGTAACCATCCTGACTTGCAGCATGTGGCCGAGCGTTTTGGTATTCCTTTTTATCTATTCCCCATAACCAAAGAAACCAAGGAAGAGCAAGAACGTGCAGAAATGGAATTGCTCGAAAAACATGATGTGAGCTTCATCGTATTGGCTCGCTACATGCAGGTTATTTCCGAGAAGATGATTAATGCTTATCCCAATAAAATTATTAATATTCATCATTCGTTTCTTCCTGCATTTGTGGGAGCAAAGCCCTATCATGCGGCTTTTGAACGGGGTGTGAAAATTATTGGTGCCACGAGCCATTACGTTACTACAGAATTGGATGCGGGCCCCATTATTGAGCAAGATGTGGTGCGCATTACGCACAAAGATTCTATTGAAGATTTAGTGAACAAAGGTAAGGATTTGGAGAAAATAGTACTTTCGCGCGCCGTGCAAAAGCACATAGAACGCAAGGTGTTGGCTTATAAAAACAAGACGGTGATTTTTAATTAAAAAATTGAAAACTACCAGGGTACGTGGAATGTTATCTCCTTATTATTCAGAGCAATGGCAATAGATGGGTTTTTAAAACGGCTTGATAGAAATAGAGAAATATGAAGGTAGCAATTGTAAAATATAATGCAGGCAATATCCGTTCTGTAGACTATGCCATGAAGCGCTTGGGCGTGGAAGCGGTTATTACGGCCGATAAGGAGAAGCTCCAAGCTGCGGATAAAGTGATTTTTCCAGGAGTGGGAGAGGCCGAAACTACGATGAATTACCTTCGCTCTACGGGGATGGATAAACTGATAAAAGGATTCAAGCAGCCGGTACTGGGCATTTGTTTGGGCATGCAATTGATGTGCCGATACTCTGAAGAAGGGGAAACGGATTGCCTGAACATCTTCGATACGGAGGTGAAACGATTTATTCCGCAGAGGCACGAAGATAAGGTGCCACATATGGGGTGGAATACTATCGGACGTACAAGCAGCAAGCTGTTCGAGGGATTTACTCAGGAAGAGTATGTATATTTTGTACATAGTTTCTATGTACCACTTAATGAATTTACGATAGCCGAAACGAATTATATTCTGCCATTCAGCGCAGCGCTGCACAAAGATAATTTTTATGCTACTCAGTTTCACCCCGAAAAGAGTGGAGCTCCCGGAGAACAAATATTACGTAATTTTTTAGACTTATGATAGAGCTGATTCCTGCAATTGATATAATAGATGGAAAGTGCGTTCGTCTTTCTCAAGGAGACTACGGAAGTAAAAAAGTGTACAGTGAAAATCCGGTGGAAGTGGCTAAGGAGTTCGAAGCTAACGGCATTCGTCGCCTGCACGTGGTAGATTTGGATGGTGCTGCTTCGCATCATGTGATCAACTTTCGTACGTTAGAACAAATTGCTGCACGAACATCGCTTATTATAGATTTTGGTGGCGGACTTAAGACCGACGAGGACTTGTTGCTCGCCTTTGAAAATGGTGCACAAATGGTGACGGGAGGAAGCATTGCGGTGAAAAATCCGGAGCTCTTCAGCAAATGGATTAGCCAGTATGGCAGTGAGAAGATTATTCTGGGTGCCGATGTAAAGGATAGAATGATTGCCGTAAATGGATGGAAAGACGACACGACCCTGGACCTTTTCCCTTTCCTGCAAGGCTATGTGCATAAGGGGGTGCAAAAGGTTATCTGCACTGATATCGGTCGGGATGGAATGCTCGAAGGCCCGGCTGTCGATCTGTATAAAGAGATACTCGTACAGCATCCCGAACTATATCTGATAGCAAGCGGAGGCGTGAGTTGTATGGACGATATTAAAGCGCTTCAGAATGCAGGCGTGCCTGCTGTTATTTTTGGCAAGGCGCTTTATGAAGGGCATATTACGATGAAAGAGCTTTATGATTTGACTTAAAGGCGGTCAGGATGAGTTTAAGAAATAAGGTTGTTTTAAATGCTTTTTAAAGTGCATGTGTAACAAAATTAACCAGTATAATAGAAAAAGGTGTTAGCAAAAAGAATTATCCCTTGTCTGGACATAAAAGATGGGCAAACGGTGAAAGGAACTAATTTCGTAAACCTTCGTCAGGCAGGCGATCCGGTAGAATTGGGACGTGCTTATAGTGAGCAGGGAGCCGATGAACTGGTGTTTCTCGATATCACTGCCAGTTACGAAGAGCGCAAGACGTTTACCGAATTAGTAAAGCGGGTAGCAGCCAATATAAGCATTCCCTTTACGGTAGGCGGAGGGATAAACGAATTGAGTGATGTAGACCGATTGCTAAGCGCGGGTGCCGATAAGGTGTCTATCAACTCTTCGGCTATCCGCAATCCTGAACTGATTGGTGAAATAGCCAAGCATTTCGGCTCGCAGGTTTGCGTGCTGGCAGTAGATGCAAAGCTTACTACTGACGGTTGGAAGTGCTACCTCAATGGTGGCCGGATAGAGACGGAGCGGGAATTGCTTGCCTGGACACACGAGGCACAAGAGAGAGGAGCCGGCGAGATATTATTTACGAGCATGAATCACGATGGAGTAAAAACGGGATATGCCAATGAGGCACTTGCTGCGCTTTCCAATCAGCTTTCTATTCCTGTAATAGCGTCGGGCGGGGCGGGAGAACCGGAGCATTTTCGTGACGCTTTTACTCTCGGTAAGGCAGATGCCGCACTGGCTGCCAGCGTTTTTCACTTTGGTGAGATTAAAATTTCCGAATTAAAATCGTATCTTTGCGCGCAAGGTGTTACGGTGAGAATTTAAACATAGACAATGATTATGGATATAGATTTCGATAAGATGAACGGTTTGGTGCCGGCTATTGTGCAAGATTACTACACCTGCAAGGTACTGATGCTGGGCTTTATGAATAAAGAAGCTTATGCTAAGACGGTAGAAACAGGCAAGGTTACTTTCTTTAGCCGGACAAAAAACAGGTTATGGACTAAAGGCGAAGAGAGTGGTAATTTTTTGCATGTGGTTTCTATCAAGGAAGATTGCGATAAAGATACATTACTCATCCAGGTACATCCTGTAGGTCCTGTGTGCCACACGGGAACCGATACCTGTTGGGGAGAGAAGAATGAAGAAGGAGTGATGTTCATTAAAGAACTTCAGGACTTTATCGATAAACGCCATGCCGAGATGCCCGAAAAATCGTATACTACCAGCTTGTTTGAGTCCGGAATAAACCGCATGGCTCAGAAAGTGGGAGAGGAAGCTGTGGAAACAGTGATTGAAGCAACGAATGGCACGGATGAGAGGATGATTTACGAAAGCTCCGATTTACTCTACCACCTCATCGTGTTGCTTACTTCGAAGGGATATCGCATTGAGGATTTGGCTCGTGAGTTAAAAGCAAGGCATTCGGAATCATGGACGAAGCATTAGCCCAACAACAGACAAACGTTGAAATAGACGGCAGTAAAGCAGATAGTATGGAAGAAACAGCAAACGCATTGATTCAATATAAGGATGTTGAGGTAGATCAGCAGGAACTTTGTGTGCTTAGCGAGGTGAACCTGCAATTGTTTAAAGGAGATTTTCTTTATCTTATAGGTAAGGTTGGTTCCGGTAAAACGAGCTTGCTGAAGACTTTTTATGGTGAGTTGGGAGTAACCCAAGGCGAAGCGCAGGTACTGGGCTATGACATGAAAATTATTAAACGCAAACATATACCTCAGCTAAGACGTAAATTGGGCATTGTGTTTCAGGATTTTCAGCTGCTCACCGATCGTTCTGTATATGATAATCTGGAGTTTGTATTGCGATCTACCGGTTGGAAAAACAAGGAAGAGATTAAAGATCGTATTTATGAGGTGCTGGAACAGGTGGGTATGAGCAACAAAGGCTATAAACTGCCCAACGAACTTTCGGGTGGAGAACAGCAACGTATTGTCATAGCGCGTGCGGTGCTTAATTCGCCGCAGATTATATTGGCCGATGAGCCCACAGGAAACCTTGACGTAGAAACGGGAAGGGCTATTGTGGAGTTATTGCATAACATTTGTACACAGGGGGCATCGGTCATTATGACTACCCATAACCTGCAACTGCTCAAAGAATTTCCCGGGCGGGTGTATCGTTGTGAAGAACACCGTTTAGCCAATGTAACGGAGGAATTTGCAGAAAAAGAACAAATAGGAGATAATTAATAAATATAACATTTAACACAGTTACGAAAATGAAAGTTTTAAAGTTTGGAGGAACTTCTGTGGGCTCTGCTCAAAGAATGAAGGAAGTAGCCAAATTAATTACCGATGGTGAAAAGAAAATTGTGGTTCTCTCGGCTATGTCGGGCACTACAAACACGTTGGTAGAAATTTCCGACTATCTGTATAAGAAGAACCCTGAAGGGGCTAACGAGATTATCAATAAGCTGGAGGTAAAATACAAACGGCATATTGATGAACTTTATGCTACTTCTGAGTATAAACAGAAAGCCTTGGAGGTTATAAAATCTCATTTTGACTATATTCGTTCGTACACTAAAGATCTTTTTACACTGTTCGAGGAGAAAGTGGTGCTGGCACAGGGAGAACTTATCTCTACTGCATTGGTGAACTACTATCTGCAAGAAAACGGTGTGAAGTCTGTGATACTTCCGGCTTTAGAATATATGCGTACTGATAAAAATGCAGAACCTGACCCGGTATATATTAAAGATAAACTATTGACGCAACTGGATCTTTATCCGGATGCGGAGATTTATATCACGCAGGGTTTTATCTGTCGCAATGCTTATGGTGAAATAGATAATTTGCAGCGTGGAGGCAGTGATTACACGGCTTCGCTTATCGGGGCAGCTGTAGATGCATCGGAGATTCAGATATGGACGGATATAGACGGCATGCACAACAACGATCCGCGTGTGGTCGATAAAACAGCTCCCGTTCGCCAATTGCAGTTTGAAGAAGCGGCAGAACTCGCTTACTTTGGTGCTAAAATATTGCATCCTACCTGCATTCAGCCGGCCAAGTATGCAAATATACCCGTACGATTGCTCAACACAATGGATCCCGAGGCTCCGGGAACGCTTATCTCAAATGAAACGGAGAAAGGTAAAATTAAGGCCGTGGCTGCAAAAGATAACATTACAGCCATTAAAATCAAATCGAGTCGCATGTTGTTGGCGCACGGCTTTTTGCGTAAGGTATTTGAGATATTCGAGAGTTATCAGACTTCTATTGATATGATCTGTACTTCCGAAGTGGGGGTCTCGGTTTCTGTAGATAATGTGAAGCATCTTAATGAGATTCTGGACGATCTGAAGAAATACGGAACGGTAACTGTTGATAAGGATATGTGCATCATTTGTGTGGTGGGCGATCTTCAATGGGAGAATGTAGGCTTTGAAGCCAGAGCGATTGACGCTATGCGCAGCATTCCTGTGCGTATGATTTCCTTTGGAGGAAGCAATTATAACATCTCCTTTCTTATTCGTGAATGCGATAAGAAAGCAGCACTTCAGTTGCTTAGCAACACCTTGTTTAACGGTAAATAAAATATATCAATTATATTCTGAGCGCTTTTACCCATCCGATAAAAGCGCTCTTTTGCTTCTAATTAAATAAGTTTTTGTCCATGAAAAATATATTTCCTCTTGATAAGTTTCGCGAACTTCGTACTCCTTTTTATTATTATGATACAAAGGTGTTGAGAGATACGCTATCGGCGATAAAGAAAGAAACGGCAAAGCATAGCAATTATCATGTGCATTATGCTGTGAAAGCGAATGCTAATCCCAAAGTGTTGGGCATTATCCGCGAGAGTGGTTTGGGGGCCGATTGTGTAAGTGGCGGAGAGATTCGTGCGGCTGTTAAAGCTGGCTTTCCGGTAGATAAAATTGTATTTGCCGGTGTGGGTAAGTCCGATTGGGAAATAAATCTGGGACTCGATTATGGCATTTCCTGTTTTAATGTAGAGTCTGTTCCCGAGCTGGAGGTAATCAATGAACTGGCGCAGGCCAAAGCCAAAGTGGCTAATATCGCTTTTCGTATAAACCCTAATGTAGGTGCGCATACACATGCCAATATCACTACCGGCCTGGCCGAAAACAAATTCGGAATCAGTATGCAGGATATGGATAAGGTGATTGATCTCGCTCTCGAGATGAAGAACGTGAAGTTTACCGGATTGCACTTTCATATCGGTTCGCAGATTTTAGATATGAGCGACTTCGTGGCACTTTGTAATCGCGTTAATGAATTGCAAGAGAGGCTCTTTGCTCGTCGCATCATTGTAGAGCATATAAATGTAGGCGGAGGTTTAGGGATTGACTATGATCATCCTAACCGTCAGCCTATTCCCGATTTTCAAAGTTATTTTGTGACGTACACTGAACACCTGAAACTTCGCCCCGAGCAGGCATTACACTTCGAACTGGGCCGTGCTGTGGTAGGACAATGCGGAAGTCTTATCAGTAAAGCGCTCTACATGAAGCAGGGAACTAATAAAAAATTTGCGATTCTGGATGCCGGAATGACTGATCTTATTCGGCCGGCGCTTTATCAAGCCTATCATAAGATAGAGAACATAACATCCGATGAAGCTGTGGAGATGTATGATGTGGTCGGACCTATTTGTGAGTCGTCCGATGTGTTTGGTAAATCTATTGATTTGAATAAAGTTAGACGTGGTGATTTGATTGCTTTACGTTCCGCCGGAGCTTATGGCGAAATAATGGCTTCCGGTTACAATTGCCGGGAATTGCCTGTAGGCTATACCTCCGATGAGTTGGTGTGAAATGTTGGATGAACTTTTAATGGGAAAAAGCAGATGCATCATCGAACAATGAGCTTGTGTCCTTGTTGTTTTTTATATATCATTCAACTAATAAATTAAATTATGATCACGAAAAAATTACAAGAAGCTATTAATGGACAGATCGCAGCAGAGTTGTGGTCGGGCAATCTTTATTTATCAATGTCTTTCTATTTTGAGAAAGAAGGTTTTAGCGGTTTTGCTTCGTGGATGAAGAAACAATCTCAGGAAGAAATAGGACATGCTTACGCCATGGCCGATTATCTGATTAAACGTGGCGGAGAAGCGAAAGTGGGCAAGATTGATGTAGTACCCGGCGGTTGGGGCACAGTTATCGAAGTATTTGAGCATTCGTACGAACACGAATGTCATGTTTCAAAGATGATTGACGAACTGGTTAGCTTGGCTTCTGCCGATAAAGACAATGCTACACAGGATTTTCTTTGGGGGTTTGTACGCGAGCAGGTAGAAGAAGAAGCAACTGTACAGGGCATTATAGATAAACTAAAGAAGGCTGGAGATGCCGGCATATTCTTTATTGATTCTCAGTTAGGTCAGAGAAAGTAAGATACTATTTAAAATATTTTTGTGGCAAAGCCCGGACTTCTATGGAAGTTTCCGGGCTTTTTTGTATGAGAACATGTGGCGGGTCGATTTATGCAAATCAGGTAACCGGAATTTATATCACTAACTTAGTTGTTTCAATTTGAAAGTGTATCTTTGCAAATGAGAACAAAAAGTTTGTTTAGATGAGTGTATTGAAAAATTATGCATTTACTATCTGTTTGATTGTAGGTGTTTTGATAGGAGGAATTTGCGGACTCGTTTTTGGTGAGGGTGCATCTATTGTAAAGCCAATAGGAGATATTTTTCTTAACATCATGTTTGTCCTTATTGTACCACTGGTTTTTCTGAGTGTCTCTTCTGCTATCTATAATATGAAACAGATGAATATGGTGGGCAAAGTAATAACAAACATAGCATTCGTTTTTCTGATCTCTGCTACTATTGCTGCTATCACAGCTTATACGCTTACCCTCTTTTATAATCCTCTTGAAGGGATTGATAAAGCGGCATTGATGGCTAATCTGCCCAAACATGCCGAGATAGCTCAGCTCTCAGCCGGCGAACTGTTTGTTAACACTTTTACTGTTCCAGACTTTCTGCAGTTATTTACAAAATCTAATTTACTGCCGCTTATTCTATTCTCGGTATTTTTTGGATTGGCTACGGCTTTTTCGGGCGAACAAGGTAAAACAGTGGCAGGAGTGCTCAATTCGGGCATGACAGTTATATTGCGTATGATGCGCATTATCATGTATGCTGCTCCCATTGGCTTAGGTTGTTACTTTGCCGATACTGTTGGGCGGGTAGGAGGGCAAATATTGAATGGCTACCTTAATGCCTTTCTATTGTTTTTAGTTCTCACGGTGATTTGTTATGTAGGGCTCAATTCTTTCTATGTATGGCTGGCAGGAGGTAAAAAGGCTCTTTTTGCTTTTTGGCGAAATATCATCACGCCTTCACTCACGGCTATTGCCACATCCTCCAGTGCTGCCTGCATTCCTATCAATATAGAAGCCTCTAGAAAAATGGGTGTGCCCGGGAGTATAGCCGAAACTGTGATTCCTTTGGGAACTAATATTCATAAAGACGGATCGGTGATGGGAGGGGTAATTAAGATTGTTTTTTTATTAACCATTTTTGGTCAGGATACCGGTTTGTCCGGAAATCTGTTTTTCATTATAGGTGTATCTTTGCTTGTGGGAACCGTAATGGGAGCAATTCCCAGTGGCGGTATGACCGGCGAACTACTAATTTGCTCCGTATTTGGCTTTTCTCCCCAACTGGCCGGAACTTTGATGGTCATTAGTACTATCATCGATGTACCGGCTACATTACTTAATTCCACAGGCAATATTGTCAGTTCCATTTTGGTGACCCGGCTCACAGAAGGGAAGAAGTGGACAAAAGGAATTGCTCTGTCAGAGGATGATAAGGATCTATAGCCCATCGACCAATTATTTGTAACTAGCTGTTTATTAGATAAATACGAAAAAAAGAAGCCTTAACTGCGAAGGAAACTCTACATCCCCTTCACGGATAGTGGCAATAAATAAAATGATGAGCCTCTCTATGTAGCGCAAAGAGCCTTACCAGAGGCTGTATTGAGGCTTACTACCGATGGCAGAGAAGTTCTATTTCACTGATTTCTAAAATTCATGAACTATGAGTTTAACAGCCTAAGCTCTACCTCTATGGAGGCGGAGAGAATCTTCTGCAAGAACAAGAAAATTGCTGTTTGAAGGTAAACGCTGTGTTTGCTTAGTTGCTCCGAGAAGCAGCTCTGCTTTTTCCCAAAGGAAGAGTAATGCTCAGATAAGCATTTACATCTTTTGTTTTCGAACTGTTGCCCAGAAACATGTAATCCGTACCTACGAATACAGGACCCAGTTTAAGTCCTAATCCGAATGTTTGTCTGTTGTTTTGCATGGTGGAGTAACTTAGGGCAACGTTGAACCAGCTTTTGGGACAATAATTGGCAGAGAATGTGAATTCCGAAATTGTTTTAGGTTCAGAGAAATGAGTGGTAGATAACACACCTAATCCCAACTGGTTCTGAAAAAAAGTGTATTCGCCGCCTAGCACCAATGTGGAGGCGATAGAGGTGGTTTTTGATTTCGGGCTTTGAATGGCATATCCCATGTATTTCATATCCAGAACATCACCATCCGAAGCTGTCCCGTATCCTTTATACTCAATTGTTCGTTCTTGATTTGCAACGGCAGTGGTGGTGGAATTTTTGGACCAAGAAATGAAACCAAGGTCGACAATGGAAGCGGACAGTTTAAGATTATTCAATAATTGGTAAGTAGCGCCAAAATCAACTGCCATACCATATCCGGCTACGCCTGCTTTGTCATATTTTACTTTATTGACATATTCTGTTCCGTTATCGTCTGTTTTTGTTTCTACGGCTGTGCCTGGCATAGAAACGTTTAAAGTCCCATGGCTTATTATTGTGCCGGAGGTCAGGTTTTCTTCTATTTTCAAATCTCTCATATCCATATTTATATTAGCACTACCCAATAGCATTTTCATTCTGCCTCCTATGGTTAAACGATGGATGATTTCTCGGGAATAGCCGAGTCCTATTTCTGTATAAACCGTAGCATTCATCTGTTGATTATTGATAGAGAAATCTTTGCCTAAAAGGTCAATCGGTTCACTGTTATTCACTTCGCGAAGATAGTCGAACATTGTCCTCGGAATGGAAGCGTTAACGTCTGCACGTACTCCTATGTTGGCCGACCAGAAGCTTTTGCCCCGATAGAAACCTAATGAAACAATATTGGTGTTCAGATTAACATTTACCCGGTTGTCGGTTTTCAGTCGGTCGAAGAACTTATCGTTATCCCAAAAATCTTCTTTGGAATTGATGATGTCAGTCACATCACTTACTCCCAATGCGTTGGATGATGCACTAGCCTGAAAAGATCCGATGACCGGAATAGCTATATATCCGCGTGTGGGTTGGAAGGCAGGATTCAATTGTAACCTATTGGTGGCATTTTCCATAAAGTAGGAGGTGCGCAGGTATTGGGCGAAACTGTTAGAAGAAATAACATGTAAGAGGAGAAGAAAGAAAGACCTCTTCAAGATTTTTTTTATACTAATTTTGTCCATAAGAAATTTTATTTGTGGTTAGTTACGTAAAACGTAAAGGACAAAAATAAGTCTAAAAAAAACATCATGCAACTTTTGTTTATTAAGATTAAGTATCATATTGCATAAAATACTGAATAAATGGAAAGAAAGAGGTGTTAAGTAGTTAAATAAAAAAAAGAGCCGTTAAAGCTCTTTTTTTCCTTCCATTGTGCCTAGATGAAGTTCTAGCGCATGGGTTGATATTTGTATCTCACGCAGAGAAACGCCGAGTGAAGCGATAAGCAGGAGTAATGCCAGACCAAATACGTAAGCTGAAAATAGTTGTAAACCTACATAGATGAGGAACATGCTTACTACACAGAGAAATAAGCTGCCTATGCCCAATTCTTGCATGGTGCGTGTTAGGAATAGCCGCTTACGCAGATTGGCTATTTGTGCGGCAGCCACTGCCGACGGATTCTCTTCGTACCGGTCTTTGAGTATACGTACCAATTGGGCATAAGAGAGAAATCGGTTTGTATAAGCCAGTAGGATGAGGGAAATGGCTGAAAACAACAACGCCGGAGTAGTGAGAGTTAATTCTTCCATAGGTTTATTGTTTTTTATTTTAGTACTCCCAGTTCTTTGCCTATTTTGATAAAAGCATTGATACATTTATCCAGATGCACTTTGTTGTGTCCGGCCGAAAGTTGAACGCGGATGCGTGCCTGTTCTTTGGGTACTACCGGATAGTAGAATCCGGTAACATAAATGCCTTCTTCGAGCATGCGGGCGGCATAGGTTTGCGATAGTTTTGCATCGTAGAGCATCACAGCACAAATAGCACTTTGTGTGGGCTTTATGTCAAAACCTGCCGCTAACATCTTGTTGCGGAAGTAGTTTACGTTATCTACCAGCTTATCGTGCAGTTCGTGGCTTTCCTTCAGCATACGGAAAACTTCGATGCCGGCTCCCACAACAGCTGGGGCTACAGAATTAGAAAACAAATAAGGTCTGCTACGTTGGCGCAATAAACCGATGATTTCTTTGCGACCGGTGGTAAAGCCTCCCATGGCACCGCCAAAGGCTTTGCCCAGTGTTCCGGTATATATATCGATGCGACCATAAGCTTGGTATAGTTCGCTCACGCCGTGCCCTGTATCACCTACTACACCAGCCGAGTGCGATTCATCCACCATTACCAGCGCGTCGTATTTTTCAGCTAAGTCGCATATCTTGTCTATCGGGGCAACGTTGCCATCCATAGAGAAAACGCCGTCTGTTACTATTACGCGGAAACGTTGTGCTTGTGCTATCTGGAGGCATTTTTCTAACTCATCCATGTTGGCATTGGCATAGCGATAGCGCTGTGCTTTACACAAGCGTACGCCATCGATGATAGAGGCGTGATTTAGTGAGTCGGAGATAATGGCGTCTTCTTCTGTAAAGAGTGGTTCGAATATGCCACCATTGGCATCGAAACAAGCGGCATAAAGGATAGTGTCTTCTGTGCGGAAATAATCGGAAATGGCTGCTTCCAGCTCCTTGTGAATGTCTTGTGTTCCGCAAATAAAGCGAACGGATGACACGCCGTATCCGCGACGATCCATCATCTTTTGTGCGGCAGCAATAAGGCGTGGATGATTGGACAGCCCCAGGTAGTTGTTGGCGCAAAAGTTCAGTACTTCCTTGCCCTTTACAGTGATAGCAGCTTGTTGGGCACTTTCAATCAGCCTTTCTTCTTTATAAAGACCGGCTTCCTTTATTTCGGTAAGAGTATTACCGAGGTATTCTTTCATTTTACCGTACATAGTAATTTGGATTTTAATTCATACACAAAGGACACCATTTTTATTGGAATAAACAATATCTTTTTGATCTTAAAGTGAAAAAAAAGTGTTTACTTTGCGCACCGTTTAGCTTAAAAAGGTTAGAGTTAAGTAAGAATGAAAAATATTTTGGTAATTGGGGCTACCGGACAGATTGGTTCGGAACTTACAATGGAGTTGCGAAAGCATTACGGTGGCGCGCACGTAGTGGCCGGATACATTCCGGGAGCTGCGCCCACTGGTGAGTTAAAAGAGTCGGGACCGTCTGTGGTTGTTGATGTTACAGATGCAACAACCATAGAATCTGCAGTAAGGAATTATAGTATAGACGCTATTTACAACATGGCAGCACTGTTGTCTGTGGTAGCCGAATCAAAACCGGCGCTTGCCTGGAAAATTGGCATCGACGGACTGTGGAATGTTTTAGAATTGGCTCGTGCCTATCGTTGTTCTGTGTTTACTCCCAGTTCCATAGGCTCTTTCGGCCCTGAAACCCCTCATTTTATGACCCCGCAAGATACTACGCAACGTCCGAGGACGATGTATGGGGTAACAAAGGTTTCCACTGAATTATTGAGTGATTATTATTTCCATAAATATGGGGTGGATACACGTTCTGTACGTTTCCCGGGAATAATATCCAATGTTACGCCTCCCGGAGGTGGCACTACTGACTATGCGGTGGATATTTATTATGCAGCTGTACGAGGCGACAAATTTGTGTGTCCGATAAAGGAGGGTACGTTGATGGATATGATGTATATGCCCGATGCTCTCCATGCAGCCATATCACTTATGGAGGCAGATTCCTCTCGATTAATACATCGTAATGCTTTTAATATAGCTTCCATGAGTTTCGCACCCGAAACCATTTATGCTTCCATCTGCAAGCAGGTGCCCGGCTTTGAAATGGTATATAATGTGGATTCGTTGAAACAAACAATAGCAGACAGTTGGCCCGATAGTATGGATGATGCTTGTGCCCGCAGCGAGTGGGATTGGCAACCTTCTTACAACCTGGAAAGCATGACAACTGATATGCTCGAAAAATTACAAAAAAAACTATTGAACAAAGCGACCATAGTGTCACAATAAGATGAAAAAGATAATTGCAGGAGTTATAATTCTGAATCTTTTAGCTTCTTGTAATAACAAGAAGTCAAACATCGACCCCTTTGCGCCGATAACCAATTTGGTGGATTCGGCCGTTCATCGTGCCGATTCAGTTAAGAATAAAAATAAGCCGGAAGAGCCAAAACCTACTGAGGCGGATGAGTCTTTTAACGATTTTATTTATAACTTTGCTTCCGATGATAAGTTTCAGCACCAGCGAATTGTTTTTCCTTTGCCTTACTACAATGGAGAAGTGCCTTCTAAGATAGAAGAGAGATACTGGAAACATGATGATTTGTTCACTAAGCAATCTTACTATACCTTGTTGTTTGATAAGGAAGAAGATATGGATATGGTGGGAGATACGGCGCTTAATTCCGTGCAGGTAGAATGGATATTTATGAGAACCCGCATGGTGAAGAAGTATTATTTTGAACGCGCTAAAGGCTGCTGGATGTTGCAGGCTATTAACTTGCGCCCCATAGCCAAAAGCGATGATGAACGATTTGTAGAATTCTTTGCCCGGTTTGCGGCTGATAGTTTGTTTCAGTGCGAACGTATTCGTCAACCGCTTACTTTTGTAACGAATGACCCTGATGATGATTTTTCGATTGTAGAGACTACGCTGGAGCTTAACCAATGGTTTGCTTTTAAGCCGACGTTACCTGTCGAGAGGTTGTCTAACATTAATTACGGACAAAGCAACAATGATAATTCGCAAACTAAGATACTGGCACTTAAAGGTGTTGGAAACGGATTTTCAAATTTGCTCTATTTTCAGCGAAAGGGTGGTAAATGGGAACTTTATAAGTTTGAAGATACTGGCATTTAGCATATAAAAAAACAATAAGGATCGATGATACAAGAATGCAACAACTACTCACTCTTACCACATAATACTTTTGGCATCGACGTAAAAACCGCTCACTTCATCGAATACGATACCGAAGAAGATCTCAGGCGGTTGTTCACCTCCGGAAAGGTAGCCCGACCGTGGTTGCCTATTGGCAGTGGAAGTAATTTGTTGTTTCTGAAAGATTATGAAGGTACTATTTTGCATTCGCGTATTAATTACCTGAAATTAACGGATGAAACGAAGGAAAAGGTTCATATCTGTGTTGGGTCGGGCGTAGAATGGGATGATTTTGTGGCTTATTGCGTGCAACATGGCTGGTATGGAGCTGAGAATCTTTCGCTTATTCCGGGTGAAGTGGGGGCGGCTGCCGTACAAAACATCGGAGCTTACGGCGTAGAAGTGAAGGATATTATTGAGAGTGTTACCACGATGGATGTGCAGGGAAATGAGCAGGTATATGCCGTGGAAGCTTGCCATTACGGTTATCGCCACAGCATTTTTAAGGAGATTGAAATGCAAAATAAGATTGTAACTTCCGTTTGTTTTTGTTTAAGGAAAACAGAAGGCTTTACTCTTAATTACGGCACCATTCGCGAGGAACTCAAGAACTATTCCGGCGAACCTACATTACCTAATGTGCGACAAGCCATTATTGATATTCGCAAGAACAAATTACCCGATCCGTCTGTTGTTGGCAATGCGGGGAGTTTCTTTATGAACCCCGTTGTAGATCGCACTAAGTATGAAAGTCTGAAGAATGACTATCCCGATATGCCGTACTATAATGTAGACGAAACACGAGTGAAGATTCCGGCTGCCTGGATGATTGATCGTTGTGGATGGAAAGGACAAACAAGAGGGGCTGTGGGTGTTCACGATAAACAGGCACTTGTGCTGATTAATAAAGGTGGTGCCAAGGGCAGTGAAGTAGCTGCTTTGGCTGAAGAAATAAAGTTGTCTGTGTTTCAACAATTTAAAATAGATATTTTTCCGGAGGTAAAGTTTGTGTGATATGGCGAAATTAAGAATATTAGGAAGCGGAACGTCGACTGGAGTGCCTGAAGTGGGTTGCACCTGTCCGGTTTGTCTTTCTACCGATCCCAGAGATAACCGCTTGCGTGCGTCTTCTCTTATAGATACAGGGGATGCTGTGATATTAATAGATTGCGGCCCCGATTTCAGAGAACAAATGATTCATCTTCCGTTTCATCGTATAGATGGTGTGTTGATAAGTCATGAGCATTACGATCATGTGGGTGGGTTGGATGATTTACGTCCGTTTTGTCGTTTTGGTGAAGTTACCGTTTTTGCCGAAAGTACTACTGCTCATGGGTTGCGTACGCGTATGCCTTATTGTTTCACCGATCATAAATATCCCGGTGTGCCCAATATTGAGTTGCAGGATATAGAAGTGGGCAAATCGTTTTATATTGCTAATACAGAAGTGCTTCCCTTGCGTGTGATGCATGGGAAATTGCCTATTTTAGGCTATCGTATTGGTGGCATGGCTTATATTACCGATATGCTTACCATGCCCGATGAATCGTACAACCAGCTTCATGGACTTGACCTGTTGGTGGTTAATACGCTGCGTATAGAACCCCATTTTACACACCAGAACCTTTCTCAGGCATTAGACACAGCGCGGCGCATTGGTGCCCGCGAAACGTATTTTATCCACATGAGTCACCAAATGGGTTTGCATGCCGAAGTAGAAAAACAACTGCCCCCACATGTGCATTTTGCTTACGACGGAGAAGAAATTTTCTTTTAATAAAATGGTCTTGCTTAATAATGATAAAAAAATGTATATATTTGTGGTAGTTATTTAACTTATAGCGCCATGAAGTCTCGTTTGTTTATCAGGATAGCCGTTATATCTTCTATAGTGTTGCTTTGTGCAAGTATTGGGTTGTACTCATACTCCAAACTAAGTGCTATGCAGGGGCGCGAAGAATTTAATCTTTATAGCCTCGTTCCACCTGATGCTCACGTATTATTCGAAACTGATGATTTATCCGGTTTTATGGCCGATTTCAACGAATTGAGTAGCAGTAAAAGCGGTCATGAGCTTCATTTATCCCGTCTTTTTTCGGTTATAAGATCACATTTTCATTTATTAATTGAGGAAATGCCTCACGGTCTAAGCGAGCAAATGAATAAGATGCTTGTCAGTTTTCATACTCCGGATGATGATCGTAGCCAGGTGTTTTACTGTTCTTTAGGAGAGGATGATCCTAAATTGATGGAAACATTTATCTATAAATATTTTGCGAGTCCGTTTCCTTCAAAGCTGTTTGATTATAAAGGGGAAGAAATACGCATTTATCCGATGTCGGATGGCGATTTCCTGGCATGCTATTTTACCTCTCGTTTTTTTGTTGTTAGTTACCAAAAGAGGCTCATAGAGAAAGTGATAGATGCCCGCCTTTCAGGAAAATCACTCTTTACCGATTCTGCGTTCAAACAAGTTTACAATCAGAAAAGAAAAGATCAGTCCTCCACTGTTTATATTCATATGCTACCTATACCCATGGGTAAATCGACGGATGGCATTCGTTCATTTTCCATGTTGGGCGGATGGATGGGGTTTGATTTGAAAATGAATGGCGATGCTGTTTATCTCTCGGGTGCAAGCCACGATGTTGATACTTGCCTTACGTTTATGAATGCACTACGCCGGCAGGCACCGGTCGAGGGCTTTCCCGGAGATGTTCTTCCGGCATCTACCTTTATGTTTAGCAAACGGGCTGTGTCCGATTTACAAACCATGCTTAATTATACTTTTACCCACGAATACGCTACTGCTACATACTCTAACTATATTCATCAACGTGATGAAGAGATGCTTAGCTTTCTGAAAGACAATATTGGGACTAGTGTTACCTCCTGTCTTTTTCATGCACCGGACAGTATAGGTGAGGTTCGTTCCGTAATGAGCATACCCATGGTTGATTCGGCACAGGCAGAACGCATGTTGCGCAACGTGCTGGCTTCTACGCCTCACGAGAGTGACACGATAATGCCACGTTCTGTTTTGTTTCGTACCGGGCAGCAAACCTATACGTTTTATGCCATGCCGCAAAATACGTTGTTTGCGCGATTCACCGGGATAACGGAATCTTCACTGCATACATCTTCCTGCTTTTATCATGGTCGTTTGCTCATTGCGCCCGACGTGAGTAGTCTTTCGGATTATATTCATTTCTTAGACAGAAAACAGGTGTTAGTTGAAACGCCCGCCTATGAAGAAGAAATGGGCAGTCTTTCGCCCACATACAGCTTTATGTTGAAGGCCGATTTGAGTGATGTATTTACACAACCGGAGAATTATGTGCGCCTTATTCCTGCTTTTTTCTTTCAGAATCAGGACTATTTTAGTCGTTTTATTCTTTTGACACAATTCACTTATACTGATGGCGAAATCTATCCCAATATTATTTTGCTTTACAAGGATAAATAATTGACTTATACTGGTATACTGGGTTGTTTAATGACCATGTATACAGTTCTTTAACGCAAAAAGGCACACCGTGACAGTGTGCCTTTTTCTTCTTCTTCATGCATGAATATGCGTTACTTTTTCGTGAAGTATTTATACCACGCGGCAAAATGTACGGTTGATTAAAAAGGCAAATCGTCTTTTGTATCTCCGGTTATGAAATCGGGCATAGCCGTTGGAGGTGGAGGGGGTACGGGTGACCCGGCTGCTAAGGGCATGCCTGCACCTATGCGCTCTACTTTCCATACACGTATGCTATTAAACCAGCGATCTTGCCATTGGCGGGCGTCAATGTCGAATGACACGGTCAACTCTTCTCCCATTAGGATGGCAAATTGTTCTATTTTCTCTGTTCCGAATACTTCGAAACACATCTTTTTTGGGTACTGGTCATGGTTCTCTATTACATATTCCTGAGACTTCCATTCGTTTCCTGCCTTCGAAACTCCCCCTTTGGGTTGGAGTATGGCGATTATCTTTCCACTAAAATCCATTATGTTTTTTTTAATTTTCGCGACGAAGATACAATTTTATCCGAAATAAAACGACTACGCTTTGCTTTTTTCTTGCTCTTTTTTTGTACTGACACAATCTTTTTGCTAACTTTGTACAATGCTAAAACGAAGCTTTACGAGCCTCGGATAAGGCTCAAAATGAGTTTTGATAATCATAAAACTTAAAAATAGAAACATATGAAATTTATCGTTTCAAGTACTGCGCTATTCAGCCATCTGCAGGCTATCAGTCGCGTTATAAACTCTAAGAACGCACTGCCTATTTTGGATTGTTTCCTCTTTAAACTTGAAGACGGAACCTTATCTGTTACTGTGTCTGACAGTGAAACAACCATGGATACTACCATTGAAGTGAACGAAAGCGATACAAACGGGGCATTTGCCGTTCCGGCTAAAACGATGCTCGATGCTTTAAAGGAGCTTCCTGAACAGCCGCTTGAATTTCAGATAAACGTCGAGACTTATGGAATAGAAATTAAGTACATGAATGGTCAATACAGTCTTATGGGGCAAAATGCAGATGAATATCCGCGCTCGGCTACCTTAGGCGATAATAACGCAGTACGTGTTGAGATGAGTGCGCAAATATTGCTCGGAGGTATTAATCGTGCCATTTTTGCTACGGCAGATGATGAACTGCGCCCGGTGATGAATGGAATTTATTTTGATATTACAACTGAAGATATAACGATGGTTGCTTCGGACGGACATAAATTGGTTCGTTGCAAAACATTTGGTGCTAAAGGTACGGAGCGTGCGGCTTTTATCTTACCTAAGAAACCTGCCAACTTGTTGAAAAGCCTACTCCCTAAAGAATCGGACGATGTGATTATTGAATTTGATGAACGCAATGCGGTTTTTACACTTGCTAATTATCGCATGGTGTGCCGTCTCATCGAAGGGCGTTATCCTAATTATAATTCTGTTATTCCACAAAATAATCCGCATAAAGTAACGGTAGATCGTGCACAACTTATGGGGGCTTTGCGGCGTGTTTCTATTTTTTCGTCGCAAGCCAGCAGCCTTATCAAGTTGCGGATGCAGGAAAACCAAATAATAGTATCTGCGCAAGACATTGACTTTTCTACTTCGGCGGAAGAAAGCCAGGTATGTCAGTATGCCGGAAATCCGATGAGCATCGGATTTAAATCGACTTTTTTAATTGATATTTTGAATAATATATCGGCCGACGAAGTGATAATTGAATTGGCTGATCCTTCACGTGCGGGAGTTGTTGTTCCCGTTGAACAGGCAGAAAATGAAGATTTACTGATGTTGCTTATGCCAATGATGCTGAATGACTAATTCGCTTTGATAGTTTTGGCATGTCGGCATGTCTGGCTATTTAAGAATACTAACGCTTCTTCGATTTAGGGGAAGCGTTAAAATATAAATGAACGAATGAAATTAAACCTCAAAAACCCGATTGTCTTTTTTGATTTAGAGACAACGGGCATTAACATTAATACAGACCGTATCGTCGAAATCTGTTATCTCAAAGTCTATCCTAACGGTAATGAAGAATCTAAAACACTTCGTATCAATCCTGAAATGCATATTCCTGAATCGTCTTCCGCCATTCATGGTATCTTTGATGCTGATGTGGTGGATTGCCCAACCTTTAAGTCGGTAGCAAAGAACATTGCCAATGATATTGAAGGATGCGATTTGGCAGGATTCAATTCTAATCGTTTTGATATTCCGGTGCTTGCCGAAGAGTTTCTTCGTGCCGATGTGGACATTGATATGACTCGTCGGAAGTTTGTCGATGTGCAGGTTATTTTTCACAAACTGGAACAACGCACGCTTTCTGCCGCTTATAAGTTTTATTGTGGTAAAAATCTCGAAGATGCTCACACAGCTGAAGCCGACACACGTGCCACTTATGAGGTATTGATGTCTCAGCTCGATCGTTACGAGGAGTTGAAGAACGATATAGCTTTTTTGTCCAACTACTCTAGCTATAACAAGAATGTAGACTTTGCCGGACGTATGGTCTATGATGATAATGGGACGGAGATCTTTAACTTTGGAAAGTATAAAGGAATGTCTGTATCTGAAGTATTAAAGAAAGATCCGGGATACTATAGTTGGATTGTTAATAGTGACTTTACGCTCAACACAAAAGCGATGTTGACAAAGATCCGTCTCAGAGAACTTACCGGTACTCGTTGAGCAGTAACATGGATGTTGAAATCGTAATGTTTAGTAAAACTAGGAATAAAAATGAGCTCTTTTTTACAAGGGAAAAAAATAATACTTGGAATAACGGGTAGTATTGCCGCCTATAAGGCTTGCTATATTATTCGTGGTCTGATTAAGCGAGGTGCTGAAGTTCAGGTGGTTATCACACCTGCCGGAAAAGAATTTATTACTCCAATTACTTTGTCGGCATTGACTGGAAAACCGGTTATCAGTGATTTTTTTGCTCAACGGGATGGTACATGGAACAGTCATGTAGATCTTGGCCTTTGGGCCGATGCCATGTTGGTGGCTCCGGCTTCGGCTTCTACTATCGGCAAAATGGCTAATGGCATTGCCGACAATATGCTTATCACTACTTATCTTTCGGCAAAAGCACCTGTTTTTGTGGCACCTGCTATGGATCTTGATATGTTTGCTCATCCTTCTACACAGAAGAATATCGAAACATTGCGTTCTTATGGTAATCGTATCATAGAGCCCGGAACAGGCGAATTGGCAAGTCACCTGGTGGGGAAAGGGCGAATGGAAGAGCCTGATGTTATAATTGAACAGTTGGAAGCGTTCTTTGCTTCAATAGCCGATTTAGCTAAAAAAAAAGTGCTGATCACAGCCGGACCTACATACGAAAAGATTGATCCCGTGCGTTTTATCGGTAACTATTCTTCGGGTAAAATGGGCTTTGCCTTGGCTGAAGAATGTGCACGCCGCGGGGCTGAAGTAATACTTATTGCAGGCCCCGTGCAGCAAGTTGCTCGTCATGCTAGCATACATCGTATTGATGTGGATACTGCTGCCCAAATGCATGCTGCGGCTATGCAGTATTTCCCTGAAATGGATGCTGCCATACTCTGCGCGGCTGTGGCCGACTTTACGCCTCAGGTAGTGGCAGAGCAGAAGATGAAGCGGGAAGGAGATGATTTGATTCTCCGCCTGAAGCCCACGCAAGATATTGCAGCATGTTTGGGGCAAATGAAGACTCCCGGACAAGTCTTGGCTGGTTTTGCCCTCGAAACAAACGATGAACAACAACATGCGCAGGAAAAACTGGAAAGAAAACATTTTGATTTTATTGTGCTCAATTCGCTTAATGATAAAGGAGCCGGATTTCGTTATGATACTAACAAAATTAGTATTATTAATGCTGGGGGATGTACGCCTTACGGTCTCAAACTCAAGACTGAAGTGGCTTGTGACATCGTTGATCATCTGGTAAAGGTTATGCATTGACTTTTGGAATGCAGGAAATAGTAAATTGTTAAACAAGAAACCATGTTACGCTCATTATTCATACAGAACTATGCATTGATAGAGAAGCTTGATATCAACTTTGGGACAGGCTTTTCGGTTATTACCGGTGAAACGGGTGCGGGGAAGTCCATCATTCTTGGTGCTGTGGGACTTTTGCTCGGACAGCGTGCCGACGTGAAGGTTATTCGTCGTGGAGCGCCCAAATGTGTGATTGAAGCTCGATTTGATATATCCGCTTATGGCATGGAGCCTTTCTTCGAAGAAAATGAATTGGAGTACGAAGATGAATGTATCCTAAGGCGTGAGCTGCATGCTTCTGGTAAGAGCCGTGCATTTATAAATGATACGCCCGTATCACTCGCACAGGTTAAGGAGTTGGGCGAACAACTTATTGATGTGCATTCTCAGCATCAAAATTTACTGCTTAATCATGAGGGTTTTCAGCTAAATGTACTTGATATATTGGCGCATGATGATAAGGAACTGGATGAGTATCGCAACCTGTACAACCAATGGAAGCAACTGGAACGTGAATTGAATGAACTGGTTGCATGTTCTGCTCGGAACAAAGAGGATGAAGATTTTGTCCGCTTTCAGTTGGAGCAGTTGGAACAGGCCAATCTTAGCGAAGATGAACAAGATGCGCTGGAACAGGAAGCAGAAACATTGGCGCATGCTGAAGAAATAAAAGCAGCCTTGTATAAGGTAGAGCAGCTTTTGGAAGCAGATGAAGCCGGACTGCTTACTGCCATGAAAGAAGGATTGACAGCGTTGCTTGCCATTCAAAAGGTCTATATTCCTGCCGAAAACTTAGCGGAACGGATGGAAAGTTCTTACATTGAGTTAAAAGATATTGCTCAGGAAGTGAGTGTGCAGAATGATAAGATAGAGTTTAACCCTATCCGGTTGGAAGAAGTGAACGACAGGCTTAACCTTATTTACTCTTTTCAGCAGAAGCATCGCGTGCAGACGGTGAAAGAACTGCTGAAACTGATTGTAGAGTATCGCGTAAAGCTGGATGCCATTGATTCTTATGATGAACAGATTTTGGAACTTACCGCCCGTCGGGATGCTATATATAATAAGGTGAAGAAACAAGCCATTGTACTGACTCGGCAGCGGAGTGTTGCTGCCCGCGAAGTAGAAAAACAGATGGCTGTTCGGTTAGTGCCTCTGGGTATGCCCAATATTCGCTTTCAGGTGGAGATGGGATTGAAGAAAGAACCCGGACTGATGGGGGAGGACACGGTATCTTTCCTTTTCTCGGCTAACAAGAACGGTACATTGCAAAACATCTCGTCTGTGGCTTCAGGAGGGGAAATAGCTCGTGTTATGCTTTCGGTGAAAGCGATGATAGCCGGAGCAGTGAAGCTTCCTACTATCGTATTCGATGAGATAGATACCGGCGTTTCGGGCGAAATAGCCGACCGCATGGCTGACATTATGCAGGAGATGGGAGAGCGAAACCGCCAGGTAATTAGTATTACTCACTTGCCACAAATAGCTGCCAGAGGTGTTGCGCATTATAAAGTATACAAACAAGATAACGATACGGAAACTAATAGCCACATCCGTCGCCTTACGGATGAGGAACGTGTGGAGGAAATAGCTCAAATGCTTAGTGGAGCTACCCTTACGGAGGCTGCACTTAACAATGCTAAAGTTTTGCTGGCTCGTTGAAATATTAGGTTGGTTTTATAGTAATGAGCATCATCATAGTATTGCAGCGCAGAGGAAGTCTTGATGTTTTTCTTTGATTCTGTCTTTGTATCAGTGTGCTAAAGAAAGAATAGAAATAAGAAAGTTTGTGCAACATAGCCAATGTTTCAGCATAGTTTCGTAATATTGTACCCCAATTTAAAAAGTAAAGAAGTAAGATGACAGATAGTAGTGAAATGATTTTTGGCGTTCGTGCTGTGATAGAGGCCATACAGGCAGGAAAAGAGATAGATAAGATTCTCGTAAAGAAAGACATTCAAAGTGATCTTTCCAAAGAGCTTTTTGCCGCTCTTAAAGATACGCTTATCCCTGTGCAACGTGTGCCGATAGAACGAATTAACCGTGTCACCCGTAAAAATCACCAGGGAGTGATTGCATTTATATCCTCTGTTACTTACCAGAAAACAGAACAGCTTGTTCCTTTCCTTTTTGAACAAGGTCAGCATCCTTTCTTCGTTATGCTTGATGGCATTACGGACGTGCGCAATTTCGGTGCCATAGCCCGTACATGCGAGTGTGCCGGCGTAAATGCGGTCATCATTCCGGCTCGTGGCAGTGTTTCGGTTAATGCCGATGCCGTAAAAACCTCTGCAGGGGCCCTGCATACATTACCTGTTTGCCGGGAACAAAACCTTAAGACAACTTTGCAATACCTAAAAGACAGTGGCTTCAAAATTGTGGCTGCCACCGAAAAAGGTGATTACGAATATAGTAAAGCTAATTATACCGGTCCGCTTTGTATTGTTATGGGCGCAGAAGACACCGGCGTTTCTTACGATCATCTTGCGCTTTGCGATGAATGGGTAAAGATTCCTATGTTGGGTAGCATTGAGTCGCTCAATGTTTCTGTTGCTGCGGGCATTCTTATCTATGAAGCAGTGAAACAACGGGGAGAACAGGGAGAATAAAAGTAAATCTATTAAGTATATCTGATAAGAACATGAAAAAAAACATTCTGCTATTTTTTGCATTCAGCCTACTCGCTCAGTGGAGTTTGGCACAAGGCCCCAAGTGGGTAGAGAAGGCCAAGAAAGCCGTATTCTCTGTTGTTACTTACGATAAAGGAGATAAAATTCTGAATACAGGCAACGGATTTTTTGTTACCGAGGATGGTGTGGCCTTGTCGGACTATTCTTTATTCAAAGAGGCTTATCGAGCTGTAGTTGTGAATGCCGAAGGTAAGCAGATGGATGTTGAGTCCATTCTCGGAGCCAATGATATGTACGATGTGATTAAGTTTCGTGTTCATACAGAGAAAAAGGTTGCAGCTTTGAAAGTCGCTACCACTGCTCCGGCAGTAGGGGCGGAAGTTTATTTGCTACCTTACTCCACACAAAAAGATCGCACCTGCACTGTGGGTAATGTAAAAGAAGTATCATCTATTGGTGGTGAGCATCATTACTATACTCTTAACATGGCGCTCAAAGACAAGATGGTGAGCTGCCCAGTAACCGATGCAGAGGGAGATGTAATCGGTCTGGTTCAAAAATCTTCCGGGCAAGATACAACTGCGGTATGTTATGCCGTAGGAGCTTCTTTTGCTATGTCTCAGGGTATAAGTGCTCTTTCGTTGGCAGATCATACTTTGCAAAGCATTCATATAAAGAAGGGATTGCCGGATACCGAAGATCAGGCTCTTGTATACCTTCTCATGGCTTCCGGACAAACTACGCCCGAGGTATATGCTCAACTACTCGACGAGTTTGTGGCTCAATATCCTAATAATTCCGACGGATATATGCGCCGTGCAACTAATTATGCTTCTCTTGGTATAAAAGACATTACTTTGATGAGTAAAGCTGCGGCCGATGTGGATCAAGCTCTTAAACTTGCACAAAAGAAAGACGATGTGCATTATAATATCGCCAAACTTATTTATGGTTATCAACTAAGCAAACCCGATAGCGTGTATCAGGATTGGACGTATGACAAGGCGCTCGCCGAAGTCAGAATGGCGGAGGGTATAGATTCTTTGGCTATTTATACTCAATTGGAGGGCGATATTCTTTTTGCCATGCAAAATTATTCAGATGCTTTTGTTCGCTACGAGAAGGTTACTCATACTAATCTTGCTTCTCCCGCTACTTTTTATAGTGCTGCGAAGACTTGCGAATTGATGAAAGGTGATATGAAGCAAGTGGTGGCACTTATGGATAGTTGCGTTGCCCACTGTGTGAAACCATTTACCGCCGATGCAGCTCCTTATTTGTTGGAGCGTGCACGTATCAATATGGAGGCGGAGTTGTATCGTGCCGCGATGCTCGATTATGATGCATACTATGATGCGGTGGCCGGTGATGTGAATGACGTGTTTTATTATTATCACGAACAGGCCGCATTTAAGGCCAGGCAATTTCAGCGTGCGCTGGACGATATAGCTAAAGCCATCGAACTTAGTCCGAAGGATGTTACATATCGTGCCGAGCTTTCAGTGGTTAATATCCGTGTGGGACGTTTTGAACAGGCTATTAAAGTGCTTGATGAAGCTTTGGTTATCGATCCTAAATATCCCGAAGCGTATCGTCTGAAGGGTATTTGCCAGATGCAGCTAAAACAATCAAAAGAAGCTTGCGTCAGTTTTGCCAAGGCTAAAGAGCTGGGTGATACAGCTGTTGACGCATTGATAGAAAAGAATTGCAAATAGACAAAGAAACAATTTACTGAATTATGGGGTAGTATCCAAGCAATAGAAAAAATAAAGGCACAGGTTGTTGCAGATGAGATGAATAGTTTGCAATTTCCTGTGCCTTCTTCTTTAGAAAAGTCTAGTTCTATACTTTTCGCCCTTATTCGAGGGATTGTATTTTATAAATGCATAGTAGTTGTTGTTACTGCGCGGCCTTCCTCTTTTTTAGTTGCTTACGTCTTTTAAAAGATTGTAAAATAGGTGAATAAGAGTTCTTTTCACCTGAAGCGCACTGGTTGTTTGGTGGTGTGGTAGTTAGGTACACATAAAAAAAGTCGTTCACAAAGAAAGGAAAAACTCCTGCTTTGTAAGCGATTATTTTTATCTTTGAACTCCGAAAATGAAATATTTATCTACTGTAATTTAAAAAGTATCGCAATGAAAAAAGTTATTTGCAGTGAAAAGGCACCGGGAGCTATCGGTCCTTATAGTCAGGCTATTGAAGCGGGTGGTATGGTGTTTGTTTCCGGACAGTTGCCTATTGATGCAGCTACAGGTGCGATGCCCGAAGGCATTGAAGCACAAGCGTGCCAGTCGTTGGAGAACATGAAACATATTCTGGCTGAAGCCGGACTTTCTATGGCAAACGTAGTGAAAACCACCGTCTTCTTGCAGGACATGAGTTTGTTTGCTGCAATGAACGGTGTTTATGCCACTTATTTCGATGGCGCTTTCCCTGCACGCTCGGCTGTTGCAGTGAAGGCATTGCCTAAAGATGCGTTAGTCGAGGTGGAGTGCATCGCGGTTCGTTAACAAATCGGCTACAATAAAACTACTGCCTCCTACGAAGATGAAGTCTTCCGGGAGGCTTTTTTCTTGTGCGGCCCTAACCGCTGCGGGTACATCCGGATAGCACTTCCCTTTCAGTCCGCTTGCGACGGCCAGTTTCTCCAATTCTTCTTCCGGCAAGGCCCGTTTTACGTTTGCTTTTGTGAAGTAATACTCTGCCTCCTTAGGCAACAAGGCCAATACACCACGGATATCTTTGTCGTTTACCATTCCGATTACGATATGTAGCTTACGATACGTTTGGCGGCGGAGTTGCTCGCAGATGTATGCCATGCCTCCTACGTTGTGGCCTGTATCGCACATCAGTGTGGGGTGGCTTTGTAGCTTTTGCCAACGCCCCATTAGTCCGGTCAGTTCGCATACTTGTGCAAATCCATTTCTTACGTCCTTCTCTGTAATATGGAAGCCTGCGGCCTTTAGTAGTGGCATTGCGCTAAGTAGCGTGTTTGTATTCTTCAGCTGGCACAGTCCACCCAGTTCGCCCCGCAAGTCAGGGTAATCTTTGTTACGATACGCCCAATATCCGTCTTCATTCATTTCCGCTCCGGCAAGTCGCTGTTCCTCTTCGGCAAAGACGATGGGAGCCTTTTCTTCTTTTGCTTTGGCGGCAAATACAGGTCGGGTTTCTTCCGTTGTTTCACCGATTACTACCGGTATTCCGGTCTTAATGATACCTGCTTTCTCTGCGGCTATCTTTGCCAGCGTGTTGCCCAAAAACTGTGTATGATCAAAGCTGATGTTGGTAATGATACTAACTTCCGGCCGAATGATATTGGTGCAATCCAATCTTCCTCCCAGTCCTACCTCAATAACGGCTACGTCTATCTCCTCATCGGCAAAGTAGCGAAAGGCCAAGGCAGTAGTCAGCTCAAAGAACGAAGGGTAAAGTGGCTCGAAAAACGTCCGTTCCTTTTCTACAAAGCGTACTAGGCATGCTTCGGGCATCGGCACGCCGTTTATGCGTATTCGCTCGCGGAAGTCCACTAGATGCGGTGATGTATACAGTCCCACCCGGTAACCGGCTTCTTGCAAAATGGCAGCCAGCGTATGCGAGCAAGATCCTTTTCCGTTTGTTCCTGCCACGTGAATGGTACGATAAGCTTTATGCGGATGTCCGAAGTGGGCATCCAGCGTGCGGGTATTCTCTAATCCTTCTTTGTAAGCTTTGCCGCCCACTTGTTGAAACAGCGGGGCTACGCTGTATAAATACGCTATTGTTTCCTGATAATTCATCGTTTGCACTATTTTAACAGATATATAAACCTGTTTGCTCGTTTAATTTGTTACTTTAGTATACGGGTTAGCATCATATACTGCCCGTTTAGGTTACAGATTGCAAATATCAACATTTAAAATCTAACATGTATGGGAACCAAAAAGAATTTTGTGCTCGACACAAATGTAATTCTTCACGATTACAACTGCCTGAAGAACTTTCAGGAGAACGACATCTATCTCCCGATTGTAGTGCTTGAGGAGTTGGACAAGTTTAAAAAAGGAAACGAACAGATTAATTTTAATGCCCGGGAGTTTGTGCGAGAACTGGATACTATCACAGACGACAATCTTTTTAGTAAAGGAGCACCGCTGGGCGAGGGGTTGGGAAAACTTTTTGTGATGACCGGCAACATTCAGTCCGAGCGCGTCAATGCTTCCTTCTCCGAGCGCATCCCCGATCATCATATTCTGGCCGTGGCCGAATATCTTGAAACAAAATATCCCCGCACCAAAACGATACTGGTAACCAAAGACGTTAACCTGCGCATGAAAGCCCGCTCCATCGGAGTACTTTGTGAAGACTACATTAACGATAAGGTAGTCAATGTAGATATCTTTGAGAAATCGAATGAAGTGTTCGATCGTATCGATCCGGCACTTATTGATCGCATCTACTCCTCAAAAGAAGGACTTGATGTTTCCGAGTTCGATTTCAGAGATATTCTCCGCCCAAACGAATGCTTTGTGCTCAAGAGCGACCGTAACACGGTGCTGGCTCGTTATAACCCCTTTACACACACGGTGAATAAGGTGAACAAGACTAAAAACTATGGCATAGAACCCCGTAATGCCGAGCAGAGCTTTGCTTTTGATGTTCTCAATGATCCCGATGTAAAACTGGTGGCCCTTACGGGAAAAGCCGGTACCGGCAAAACCCTGTTGGCGCTTGCCGCTGCATTGGCCAATCTGAGTAATTATAAACAAGTACTTCTTGCTCGTCCCATCGTGGCGTTGTCTAACAAAGACATCGGTTTCCTGCCCGGCGATGCGCAGGAGAAAGTAGCTCCCTATATGCAGCCTTTGTTTGATAACCTGAATGTAATAAAACACCAGTTTGCCGGAAATTCTCCCGAGGTAAAGCGTATTGAAGATATGCAGAAGAGCGATCAGCTCGTTATCGAAGCGCTGGCTTTTATCCGCGGTCGTAGCTTGAGTGATACGTATTGTATTGTGGATGAAGCACAGAACCTCACTCCTCACGAGATAAAAACTATCATTACCCGTGCGGGTGAAGGAACCAAGATGGTATTTACCGGAGATATTCAGCAGATAGATCAACCCTATCTGGATAGCCAGTCGAATGGCCTGGTATATATGATAGACCGCATGAAAGACGAGAATATCTTTGCTCACATTAACCTGATAAAAGGCGAACGCAGTCAGCTTAGCGAGTTGGCCAGCAACCTGATGTAGCGGATGCAATCGCCTGATCTTCACTGATTCTTGTTTGCCTCAGAGAGGCACGGAGCTCAGTGTTTGTACATAAAACAGTTTCAGATTAAACTGCACGTAAAGAGGGAAGTTGTTGCTTCCCTCTTTTTTGTGTTTGCGACCACACTGCATAGCTATCGTGATGAGGCTTGTTACGACCCGTGAAGAGCCTTGCCATGACTCGTGATGAGGCTTGTTACGACCCGTGAAGAGCCTTGCCATGACTCGTAACAAGGCTTGTCACGATTCGATTGCACGGTGTAGTTCAACCGTAAGACGGTTTCTTTTTACTCATTTGCCGGTTTGTTATCTCGATAACAAGTAATGAAATCAATTTATCTTCTAATGTAATTCCGATGCCTTTCTTTTGGGCGTAACAATTAAGGCTTTTTCCAAAAACGGTATCCTATACGAATTACAGGAGAAAGATCTACGTTTGGAATTTTATATGTTTCGCCACCAAAATCTAATGATTTACTCTTTCGATAGTATACATGGAATGCCGGCTGAATATAAAATGATCGGCCAATAAAAAATTGGTATCCGATGCCGCCTCCCACATCAGTGCTGTGCAAATCTTTCTTTATCTCTGTGGACTTTTGTTCTATCTCAAACGTATGAAATTCGGTATAGGCATATACTTCTAAATTTTTCCAGATGCTGTAGCCTAGAAAGATGCCCGGTGAGGTCTTGTAATAACGCTTAAAGGTTGAGGACGAGTTATTAATTCCGGCAGTTTCAGCGTTATACGTTCCTCCGTTAATTACGCTAACCCTTACTCTGAATTTATCATATTTATATCCTAATGCAGCGTGAAACCCTCCTGTGAGAAACATGGGGAATAGACTTTCTACTTCAAATGCCTGCTTCACATCGTAACTATGCTCCTTCTGAGAGGTCTCTTGCGAATACGAATAGAGTATTGACAAGCAGAAGGCGAGAATGCAACAAATTAAACTTTTATTCATTTCGATATTTGTTTGATTAATATATAGTGCAAATATCAGAATAGATAATCATTCAATTGCTCCGCATTTGTTACCAAATTATTTTTCGGAGAAAATACTATTGCGAATGCGGCTTAACGATTTGGGCGCAACACCCAAATAATTAGCAATGTGGTAAAGTGGCACTTTTTGGAATATTTCAGGATAGCTTTGTAGTAGTTTGCTATACCTGGCTGTGGCCGACAATGTTTGTAAATCGACACTTAATTGTACTAATTTCACATATGCCTGCTCCATTAGAATACGCCCGAAGCGTTCCAGCCTGGGAATTCTATCGTAGAGGTTTAATAAGTCTTTTTGTTGTATCACTATAAGTTCGGAATCCTCAATAGCTTTAATGTTGAGTAGTGAAGGGCTGGCGTTTAGGCGGCTATGATTATTGGTTACCCATTCATTTTCAAAAGCAAAATCGGTAGTAACTTCGTTTGCATTATCCAGCGTTTTGTAATAGATTAAGACTCCTTTATCGACAAATGCAATAGACGTACAAACTTGATTCTCTTTCAGGAAGAAATCATTCTTCTTAATCAGCTTTGTTTCTATCACAGTTTCTATCGCCAACCATTCTTCTTGATTAAGAGGTATGATTGAGTGAATATTCTCCCGTATCTTCTCTAAGTTAGCCAACAGTTATGCTATTTATATGATAGAACACAAAGTTAATAGATTTTTGGAATAGTATCTATGAATTAGGAAGAAACAAAAAATCCTCCCCGGCAGAGCCAGAGAGGATTTTATAGATTTTCAATCCTTTTTCTTTATCGAGAATAACCCGAAAAGCCGGATTATTCAGCTTTAGCTTCAGCAGCAGTTTCGGCAACCGGAGCTTCTTCCACAACCGGAGCAGCAGGTGTTTCAACAGCAGCAACAACTTCTTCGGCAACTGGAGCAGCAACTTCTTCTACGGGGGCTTCTTTAACTACCACCGGAGCAGGAGCGTTAGCAGCTTCTTCAGCAGCTTTTTTCTCTGCAAGAATTTTTGCTTTAGCTTCGTTTATTTTCTTTTCGGCTTCAAAGCGTGCTTTCAAATCAGCTTTAGCATCGGCTTCTTGTTTTGCTTTCAAAGTAGCCAAGCCTGTTTGCTTGTTTGCTTTCCAAGCTTCAAATTTAGCTTCTGCTTCTGCTTCGCCAAATGCGCCTTTAGCAACACCGCCAAGGAGGTGTTTTTTCATGTAAATTCCTTCGTTAGAAAGAATGTTACGAACAGTGTCCGTAGGTTGTGCACCTTTCAAAACCCAAGATAATGCACTTTCGAAATTCAAATCTACTGTAGCAGGATTGGTGTTTGGGTTGTATGTACCAAGCTTCTCTGTAAATTTACCATCACGTGGTGCTCTGCTGTCTGCAATTACAATTGAATAGAACGCGTAACTTTTACGTCCGTGTCTTTGCAATCTGATTTTAGTTGCCATTTAAATAAATATTTATTAATTAATGATTTGAATAATGCTATCAACTCGTAATAGCGCGGCAAAGATAGATGTTTTATTTCGATTGGCAAAGAGTTCCGCTTTTTTTATGCTTACCCGGGCTTTACGAAAACTGTTTGGGATAACGAAACAGAATAGCCAGTATGGCAAATATGCCCATAGTGAAAGGATAATACAAATTACCGATGATGCTGATAGGAGAGATGTTGGCCAGTCCGGCGGCAATAAGCATTTGTGCTCCATAAGGAATAATACCCTGAATGAAGCATGAAAAGGTATCGAGTATGCTGGCTGTTTTTCGGCGGTCCAGATGGAACTTCACCGCTATATCTTTTGCAATAGGGCCTGTGGTGATGATAGCAATGGTATTATTGGCTGTGCAAAGATTAGCCACGCTTACTAATGCGGCGATGCTCAGTTCGGCACCCCGTTTGCCTTTTACGTGTTTGGTTAGCGCCGAAATAATATAATCTATGCCTCCGTTGTAGCGAATTGTTTCGAGCATTCCGCCAGCCAGCAGGGTAATGATAATTAGTTCGCCCATACCGGTAATGCCGCTGCCCATAGCCCCAAACCATTCGAAAAAGCGGAAACTACCGGTAATTAAGCCAATAATGCCGGTAGACAGAATACCAATAAGCAAAACAAGCATCACATTCATGCCGATAATGGCAGTGCCCAGTACGATGAGATAGGGAATCACTTTCAGCCATTCTATATCCTGAGTTTGTGCAGGTGCGGTTACGGTTAGTCCTTGAAAAATATAAATAGCCAAAACCGTAATGGCAGCCGGAACAACGATCATGGAGTTCACACGAAACTTGTCGCGCATCACACATTCTTGCGTTTTAGTAGACGCAATGGTAGTATCGGAAATGAACGAGAGATTATCGCCAAAGAAAGATCCTCCCACCACGATGCCCACCATAAAAGGAAGATCGATGCCTGTTTTCTCTGCCAATCCGATGGCTACAGGCGTAAGTGCTACAATAGTGCCTACACTGGTTCCTATCGATAAGGAAATGAAACATGAAGCAATGAATATGCCGGCCAGCAGCAGATTATCCGGCAGTATATGCAGTGTCAGGTTCACGGTTGCGTCAATAGCTCCCATCTGTTTGGCACTTTGGGCAAAAGCGCCTGCGAGAACGAATATCCACACCATAAGCATGATGTTCTTGTTAGATGCGCCAACGGAGAATTGATAGATACGGCGTTCCAGATTAAGTCCGCGAGTAATGGCTATGGCATAACAAGATGCAGCAAGGAAAGCCACTGTGATGGGCACTTTATAGAAATCGTTTACGATAACAGAGGTAACCAAATAGAGACACAGAAAAACAAATAAAGGGCTGAGAGCCCATAGTCCTGATTTGCCGTGTATATCTTCTTTTTTATCCATTGAGTGCTCTTTCATTAATAGCCGAATTTGCTGTTTAGGTTGCAAAGATAAAAATAAAAGGAATACGTACACTCATGCAGCAAGATAAACAGAGCACTGTTTCAACCTGTCAATTTCACTCATTCTATAAAAAACGGGGAATATATTTTTGTCTAATCATAGTAGCATTTACATCTTTGAATCTGATATTTTTATTAGCATACCTAGTTCATTGCCTATTGGTGCGTGTTAATATATGGTAAATTTTCGTCCGTAAAATATATTTAATCTTATATTTCTTTATTTTTGTAATGATATCACGCCATAATGGAGTGTGATTCTATGCGTCCTTAAATGTTAGAGACTAATTGGACTTATTATAGTATGTAACATAATTTATTATAAAATGACTCGGATGTTTTTGTTGACCGTAGGGTTATTAGGGTTTATCTTATGTGGAGGCGTATGTGCTCAGGGAAGACTTATCCCCAAAAAAGGTAAGGTGGTGGATATAACTTCTCGTGTTCCAATAGCTGATGTAAATATTTATGTGGGCGAAAAGCAAGGAGTTGCTGTGACAAATTCGAAAGGAGAATTCAGTACTGAAAACCTTTCTCATTGTACAGAACAGGATACATTGTATTTTTCGTGTGTGGGTTATTTAACTATCAAAATATCTTTGGCCGACTTACGCAAATACAATTATGTGATTTCATTATCGGAGAACGTTGTCCCTATCGATGAAGTTGTGGCGTACGGCAAACCTTTGCAGACCTATTTGCAGTACAAAACACTTACGTCTTTACCCAATTGGGGAATAGCTGATTTTGCTTCTTTTTTATTCAACGATGAAATTCTGTTGGCAGGTGGCGATATTTCGGAAATAGATATTTCGGAAGCTACCTCTATGGCCGAAATACATAATAGTATTTTCGAGAATTATAGTCCTTATCTATTTCGCTACAATCTGAAGACAGATTCTTGGTCACGACTTAATTTGAAGTTTAGGGCACGAGCTTATCATGCTGCCCATTATTATAAGGGGAAGATGTATATTTTAGGAGGTAAGTTATTTTCTACCAATCGTAAGATCGAATATCTGGATGATGCAATTGAGGTCTATGATATGCAAAAAGATACGGTATTGGTAGATTATGCCAATCCTCACAAAGCAGTTAATTTCGCCTCTTGTATTTATAAGGATTGTTTAATTATAATGGGTGGTTCTATATCGGAAAATGCAAAACATCGAAAAGTCTATTCTAATAAGGCACACTTATTGAATCTAAAAACCGGATTTTGGTATGAACTGCCCAATATGCCATCTGGAAAAGAGACGAAAGGTATACTTTACGGTCATTCTTTTTATTTGTTTGGTGGTTTCAGAGATGAAACGCTTGGTAATATAGAGTGCTATGATATATCTTCAGGGAAATGGGAAGCATTGGGCACTCTGCCACATAGTGTTCAAAGGCCAGGCATTGTATGTGTAGATAAAACGGTTTATATTTTTGAAGAAAGGATGATACAGGCTTATAACTTGTCGACTGGAAAGACTTTTGTTTATCGTATTGATTTGCCTTTAATGGGAAGTGAATTATTTTACGCTAATCAGAAATTGTATATTGTAGGGGGATGTAAGAAAGAAGGAGACAATACGACTCCTTCCCCTAATGTGTATAGTGTTTCTCTATCCGAGTTTTTGAGAACAGAAACCATTGAGTAGGCTATCTTGATAAAATTCTCACAACTCTTTATACGGAAAGAGTTGTGAGAATTTTTATTATCAACCTATACTAAATTAGTAGTTTATAAGATAAGACCTTTTTTAGCCTTCAGCACTTTTTGGTTAGATACTTTTACAGTGTTACTCCTGTTTTAAAGATAGCAATTTCACGAAATCCCTTCTTTTCGTTGTTCACAAATTCGCCGCTGGCCACTTTTAGTATATAGCCAATAAAGCGTTCACAGGTTTTTTCCATCGGCTCATTTTCTACAATAACACCTGCGTTGAAGTCTATCCATCCCGGTTTTCTTTCAGCCAGACCGGAGTTGGTGGAAATCTTCATGGTAGGAACATAAGTTCCGAAAGGAGTGCCGCGTCCGGTAGTAAATAGCACCATGTGGCAACCGCAAGAAGCCAGAGCCGTGGAAGCTACCAGATCATTGCCCGGAGCAGAAAGCAAGCTGAGTCCTTTTACTTTGAGACGTTCTCCGTAAGGCAATACGCCCGATACGTAACTCTTTCCACATTTCTGTGTGCAACCCAACGCTTTCTCTTCCAACGTAGAGATTCCTCCTGCTTTGTTTCCCGGAGAAGGATTTTCACCTACCGGTTCGCCGTGAGACAGGAAGTATTCTTTGAAATCATTGATGAGGTGTACCGTCTGATTGAACAAGTCCTTGTTTTCGCAACGATTCATCAGAATAGTTTCGGCACCAAACATTTCGGGGACTTCTGTTAGCACGCTTGTTCCGCCTTGTGCAATAAGGAAGTCGGAGAACATGCCCAGCAATGGATTGGCTGTAATGCCCGAGAATCCGTCTGAACCGCCACACTTCAATCCTACGCGCAATTCAGATAAAGGTACATCTACCCGTTTGTCTGAAGATGCTTTAGCGTGAAGTTCGCGTAAAAGCGCCATGCCTTCTTCATATTCATCGCCCACTTTCTGTGTAACCATAAAAGAGACTCTGTCTTTATCATAGTCGCCCAGAAATTCACGAAAAGCATCCGGCTGGTTATTTTCACAACCTAAACCAACAACAAGCACAGCACCGGCATTGGGATGAAGCACCATGTCGCGCAAAATCTTTCTGGTGTTTTCATGATCTTCTCCTAACTGCGAGCAGCCGTAGTTATGCGGATAAGCTACAATGGCATCTACTCCTTTTCCTTCTGTTTCGCGACGGAGGCTTTCGGCGAGTTGATTGATAATTCCGTTTACACAACCTACCGTAGGGATAATCCATATCTCGTTCCGGATACCTACATCACCGTTTTTGCGACGGTATCCCTTAAAGGTTAATTCCTTTTTAGGAATCTTCAAAGATACTTCTGCCGGATTGTATGTATAGTCCAGCAGTCCCGCAAGGTTGGTTTTTATGTTACTTTCGTTCATCCAGTCGCCTTGCTTCTTGGCTGTCAGGGCGTGTCCGATGGGATAACCGTATTTGATGACATTTTCTCCTTCGGTAAAATCCTTTAAGGCAAATTTATGTCCAACCGGAATATCCTCATTCAAAGTAAGTTGCGCTCCGTTAACCGTAAGAGCTTCTCCTGCCGATAAGTTAACGATTGCCACAGCCACATTGTCGGCCGGATTAATCTGTAAATACTTTGCTTCCATTCTATTTTTTGTTTTTTTTATTTGTATTTTATCTGGGTAATTTCAGGTAGAAATCAATGGTTTCTACCGTTAAAAGATCAATAGGCATGTAGTTAACACCATTTATCTCTTTCTTGAAGATGAGGTGGTCGCACAAGGCTTTAATTCCGTTCAGCCCTTGCAGCTCCGGCTGTTGTGCAATAAGAAATGCGATGTTGTTTTGTTTCAGACAAGCCACGTTCCTTTCCAGCAAGTCGTAGCCCACCAGATTAAACGGAGTCTTTACCTTTCGGTTTTGCAGATATTCGCCAATGATGTAAGCTTTAGAGTTAAACGTAATGCCGTTGCATACTTTGGGGTGTTTGCCGAAAAAGTCATCGAGCATGCTATTGTCTTCACTTGGTCGTTTGGCATGGAGGTCGAGTTCCAAAATGTGACAGGCCGGATGATGTTCCCGCATGTATCTTCTGAAACCTATTTCCCGATTCTCTTGCTGATTGGATCCCACAATACCTTCGTTGATTTTGCGGAAAATAACGATTTCTTTTTCGTTGTCGGCCAGTAGCATTAACATGCGTGCGGCAAAATATCCGCTTTGATGAGAGTGTTGTCCGAAAAAAGCAAGGGGAGGCAGCTCTTTTATATACGAATCTATGTATATATAAGGTATGTTTTGTGCCGTTAATTCATCGGTAAGTCGCTTGGTGTATTGCGGTGCCGTGGGGGCCAGTAATACCCCGTCCGGTTCTGCTTTCAGAATAGCATTGCCGGCATCTACAAAAGAGTGATAATCATACGGGTCATAATATGAAATATTTGCCGAAGTGTTGAAATCGGAATAGTTGGCCAATGCTTCGCTTATACCTGTTTCAACAGCTGTCCAGTATTCACCTTTCAGATGCTGGGGCAGAAGGCAGGCGAATGAATATTTTTTGTTAGATGCCAGCGCGCTGGCGTACATGTTTGGCTGATAGTCCAACTGTTTCAGTATCTCCTCCACCCGTTTCCGGCTGGATTCTGAGACACCGCTCCGTCCGTGAATCACCCTATCTACGGTTCCTACCGATACATCTGCTAGGCGGGCTATATCTTTTATTCTGATTCTATCAGGTAACTTATTCATCTTAGTGGCTTCTTTTTGTTTTTTGTGTTCGCACACACTAATAATCTTCTTGTTTTCGACACAAATATATAACAATTTTTGTAATTACGAAAATTATTGTATCTTTGTGCCCGCACACGGAGGTTAGGAAGCGCTTGCTTAGAAGTGACAAATTCTTCTTGAAATCATCTGTTTACCGACTTTCCGTGCATATATGACAAATTGAAACTTAACAATATTAATAACTTAGTTGATTAAAAACAGAATTATGGGAAAGAAAGTTGTTACTTTTGGGGAAATAATGCTTCGTTTAGCCACTCCGGGCTATTTGAGATTTTCGCAAGCGAAAGAATTCACTGCTACATTTGGCGGTGGCGAAGCAAATGTTGCCGTGTCATTGGCAAACTATGGTTTGGATACAGAATTCGTAACTCGTCTTCCTAAGAACGATATAGCCCAATCTTGCATTATGGACCTCCGCGCTCACAATGTGGGTACTGAAGAAATCCTTTTCGGAGGAGATCGCGTAGGCATTTATTTCCTCGAGACAGGTGCTGTGGCACGTGCTTCAAAGGTAGTTTATGATCGTGCCAATTCTTCTATCTCTACCATCGAACCGGGAATGGTGAATTGGAAAGAGGTTTTTAAAGACGCTCAATGGTTTCATTGGACCGGCATTACTCCGGCTTTATCTCAGGGTGCAGCCGATGCTTGTCTGGAAGCAATCAAAGTAGCCAATGAAATGGGTGTTACGGTTTCTTGTGACATTAACTACCGCAAAAATCTTTGGAAATACGGCAAAACAGCCGATGAGGTAATGCCTGCATTGGTTGAAGGTTGCGACGTAATTCTTGGCAACGAAGAAGATTGTGAGAAAGTATTTGGCATCAAGCCCGAAGGTTTCGACGTAACTGCTACCAACGGAGAGGTTAACTCTGCTGAATTTGAATCGGTATGTACTCAGATGATGAAGAAATTCCCTCGTTGTAAAAAGATGATTGTCACTCTTCGTGGTGCTATCAATGCCAACCACAATACTTGGGGGGGAGTTCTTTTCTCTGGTGGTTCATTGAAAATATCCAAGAGATATGACATTACACATATTGTAGATCGTGTAGGTGGCGGCGACTCATTTATGGGCGGACTTATTTATGGTTTAATCAGCTATCCTGCTGATGACCAAAAAGCGCTTGAATTTGCCGTTGCGGCATCATGCCTGAAACATACTATTTATGGTGATTTCAATCTGGTTACTGTTGCCGAGGTAGAGAACCTGATGAAGGGCGACGGTTCGGGCCGCGTAAGCAGATAAATTAATTGAATATTTTAATACAAAAATAAAATGGCAAGATTTAATAAAATGCAGGTGCTCAATGCTATGGCAGGCACAGGGATGGTTCCCGTTTTTTATAATAAAGATATAGAAGTAGCAAAGAATGTAGTGAAAGCATGTTACGACGGTGGTGTTCGTGCATTCGAATTTACTAATCGTGGCGATTTTGCTCAGGATGTATTTGCTGAATTGGTGAAGTGGGCTGCCAAAGAATGCCCCGAAATGATTATGGGTATCGGCTCTGTTGTCGATCCGGGTACGGCAGCTTTGTATATTCAGTTGGGGGCCAATTTTGTAGTAGGTCCTTTGTTCAATCCGGAAATTGCTAAGATTTGTAATCGTCGTTTAATTCCTTATACTCCCGGCTGTGGTTCTGTTTCTGAAATTGGCTTTGCTCAGGAAGTTGGATGCGATCTTTGCAAAGTGTTCCCGGCAGGAAACGTAGGTGGCCCTTCATTTGTGAAGAACGTAAAAGCTCCGATGCCATGGTCTATGCTGATGGTTACAGGTGGGGTAGAACCGACTAAAGAAAATTTGACGGCATGGATTAAAGCGGGTGTTACTTGTGTGGGGATGGGTTCTAACCTTTTTCCAAAAGAAGTGGTTGCCGCTCAGGATTGGGCTTGGATTGTTGCTAAGTGTAAAGAGGCTTTCGGCTACATTGCCGAAGCTAGAAAATAAAGAGATTAACTATCGGACCCATTTACTGTTTGCTGTTTGTATTGTCAGATACTTTTGCAGCTAAGAGCAAATGGTCGGATAGTCAATAGGATATGTCTCGTAATTTGAAGGGTTAGTTAGTTATAAAAAACGAGGCATATTTTTCCCGTTTTGTTTAAAGGTGTTTAAAGGGGACAGCCATCGGAATGATTTTTGTTAGTGAGTCATTTCGGTGGTTTGTTTTTATTATTATTTCTTTGCTAACTTATTGAGCAAACGGGTAGCACTGAACGACTGCCTGTGGAAGAAAAATACCGGTATGGCAACTCCCACTACCAATGCAAATAAAACAAAAATAGTTGTTATTCCATTCCTGAAAAACTGCTCGATGAACTGAAAAGAGGCTGTCTGGTCTTTACTTTGCATAAATTTTGTGAGATACAAAATACTTTTATAAGCAAACATCCCCGGGATCATAGGAAGCAGTGCCGGAAAAGAAAAAACTTCTGCCGGACAGTGCACATATTTGGCAAAAGGTATGGATAATAGTCCTATGGCCATGGCAGCAAAGAAAGATGCAGTGGCAATATCTATCGTAAATACTTCAGAATGCAAAAGATAATAACGAAGTCCGTGGCCCACAGCGGCTAAGAATGCAGAGATAGCCAATGCTTTTCGCGGTGGATTGGAGATAATAGCAAAACCAATGGCTGCTACTGCCGCAAATAATCCGTCATAAATAATAGCCTGTACAAAATCTATATTTATCATAAAGCACTAACTCCAGTTATTAAAATGGTGATTGACAGCCCGATAGCTATGCATATAATCAGCAAACAAGCGTTGATAAAGCGAGACATTCCGGCCAACACGTGTCCGTCAATAACATCCATGATAGAGTTAATCAGAGGTACTCCCGGGATAAGATATAAAACGCTCGTACCTAGAGCCATATCGGGTGTAGTACCCCAATGAAACAAATAGCCGCTGGAACCGATGATTGATGCAACAAATGAAGAGATAATAAATACAGCCAGATGATTCCATTGTTTTTGCATAAGAAGTTGACGGACAAAGAAGCCTCCTAGCGTAGCTATAAACACGATAGCCATTGAGATGAAGTCTCCCTGAAATAACCGGCAGAATGCTGCGTTGGCACAGGCTACAAGGAATAGCACCAACCATTTGCTTTCTCTGGGCGTAGTTACGATTTCATGATATTTTGCTTTTAATTCATCCAGCGATAAATGATTATCGTATGCTTCCCAACTGAGTGTACTTAACTTAGAGTTAATGGCAAAATTAAGCGGCATGGGTTTTATTTTGTTAACCGCACTGTAAGAATGCGAGTTGTCGGCATCTCTCAGTGTCATGATAATTGTTTTCTGAAAGATGGTCATATCCAGATAAAAGCCAAAAGATTCGGCTATACGAGATGTGTTGCGCACAATACGTGAAGTCTGCACGCCTACTGCCATAAGACTAGTCGAATAATCAGATAGGAATTTTGATAACTCTTTTAGTTCGTAGTGGATATCCATAGGAATTGCTGTAAAATCTCTGTTTTGGGTGCAAAGGTATAAAAAATAGAGGCAATATACATAGTTTTAGGTATTTGATTACTCTAAAAATAGATCTATATTTGTCAAATCAAAACATTAAGCACTATAAATGCGATAAAAAGAAGAATAACGATTGATAAATTATGAATAGAATGGAACATTCACTTCACCACCACCACGGTCATATGCCGGAAATTTCAGCACTAAATAAGTCGTTCATTATTGGTATTGTACTGAACTTTGCTTTTGTTATTGCCGAATTTGGTATTGGATTCTATTATGATTCGTTAGGATTGATTTCCGATGCCGGTCATAATTTGGGCGATGTGGCCAGTCTCATCCTCGCTATGCTGGCTTTTCGTCTGGCGCGTGTGTTGCCAAACTTCAAGTATACGTATGGTTATAAAAAGAGTACCATATTGGTGTCATTGCTAAATGCCATCATCTTATTGATTGCTGTGGGCATTATCTTTGCCGAAAGCTTGGGTAAACTGTTACACCCTGTTCCTGTGCAGGGAAGTGCTATTGCCTGGACTGCGGGTGTTGGGGTTTTCGTTAACGGAATCACAGCATGGCTTTTTATGAAAGATAAAGAAAAAGACCTGAATGTGAAAGGTGCTTACCTACATATGGCTGCCGATGCATTAGTCTCTGTGGGTGTGGTGGTTTCGGGAATTGTTATTTCCTACACAGGCTGGTCGGTAATAGATCCTATACTAGGCCTGTTGATAGCTTGTGTTATTGTTTATTCCACATGGAATCTTTTGCATGATAGCATTCGCTTGTCAATGGATGGTGTGCCAATCGGTACAGACAGCGAACAAATAAAGCTGCTTATTCTTTCCATACCGGAAGTTATAGATTGCCACCATTTGCATATCTGGGCATTGAGCACTACAGAAACGGCTCTTACGGCCCATGTGGTAATCATTAATTTATCCGGTCTTGAGAAAGTGAAAATGGAGATTAAGCATGCATTGCTGGCGGTTGGTGTGCAGCATGCTACGTTGGAATTTGAACATAATGGAGATTGTTGTGGAGATGAAAGGTGTTTATAACCAGCGGTTTATTTTAATATTTATATTTGAAATGTGTTAATTAGTAACGGATTTCTTTGATTATTCAACTCTTTCGTTATATTTGCAATTCAGAATGGTTTATTGCTGCTTTTCAGTAGTGATAATTAAAAGGGAATCGGGTGTAAATCCCGAGCAGTCCCGCTGCTGTAAAGTTTCATCACAAACATTCCGATGAAACACTCCTTTAGCCACTGACTTATTAGGTCGGGAAGGTATTCGGAATGGAAGCTGAGTCAGAAGACCTGCCTTTTTGTTTATGTCTTTATTCTTCGTGGGTTGGGAGTAAAGCGCAAAATGAAATCAATTAAAATGATACTGTATGGAAAACATCAGACCTCCGTTCAAGATTGATATTGCCGGCGCCTTTCTTTTGCCCGAAACGTTAAAGGAAGCTCAGGAACAGTATCGTAAGGAACAGATAAGTATGGTTGCATTACGTGGCATCGAAGATGCTGAAATCAGAAATTTGGTTTATAAGCTGAAAACAGTTGGATTGAAAGTTGTGACTGATGGCCATTTTCGCTATACCTCGTGGCCGTTGGATTTTATGTTAAATTTAGAAGGCATTCGTTCTCGCAATGATCGAAAAACGGAACTGGAACTCATCGGCAGAATAGGTATTCATCGCCACCCTGTAGTAGATGATTTTATGTTTCTTACCGGTATAACCGGCGGAGATATTATAGCTAAGCAAGTTTTACCTGCCCCTTCTATGGTGCTTAGCGAACTGTTGAAAGAAGATAATTATGATCAATTGGCTGCAATCTATCCTGATCAAGATCAATTATTGTCGGACATTATTTTAGTATATCAAAAGTTGATGACGGAGTTGTATGAATCCGGCTGTCGTTATTTGCAATTTGACGACACAACACGTGCAGTAACGCCGGATGCTATTAGCATTAATAATCTGGTTTTGGAAAATCATCCGGCTGATCTTTTTATAGCCTTTCATGCTTCTGTTGAGATGTTAAACTCATTAAGAGGAGTCAATGCTTTCTTTCTTGATTATGATGATGAGTCTTGTGGAAAAACTCATCTTTTATGGTTCGTTCGCGAGGAGAGAGCTACATTTGGGTTTATTCCCTCTCACTATCCTTTACCCGATGAATTGGATGATATTTATGAGAAAATAGATGAAGTAACTTCTTATATTTCATTAAATCGTTTTAGTCTTTGTGTGCCCAATGCACAGGTGCTACCTAATGAAGATTACGAAACAGCCATGAAAAAACAGTGGGATACCTTGGATATGGCAATGGTGGCGGCTGGAAATCTTTGGCCTGATAACGAATAATTCTTTATAACTAGTATATTTTCGAGGAATAAACTCTGCCAAGTTTATTTAAGGAAGCCCGGTCGAAGTGATTCGATCGGGCTTTACACACAAAGACAAGTAGCTAAACAATTGAAATTAGACTACAATCATAATGATGCATTAGTGCTGTCTATTATTATTTACTAATAATATTTTGCTTTAATATAGTCGCCATTACATGTGCTGTCAGCAAATGTAATGAAACTACTATGATCTGCATCCGTGGTTTATCAGCGGTTAATTCAAACATTCTTTTTTAAGAATCTCAATCCAATTGTCTATGCGGCCGTCGGTTTTATCATCTTCATTGACTTCATCAATGGCAAGCCCGACGAACTTATCGTTGACCACAGATCCTGATGCACTGAAAGAATATCCGTCGGTATCTGTTGCTCCGCAAAATGTGCAGCCTGTATCTTTCAGGTCCTCGTAGAGATTACCCATGCCACCGCAAAAAGTATCGCTATACGATTCAGCATCTCCGCAGCCGAACAAGGCCACATATTTATGGGATATGCCTGCCGCTTTAAGAACTTTGACTCCATCATACCAATCGTCTTGCAATTCGCCATCTCCCCAGGTTGAGGTTCCTAACAGCAATACATCGTATTGCTTCACTAATTCTTCGGTAATTTTTGATGCATCATAAATATCCGTTTTAGGAAGGTTCAGCTTTGCTGCAATTTTACGCGCTATGTCTTCGGCAGTTCCGGTTGTGGAACCATAAAATATGCCAATCTTATTCATAATTTAATTATTTTTTATTTAGTATCTTGCAAAGATAGACTGCTTACTTAATATATGAAATACCTATTTATGTGTATTTGTGTTGTTTTGGTCACTATAAATAGTGATTATTTGAAAAATACCTATTTATAGTGATTGTGTGCGCACAAAATAATGTGTTATTTTGCAATATATAATATAATATAGGTATTTTATGGATAAGTTGCAAAAATATAAATCTACGGATAAGATGAGTGATCTTATTTGCGATAACTATTCATTGCTGCAGGTTATGAGTCGCTTCGGATTATCGCTTGGATTTGGCGATAAAACGGTGAAGGAGGTTTGCGAAATGAATAAGGTAGATTATCATACTTTTCTAACTGTGGTGAATTTTATGGAAGAAGGGTTCTCGCGAATGAACGATGAAACGGAAGATATATCTATACCTGCCTTGGTCGATTATCTTCGTCAGGCGCATGTTTATTTTCTTGATTTTTCTCTGCCAAGCATACGACGTAAATTAATAGATGCTATAGATTATTCGGAAAAAGATGTTGTATCTCTTATTCTTAATTTCTTCGATGTATATGTGCGTGAAGTAAGAAAGCACATGGAATATGAAGAAAAAACGGTTTTTAAGTATGTTGATGATTTGCTCTGCAATCAGGCAAAAAAAGATTATCAGATAAGTACTTTTTCTAAACACCACGATCAGATTAGCGAGATGCTTACTGAGCTGAAAAATATTATAATTAAATATTGCCCTTCAAAAGCTAATAATAATTTATTAAATGCAGTTCTTTTTGATATATTTGCTTGCGAGGAAGCGCTTGATTCTCATTGTAAAGTAGAAGACTACCTCTTTGTTCCGGCTATTCTGAAATTGGAAAGGAGGATCTGCAGTGATAAAAAATAACGAAACAATTCGTATAGCCATAGCGGAAGCATCTGTCATTATTCGTAGTGGTTTGACGGTTGCTCTGAGGAGATTACCGAATCTTAAAATACAGCCTATAGAACTTGGCTCTATTGACGCGCTAAATGATTGTTTACGCACTCAGCCTCCCGATATTTTAATTGTAAATCCTGCTTTTGGTAACTATTTTGATGTCAGCCGTTTTCGTGAAGATGTATATGGAAAAGGCATTCGAGTGGTTGCTTTGGTTAGCTCGTTTATTGATGCGGCACTGCTGAGTAAATATGATGATTCGATTGCTATTTGCGATGATCTGGAGTTGATTGCGGTTAAAATAAGTCGCTTGCAAAACATAGAACCGGCTGAAGATAATGACAATCAGGAGACATTGAGTTTGCGCGAGAGAGAGATTGTGGTTTGTGTAGTTAAGGGGATGACCAATAAGGAGATTGCCGAACAATTGTTTCTGTCTATTCACACGGTCATTACTCATAGGAGGAATATCAGCAGAAAGTTACAAATTCATAGTGCTGCAGGTTTAACAATTTATGCCATTGTTAATAAATTGGTGGAAATAGGTGAGATAAAAGATTTATAGCCCAAAAAAATCCCCGCACGATTTTCTTTATGCGGGGAATATTGTATCTAAACTCATTTCAAGTAATAATGCTTAAGGGGTTTTAAAGAGTTGTCGAGCTCATAAACCTGAGGAATTCCTGTAGGTATTTCAAGACTGACTATGTTATCGTCACTTATTTGATCTAAATACTTAATCAATGCCCTAAGACTGTTGCCATGTGCTACCACTAATACCGTTTTATCATCAAGTAGGGCAGGAGCAATGCTGTCATACCAAAAAGGAAGTACTCGCTTGATGGTCAGCTTCAATGATTCTCCTAAAGGAAGCATGCTTTGATCGAGCTTTTTATATTTGTTTTCATGAAACGCACAGCGTTCATCCTCGGACGATAACAACGGAGGGACAATATCATAGCTTCTTCTCCAGATATGTACTTGTTCGTCTCCATATTTTTGGGCTGTTTCTGCCTTATTGAGGCCTTGTAAGGCGCCGTAATGGCGTTCGTTTAAGCGCCAATGGTGAATTTCCGGTATCCACATCTGATCGGCTTCCTCTTGTAAAAGATGTTGGGTCTTTATAGCCCGTTTTAAAATGGATGAAAATGCAATGTCAAAGCTGAGCCCGGCTTCTTTTATTAATCTTCCTGCTTCACGGGCTTCTTTTTCTCCTTTTTCACTCAGAGCCACGTCTGCCCATCCTGTGAAACGGTTTTGTTGATTCCATTGGCTCTCGCCATGTCTTACTAAAACTAGTTTTCTCATAATTGTTATTGTCTTATATTATTATACTAATATATTAAATGTATAACATTTGTAGGCAAATAATGTTTTTGAATCAGGTCAAGCTAAGATTTGAAAAACAAAATCCCGACGAAATCACTTTGGCGGGATCTGTCTAATCTTACTTAAATGTGGCTACGTAATAAAATTATGACTAATTAATTAAATTCTGATACGTGCAAAGATAATAGCTTTGCACGTAGGGCACAATCCCTTATATAGGGTATATTATGGTGATTTACTAACTATATATGGTTACGGATGTACTGTTATTCAGACTTTTTCCCATTTTTTGTTCTCGAAATTATATTGTTTAATCACGCGAGCGGGAATTCCGGCACAGACAGAATAAGAAGGCATGGAGCGGCTAACCACACTTCCGGCTGAGACAACGCAATGTCTGCCCAATGTAACTCCCGGCAGGATGATGGCATTGGCTCCTATCCATACATCATCTTCAATAGTGATAGGGAGTGTTGTTACACCTTGCTCGTCTATCCGCATATCTACATTTTGATAGTTATGATTGAGTCCGCTTACGGTTATATTTTGTGCAAGGTTAACGTAGTTCCCGATGGTAACCGGCCCGATGATGGTGTTCCTTAATCCAATCCGCGTGTAATCTCCAATAATTATGTCGCCTACGGCATTGTTTAGGCAGCAGAAATCTTCAACAACAGAATAGCAACCTAATGCGAATCGATTGAAAGGGGGCAGATCTTTTCTTACGCTACGATAAATAACCGATCCTTTACTCCTTTTTAAATAGATGAAGTAGAATAGATGAATCCACCACCGGGGTTTTGCTTTGACGGGATGCATAATAAAATTGTGCAGTGCCGATTTTAAAGCAGGATGTTGATCTATTTTTTGTTTAAAAGTACTTAGGTTCATTTTATTTAGTTAGTTTATTGGGTAACCACATGAATGCCATAATCCCTTTATAAGTAGCCGCTGCCAGATCAAATCGTTTTTTGATGATGAATTGGATGCTGTTTTTAGTTGCCGCTATGGTTGTCAGGTATAATATTGTAATCCATTGCACAATCCCTTTTTTGTGTCTTAAAGCGTATAATAACCTGTTTCTTGTCATATAAAAGGTGCGCAGAGCACTTAACTGCCCGGTACTTTGGCTTTCCTTATGAAATACGGTGCAGTGTCCATTATACCAAATTTCATATCCATGTTCTTTAGCTGATGTACTCCAGTCTATTTCTTCGTAGTACAGAAAAAAGATTTCAGGCATTAAGCCTATTGCATTTATTGCCTCTCGGCTTATCATTAAAGCTGCGCCATGAGCATAAGCTGTGTTGTACGGATTGTCATACTGTCCGTTGTCTTCTTCTCCCAGACCAATGGTTTTATTTCTTAATGTAATGTTGCTTAGTGGGGTGTAGCCTGCATATTGAATGCATTGTCGTTCTGTAGCAAAACATATTTTGGGGCAAACTATTCCTATAGAAGGGCTTTTAGCAAATGTTTCTATCAAATAATGGAAACTATCATCAGCTACGTAAGTGTCATTATTAAGGAGTAGAATAAATATCCCTTTGGCTTGCTTAATGCCTAAATTGTTGCCTCCCGAAAAACCTCGGTTAACCTTGCTGCTAATTACATTAATGGATGGATATTTTTCTTTGAGTTTAGTTGCCTCATCTTCTTTAGATGCATTGTCAACTACTATAATTTCGTAGCTTACCGAATGTACATGTGTGTGGATAGACTCAATCAGCTCGGAGGTATCATTCAGGCCGTTGTAGTTTATAGTAATAATCGATATGAGAGGATTTGGAGGCATATTTAAACATCTTCTTTTTGAATAAATGCAGTTAAAGTTCTAAATATGATTTTTAGGTCAAGCCAGAAAGAGAAGTTTTTGGCATATAATATATCAAATTGTTTCCTTTCCTCGGCCGATAGTGTACCTGCTTCACCTCTTTTTTCTACTTGCCACAGACCTGTGAGCCCGGCAGGAGCCATAAAACGATCAATATATTCATCACTGGTTAGTAATTCCGCTTCATAGAGAGGGAGCGGACGATTACCAACAATCGACATATCACCTTTCAGGATATTTATGAGTTGAGGAAGTTCGTCAATACTGTATTTTCTGATGAAATGGCCTATTTTAGTGATTCGGGGATCGTGTTCTAACTTCTTGAAAGAACTATCCTTTTCGTGTGATTTTTGACTTATATAATCTTGTTCGGAAATCACAAAATCATCTGAAATGAGAACTGCATCATTTAAGCTACCTGCTCCAATATTTTCTTTTTTATCAGAATTTGGTGAATCTTCTTCTGATTGATATTGATTAAGAGTCTCGAGTTCTTTAAGCCGTTTATCGGCATTGATATACATTGATCGAAATTTCAAAAAATCGAAGATCAGATAGTTGCTTCCTACCCGTTTTGATTTATAAATGATTCCTCCTTTACTCTCTATTAGAATGGCTATAGCAGTGAGGATTAATAAGGGAGATAGGCATACAAGAGCAATAAAAGAAAAAAAAATGTCAAAGAGCCTTTTCCATATGGGCAATTTAAAAGTTTGAATAGTTGGTCTCTTTTCTCTTTTATTTATGCTTTGCTTTCTTTTGTTTATAAATTCGGCCATAATATTGATAACAGTCTTATTAGCATCAGGAGAAATTGTATTATTTATTCCCGCTTTCAGGTATTTTAATCCTTCCTCTTTATTGAGTGATTTTGTTATCAGTATCATATAAACTTTAGGATATTTTTTTCTTAAGTAGATGATATCCGAAAGATCTTCGTTTGTACTTTTCTGTTCATACAAAAGTGCAATTTTTTCTTTTTCTTTTATATTGTCAATTAGTTTTGTAGCTTTAGAACATGATGGTGTAGCGCAGAAAACCCCTTCAGACATCTCCGTAAAATGTTCGATAGTATCATTGTTTTCTCCGATATAAATAAGGTATTGCATAGACGCTTATTTATTCTATAATTTTTTTTATGCGGACTTTTAATTCGAGAGGGTTGAATGGTTTAAGTATATAGTCGGCTGCTCCTTCTTCTAATAACCGAATTCTTTCAGTGGTACTTTCTTCGCTGGATAACATGATGATGGGGATAGATTTGAATAGCTCATTTTTCTTCATATAGCTCAGAAATTCATCACCTCTCATTTCGGGCATGCGAATGTCTGAAATTATCAGATCAGGAAATTCCCCCTTTTGAAGCCATGCGATAGCTTTTATAGGATTCTCAAAATAAATAAAGTCATACTCTACACTGAGATAAATGGAGATTACTTTTCCTATGGATGCTTTATCATCAATAAGTACAATTTTTTTTTTCATATTGATTATAAATTTTACGCTATTCTTTCGAATAATTATTTGTTCTGTTGGGTTTGTATGGTCACAAAGATATATAATCTTTTTAAAATTCAATCTGTTGAACTACTATTTGTTGAAAATATGCTTTTATTCGTTCAAAAAAATGCGAGAATTATAAGTTCTCGCATTTTCAATAATTATATTTATATAATTCTTATTATTGATAAATTTCATTTGAATCATAGGTATTATACCAATCTTTATCCTGCGTACCTCCTGTCTTTAGCCAATTTGAAAATTTACTGTATACGTCAGAAATCTTTTTATATTCTTTTGGATATTTAAAATTACTCGGTACAATAATGCCCCACGCTAGGTTGTCCTTGCTGATATAATACCTATTGGCAGAAGCTGACGAGTTGTCATTGTTATTTCCAAAATATTGTGTGTTAGCTTTATCTGTAGGCTTATAACCCGCTATATGAATTTCTTTCCGACTATCGCTTCTTTGATCAGTGATGATGAAGAAATTCAATTTACTATTTACGAAATCAGCAGCAGTAAGATTTGTATTTCCAAACTTTATATCAATATTGATACTTGGCGTTTTTTTGACGTTATTTGCGCTACCCTCTACTGTATTTACGAAAGTGTAAGTAGAGCTACCCAATAGTTTATGGGCATCAGCAAATAATGGAATCACAGCTTTCGATTGACCTGCTTCTATATTCATAGATGTAAAATCGAACAAAGAAGTAGGTTTAGTATCATAGCCCACTGCTTGGGTAATATCAGAAACTGAAACATTATCTAGTTGTAAACCAGCAGCTAATACCTTTGTTGCTCCTGCTGCAGCCAGTTCTATTTCTAGTTTTACTTCTTTTACTGTATTATCTTGGTTCAAATAAATGTTCTTTTTATTTAGCTTTAAAACGAGATCATTCATATCGTAGTCTCCGTATAGAGGCCATTGATCTTCAAATACATATGTATAATTTGTATTATCTTCTACGCTAATTGGGAATGTAGGGTCTTGCGGGTCTGTTCCAGGATTCCCGGGGTTAGCTGTTCCTGTGCAAACTTCAATGATAACATTTGATTTACCGTATGCGGCCATTTGAGCGGGACTATTAAGGTAATAGTTGGCCCACCATGGATTTAATGCAGGGTGATTATCTACTTCAACCATTAGGTTACCATTATATGAAAATCCTTGCCCCGTCATTGTTGGAGCTTTCAATAAAGACCAACCGGTGGTGCCTCCATTATAAGTATCAGGGTTAGATGTATGATCTAAGGCGTTGGTCGCCTCTATCATAGAGCCATTACTGAAATTTACAGTTGTTCCCTGAATTGTTAAATTTTGTGCTTTGATATATCCTTTATTTAAATTAATTATAGAGCCGCTAATGTTTGCAGTTGACTTGCTCTCAATATAGCAGTTGTTATTTACGGTAGCGTTGTTCCAAGCTGATATTTTATCAAAGGTCATTTTACCATCATTTGTAATGACTGCATTGCTTTGGGTGTTCATGTCTGCAGCAGATAATTCTCCGCTATTGTTTAGAGTAGAAGTTGATGGCATTATTAGTGTACCACTGAGTGTAATTGTTCCTTCGTTTTGTATTGGAGAAGAACTCTGAAAAGATGCATCCTTAGCTGTGATTGTGCCTTTTGTATAGAATAAGGCTCCGGCACTAGCAGTAAAGGTATTTGTTATATTAGCTGTTCCCCAGTTTTTAAATTCACCACTTGCATTGGATAGTGTGAGAGCATTTGAACTTACTATTCCGTTAGGCATGATAGTCAAGAATGAACTGCCTATGAACGTTAATGTATGCGTTGTCTCTATTTTTCCTCCAGCCATGACTATAATTTCCAGGCCTGTTTCTGCCTGAAAATCGGAAGGAATATTCCATGTACCTGATATGTATAATTTTGTGCCTCCGGTAGTTCCCCAATGAGTGACTGTACCATTGTAATTCCCCGTGATTTTATAGTTGCTATTGGCTTGCAGTGCGGTGCTTGAATTAGCACTGCTGATTTCAGTAGCATTTGTGGGGATAGTGGTATAATCTGGCATAGTTACAGTAGCCCGGGTCGAAATAGACCGAGTGGCTACACTTGCTTTTGTTGTAATTGCCGTACTGAAATCACATGATATAGATTCTGAAACCGGATATGATTTAATAACACTCCTGCCTCTTGGATCTGTTTGCTGAATATATATATATTTATATCCGGCAGGTACTGTTACTTCTGTATAGAAAGGTTCTCCCTTTTTAGCCGTTCCTGTAGATAATGCATTAACTATAGTATCAGTAGCTAAGGGGTTGTTATCGAATATTTTCACAGTGTAATAGTATTGTCCGTCAAATTCATCATTAACGTCCACATTCACATTTATGGTTGATGTAGTGGAAAAGTCAAATCCATTAGGAGCAGACAGATCTCCCAGCGGGTTCTCTGTTGTAACAGTTGGATCATAGAGATCTTTTTCAGAATCTACGCAACTACTAAACGCGGTAGTTAGTGCTAATAGTGCGATAGTTATAATCTGCTTCGGGGTAATTTTCATATTCAATTATGATTTTTTATTAAATGATAATTTGCTAAATCTGTAATTATGCGGCAAAATTAGTTTAAATCTTTAATAGTAAAATGAAAAATATTGCTTATTGTTTACCATATTAACTTATTTTATGTATATACTGACCAGATATGGCAACTTTAGAAATGAAAGTATAACTTACTATAATAAAAAGGATTATACTTATATGAAGAATCTTCTTTTAAGGGTAGCCTGATATAAAAGTTGTATATTCTGTCTATTTTTAAAAGAAGATTTTTTATTCGTATATAATACGTTTAGCCAAAAATACCTAACGTTTTATTTTGGTTATTTCACCAACAAGAGAAGAATTCATTTTATACCTGATTTCCTGATTGCTTAATTCGTGACCTAACAAGAACATCAGTTTGGTTACTGCCGATTCGGAAGTACTGTCATATCCGCTTATTACGCCTGCTTGGAGTAGTTGAATGCCGGTTTCATATCGCTCCATCTCTACAGATCCGGAGGTGCATTGGGTAATGTTCACAATGATTATCCCTCTGTCATTAGCTTCTTTCAACTCACGGATAAACCATTCTTTTTGTGGAGCATTACCGGACCCAAATGTTTTGAGAACAACAGCTTTGAGGCCTGGTACATGTAATAAAGAAGAGACAATGCTTTCCTGAATACCCGGGAAAAGGGTTAAAATAACTACATTGGTGTCAAAAAGGTAATGCGGCTTTAATGGAAGGGAAGAATCTCGCTTTAGAATTAAATTGGGTTCATATTTAATGTGGATGCCTACACGGGCTAAAGCGGGATGGTTGAAAGAACGAAAAGCGTTGAAATTTTCGGCATTAATCTTTGTTGTGCGATTGCCTCGCATCAAATGGTTTTCAAAGAAGATGCAGACTTCAGGGACAATAGGAGTACTGTCAGGATTCTTTGCTGCTGCTATTTCAATAGCAGTTATTAAATTTTCTTTTCCGTCGGTGCGGAGAGTTCCTATTGGCAGCTGTGACCCGGTGAGTATAACCGGTTTATTTAGATTTTCTAACATAAAACTGAGAGCAGAGGCCGTATAAGCCATAGTGTCTGTTCCATGCAAAATCACAAAGCCGTCAAAATAGTCATAATTGTAATTAATGATTTTCACTAATTTCGCCCAGAATGTGGGTTCCATATCTGAAGAATCAATAGGAGGATCGAATTGATAAGAGGCTATGCGATAATTAAATCTTTTTAGTTCAGGTACATGTTTTAATAGGTGGTCGAAGTTAAAATTCTCAAGAGCGCCCGTCTCTTGATTCTCTATCATTCCGATTGTTCCACCGGTATAGATTAACAAAACGGAAGGGTAATCAGTAATCATATACATGGCTATTTTTGTTAATTCATGTGCAAATATACAATTTTATACCTAAAAAAGGGTGAGAAATTGTTTATTACTTTATTGGCGGAATTTATACGGGGATTTAAAGCGAATCGGCTCCGATTATTAACAATTAAGAAATAATTAGAGCCGATAGGTATAAATCTGGTTTTAGTAAATTAGTAGGAAAGTTATTCTTTAAGCCCTTGAATTAGTTTCTCTATGGCTTTTTCCGGATCTTTTTCTTCATCTAACAGAGTCACAAAACGGCTGCCGATAATAGCGCCGGTTGCATATTCGCATGCTGATTTAAAAGTGGCCTTATTGCTGATACCAAAACCTATCATGCGTGGGTTACGCAATTTCATATCTTCAATCTTTTTGAAGTATGCGCGCTTTTGAGCATCAAAATCTTGTTGGGCACCTGTGATTGATGCTGAAGAAACCATATAAATAAATCCTTCTGTGTGCGCATCAATTTCACGTATTCGCTCTTCACTTGTTTCGGATGTGATAAGCATAATGATGCGTAGGTTATACCGTTCTGCTATAAGGCGATAGCGTTCTTGGTAATCTTTAAAAGGCAGGTCAGGAATTATCATGCCATCAATGCCACACTCTACACATTGCCGGCAAAAGCGTTCGAAACCGAACTGCATGATAGGATTTAGATACCCCATCAATATCAATGGAATTTTTACATTACGACGGATATTTCGTAATTGTTCAAAAAGTAATTTGAGTGACATTCCGTTTTGTAGAGCTTGCGTAGCTGCATTTTGAATTACAACACCATCAGCCATCGGGTCGCTAAAGGGTATGCCAATTTCTACCATACTAACTCCACTGGCTTCTAATGCACGTACTACATCGACGGTTCCATTGAGCGTAGGGTGACCCGCACAAAAGTAGATTGATAAAAGATCTTTTTTATTTCCGTTGAATAATTGATTAATTCTGTTCATTGTTTCTTTATTTTATGATCAAGATAAAACTGTCTATTGATATTGTTTTTAAATTTGTTGTAGAAAGGTTTGCAATCTCTTAACATCTTTTTTAGCCGGAGAGAATTCAAAACGGCTATTAAGATCAAAGCCTGCAAGTTTTGGATGGGAGAACTCTTTTAGAGCTTTAGCACTGTATGAATTAATGCCGCCACTTAGCAAAAAAGGAGTTTGTCCTGTATATTGATCTAAAAGACTCCAGTCAAATTGATTGCCTGATCCACCGTGTTGTTGGCATTTAGTATCAAACAGAAAATAATCGCAGATGCCTTCGTAAGATTTTGTAGCGTGCAAATCTTTTTCCTTGTCTATAGAAAAAGCTTTAATGAGTCGTAATCCCTCATTTTTTAATGATTGGCAGTATCCGGGTGATTCATCTCCGTGCAATTGAATGTAGTCTAGTCCAAAGCGGTCGGCTATGATGTTAACCATTTCTTTGCTTTCATTGACAAAAACGCCTGCTCGCTTTGCACGTGTTGGGAGGTATGCAGGTATTTCAAACATATAGCGAGGAGATTTGTAGTAGAAAATAAAGCCTATAATGTCTACTCCCAATTGCTCTACTTCTTGAATGTTTTTGGCCTCGCGCATGCCACATACTTTTATCAATTTACCGTTCATCATTTTAAAGATTCTTTTTACAGATTAAGTTGTTCGATGAAAATGCTTAACGATTTTCCGGGATCTTTTGTTTTCATAAAGTTTTCACCTATTAGAAATCCCTTAAATCCAGCTTTTCGAAGTCTGATTACGGTTTCATAATTAGATATGCCACTTTCTGAAACCAAAACAGCTTCCGGGGGTAATTGTTCTGCTAAACGGAAAGAGTTGTCTACGTCCGTGAAGAATGTTCCGAGATTTCTGTTGTTGATTCCTACCACATCTATATTTGTGCGAAGGTACGATAATTCTTCGGTATTATGAATTTCCAGCAATACTTCTAAACCTAATTCGTGTGCTTTTTCAACTAAAGCATGGTATTTTTCTATTTCTAGTGCTGCAGCGATAAGCAATATTGCATCGGCCCCTACAATTTTGGCTTGGTATAGTTGGTATTCATCGATAATAAAATCCTTACGTAGTATAGGAATGTTCACTAATGGGCGTGCTACTTTTATATCTTTCAGGCTTCCTCCAAAGAATTTTTCATCGGTAAGGATAGAGATAGCTGCTGCTCCGGCATCTTTATAGGCTGGAATTATATCTGTTATTGAAGCATTTTCTTTTATCCAGCCTTTTGATGGCGAACGGCGTTTGAATTCAGTTATTATCCCTGAAGGTGAGTTAATCAAAGCTTGGCGTAGAGAAAATTGATGGTCGGATTCATTAATCCCTTCTTGTAGCTGCTCGGAAGAAATAGTTTGTTTTTGCAAGTCTATTTCAAAGCGCTTATTGGCGATGATTTCAGATAAAATATCTTTCATTTTCAACTATTTAAATCAATAAATTTTTTCAATGTAAGTAGCGCTTTTCCACTTTCTAATGATTCTCTGGCTATATCGATACATTCGTATATCGATTTTTCGGATTGGATAATATTTATGGCAAATGCCGCATTAATTATAACTACATTCTTTTGTGCTTCTGTGGCTATATTATTCATTACATTATCAAAGATTCTGGCAGCATCTTCAGGTTTATCTCCTCCGTATAACTCGCTTTCATTGTAGCGAGGGAAGCCGAGAGATTCCGGCGTATAAATTTTCTCGTTGGCGTTGGTTGCGATCTTAAATTCGGCGGTAAGAGAGATTTCATCATATCCGTCCAAACTGTGGACTATTGCATAATTAGCAGAACTTTCTTGAAATATATAATTGTATAGGCGTAGTAAGGATAGATTATACACCCCTAATAGTTGATATTTAGGTAAAACAGGATTTACCAGAGGCCCCAATATGTTGAAGAATGTTCGTACAGCAAGTGCCTTGCGAACAGGGGCTACCGCTTTCATGGCCGGATTGAAGAGAGGGGCGTGTAAATAGGCAATGTTGCACATCTCTAAACTGCGACGTAACTTGTCATTTTCTGTTGTAAATTTAATGCCATGTTGTTCCATAACATTGCTGGCACCACTAACTGATGTGGCACCGTAATTGCCGTGTTTTACTACAGGGAAGCCGGCTCCTGCAACAGTGAAGCAAGAAGCAGTTGAGATATTAAATGTGTTTTTGCCGTCGCCTCCGGTTCCTACAATGTCTATTGGCGAAAATTCGTCTAGATTGACTGGAATGCGCATCTCGAGAAGTGCATCCCTAAAACCGCACAGTTCTTCTACAGAGATGTTGCGCATTAGAAAAACAGTAATAAGCGACGCTACTTGTGCCTCGCTATATTTCGCTTGTACTATGTTTTGAAGTATTTCACGAGCTTCTTCGCGGCCCAGATATTGGTGCTCAAAGAGCTTATATAGAATATTTTTCATGATTTTATAAATTTAAGAAGTTTGCGATAATAATTTTACCTTGTGGCGTTAGCACTGATTCAGGATGGAATTGTATGCCGTAAATGTTATATTGTTTATGATGTAGTGCCATTATTTCGCCTTCGTTACTTTCTGCCGTAATTTGTAAGCAATCGGGGAAATTATTTCGACTAACGATCCAAGAATGGTAGCGTCCTACAAGGATTTCTTCATTAAGGCCTTTGAATAGTTGATCTTCTTTTGATATTTGTATAGGCGTTTGTATTCCATGATGTACTTCTTTTAAATTTTCAAGTGTAGCTCCAAAGGCTTCTCCAATGGCTTGATGTCCCAAACAGACGCCTAAAATACTTTTTTTAGGTGCATATTGCTTAATAATAGGAAGAAGCAGTCCGGCTTCTCTTGGAATGCCCGGCCCCGGAGAAAGGATGATTTTATCAAAGTAGTTAACATCTTCAAGTGCTATCTGATCGTTACGAATGACTTCAACATCGGTCGCACCCAGCTCTTTCACTAAATGAAGAAGATTGTAGGTGAAGGAGTCGTAATTATCCAATATTAATATTTTCATTTTTCTTGTTTTTTAAAACTATTTTTTGAGACTGTTTTTATTGATTTCCGGTCAGTTCTTTAAGTTGATAGCTAAATCTATGGCTCTTTTGAGTGCTCCTAGCTTATTGTTTACTTCTTGTAGTTCATATTCGTCTTGGCTGTGAGCTACTATTCCTCCGCCGGCCTGAAACCACAATTCGTTGTTACGACTAACAAAAGTGCGGATAGTGATGGCTTGATTTAGATCACCGTTCAAACCAATGAAACCGATGCAACCGCCATATGCTCCGCGGTTATGGGGTTCTATTTCACTAATGAGCTGCATGGCTCTTACTTTGGGGGCACCGCTCAGTGTACCTGCCGGGAAGGTATCTATGAAAGATTTGATCGTATTAGCTTCTTTGTTCAATATGCCGCTAACCCGAGATACAAGATGAATAACGTGACTGTAATATTGTGGTTCTTTGTAGAATACAACTCGCACATCGTGGCAATTTCGGCTCAGATCATTTCTTGCTAGGTCGACAAGCATCACGTGTTCTGCGTTTTCTTTTGGATCTGCTAGCAAGGCATCGGTTAGTTCTTTATCTTTTAAAGCGTCGCCTGTGCGTCTGGTTGTTCCGGCAATAGGATCTATATAGGCCTTTCTTTCCTCAATTTTACAGTGCGTTTCGGGCGAGGAGCCGAAAATGCGGTAACCGCCAAAATCGAAATAAAATAGATAAGGAGAAGGATTGATACTTCTTAAAGCACGGTATACTTTAAAATCGTCACCGACATATGGTTGAATAAAACGACGGGAAAGTACTATTTGAAATACGTCGCCACGAAGGCAATGAGCAATTCCTTTACGTACGTTGGCTTTATGCTCTTCATCGGAAATGGTACTTGTAGCCGGACCGGTTACAGAGAAGTTATACGATGCGTAGTTTCTATTTTCTATAACGGTTTCTAGTTGGCTGAGTCCGCTCTCTTCATTTTCATTTATCATTTCAACAAGAGTTAGTTCATTTTTGAAATGATTAAAGATAATGATGTATTTGTATAAAATGTAGAGCATATCAGGTGCGTCATTCCGCTCATCGTGACTTTCTTTTACAGGTATATGCTCAAAGTATTTTACGGCATTGAACGTGGTATATCCGTAAAGTCCGCAAACGTTACTGTTTGCACCGTTTACTTTAAACTGGCTTATGAATTTATTAAGTTCGGTTTCTATCGAGAGTTCCTTGCTTAGCGGCTTTTCTTCCCGCGTATTATCCGGGTAAGTCATGGTAACTATGCCACTATTTATTCCGATACTGGCCAGCGGACAAAGAGCGATGAATGATTGGCTGTTTTCGCTGGCATGGAAATCAGAGCTTTCCATCAGCGCTGATTGAGGGTACATATCTCTTACTTTCAGGTAAATGCTTACGGGAGTGTGCAAGTCGCCAAGGACTTGTTTGCTATTTGTTTGGTATAAGAATTGTTTCATAATGATTTATTTAATGTTATCCAAATATGTTTCTATATCTTTATCTCCACGGCCGGATACGGTAAGCACTACTACATCTTTTGGGCCGAAATCTATTTTTTTCAGGGCTCCTAGTGCATGAGCTGATTCCAATGCGGGAATAATACCTTCCAAGCGGGTTAATTCGTATGCGGCACTGATAGCTTCATCATCATTAATAGCTAAGACTGTTGCCCTGTGCTGTGCGGCCAGATTGGCATGAATGGGCCCAATGCCCGGATAATCAAGTCCGGCAGAAATGGAATAGGGTTCTTCTATTTGTCCGTCTTCATTTTGAATAACAAATGTGCACGCACCATGTATAATCCCCATTTTACCAAGTTGAATGGTAGCAGCCGTCATGCCTGTTTCTATGCCTTTTCCTCCGGCTTCGGCCAATACTATCTTTACACGCTCGTCGTTTATATAATGGTAGATGGTTCCGGCGGCATTGCTTCCCCCACCTACACAGGCCACCAGATAATCGGGGTATTCGCGCCCTTCTTTTTCGATAAGTTGTTTTTTTATCTCTTCGCTGATAACCGATTGCAGTCGTGCTACCATGTCGGGGTAAGGATGAGGACCTACCGTAGAGCCAATAATGTAAAACGTATCTGCCGGATGGCAGCACCAATCGCGTATGGCCTCATTTGTTGCATCTTTCAACGTCATGTTTCCTGAAGTAACAGGAATAACGGTAGCACCCAGCATCTTCATCTTTTCTACATTGATGTGCTGTCTTTCCACATCCGTTTTTCCCATGTAAACAATGCACTCCATGTTCATTAATGCACATACGGTAGCCGTTGCCACACCATGTTGACCAGCTCCTGTTTCGGCTATAATACGTTTTTTGCCCATGCGTCTGGCGAGTAATATCTGCCCTATGGTATTATTAATTTTGTGAGCACCTGTGTGGTTCAAATCTTCTCGTTTTAGATATATTTTGCACCCGTATTGTGCAGATAGGCGCTTGGCTAAGTAGAGTGGAGAGGGACGGCCTACATAGTCTCTTAGTAATTGTTCAAATTCTTGTTTGAAATCGTCACTCTGCAATACATCCAGGTAGGTGTTCTTTAAATCTTCTACACATTTATAAAGAATTTCAGGGACGTATGCACCACCAAATTCTCCGTAATAACCATCTTTGTCTACTAAATAAGTCTTCATATTACTACTATATATATTGTTACTGTATTTAAATAAAAAGAAAGAGCCCCATCGCAGGTGCGACGGGGCTCTTAGTTATATTTTACTATTAGTATATATACGAGACAGGTACCTTACGACTTTTTTAAAAGTTGCAAGAAACGCCACCAACATGCATTTACTAATATCGTTCTCATTGTATTTTGCTTCTATCTGGCGGCAAATATAGAAACATTGTTTTAAATAACAAAACATTTGTGACTTTTTTTGTTTAGTGGTTTGAATATGAATAAAACATTTTATCATTTTGGCTGTTTTAAGTCTATAAGAGGAAATTCGGAACATAATTTGCTGTGTGTTAAGTTATGATTCTGTTTTAAGCTATTGTTTGGCGGAAGTGGCATTGAAATAATATATGTTTGAGTAAAAATCAATCTTTTTAATATATGTATAATTTTGTTTTTCAAAATCCCGTAAAGCTAATAATGGGCAAGGGAATGATTGCTGAGTTGAGTAAGGAAATACCTTCTGATAAGCGTGTGATGATAACCTTTGGTGGTGGAAGTGTTAAGAATAATGGCGTGTATGATCAAGTAAAAGAGGCACTCAAGGATTATGATACTGTCGAATTCTGGGGCATTGAGCCCAATCCCTCCATTGAAACGCTTCGCAAGGCTATTGTGCTTGGCAAGGAGAAGAAAGTTGACTTTTTACTGGCGGTAGGAGGTGGTTCTGTTGTTGATGGAACGAAATTGATCGCTGCGGGTTTGCTCTATGACGGAGATGCGTGGGATTTGGTGCTTGCCCATGAGCCAATATTAAAAACCGTACCTTTGGCCACCGTACTTACACTTCCTGCCACAGGCTCGGAAATGAATAATGGCGCTGTTATTTCGTGTCGCAAAACAAAAGAAAAATATCCGTTCTCTGCAGGTTATCCTGTTTTTTCTATTCTTGATCCGGAAGTTACTTTCACTCTTCCTCCTCATCAGATAGCATGCGGCATAGCTGATACATTTGTACATGTGATGGAGCAGTATATGACAACAACCAGCCAATCACGTTTAATGGATCGGTGGTCGGAAGGCATTTTGCAAACATTGGTAGAAATTGCGCCGAAGATTCGTCAAAATCAACTTGATTATCAATTAATGGCTGATTTTATGCTTTCTGCTACAATGGCATTAAATGGTTTTATTTCTCTTGGTGTATCGCAAGATTGGGCCACTCATATGATTGGTCATGAACTTACAGCACTTCATGGACTTTCGCATGGTCATACATTAGCTATTGTTTTTCCGGGTACATTACGCATTTTACGTGATTTTAAAGGAGATAAGATTTTGCAATATGGCGAGCGTGTATGGAATATAACTTCCGGCTCGCGTGACGAGCGTATTGATGCGATTATTTTACGCACGGAAGAATTTTTCCGTTCACTTGGTCTTACTACCCGCTTGAATCAGGAAAGAATAGGTTTGGATACAATTGATGAAATAGAACGTCGTTTTAATATTCGTAACGCTGCTTACGGTGAGAATAGCAATGTTACCGGTAAAATGGCAAGAACAATTTTAGAAAGTTGCTTATAATTTTAAGAAACCGTTTTGACTTTTATGAATTTCTTGACTAATTTGCTCTTTAATGAAAGTCAAAGCGGTTTTTCTAAATAGTTTATTGGATATGTAATATCGTAATTAATTTAAAAATGGAAGATATATGAAGGCAATAAATAGTTCTCTGATACGAATAGTTTTTGCTCTTATTATTGGCTTGGTTTTAATTATATGGCCTGATGCTGCCGCCGATTATATAGTTATTACAGTAGGAATTTTGTTTATTATTCCGGGGGCGATTGTCACTATTGGCTATTTTGCAAGGAAGTCTGTTCCGGAAACTTCTCGTCGTTTCCCTATAGAAGGGGTAGGAAGTTTTCTTTTGGGATTATGGCTCGTTATTATGCCCGGTTTTTTTGCTAACGTGCTGATGTTTCTTTTAGGTTTTATTTTAATAGTGGGCGGCATTCAGCAAATAACATCGCTTGTTATTGCCCGGCAATGGATTACTGTATCTGCTTCTTTTTACATTATACCTATTCTTATTCTTTTAGCAGGGATCTCAGTACTCTTTTATCCTACCCAAACACGAAATACAGCTTTTATTATTATTGGCATAACAAGCTTAGTCTATGCTTTTTCCGAATTACTGAATTGGTTGAAGTTTCTTCGTTTCAAACCAAAACCATCCGTTTCTAGCGAGGTTGTTGATGCTGAATTTATTGATTGAAAACGGCTTATCTATAAATCATTTATTTGATGAAATTTTATTAGTATATGGTGAAAATAGAAATTAGTCAAAAACATATTGCTAATATTCCCGATATATCGTAATGCATATCTTGCATGAAGTTTTTCATTTGAATATCTCTTGCTTGTTTTACCAAATTAATGCACAATGCTTTCGTTCGCATACTGGTTCAAGAATAAAATGTAAAAGTGCTTATTTGAATTTTATTAACAATTTTAGTAATACAATCTTTTTGTAATAGGCTATATACATGCTTATCTGTTCAAGCTGTGATAATGTCTGTATGTATACTATTTTTGTAGTTTAAATCTGAATAACGAACCCGATTAGTTGCGGGAGATAGCACGGGAGTGTCTTTTTGGTTTATGAAATTGCAAATGTTTTATCTATTGATTATCAGTATTCTAACTCAAATCGGGAGTGCTAAAAAAGGGGGATAGGGTTCACAAGGTTCAGGGTTCACCTATGGGTGGTGAGTCGTGCGAGGGATCAGGTAAGGAAGAGGATGATTTGTTGGGATAAGTAACAAGTTAATGATCGATTTGCCTTTCTATTAGGAAGAGGGGTGCAATTATCTTTTTGTCTTTCTGAAAACGCAACAAATATGGTCGGGATATTCATGAACGAAATATGCTTCTCATGAGCATGATAGATAGCTGAGATGAACACCACTCTTTTCTATGTGTGCTTTAACTATGATCGGCAGGAAATACCCCCCCCCGCAACTGTATTACGTTTGTATGGCTCCCGCTACAAGTGGACAGGGAATCTTATTGCAACTCTTGAATGTATTCTATCTAAATAGAAAGTATTCTAGCTGTTTTTGATGTTATTTTTTACCTACGTCAGATTTCTACAGGCAGGGTTCATTTTATCCTTCTCAATGAGTTCATGCAAGGCATTGCCCAATGGCTATTAAGACGAATTATGCCGGTAATAAAGGGTTTAAGCACATTAAACAGAAAAATGCACGTACGGTGTACCACCCAAAGGTGAACCCTGAACCCTGTGAACCCTAATGCTCTCTTAAAAAAGATTCAAATGCGGCTATCTTGTAATTATTAATTTAAATTTATTCATTCTATGACATCATTAAATTTCAAATGAATAGCTTCATTCAACCTGAAATCCCTAGGTGTTTCAGGGAAAGACTTAGGTGTTTTTAGAAAACCTGGAAGACTTTTTTTTATTTTACTGCGTCTGCTTAGTTTCTTATGATATCTGAAGAGTGATTTTTCGTATTGTGTTAGGTATATAAAAAGAGGAGAGGACTACCTCACGGCACTCCTCTCCTGCAAACTTAAAACAACCAACAAAAGAAATAGATAATCGTTAAATTACCTATTTTTTTCTTTATCTTATAAATAAGAGTTCTCTGTATTTAGGAAGAGTCCATATTTGATCATCAACAATAAGCTCCAGCTTATCGATATGATAGCGGATTTCTTCTAACATTGGGACGATTTTATCATGATACTCAATTGCTTTTTCGCGTTCACATTCTATCTTGTTGGCTACTTTGCGAGTTTCAATCATTGCGTCAACATGTTCCATGATGAAAGCTGTGCGATTGGCTATTTCTTCGATAAGTTCCATGTTTTTGGCAGATAGTTTGGTAGCCTTATCTCCAGGGAACAAATCTTTCATCTTGTATACATTGTCAATCAAATCACTTTGGTATTGTGTAGCGACAGGAATAATATGATTCATGGCTAAATCACCTAATACACGTGCTTCAATTTGAATTTTCTTTGTGTAGGTTTCCCATTTTACTTCGTTACGTGCTTCTAATTCTTTTTTAGTCAACACACCGCTAAGCTCGAACATAGCTATAGATTCTGGCTTTAAGTAGTTGTCAAAGATAACAGGAACACTTGTTTCACAATCCAAACCACGTTTTTCAGCCTCTACTTTCCATTCATCGCTGTAGCCGTTGCCATCAAAATGAATCGCTTTGCATTCTTTGATGTAACCACGTACAATTTCAAGAATAGCTGAAATCTTAGGTTCGCCTTTTTCGACAAGAGCGTCTACATCTTTTTTAAACTTGATTAATTGTTCGGCAAGAGCTGCATTAAGTACAATCATTGCTGATGCACAGTTTGCTTCGGAACCTACTGCACGAAATTCAAAACGATTTCCGGTGAAAGCAAAAGGAGAAGTACGGTTACGATCAGTGTTGTCTATTAACAATTCGGGAATTTGAGGTATATCAAGTTTTAATCCTTGTTTACCACTCAGACTAATTAAGTCATCTTTAGTGCTTTCCTCAATGTGTTTCAATACTTGAGATAGTTGCTTACCTAAAAAAGATGAGATAATTGCGGGAGGTGCTTCATTGGCTCCCAAACGGTGAGCGTTAGTTGCACTGGAGATGCTGGCTTTCAATACACCGTTGTGTTTGTAAACAGCCATGAGGGTATTTACTATAAATGTAATGAAACGAAGATTGTCTTCCGGCGTTTTACCCGGACCCATCAAAAGAATGCCCGTATCAGTTCCAAGTGACCAGTTATTGTGTTTACCTGAGCCATTAATGCCTTTAAATGGCTTTTCGTGTAACAGTACACGGAATCCATGGCGGCGAGAAACTTTACGCATTACAGCCATGATGAGCATGTTGTGATCCACAGCTAAATTACATTCTTCATAAATAGGAGCTAATTCAAATTGATTAGGTGCAACCTCATTATGACGAGTCTTTACAGGTATGCCGAGTTTTAATGACTCAATTTCAAGTTCTTTCATGAATGCGGCCACACGTGTTGGAATTGCACCGAAGTAATGATCTTCTAATTGCTGATTTTTAGCACTGTCGTGTCCCATTAAGGTACGTCCTGTAAGTAGTAAGTCAGGACGAGCTGCGTATAATCCTTCGTCAACAAGGAAATATTCTTGTTCCCATCCTAAATATGCAACTACTTTGTTTACATCGGGATTGAAATAGCGACATACATCAACAGCAGCTTTGTCAACAGCTCTCAGTGCTTTTAGAAGTGGTGCCTTATAATCTAATGACTCTCCTGTATAAGCAATAAAAATGGTAGGAATACAAAGAGTATCATCTATAATAAATGCGGGAGAAGAGGGATCCCAAGCAGAGTAACCTCTAGCTTCAAATGTGTTGCGAATGCCACCATTAGGAAAGCTTGATGCATCTGGCTCTTGTTGTACAAGTAGTTTTCCTGAAAATTCTTCCATCATACCGCCTTTGCCATCGTGTTCTACAAAAGCATCATGTTTTTCGGCTGTTCCTTCTGTTAAAGGGTGAAACCAGTGTGTATAATGTGTTACACCCATTTCGGTTGCCCATTTCTTCATGCCTGCTGCTATGTCGTCTGCAATGGAACGATCTAACGGAGAACCGTTATCAATAGCATCAATAAGTTTCTCGTATACCTTGCTTGGAAGGTATTTAAACATTTTCGCACGATTGAAGACATACTTTCCGAAGTATTCTGACGGGCGTTCTGCCGGCACAGGTACTTCCACTGCTTTCTTTTTGAAAGCTGTCTCTACTACTCTGAATCTTAGTTTTGACATAATACTACCTAATTTTGATTTGTTGTTAAATATGTTAGAGTAAAAATCCTCTAATTGGTTTATACCTTGTTCCCGGAAAGGCGATCAAACCCGTCCGGGATGTTTTTTATTAATTATCAGTTATAAGCAGATTCACCATGCTCATAAATATCGAGTCCTTCTTCTTCGATGCGAGCCGGAACACGGAGACCGTGAACAGCATTAAGTATTTTGAATAAAATAAAGCCCATTCCGGCAGCCCATAGCCCGATAACTACGGCACCAAATATCTGAGCTTCCAGAAGTCCTGCACCACCACCAAAAAGCAATCCTCCGTTAGTAGCAAAAAAGCCGGTCAACACAGTGCCTAGGAATCCACAAACTCCGTGAACTGATGAGGCTCCGACTGGATCGTCTATTTTAAGTGTTTTTTCAATAAATTCAACTGAATAAATCATTACTACACCGCAAATAGCGCCTATGATAACTGCACTTCCGGCAGATACGGCATCACAGCCGGCTGTGATGCCCACCAATCCTGCTAATATTCCATTAAGAGTAAGCGACAATGACGGTTTACCGAATTTCATCCAGCTCACAGCCAAGGCTAAACACCCTCCTGCACAAGCCGCTAAATTTGTAGTAAGAAAAACATGTGAAATAGCGAAACGATCGGCTTCACCTGCTGCTGCCAGTTGAGATCCGGGGTTGAACCCAAACCATCCGAACCAGAGGATGAATACTCCTAGTGATGCAATCGTTAGACTATGCCCGGGGATAGCTCTGGATTTACCTTCTTTACTGTATTTTCCAATACGTGGTCCTAAGATGGCTGCGCCAACCAAGGCTATCCATCCACCAACAGAATGAACAACAGTTGATCCGGCAAAGTCGTGGAAAGTAGCTCCGAAGGTGTTCATCATGAAGCTTCCTGCTTCACCGTTCATCAGCCAGCCACCACCCCATGTCCAGTGCCCTGAAACAGGATAAATTACTGCACTGATAAAGATTGTATATACAATGTACATGGAGAATTTAGTACGTTCTGCCATAGCTCCTGATACAATAGTTGCAGCTGTTGCACAGAATACGGTTTGGAAAATCAAGAATCCTTCTGTAGGTAGACTGCCATGATAGAAAGACAGGTCAAATATGTGAGGCATTCCTACAAAGCTTCCTACACCGAACATCAAGCCGAATCCGATTGCCCAATAAAGAAGTGAGCCAAGTAGGAAGTCTACAAAGTTTTTCATTAGGATGTTTGCTGTATTCTTGGAACGGGTAAAACCAGCTTCCACTAAGGCAAATCCGGGCTGCATAAAAAATACAAGTGCAGCAGCTATTAACATCCATACGGTATTTAATCCTAAAACAAGGTCTCCTACAGTATCTGGAGCCTTTTCGGCAGGAGCAACTACAGCAGCAGCCTCTGTTACAGCGGAGGATACAGCAGTACTATCTACAGCGGCAGAGTCTTGTGCAAATGCACTGGTTGCGAAAAAGAATGCCATCATCAAGGCACCTGCCACCCACAGTTTCGCAATCGTATGTTTTTTATATCTATCCATAATTGTGTAATCTTATTTATTGATACCTATTGTTACATTAAGATTTATTTTTCTTGTTCTGCATTATATAATGCAATGTCTCCCCGTTCTCCGGTACGAATTCTAATAGAATCGTCTATCGGTATGATGAAGATTCGTCCATCACCTATTTCACCGGTCTGGGCAGATTTAAGAATAGCTTGGACCGTTTTTTCTGTATTTTTGTCGCGTACAACAATAGAAATTAAAATTCTCTCAATATAACTGGTGTCATACACTACACCGCGGTAAATGCGCCCTTGTCTTGCTTTCCCTACACCTCTTACATCATAGTAAGAGAACCATTCAATGTCCGCTTCAAGGAGTGCATCTTTCACTTCTTCGAACTTTGTTTTACGGATAATCGCTTCAATTTTTTTCATATGCTTTAAAATTAGTATGTCGTAAACTAAAAAAGAGGTATAAAGTGTTGGTGGCCATAGCAGGTTACCATACAACAAACCGATAAAATCAATAAACTCTAACTACCTCACTTTATACGCTCTTTATCTCTGATTATAGTTTTTCTATTTTTACTTTTTTAAAAACTTACGCCAAACACCAGGAAAGTTTTGTCATATGCAGGTGCTACAATAGCTTGCACAAATACCGGCAAAGAAAAACTATCTGTTATTTTCAATTCTTTAGATGCTTTTATCGATATATCTGTGATCGCACCATCTTTGCCATTGCTATATAAACTCTTGTGAGGCGTGAAACCTATTGCAGGAGTTAAGCTCACCTCGCCTACAGTAAAGTCGTAGGAAGCGCTAATATATGTTGAGAAATTCTGTTTGTCTGCATCATCAGCTTTCTTGTCTGCTCCGGCAAACATTGTTGCTACTGATAAAGTCAACGGGCAGCTTTCTCCGAAATTATAGCTCAATGCTCCTTCCAAGTAATGCGTATTATCATAATATCCGTATGGCTGGCTTTCCCCCGCCCACCAATAGTCGGTGAGCGCTATACCCAAACCTCCGATGCTGTAGCCCAAAGTTACATCAAATTCTTTCGGATCTAACTCCGACAGGCTACTGCTTCCCCAGGCTGAAAGTGATAATCCCTTATATGCAAATCCAAGCGTAGGCTGTATTGATGCTCCGGATGCCTGATCCTGACCTCTCCATACATACTTGTTTATTACATCTGCTCCAAGAGAAACCTCCACTTTGTCTTGTGCCTTCATTGTTAACGGAACAAGGATTGTTAGTAACGCTGCTGCTATTACCCCCCATTTTTTGTAAATCGTCGTTTTTCTCATCGTTTTTTTCTTTTAAGTTAGAATAATTGTGGATTTATAGTCCATTTTATATAGTAGCGCGCAAATACTATCGTTTTTTTAGAACTTGGTTTTTTTCCTCATACACCTTTATTTTATCCAATTTCGCAATCTCCTCATAGCTTCTATACAATTTTCACGTTCTCCAAATGCAGTTAGTCGAATATATCCTTCTCCGCTTGGTCCAAATCCAACTCCGGGTGTTCCAACGACATTGGCTTCGTAAAGCATTTGATCAAAGAAACGCCATGAACCGATATCGTTCGGCGTTTTTGCCCAGAGATAAGGTGCGTTCACTCCACCATAAACTTTTAATCCGGTGGCTTCAAGTCCTTCTTTCATTATTTTGGCATTTGCCATATAGTAATCAATAGTCTCTTTTACTTGCTCTTTTCCCTCCGGACTGTAAATGGCTTCTGCTCCACGTTGTGTAATGTACGATGTTCCATTAAATTTTGTGCATTGACGTCGGTTCCATAGTCGATTCAAAGGTATCCTATCTCCGGTAAGTGTGGCGGCAGTTACTTCTTTTGGTACAATTGTATATCCGCAACGCACTCCTGTAAAACCAGCTGTTTTAGAGAAACTGCGAAATTCAATTGCACATTTTTTTGCTCCTTTTATTTCATAAATAGAGTGGGGAACGTCCGGGTCCTGTATATAGGCTTCGTATGCTGCATCAAATAGTATAAGTGTATCATTAGCTAAAGCATAATTCACCCATTTTTTTAGTTCATCTTTTGTCAGTGTTGTACCCGTTGGATTATTAGGATAGCACAGATACAAAACGTCAATTCGCTTATTGGGAATTTGAGGTATAAAATCATTTTCACTTGTGCACGGTATGTATACCACATTGCTCCATTTCCCATTTTCCTGTAATGTGCCTGCACGTCCACTCATTACGTTACTGTCTATATATACAGGATATATAGGGTCGGTTACTCCGACACTATTGTCATGGCGAATGATATCGCCAATATTTCCTGTGTCACTTTTTGCTCCGTCACTCACGAAAACCTCTGTTGGGCTAAGGTGTATGCCCCGGGAGGCGTAATCATTCTTGATGATAGCTTCTATTAAAAAATCATATCCTTGCTCCGGGCCATATCCGCGGAATGTGCTTTTATTGGCTAACTCATCAACGGCTTTGTGCATGGCTTCAATGGAAGCTTGAGGCAGAGGACGCGTCACATCTCCTATACCCATGCGTATTATATCTTGCTTAGGATGCGTTATTTTGAATGTATTTACTTTCTTTGCAATATCCGAGAATAAATAACTTCCCGGTAATTTTAAATAGTTTTCATTTACTAATGCCATGGTTGTTTTTTTGTTTTAAGTTTTTCGGTATTTCCTAATCAATTTAGGACACTACTTTTTGTTGGCTTGCTATTATTCATTAGTTGTTTATCTCTATTTCTCCCTCAAAAACTTTAGTGGCGGTTCCTGTCATGAATACATGTTCCGATTTCTCATCCCACTCTATGGTGAGTGTTCCTCCATCCATGATTATATCAGCTTTACGCCCTTTGATCTTTTTGTTTTTGATCGCAGCTACTATTGTAGCACAAGCTCCTGTTCCACATGCCTGAGTGATGCCCGATCCTCTTTCCCATACGCGCATACGGATCTCATTTTCATTAAGAACCTGAGCAAATTCTACATTTATACGGTCAGGGAAGATAGGCAGATTTTCTATTTTAGGGCCTATATCGGAGAGGTGCACTGTTGCGATGTCTTCAACAAAGATAACCAGGTGCGGATTTCCCATAGATACGGCTGTGGTAATGAATGTGGCACCGTTCACCGTGAGGGGCTCGGAGATCATCTCTTTTTTACCGTCTCCTGCAAAATTCACTAATTCCGAAGAAGGTACGCCCATATCTACTGTTACGGCCGTCACTGTTTTATTTTTGATTTGAAGCTTTAGTATTTTTATACCTGAAAGGGTGTCTAACGAGATTTCAGATTTATCTGACAAACCATTCTCGTAAATATATTTGGCAATGCAACGAGTAGCATTGCCGCACATCATGGCTTCTGAGCCGTCAGCGTTAAAGATGCGCATGCTGAAGTCTGCTTTATCCGTTTTATCTATTAAAACTAAACCGTCGCTACCGATACCGGTATGTGGTTTGCTCCATAGAATAGATAGTTCTTCCGGATTGAGGATGGGGTATTTGGTACAATCTACATATATGTAATCATTACCCGCTCCATGCATCTTTGTGAACTTAATCTTTCTTGTCATTTTGAGGTCTATTGATTGGTTGTTGTATCCTTTTGTATTATTCATTGGCAAATATACGACTTTTTGAGTATTGTTTTAGATTAAAAGCTTTCTTATATCTATTTTTTTATAGAATGTTTCAGTTTTTAAAAATAATAGGGGTAAAATGTTATATTAGTCGTTTTTACAGCTATTATTAAAAAAAAACTGTAACTAAATAGGCGTTTTATGTATATTAATTCTTTAAATATGAATATCTGGATATAATTCTAACTCTTTATTCATTGCGTTTATTCAGTCATTCTAAGCATTTTCTTTAGGATAGCAGGTTCATTGGTCGTGATAAAATCTACTTTTTGCAGAATTAACCATTTGAAATCTTTTTCTTTATCAACTGTCCAAACGTTCACTTTCATCCCTGAATTATGACATTCTGTTATCCACTCAGGATTTTTCTTGAACACATCTAACTGATAGTCAGCACCTGTCGCACCGATTTCTTTGAGCTGTTGTGGGGATAAATCGCCTTTTAAATATAAAACGGGGGTTCCGGCAGGAGCGAGGCGGATAAATTCTTTCACCGCATGCAGAGAGAAACTGATATAATCCATTCGTGTTTCTAATCCCATACGTTTAACTATCGCAATAATTTTCTTCACTGCCTCCGTTTCTCGTTCCGGCTTGCTATGCTCTTTCAGTTCTAAGATGAAATGAGTTTTAAACGTTTTGCCGGTTTCTAAATAACTCTTTAGAGAAGGGAGGTTTTCTCCGTTGTCTAGTTTCAATTCTGTGAGTTCCGCCAGAGACGTTTTCTCCATGCTTTTTCCTCTAAAAGAAGAATCATGGTTAACGACCAACTGATTGTCTTTTGTAAGCCATACGTCGAACTCGCTACCATAACAACCTAGAGAATCGGCCTTAGTAAGCGAGGTAAGACTGTTCATTGCAGAACCACTTGTTTTCCAGAAGCCTCTGTGGGCTATTACCTGAGTTTGAGATGCCACATTAGAGGCAAAAAAGAGTGACATTGCCAAGGGAATAATTTTTCTAATCTTCATAGCTAATAAATTAATTATAATGGTATCGAACAAAGATAGGTAAAAAAAAGACAGATGACATAGAATTTACAAATTCATAATTAATTCGTAATTTCTATGTCATCTGCGTGTCAAAGATGAAATCTCGTTTGTCTTAGTATGCTTCGGTATGCACTCCTTTTACAGCACGTCCTGAGGGATCGTTCATGTTTTTAAAGGTAGCATCCCATGCAAGAGCTTCTGCCGTGGAACATGCTACACTTGGAACACTTGGCACAGAGCGTGCAGCGCTATCGCTGGGGAAATGTTCTTCGAAAATAGTTCTGTAATAATATTCCTCTTTATTCTGGGGCGTATTGATTGGGAAACGTTTGGCAGCTTGCGCCATCTGTTCGTCCGTTACTGCGGCAGAAGTTATTTCTTTTAAAGAATCAATCCAGTTGTATCCCACACCATCGCTAAATTGTTCTTTCTGTCTCCATGCTACACTCTCTGGCAAAACACTGGCAAAAGCTTCACGAACAATCTTCTTCTCGATGACTTTTCCGGGAGCCATCTTAGCTTCCGGATTTAGCCTCATGGCTATATCAAGGAATTCTTTATCCAAAAAGGGTACGCGACCTTCAACTCCCCAGGCAGCCAAGCTTTTATTTGCTCTGAGGCAATCATATAGATGAAGTTTACTGATCTTACGTACCGTTTCTTCATGAAAGGACTTCGCATCTGGTGCTTTGTGGAAATATAAATATCCGCCAAAAATTTCATCGGCGCCTTCACCGCTCAGTACCATCTTGATACCCATTGATTTGATTACACGTGCCAGAAGATACATTGGGGTAGAAGCTCTCACGGTAGTAACGTCGTAAGTCTCAATGAAATAAATAACATCACGAATAGCATCAAGGCCTTCTTGAACGGTATAGTTTATTTCATGGTGTACGGTTCCTATATAGTCGGCTACTTCGCGGGCTTTAGATAAATCGGGTGCATCCTTCAGGCCTATGGCGAAAGAGTGTAATTGTGGCCACCAAGCTTCGCTGGCTCCGTTAGTTTCCACTCGTTTGGCGGCATATTTTTTTGCCACAGCTGAGATCACACTGCTATCCAATCCTCCGCTAAGTAATACCCCGTAAGGTACGTCGCTCATCAGTTGTCTTTGCACGGCATCTTCCAAAGCATCATGCACATCACTAACTTTTGCATCATTGTTTTTTACAGCCTCATAGTCAGTCCAATCACGTTTATACCAGCGTTTCATTTCACCTTCTCTGCTCCAGTAATAATGTCCGGGTAAGAAAGGTTTATATTCATCACAGAAGCCTTCAAGTGCTTTCAGTTCACTGGCGCAATAAATTTTTCCGTCAGCATCTTTGCCTATATATAAAGGAATAACGCCGATTGGGTCACGAGCTATCAGAAATTCATCTTTTTCTTCGTCGTAAAGTGCAAAAGCAAAGATGCCACTTAAATTTTCAAGGAAGTTGATGCCTTTATCTTTGTACAAAGCTAATATAACTTCACAGTCAGAACCAGTTTGAAAATCATATTTTCCTGCATATTGCTCACGGATTTCGCGATGATTATATATTTCACCGTTTACGGCAAGAATTTGCTTCTTGTCAGGTGAATAGAGCGGCTGGCCGCCGCTTTGAGGATCAACGATAGATAGGCGTTCGTGGGCAAGTATTGCTGAACCGCCAACATATATACCGCTCCAATCTGGTCCGCGATGGCGTATTTTTTGTGCCATTTTAAGGGCTTTTTGTCTGAGCTCTTTGTTCTGCTCTTTTATCTTAAATATTCCGGCTATTCCACACATAAATTTTCTTAGTTTTGGGGGTTATAGATTAATTCTTTCTTGTGTTTTTTATTTGCTTAAAAAAGCATCTACTTTTTTAACCATGACTTTCGCATCAGCCATAGCTTTTACCACAAGGCTAGGGCCATGTACAAAATCTCCGGCTAAGAAAACATTTTCAGGGAATTTGGGAATTTCCGGTTTGAGGAATCCCATAGCCAGCAATACCAGATCGACTTCAATTATTTCAGTTTTTCCGGTTGGTTTCATCGTAGAGCGTCCACCGTCTTTTGCTGGTATCCATTCTACTTCTTCTACTTCAACGCCTGTTACTTTTCCGTTCTTACCGATAAATTGATTAGATGTTAGGCTCCAACGACGAAGACAGCCTTCTTCATGGCTACTGCTTGTCTTTAGCACTAATGGCCATTGCGGCCATGGAGTGGCATCATTATGTCCAACAGGAGGCTGTGGCATGATCTCTATTTGAGTGACACTGGTAGCTCCCTGACGTACGCTTGTTCCTATACAATCAGATCCGGTATCACCACCACCAATCACAAGTACTTTCTTTCCTTTGGCATTAATAAGTTGATCTTTAGGGAATGTTTGACCTTCAAGAATGCGATTTTGTTGACTCAATATTTCAAGTGCAAAATGGATACCTTTCAATTCACGTCCCGGTATATTCAAATTTCTGGGAGTTTCAGCACCTAAGCAAAAGCAATAAGCATCAAAGCCAGCCGGCAATTTTTGAGGATCTATTTCTATACCCATTTCAAACTTAATTCCTTCAGCCTTAAGTATATTCATGCGGCGATCGATAATATTCTTATTCAGCTTAAAGTTAGGAATGCCAAAACGCAATAATCCTCCCGGTGCTTCTGCTTTATCAAAGATAGTAACCAGATACCCTTTGCGATTCAGCCTATTAGCAGCAGTAAGTCCGGCTGGACCGGCTCCGATTACTGCTATTTTTTTTCCGTTCCTTTTGGGCAAAACAGGGACAATGAGCCCTTCGCGGAATGCGGCTTCCACAATAGAAGCCTCATTCTCACGTATAGTAACAGGCTCGTCACATGATAACTTCAACACACAGCTCTTCTCGCAAGGAGCCGGACAAATTCTTCCTGTAAATTCAGGAAAGTCACAAGTCGAAGAAAGAATTTCATAGGCCTCTTTCCAATTTCCTCTATATAATGCATCCTGCCATTCCGGTTGCTTGTTGGCCACAGGGCAAGCCCAATGACAGAAGGGTATTCCACAGTCCATGCACCGCGAAGCCTGAAGTTTGCGATCATGTGTGTTTAACGTCTGCTCTACTTCACCAAAATCCGTTATTCTTTCATGAATTGGCCTGTAGCCGGCTTCATGTCTTTCTATCTTTAGAAAAGCTTTAGGATCTCCCATAACTATTTTCCTTTCAAAATCTTTTGTACTGGTTTGTTTTAATAATCTCTCTGCATATCGGCAATCTTTTGCTGTAATTTGCGCATTTGCTCTTCTTGCAGCACCTTCTTATATTCTATCGGGACTATTTGGATAAACTCATCCACATAGCGCCCCCAGTCGTCAAGTATTGTACGGGCCAGTTTAGAACCGGTGTACAAATAATGTTGACGTATTAACTCGTGTAACTCCTTGCGGTAACTAGCTTCTTCAATTAGAGAAAGCTCTACCATTTCCATGTTGCAGAAGAAGTCGAAATTACCTTTTTTGTTCCATACATAAGCTACACCACCACTCATACCTGCTGCAAAGTTTTTCCCTGTTTCTCCCAGAACAACTACACGACCACCGGTCATGTATTCACAGCAGTGATCACCTACACCTTCGACAACGGCAGTTGCTCCCGAATTACGTACTGCGAAACGTTCTCCTACTCGTCCGTTTATATATACTTCTCCCGAGGTAGCTCCGTATAACAGTGTATTGCCGGCTATCGTATTACATTCAGCCTCAAAATTACTTCTTACAGGAGGTAACACGGCTATTCGTCCGCCGCTAAGACCTTTGCCCAAATAGTCATTGGCCTCGCCTTCCAATTTGAAGCTCACACCCGGTACCAGAAATGCCCCGAAACTTTGTCCGGCAGATCCCTTAAACTTGATGCTTAATGTATGCTCTGGAAGTCCTTTCTCGCCATGCTTACTTGCGATGGCACCGGATAACATGGCACCCACGGCACGGTCGGTATTGGCTATGGTATATTCCAGAGACATTTCTTTTTCTTTTTCTATGGCATCAGTAGCGGCCCGGATAATTTCTACATCCTTAACTTTGGAGACGCCATGATCCTGGTTGATCATGTGACGTATTGATGCCCCGTTATCTATGTTAGCCAATAATTTAGAGAAGTTCAGTAAAGAATGTTTTTCAATACCGTCATCGGCTTTACGTTCAATCAAATCTGTACGCCCGATAATATCATCCAACTTTTCAAATCCTATCTCGGCAAGATGTTCGCGAACCTCTTGTGCCAGGTAAGTGAAGAAATTTATCAGATATTCGCTTCTTCCATGGAAACGTTTTCTGAGTTCTTCATTTTGTGTAGCGACACCAACGGGACAAGTATTCATGTGGCATTTGCGCATCATAACGCAACCTAATACGATGAGTGCCGAAGTGGCGAAACCAAATTCTTCAGCTCCCAACATCGCCATCAGTACAATATCACGTCCGGTTTTTAGCTGACCGTCTGTTTGCAATTTGATCTGTCCGCGTAGTCCGTTGATAACCAATGTCTGTTGAGTTTCGCTAAGACCTAGTTCAGGAGATATTCCTGCGTAGCGAATAGAAGAGGCGGGAGAAGCACCTGTACCCCCTTCAGCACCCGATATGACAATCAGGTCAGCTTTAGCTTTAGCCACACCTGCGGCAATTGTGCCTACACCTGTTTCTGCAACAAGTTTAACAGCAATAACCGCTTTTGGGTTTACATTTTTGAGGTCAAAGATCAGCTGAGCCAGATCTTCGATAGAATAGATGTCATGGTGTGGGGGAGGAGATATTAATGAAATCCCCGGTATGCTATGTCTTGTTTTGGCAATAACTTGATCCACTTTGTAACCCGGCAATTGGCCACCTTCTCCGGGTTTTGCACCCTGAGCTATTTTGATTTGAATTTCATCCGCATTAACCAGATATTCAGTGGTAACTCCGAAGCGCCCCGATGCCACCTGTTTGATAGCACTCCGCAGGCTTGTTCCGTCTTCACGTGGGATGAAGCGAGAAGAATCTTCGCCTCCTTCACCAGTGTTGCTGCGGCCGTGTATCTTGTTCATTGCAATAGCCATGGTTTCGTGAGCTTCTCTGCTGATGGAACCGTATGACATTGCACCCGTGACAAAGCGTTTCATGATGTTCTCTATCGGTTCCACTTTGTCAATGCTTATCGGTTTACGTTTATAAGTAAGGAAATCTCTCAGGAAGATAGAATTTTCCTTTTCATCAACCATCTTGGTGAATTCCTTGAATTTCTTATAGCTCCCCAGACGGGTAGCCAATTGTAGTGTGCTGATAGTTTCCGGATTCCATGCGTGATGTTCTCCATCTGTACGGTAAGCATATAAACCTTTGTTTACTAATAATCCTTCTATCTTTTCCGGTATAAAACCTTCATCATGGAAAATGATGGCATCTTTAGCTATCTCATCCAAGCGAATGCCACCGATACTTGAAGATATCCCTCCAAAATAAGCATTACTTAATTCTTCACTCAAACCTACAGCTTCAAATATTTTTGCACCGCGGTAGGAGCGGATTGTGCTGATACCCATTTTACTAATAACTTTTAGCAATCCTTTGCATATTGCTTTTGTATAATTTTTTTCAGCAGTAGCATAATCCAGTTGGATACTCTTACTGTTTACCAATTTATCGAGAATGGCAAAAGCCATGTAAGGATTGATAGCACTGGCACCAAATCCGAGAAGTAGAGCGGCATGCATCACTTCACGAATTTCACCCGACTCAACGATAAGAGCGGTTTGCACACGCTTTCCTACGGAAATAAGATGATGATGCACGGCACTAACGGCAAGTAAGGATGGAATAGCGGCATGAGTAGCATCTATTCCACGATCTGTCAACACAATATAGTTCACTCCCTCTGTGACAGAATCCTCAGCCATTTTACATAGATCAGTTAGAGACTCCTGTAAGCCGTTCTTTCCTTTAGCTACTTCAAACAGCATTGTTAATTTAACGGTGTTAAACCCTTTATACCTGATGTTGCATAAAATGTCCAGTTGTGTATTGCTTAATATCGGATGATTGATACAGACCATCTTGCAATGGCTTTCACTTGGAGTCAGAATATTCATTCCCACCGCACCTATATATTCTGTGAGAGACATTACTAATTCTTCTCTGATGGGGTCGATAGGAGGGTTTGTCACTTGAGCAAATTGCTGCCGGAAATAGTTGTATAATAATTGCGGTTTATCTGAAAGAACAGCTAATGGAGTATCATTGCCCATAGAGGCCATTGGTTCGGCACCAGTAGTACTCATCGGAGTAATGATTTTCTCTATATCCTCTTTTGAATATCCGAAAGCACGCAACATACGATCATAATTATCAACCGTATGTGAAACTTTACGTCCGCTTTTCAGCTCATCCAACTCTATGCGGTTGCTGGCCAGCCACATACGATAAGGTTTAGCTTTTGCTAATACTTCTTTCAACTCATCATCGTAATATATTTTTCCTTCTTCCGTGTCGACTAATAATATTTTACCCGGTTGTAAACGTCCTTTTTCTTTAATATCTGCAGGCTCAAAATCCATTACCCCCACTTCAGATGCCACTACCATCATATCGTTGTGAGTGATTAAATAGCGTGCGGGGCGCAATCCGTTTCTGTCTAGCATTCCACCTGCATATCTTCCGTCACTGAATAATAGCGCAGCAGGACCATCCCACGGCTCCATCAGAATGGAATGATATTCGTAGAAAGCTTTTAGTTCATCGCTGATAGGATTCTTATCATTAAAAGACTCAGGTACAAGCATAGCCATAGCATGTGGCAGACTCATCCCGGAAGCTATTAAGAATTCCAATACATTATCTAGAGAAGCACTATCACTCATGCCCGGTTGGATAATGGGATGTATATCTTTGATATCTCCTAATTTCGAAGATGACAATACACTCTCTCTTGCCTCCATCCATGCACGATTGCCGCGAATGGTATTGATTTCACCGTTATGGGCCAACAAACGGAAGGGCTGTGCTAGGCTCCAGGTTGGAAATGTGTTTGTACTGAAACGAGAGTGTACCAACGCCAGTCCGCTGGTGAAATAATTATTCGTTAAATCCGGAAAATAATTTCTTAATTGCAGGGAAGAAAGCATCCCCTTATATATAATGTTTCTCGTAGAAAGAGAAACCACATAAAAATCTTTTTTGGTAGCAATTGAAGACGCTTCAATTTTGTTTTCTATTTTTTTACGTATTAAGTATAGTTTACATTCGGCCGTGTTTGTATCTGCAAACCCAGTGATGAATATTTGTTTAATATCTGGTTCGCTAGCTAAAGCGTCATGTCCGAGAATAACTGGATTAGTCGGAACATTTCTTAAATGCATTAAAGTAAGTCCTTCCTTTTCTATTTCCTCGATAATGATACTGAGAATGCCGGCCTGATCCTTTTCATCTTTAGGCAGGAATAATAATCCGGTTCCATATTTTCCTTTTTCAGGAACCGGAATGCCTTGTAATAAAATAAATTCGTGAGGAATTTGAAGCATGATGCCCGCGCCGTCTCCGGTTTTGTTATCTGCACCTTCTGCTCCGCGATGGCGCATGTTTTCAAGCACCTTTAATGCAGATTCAACAAGATCATGAGATTTACCCCCATGAATATTTACTAACATGCCAACCCCACATGCATCATGCTCGTTGGCAGCACTGTATAGGCCTCGCTGCTCGGGCTGTTGCTGGTAAGGTATTGTGTCTGTTGCGTTGTTAAAAAGTTCTTTTTCTTTCATTACCTTTAGCTTATTTGTATGATAATACCTGTTGTTGTATCAAAATGTCCTGCAAATATATGAAATTAATTTCATAATGTTATGATTATATTGTTTTTGTCTTTTATTAAATGACTTTTAAATTGATTTTAATTATGATTTATAACAAAATTAACTATATAAATAACATTGTGTAACCAGTTTGGTTTATTTCTGTTTTAATTCGGATATTCGCTTGTTGATGCTTTCTGTTTATATATTGATAGCTATTTCATCAAAAAAGTTATATTTGTGTATGTTTATGTCAAATTTTTAATTGGTATTATAATCTTTATGTTATTCATAATATGTATCTTTGCCCTCGAAATAAAAACATAATAGAATATGTGCGGAATAGTAGGCTATATTGGTAAAAGAGATGCCTATCCCATACTTATCAAGGGGTTGAAACGACTGGAATACCGTGGGTATGATAGTGCAGGGGTAGCGTTAATCAGTAATAACCAGGAATTAAACGTTTATAAGACTAAAGGGAAAGTGTCCGATCTCGAAAATTTCGTTGTTCAAAAAGATATTTCCGGTAACATAGGCATTGCTCATACGCGTTGGGCTACACATGGAGAGCCTTGTTCCCAAAACGCTCATCCTCATTTCTCCTCTTCAGAATCACTTGCTCTTATCCATAACGGCATTATTGAAAACTATGCTGTTCTCAAAGAAAAACTTCAGGCTAAAGGTTATACATTTAAAAGCAGTACCGATACAGAGGTACTCGTTCAACTTATTGAATACATCAAAGTAACCAATAAGCTTGATTTACTAACAGCTGTTCAGCTTGCATTGAGTCAGGTAATAGGAGCTTATGCAATTGCTATATTGGAAAAAAATCATCCGGATGAGATTATTGCGGCTCGCAAAAGCAGTCCATTAGTTGTCGGCATCGGGAAGGATGAATTCTTTTTGGCATCAGATGCTACTCCTATTGTAGAGTATACGGATAAAGTGGTGTACTTAGAAGATGAAGAGATCGCCCTGATTCATCGTAATAAAGACTTTAAAGTGGTGAATCTTAATAATGTAGAGATGACACCTGAAATTAAGAGTGTGAAACTTAATTTGGGGCAATTAGAAAAGGGTGGCTATCCGCATTTCATGCTGAAGGAAATAGCCGAGCAACCCGATTGCATTCATGATTGCATGCGTGGTCGTATTAACGTTGAGGGCTCAAGCGTAGTGCTTTCTGCTGTAATAGATTATAAAGAGAAGTTGCTTAATGCAAAGCGTTTTATTATTGTTGCTTGCGGAACGTCGTGGCATGCCGGATTAATTGGTAAGCATTTGATAGAAAGTTTTTGCCGTATCCCTGTGGAGGTAGAGTATGCATCCGAGTTTCGATACCGTGATCCGGTCATCAATTCAGATGATGTTGTCATTGCTATCTCTCAATCGGGCGAGACAGCTGATACGTTGGCTGCCATAGAGTTGGCAAAGAGTAAAGGAGCTTTTATCTATGGTATATGTAATGCCATTGGTTCTTCTATTCCGCGTGCTACAAACACCGGTTCGTATATACATGTTGGTCCTGAAATAGGTGTAGCATCTACAAAAGCTTTTACAGGGCAGGTAACCGTACTCACTATGTTAGCTCTGACACTTGCCAGAGAGAAGAAAACAATCACTGATGAAGAATTCTTTCGAATAGTGAAAGAACTTAATGGTGTTCCTGCTAAGATGAAAGAGGTACTGAAATTGAACGATAAAATAGCTGAATTAGCTAAAATATTCACATATGCTCATAACTTCATCTATTTAGGTCGCGGATATAATTATCCGGTGGCATTAGAGGGGGCGTTGAAGCTTAAGGAAATATCTTATATACATGCCGAGGGTTATCCCGCAGCAGAAATGAAGCATGGACCCATTGCGTTGATTGATGCTGAAATGCCTGTAGTTGTCATTGCTACTCATAATGGGCTATACGAAAAAGTGCTCAGTAATATTCAGGAGATTAAAGCACGTAAGGGCAAGGTTATAGCTCTGGTAACACAGGGCGATACCTTTATAAGTAAGATAGCCGATTTTTGTATCGAATTGCCGAAAACAATAGAATGTCTCGATCCGTTAATTACCACTGTGCCGCTTCAATTACTTGCTTATCACATAGCTGTGTGCAAAGGTATGGATGTTGATCAGCCCAGAAATCTGGCAAAATCAGTAACAGTGGAATGATGTTTATTCAATTCAAAATGATTATCTCTGATTGTAAGAATCGCTTAATAGTAAATAGATAAGATGGAACAGTTGAAACATGAATGTGGCGTTGCCATGATTCGCTTACTTAAGCCCCTGGAATATTATCAGCAAAAATACGGGACTTGGATGTACGGTTTGAATAAGCTCTATCTTCTGATGGAGAAACAACATAACCGTGGGCAAGAGGGTGCTGGTTTGGCATGTGTCAAGTTAGAGTCTAATCCAGGAGAAGAGTATATGTTTCGTGAGCGTGCTTTGGGGTCGGGAGCCATTACCGAGATATTTGGTAATGTGCAAAGCTATTTTAAAGATATTGCGCCGGATTTACTAAGCAATGCTGATTATGCAAAGCGATGCCTGCCTTTTGCCGGAGAGGTTTATATGGGGCATTTAAGATACAGCACTACGGGGAAATCGGGTATAACATATGTACACCCTTTCTTACGGCGAAACAATTGGCGGGCTAAAAATCTGGCTTTGTGCGGGAACTTTAATATGACGAATGTGGATGAAATCTTCTCGAAGATTACTGCCATTGGTCAGCATCCACGTAAGTATGCCGATACCTATATTATGCTCGAACAGATGGGGCATCGACTGGATAGGGAGGTCGAACGTTTATATCGTGCGTGCGAAGATGAAGGTTTGACCGGAATGGATATAACTCATCAAATAGAGGAACGTATTGATCTGTCCAATGTTCTTAAAACGACAACCAAGGAATGGGACGGCGGCTATGTGGTTTCCGGAATGACAGGTAGCGGTGAATCTTTTGCTGTACGCGATCCTTGGGGCATTCGCCCTGCTTTTTGGTATATGGATGATGAGGTTGCTGTCTTAGCCTCTGAGCGTCCGGTTATTCAAACAGCTTTTAATGTTCCGGTAGAATCAATCAAAGAACTTCAGCCCGGCGAAGCCATTATTTTGAATAAAGCGGGCAAGATGCATCTTTCTCAAATAAATAAAGTCCAAGAAATCAGATCATGCTCTTTTGAGCGCATCTATTTTTCACGTGGTAGTGATGTCGACATATATAAAGAGAGAAAGAGGCTGGGAGAGAAACTGGTGGAACCGATATTGAAAGCCATTAATCATGATGTAGAACATACTGTTTTTTCTTTCATTCCTAATACTGCTGAAGTGGCTTTTTATGGTATGCTTGAGGGATTTGATAATTATTTAAATGAACTTAAGGTGCAGCGTATCGAGGCTTTAAAGCATAATCCTACGCATGAGGAGTTGGAGAAGATTCTTTCTATGCGCATACGTAGTGAAAAAGTGGCGATAAAAGATATTAAACTTCGCACGTTTATAGCTGAAGGTAACAGTCGCAACGACTTAGCTGCACATGTTTATGATATTACGTATGGTAGTTTGAAGCCTCATGAAGATAATCTGGTGATCATTGATGATAGTATTGTGCGTGGAACCACATTGAAGCAGAGTATTATAGGTATTCTGGACCGTTTGAATCCTAAAAAGATTGTTATTGTTTCTTCTTCACCGCAAGTACGTTTTCCCGATTATTATGGTATTGACATGGCCCGAATGAATGAATTCATTGCTTTTAAAGCAGCTGTTGAACTACTCAAAGAAAGAGATATGAAAGACGTCATTGAACGTGCATATAATAAGGCGAAAGAACAACTCAGATTACCTAAAGAGCAGATGGTGAATTATGTGAAGGAAATATATGCACCTTATACTGATGAAGAGATTTCTGCTAAAATGGTAGAGCTTCTTACACCCAAAGGTACACATGCCAAAGTCGAAATAGTCTATCAGCACTTGGAAGGGTTGCATGAGGCTTGTCCGAATCACAGAGGCGATTGGTATTTTAGCGGCGATTATCCGACTCCTGGAGGTGTGAAGATGGTGAATGAGGCGTTTATAGATTATATTGAACAGGTATATCAATTTTAAGAAAATTAGTGATTTAGAATATTGAAGACTGTAATGCAACAAAGAAATGTAACTTTAATCCTTGACGACGGGAGCCGTTTCCACGGGAAGTCGTTTGGCTACGAGAAGCCAGTGGCAGGTGAAGTAGTTTTTAATACAGCCATGACCGGATATCCGGAAAGTTTAACTGATCCTTCTTATGCCGGCCAATTAATGACACTTACCTATCCATTGATTGGTAACTATGGAGTTCCGCCTCTTATGTTGGAGTCTAATGGGTTATCCACTTTTATGGAAAGTGAGAGGATTCATGCCGAAGCTATAATTGTGAGCGACTATTCTTGTGAATATAGTCATTGGAATGCTCAGGAGAGCCTTTCTGAATGGCTAAAGCGTGAACATATTCCCGGCATAACCGGCATTGATACACGTGAACTCACCAAAGTTCTTCGCGAACATGGTGTAATGATGGGCAAGATTATTTTTGACGATGATGCTCAAAATGTACCAGAGGCAATTTATAGTGGAGTGAACTATGTTGATAAGGTCTCTTGCAAAAAGGTGATTCGCTATAATGAAGGTGAAGATAAGAAAAAAGTCGTGCTCGTTGATTGTGGAGTAAAAAGCAATATCATTCGGTGTTTCCTTAAACGGGATGTAGAGGTGATTCGTGTACCTTGGAATTATGATTTCACCGTTTTACAATATGATGGATTATTTATTAGTAACGGGCCGGGTGATCCTGATACGTGTGATGCTGCTGTGCAAAACATACGTAAAGCTATGCAGAATCCTAAATTACCCATCTTTGGAATATGTATGGGGAATCAATTACTCTCTAAGGCCGGAGGCGCTACAATTTATAAATTGAAATACGGTCATCGTAGTCATAACCAGCCGGTACGTATGGTAGGCACTAACCGTTGTTTTATTACCAGTCAGAACCACGGTTATGCAGTAGATAATAATACGTTGGGAGTTGATTGGGAGCCGCTTTTTATTAATATGAACGATGGGTCTAACGAAGGAATCAGGCACAAATCAAATCCTTGGTTCTCGGCTCAGTTTCACCCTGAAGCAGCAAGTGGGCCTAAAGATACCGAATTTTTGTTCGATGAGTTTGTTAACCTGCTAAAATAATCGACAATGATAATAAGAGAAGATATAAAAAAAGTATTGCTGTTAGGTTCCGGTGCTTTGAAAATTGGCGAAGCCGGTGAGTTTGATTATTCCGGTTCCCAGGCACTGAAAGCCCTCAAAGAAGAGGGGATAGAGACAGTTCTTATCAATCCTAATATCGCTACAGTACAAACAAGTGAAGGAGTGGCCGATCAGATTTATTTCTTACCTGTCACTCCTTATTTTGTAGAGAAGGTGATTCAGAAAGAAAAGCCACAGGGCATTCTGCTTGCTTTTGGAGGACAGACAGCACTCAACTGCGGCGTTGAACTTTACAAATCGGGCGCTCTTGAAAAATATAATCTCGAGGTACTTGGTACCCCTGTACAGGCTATTATTGATACGGAAGATCGCGAATTGTTTGTTAACAAACTAAATGAAATCAATGTAAAAACCATAAAGAGCCAAGCAGTAAAGAATATCATTGATGCACGTCGTGCAGCTAAAGAGCTTGGTTATCCGGTTATTATTCGTGCAGCTTATGCATTGGGTGGCTTAGGCTCAGGGTTTTGCGATAATGAAGCAGAACTGGATCGAATTTCCGAGAAAGCATTTTCATTCTCTCCTCAGGTATTGGTAGAGAAGAGCTTGAAAGGGTGGAAGGAAGTAGAATATGAAGTTGTGCGTGATCGTTTTGATAATTGCATTACGGTTTGTAATATGGAGAATTTTGATCCGCTAGGTATTCATACGGGCGAATCAATCGTTATTGCTCCATCTCAGACCCTTACTAATGCCGAATATCATAAACTTCGTGAACTTGCCATTCGCATCATCCGTCACATAGGTATTGTGGGCGAATGCAATGTGCAATACGCTTTTGACCCCGAATCCGAAGATTATCGGGTCATTGAAGTAAATGCCCGTTTGAGTCGTTCTTCTGCCTTAGCTTCCAAAGCTACCGGCTACCCGCTTGCTTTTGTTGCTGCCAAGTTAGGGCTGGGCTATGGATTATTTGATTTAAAAAACTCAGTTACCAAAACTACATCAGCATTCTTTGAACCTGCACTCGACTATGTGGTTTGTAAAATACCACGTTGGGATTTAGGTAAGTTCCATGGGGTAGATCGCGAGTTGGGCTCTTCCATGAAATCGGTTGGTGAAGTGATGGCTATTGGCCGTACTTTCGAGGAAGCCATACAGAAAGGACTTCGAATGATTGGTCAGGGTATGCACGGTTTTGTAGGCAATAAAGAACTGGTTATCTCCGATATCGATAAGTCTTTGCGCGAACCTACTGACAATCGTATATTTGTTATATCGAAGGCGTTTCGTGCCGGATATACGGTCGATCAAATTCATGAACTAACCAAGATTGATAAATGGTTTCTTCAGAAATTGATGAATATTATCCGAACCTCCAGTGAGTTGCATCAATGGGAGAAAGAGAAAAAGCCACTTTCTACGCTTCCGGCAGAATTATTGCTGAAGGCTAAAAAAGAAGGCTTTTCCGATTTTCAGATAGCTCGTGCTACCGGATTTGATGGAGAAATGGAAAAAGGTATTCTAGAAGTTCGTGACTATCGCAAGAGCATTGGTATTATTCCGGTAGTGAAGCAAATTGATACGCTTGCTGCCGAATATCCTGCACAGACCAATTACTTATATCTTACTTATAACGGTACTGCCAATGACGTGACTTATCTGGGCGATCATAAATCTATCGTGGTGTTGGGCTCGGGAGCTTACCGAATAGGCTCCTCTGTAGAATTCGATTGGTGCGGAGTACAGGCTTTAAATACAATCCGCAAAGAAGGTTGGCGCAGTGTAATGATCAACTACAATCCCGAAACTGTTTCTACCGACTATGATATGTGCGATCGTCTTTACTTTGACGAACTTACTTTTGAACGTGTAATGGATATTTTAGAGTTGGAGAATCCGCACGGAGTGATCGTGTCTACCGGCGGACAGATACCAAATAATCTTGCCATGCGCCTAGATGAGCAGGAGGTTCATATTTTAGGTACTACTGCTAAGAGCATTGATAATGCTGAAGATCGTGAGAAATTCTCGGCTATGCTCGATCGTATAGGGGTAGACCAACCCCGTTGGCGCGAACTGACTTCACTGGAAGATATTAATCTATTTGTTGAAGAAGTGGGCTTTCCTGTATTGGTGCGCCCTTCATACGTCCTTTCGGGTGCAGCGATGAATGTTTGTTCCAATGATGAAGAGCTGGAACGTTTTCTAAAGTTGGCAGCCAATGTTAGTAAGAAACATCCTGTGGTAGTAAGCCAATTTATCGAACATGCCAAAGAGGTGGAAATGGATGCGGTGGCCAAAGACGGTGATATCGTGGCTTATGCTATTAGTGAGCATATAGAGTTTGCTGGAGTGCATAGCGGAGATGCTACTATACAATTTCCTCCGCAAAAACTCTATGTAGAAACCGTGCGACGTATTAAACGTATTAGCCGGGAGATAGCAAAAGAGCTCAATATTTCAGGCCCGTTCAATATTCAATTCCTTGCTCGTGAGAATGATATTAAGGTAATAGAATGTAACCTTCGTGCTTCCCGTAGTTTTCCTTTTGTTAGTAAGGTATTGAAGATTAACTTCATAGAATTGGCTACTAAAGTTATGCTTGGCTTGCCGGTAGAGAAACCTTCAAAAAATCTTTTCGATCTGGATTATGTGGGCATCAAAGCCTCTCAGTTCTCCTTTAATCGTTTGCAAAAGGCTGATCCGGTGTTGGGCGTGGATATGGCTTCTACAGGTGAAGTGGGCTGTATCGGTTCTGATACTTCCAGCGCTGTACTTCAGTCTATGTTATCCGTAGGGCAACGTATACCGAAGAAAAGTATTCTTCTTTCTACAGGAACGCCAAAGCAGAAAGCCGATATGATAGACGCAGCCCGATTACTGGAGGAGAAAGGATATAAATTATTCGCTACGCGAGGTACGCATAATGCATTGCTCGAAAATAATATTGAAAGCACCTTGGTTTACTGGCCTAGTGAAAGTGATCGCCACCCTCAGGCGCTTGATCTTCTCCGCAAGAAAGAGATAGATATGGTGGTTAATGTGCCTAAGAATCTAACCGCCGGAGAATTGGATAACGGCTATAAAATTCGTCGTGCGGCTATAGATCTGAACATTCCGCTTATAACCAATGCTCGTTTGGCCAGTGCTTTTATTTTAGCTTTCTGTACCATGAGTATAGATGATATTGCCATAAAAAGTTGGGAAGAATACAAATAATTATTTTTTATCTTCCCAATTTATCAAATAAGAAACAGCTTACCTTTCATTAATGAAATCGGTAAGCTGTTTCTTATTTGATAAAGCGCTTGTTTTTTAATTGGAATCTTTCAATAGTGGGATTTCTTCTTTTGAAAAAAATCCCTAAAATAGTTAATGTTGTTCTAAATATTATCCTTATTATACTTGTATAGCTTAATTGAATCATTTATATTTGTCTATATATAGTCTATCGTTTTGTTAGTACTTGAAATAATAAATAATATGAAGAGGATTCTGGTTAGTGGAGGTGCCGGGTTTATTGGTTCACATCTTTGTACGCGATTAATAAATGAGGGACACGATGTGATATGCCTCGATAACTTTTTCACAGGTTCAAAAAACAATATAATTCATCTGATGGATAACCATCATTTTGAACTTGTTCGTCATGATGTAACCCATCCTTATACTGCCGAAGTTGATGAAATATATAATTTGGCATGCCCTGCTTCACCTATATATTATCAGTATGATGCTATACAAACCGCTAAAACTTCTGTAATGGGAGCTATTAATATGTTGGGCCTTGCTCAACGGTTAAATGCCCGAATTCTACAAGCTTCTACCAGTGAAGTGTATGGCGATCCTATTGTACATCCACAAACCGAGGACTATTGGGGCAATGTGAATCCTATTGGCATACGCTCTTGCTACGATGAGGGGAAACGATGTGCCGAAACTTTATTCATGGACTATCACCGGCAGAACAAAGTACGCATAAAAATTATCCGCATTTTTAATACGTATGGTCCCAAGATGTTACCCCATGATGGTAGGGTGGTATCTAATTTTGTAGTTCAAGCGCTATGTAACAATGATATTACTATCTATGGTAGCGGAGAGCAAACCCGTAGCTTTCAGTATATAGACGATTTGATTGAGGGTATGGTGAGAATGATGAACACAGACGATGATTTTGTGGGGCCAGTCAATATAGGGAATCCTAATGAATTTTCCATATTAGAACTTGCAGAGAAAGTGATTAGGCTCACCAATTCGAGTTCGAAAATAATATTTAAGCCTTTGCCGTTTGATGATCCGAAACAGAGACAGCCGGATATCTCATTAGCAAAAGAAAAACTTAATTGGCACCCAACGGTTCAATTGGAAGAAGGGCTTGAAAATATGATTGAGTATTTTAAATATATAGCATGTTAGTTTTAAACTTATAAAATCCATATATAATAATCATGAAAATAACTCCCTCAGAATATAGAATTCTCATTGTTGATGACGTGACGTCTAATGTCTTGTTACTGAAGGTCCTTTTAACAAATGAGAAATTTAAGACTATAACGGCTAATAGCGGTAGACAAGCCATAGAATTGGTGGAAAAAGAACATCCTGACCTGATTTTACTCGATGTTATGATGCCCGAAATGAATGGATTTGAAGTAGCTCATTATTTGAAAAAGGATCCTGTAACAGCAGAGATACCAATCATATTTTTAACTGCACTCAATGCTACTTCTGATGTGGTAAAAGGTTTTCAAGAGGGGGGTAATGATTTTATTTCCAAGCCGTTTAATAAAGAAGAGTTAATCATTCGCATTACTCATCAAATTTCACTTGTTGCAGCGAAACGCATTATTCTGGCTCAGACAGAGGAGTTACAGAAAACTATTATGGGGCGTGATAAACTTTATTCGGTTATAGCTCATGACCTTCGTTCTCCTGTGGGGTCTATTAAAATGGTCTTGAATATGCTTATCTTGAATTTGCCCAGTTCCAAGATCGGTACGGAAATGTATGAGCTGTTAACAATGGCAAATCAAACAACGGAAGATGTTTTTTCGTTATTGGATAACTTGCTGAAATGGACAAAAAGTCAGATTGGCCGGATGAAGGTGGTATATCAGGATATTGATGTGGTTGAGGTAATTGAAGGGGTTGTTGAGGTTTTCTCTATGGTAGCCGCTGCAAAGAAAATAAATATTCATTCTCAGTTGCCTGATGAATTAATAGCGCATGGTGATATTGACATGGTAAAAACTGTTATTCGGAATCTTTTGAGCAATGCCATTAAATTTAGTAATGAAGGAGCTGATATTTGGGTTATTGTGGAGGCAGAGAATGATATGGCAGTTATAAGTGTCAAAGACCAGGGTTGCGGTATTGATGAAGAAGGGCAGAAGAAATTACTGCATACAGACACGCACTTCAGTACTTTTGGCACGAATAATGAAGAAGGGTCCGGCTTGGGGCTGCTTCTTTGCAAGGATTTTGCACAGAAGAACGGTGGTGATTTGTGGTTTGTTTCGGCCAAGGGCAAAGGATCAACGTTTAGTTTTTCGGTTCCTTTGAAAAAATAGTATTTTGAAATCATTGCCTATTGTGTGAAACTTATTTTACACAATAGGCAATGATTTTTTTTGTTATCTTCTGCACAAGGATTTGAAGTCACAGTATTCGCATGTTTTGACGAATTCTGTTTGAGAAAAGGCCTCTTCAGGGTTATAAATTTCTTCGAGCAGAATTTGCAGGTGGTTGCGAAACTCATCTTCGAAAAGCGAAAAGTCATTCACCGGCATTTTGGGCTTGCGGGGTTCTCCTATTTCAATGACGGGTGAGTAGGTTTCTGACGCGGCGCGATGTATATACAATAGAGACGGCGCTACCTTTAATGATTGCTTACGACTCATGATGGCTGCATATAGAAATGTTTGAAAGATGTAATTGGGGCGCCCTTCGGCAGGGGTGAATAGTTGTTCTACATTGGCCGGTGTTTTGGGGGTTCCTCCTGTTTTGTAATCTACGATGCGCAGTGTGCCGTCTTTGCTATCTATTCGATCAATAATGCCACCTATCTTGAGTGTAATGTTACCGTTAGTGGCTTTTATTTCCATCTTTTCGCTTACCCGTTCTTCCATGGCTATCATCTCAAAGGGGGCATATAGTAAATCGTTGCGTAGCAACTGGCGGAGATAGGATACTATTACCTTTGAATTGATTTGCTGCGTTCCGTTATATTCGGGCTTCTCCGACGGATCAACATGAAAGAATTCTTTTTTAAAGGCAGCATCTACGTAGCTTTGCAATTTAACGTCATTGCGTAGTGTTTTCTCTAAATCTTCCTTGCGTATTAACTTTCCATTTTTTGTTAATTCGGTATAAATTAATTGTGCCGCAAGGTGAAAGATACTTCCAAACTTAGCGGAATCTATTTCGGCATTTACTTCGTCTTGAACTTTTAAACGGGCTACGTATCGATAATAAAACCTCAGCTGGCAGTCCAGATACGTATTTAAGGCTGATGGAGAGAAGCTGGCTTTGGGATTGCGCTGAGTGTCGTAATTCTCATGCAGTACTTGCATCACATCGGCCGTTTTTTCTATGCGAATCTTCGTTCCACTTTGCGGTGATTGTCCGGCTTCAAGGAACTCCCTACTTATGGGATGTGGCCATTCGATTAGGAATTGAAGCATGAAGCGCGACCATTCTCCCCGGTTTAATCCGTTAGAAGAGGTGTTATACAACAACGTAATATCCTCTGCACGCTGTATGAGCCTGTAAAAATAGTAAGCGTAGACAGCATTCTTGTGCTCAATGGTAGTCATGCCGAAGGCTTTACGCAGATTGTACGGAATAAAGGATGACTCTCCACTGGTCTTGGGCAATTGCCCTTCATTGAGAGACATGATAATCAGGTTCTTGAAGTCGAGGTTACGAGTTTCAAGTACCCCCATTACCTGCATACCAATAGCCGGCTCGCCGTGAAACGGGATGTTGGCGGCAGATAACAGCTTGCTTAGCAGCCTTTTAAAAGTATCTGTTTGTATTTGTAATTCTTTGCTCTCTATCAAACTCAGCAGGCGGTTTACCATCGTAAAACTCTTAAAAAGCGATTCACGATACAGCTGATTGAAGATGTCATCTGCTTCATGTTCCTGTCTGTATAAAGTAGCCACTTCTTTTAGCAGTTCAATGAGGTATTTGCAAAGATCGGGCAGGTTATTGCAGGGAGTAAAAAGCCTGCTCAAGAAATCATCTTGCTTTAGTTCCGATGGTAGCGGGTAGAATCGGTTGTTATGTGTCAGGTCCTTCTCCAGCATTTCTGCCTGCTTGGATAATTGACGGGTATAAGGGTGCTTCAAAACCGATAGTACGGAGGCATAAGTGTAACGTCCTGTTTCCGGTCGATAGCCGGTGGTTTGCAATTCCAGCAAAGCATTGATATAACTGAATGCAGGTGTTTGTGCCAGTGGAAACCCCATGGTGATATTTACGTTTTTTACTTCAGCCGGAATGGAGTGGAGCACGGGGAGTAACAACGTTTCGTTGCACAACACTACGGCATTTTCTTTCTCCTTTTCAGTCAGTGTAGAACGTACCCATTCGGGCAGGTAGCGCGCTTGTGCATTTTCGGTAGGCGAGGAGATGAAACGTACCTTCTTGGGTTTGCGCAGAATATCGAAATGTTCCTCGGAAAGCTGTGAAGGAAAACGTTTCAGGTTGCGGTTGATAAACTCTCCGGCTTCGTGCTTATAATGAGGCATACGGGTGTAAAACACATCATAATCCCAATAGAAAAGAGCTTTACCGGCTTCTTGCAGCTTGTCGAAGAATTTTGTTTCGACTTTGTTTAACACGTTAAATCCCACAAATACATATTTGTCATACTTCAGCGTCTCCACATCCAGTTGTTCTATCACACTGCGGTAAAGCATGCCTTCGTAGGCAATACCCAATGAGGCTAAATTTTCGTGATAACGGTTGTAAATGCTGTTAAGTTTATCCCACAGGGAGATGAACTTCTCTTTTAGTTGTGTGCGGCGTTCGATGGAGAAATTCTGAAAGAATTGTTGAATGGCCTCTTCTTGTTCCTCATCCAGAAAGTCGTATCCATCCATGATGTTTTTCAAGTCTTGTAAGTTGCTGAATAGTTTATCTGCATCTACCAGATTCTTGTCAACATCATCAAAGTCACTAATGAGCAGTTCGCCCCAGAAATAAAATTCATCAAGTGATTCTTCGCTTTTGGTCTCTTCACGGAATACTTTGTACAGCTCGCACACTAACCGGATGGGATCGCCCAGTTTCAGTGTGGCGAGCTGTTGAAACAGTTCGCTGATGCTGACATAAGCAGGAGACCAAATCGGACGATTTGACTCATCGGCCAGATATTCGTTAAAGAAGAGACCGGCACGTTTATTGGGAAATACAATCGCTACGCGAGACAGATCGTTTCCTGTTTTTGCATAAATATCTTTGGCTACTAGTTGTAGAAATGTTTCCATGGTGATGCTACGGATTATATTGATTCATTATCTATCGGTTGGTGTTACACTCTCTATTGTGCCCTCTTCTACGTACCATAAGTACCCTGAGATGTTTGTATAGCTCATTTGAGAAAGCAACGACATGTATCCCTGAACCTGCTTGTTATATTTCTTGTTTTTTTTACCGAATTTAAAGTCCACTACTACCACCTGATTGTTTTTCATCATCACGCGGTCGGGACGCCGGGTTTGGAGCGTTCCGTCTTCTTTGTAAAGAATGGCACATTCATTAAACAACAACCATTCGCCCGAATACCAATTGCGTATGAGAGGTAGTAAGAAGGCTCTCTGAGTGATGCTTCGTATCTCTTCTTCTGCTTCCTCACTCCCTATAACACCCTCGAATATTAAACGCTGTATGGCAGGCTCAATGTCTGCTTCCGTTTCAATGGCAGAAAACAGTGTGTGTAATAGCTTTCCGCGATCAATGAATCTGTTTTCGGATTCCTCCTCACCAACGCCCTGAATAAAATCGGCCGAGCGGTTAGACTGCCTGAACTCAATGTCGTGTCGCATCGATTCCATACTGACAGGCCTTTTATCAGGTTTTTGCAGCAGTTTATTGGTTATTTCGGTGGTCTTTTCTTCCTCGGAAGCACAAAGCTGTCCGTATTCATAAGGCATCTCTTCGTCCCATTCTGCATTCTCTTGTGCAGCTACCTGCGGCAGTGCTTTTTGCAATAAATCAGAGACCGTATTTCGCTGTCCTTTCTTTGACCATATAATTAAGTTTTTACCCGCACGGGTAAAGGCCACATAAAGAAGATTGAGGTTATCCACCCACAACTGTAACTGTTCGCGCAGGTAATCGTCATGATAGGCGGACTCAGCCATTTGCGAAGAGTAATTGACGGGTACAATATCGAGACCGTTAAGCGGTTCTTCTTCGGGGATGCACCATACCAGTTGGTTGTTCGTTTCGTTTTCCAGTTTCCAATCGCAAAAAGGAAGGAGTACGGTGTGAAACTCCAACCCTTTAGATTTATGAATGGAGAAGATGCGAATGCCCTCTATCTCACCGCTGGGGATGGTTTTGCTGCAAAGCGTCTCTTCCCAAAAGCGGATAAAGGCATCCGGATCGGAGGAGTTGCTTTGCAGGTAATCCGTCACAGCATCGAAGAAGGCAAACAGGTAGGCATCTTGCTGCACAATCTTGTTCATTTCGAAGATACTGAAAAGTTCTTCCAACACTTCGTACAGAGGCATGAGGCGCAATGCATTTCTGTTGTCGATGAATGACTTAGGTAGAAACTCCTCTGCCGGGCGGAGCAGAAGAGTGTTCATGTCGGTTTCTTTTTTCAACACTTCTGTTTGGTAAGCTACGGCCAGTTGTGCACAAGCTATTTTATTGTCCGGGTTGGAGAGGTAACGCAAAGCATCTACCATCATGCAGACAGAGAGCGAAGCATCGAGCCGGAAAGCTTCATCGGAAACTATTTTGCAATTCATCTCCTTATCGAAATAATCGGCTATGCGGGGGATGTTTTTGTTTTTGCGCACCAAAATAGCCATGTCGTTCATGCGGACGCCGCTGCTAAGCAGGTGCCGTACTTCTTCGCTCAGACTAACGAGTGTCTGCTCCGTATAGTCGCGTTCTTCATCGGGCTCCAGAAAAGAGACCTTGACATATCCTTTCACCTCTTTGCGGGGAGATTCCTGCTCCACATCCGCATAAGCTTTTTGCAATGCTTCGCAGTTGGTACCCTGTTGTGCCTGATACAAATCGTTGAAGTATCCCACTGCCGCTTTGAATATCCGATTATTGAAACGTATAATGTTTGTTTCGCTTCGTCGGTTGGTTTTCAGCGTTTCCTCGCGGATAGGAAAATGCCCGATGTGGTCGTTTAATCCGTTCAGAATGCCCCAGTCGCCGTTCCTCCAGCGATAGATAGATTGCTTTACGTCGCCCACAATAAGGCTGTCGGCCCCCTGAGAAAGACCTTCCAGTAATAATAGTTTGAAATTATCCCACTGCATGCGGCTGGTGTCCTGAAACTCATCAATCATCACGTTGCGGATGTTTGTCCCGATTTTCTCGAATACAAATGATGAATCACCGTCTTTCACTAATCGGTGCAGCAATGCGTTGGTATCTGATAGCAGGAAACGATTATTCTCTTTATTCAGTTCGCGCACCTCTTCGTCGATGCCTGCCAGCAGTTGCACTTTGTTGAGGTGCTGCATGGAGAGGCGGCAGCTGTTTACTATCCGGTTGTTACGGATGCGGAACTCTTCGGCATCTTTTAGCAAAGGCAGCAGGCTCGATGAGGCGAGCTCAAGAATATCGGCATAGCGTGGCGAACTTTTGGCTGCCCAGTTCAGTTCATCTTCCAGGCATTTTTCTACCGTTGCGTTGCGAATATCATTGCCCAACAGGCCATTGTTTAATTTGCGAAAGTAGCTGCCTATGCCGCGTGAGCCTCCTTTCAAATCGTCGGCATTGAGGCCATGTCCATCCAGCTCCCCTTCAAACTGATCATAGAATCCCTTCATTTGTTCCAATGCCTCTTTGAGCATCTCGTTCAGTTGCCGGCGATATTCTTTGATAACATTCGGATCTTTCAACCGTTTGCGCAACCCTTCCCCCTTCTCTATGTATCCTTCGTCGAATATGTTGCGGCCGAAACTTTTCACTTCATCAGCCACGTTCCAGCGTTTGTCGTCGGCTATTCGTTCATTGATATAATCGAGCAACCATGTCAGCATCGGAGAGGTAGGGCCGAGCTTCTCAATCATTGAATCTACCGCATCGCTAAGTACCTCGGCATTGTTTAACTCTATATTCAGGTTGGGGCTCAATTCCAGTTCGCGTGCCAGGTTGCGCATCACCGACTGAAAGAAAGAATCGATAGTCTCTACCCGAAAACGACTGTAATCGTGCAGCATGTAGTTGAGTGCTTTTCCGGCAGCTTCGCCTACTTCTGTTTCTGTTCTGCCGGTTTCTTCAGTAATTCTTTGCAGATAGTGATCGGAGTCTTTATCTTTAGTCCATATGCCATACAGCTGACTAAGAATACGCTCTTTCATCTCCGCCGTGGCTTTGTTCGTAAACGTCACGGCGAGTATTTGCCGGTAGGCATGCGGGTTGAGAATCAGCAATTTAATATACTCAACGGCCAACGTAAATGTTTTGCCCGATCCAGCAGATGCTTTGTATACAAGGAGTTCCATGTTTTATTTTATCAGTGGTGAGTGATTCAAATTCATTCTTGCAAATATACAAAATAATCGTTTAATAACAACGGATAAAAACAATATACTATTTTCTGTAACATGCCTGCAAAAATAAGCACAAGCCTCAGCACTAGATTATTCCGTGCATCTTTGTCGTTCCTTTACGAATAACTACAAAATTCAGAACGTATGAATGCAAAAGAAAACTTATTGCTGTTTGTAGCACACATTGTTCGGTTCAATCGGCTTCGGGCTCGCCAGGATAGAGACCGGTTACAATACGTCCGATGGCCCATAATACACTATGTTATGACGATAACAAAGCATGTAATCCGAATAACAAGAGAGGTAATTAAAACAGGTTTACATATAATGGGTACCGTAGTAGCATCTATTCATGACAGCGAGGCAGCCTATCTGTTGATGCGACCCAAGAAACAGTCAAAATTGTAGCTATGAAATTATTAATTAATAAAATTTAAACAGGCTCTTGGCATAAAAGAATTATCCGTACTTTTGTAGCACGATAATAAAAATAAGATCTCAACAAAGACCCGTTACAGAAAAACAGAATAAAGAATGAAAAAAGAATCAAAAGGGGCCCGGTTTACTCCTTCAAATTATCCGGAAGCGGTAGAAGCTAATATTCAAAAATATAAACGAGAGGGTATACGTTTACCTATGCGCCACATGCTGCGTACCGGCGAACAACTGGCTGGAATCAGGGAAAGTGCCCAAATTAATACAGCTTTATTGGAATACATTTCAGCCAACATCCACGAAGGAATGTCTACGGCGGAAATTGATCATATGGTATACGCTTTTACGACTGACCACGATGCAATTCCGGCGGATTTTCTTTATGAGGGGTATACTAAAAGTGTTTGTGTAAGCATCAATGATGTGGTATGTCACGGTGTACCCAGTACAAAAGAATTTTTAAAGAATGGAGATATTGTAAACGTAGATGTATCTACTATTTACAAAGGTTACTTTTCGGATGCATCACGAATGTATCTGATAGGGGAAGTAAGTCCGGAAATGCAACGATTGGTGCAAATAAGCAAGGAATGCAGGGACATCGGTGTCGCTACTGCACAGCCTTGGGCGCGTTTGGGTGATGTGGGCGCTGCTATTCAGGAACATGCCGAGAAGAACGGTTACAGCGTGGTACAAGAATTCTGCGGACATGGCGTAGGCCTGAAATTTCATGAAGATCCGGATGTAGAGCCTATTGGTAAACGGGGAACGGGAATGATGATTGTGCCGGGGATGACATTTACTGTTGAACCGATGATTAATATGGGGCGACGTGAAATATTTATTGACGAAGCGGACGGATGGACAGTGTGCACGGACGACGGCTTACCTTCTGCTCAATGGGAAAGTATGATTCTGATTACAGAAAGCGGAAATGAGGTGCTGACGGAATAAAATATATTCGGTGCTGACAGGTAAGTTGACGACGATAGTCAATTGCGGATCATGGTCTATAAATATAAGTCGTGGCAGTGTAACAGCCACAAGCGAAACTACTCAGTGAAATTATTCGTTTTTGATATTGAAAGGAGTTGAGCTGGGGTATGGTCATAAAAAAAGGAGCAACGCTTTGCTCCAACCTTTGTTAACCTTAAATCTAATACTATGAAAAACACACTGCAAATATACGGGTTTTTGAGTAACCTGCAAATAATAGAGCAGATAACGTGTGTTATATAACATAGATTAATATTTGTTGCTTCCAATTCTATTTTTATTAAGGAAATAGGCGGTGCAATGCTTGGCTGTATAACTTTTTTTAAGGTAAATACTCAATCTTGGCTACTATAAGCCGTACAACCTCTTCTTTCTTTGCTTTGACCATTGCCAGATGATAGTTTTGAGGGAAGAATAAAAAGAAGAAATCGGGGCGGGAATCTACAAATTTAATCTTTTTCGCTTTATAATGAATGACATCCGGTTTATATTCACTTATGGGAGTGGCATCTTTCGGATTAATCAACCCGAAGCGTTCGGTTCCTCTGGCTACGTACTGAAAATCAATATACTGACGATGTGATTCTATTTGGCTTTTGCTTGCATCGCGCGTTTTGCTGTCGGATACCTTGATAAAACAGCGTTTGCCATCTATTTCGTATGTTCCTTCGGGCATGGTAAGCAGGTCGTTCTGGGCAAGCCAGCGGAACATTTTATCCCAGAGTTCTTTGTTTTTGTGATACTGCGTGGCAAACTCTACGCAGTTGGTAGCCTTGTAAGGCACGGGTGCGAAGCCATTGGCCCATTCTTTTGTTTTGCACCATTTTTTAGCCTCTTTCTTGTTCCATGATGGATTTTCGGCCAGGGCATTAGATAAGAAAGCACACAGAACGAAGAGTAAGCCGACGCTTAGCAATCTTCTTGAAAAGGATTTGTTTTTCATTTTACGGGTTTTTATCAATAAACATATTTTTCTTCTCAGCGCGCTAAGTTACGTATTTTTAAAAAATAAAAGAGCGTGTTTTACGTTCATTTCTTTGTGAATTTGGTAGGAAAACAGCTTTTAAATTGTACTTTTGCCCTCAAAACACACTTATCTTCATTTATGGATTCAAACAATCTTTCTCCTTTGCGTAAAGGGGTGGTAGGAGTACAGTTTCTTTTTGTGGCTTTTGGTGCCACGGTACTTGTACCTTTACTCGTGGGGCTCGACCCATCTACAGCCCTGTTCACAGCCGGTATCGGTACTCTTATCTTCCATTTGGTAACGAAGGGAAAAGTTCCTATTTTCTTAGGCAGTAGCTTTGCTTTTATAGCTCCGATTGTTAAGGCTACGGAACTTTACGGATTATCAGGAACCCTGTCGGGCATGGTGGGCGTGGCGTTGGTCTATTTTTTGATGAGTGCGCTGGTTAAATGGCAGGGAATAAAACTGATTGACCGGCTGTTTCCGCCGGTGGTTATCGGTCCGGTAATTATGCTTATCGGTTTGTCTCTGGCCGGCACGGGTGTGAACATGGCAAAGGAAAACTGGACACTGGCTTTGTTGTCTTTGGGCACAGCCGTTGTGGTAACCATTCGTGCTAAGGGACTTTTGAAATTAATACCTATATTCTGTGGCATTATAGTGGGCTATGTGTCTGCCTTGCTGTTCTTTAACGTCGATTTATCGGGAATACGCGATGCTGCCTGGTTCAGCCTGCCTCAATTTACCTTTCCCGCTTTCTCATGGGAACCCATATTGTATATGATGCCTGTAGCTATAGCCCCTGTAATAGAGCATATCGGTGATGTGTATGTAGTGAATACTGTGACCGGAAAGGATTTTGTGAAAGATCCCGGCTTGCACCGCACTTTGTTGGGCGACGGATTGGCTTGCTTTGTTGCCGGATTCCTTGGAGGACCTCCTGTTACCACTTATTCGGAAGTAACGGGTGCCATGTCGCTCACGAAGGTAACCAATCCGCAGGTTATTCGTATTGCTGCCGTTTCAGCTATCGTATTTTCTGTTATCGGTAAGGTTAGTGCTTTGCTGAAATCAATACCCAATGCAGTGTTGGGCGGCATTATGCTTTTGCTTTTCGGTACCATTGCCTCTGCGGGAGTGGCCAATATAGTGAATAATTGCGTGGATTTGAGCCGTACACGTAATATTATCATTTTTTCGCTGACACTTACAATCGGTATTGGCGGTGTTGTACTTACTTGGGGCAATTTCTCCCTTTCGGGCATTGGGCTTTCGGCTCTTGTGGGAGTAGGGCTGAATTTGATCTTACCTCAGGAGAAAGCATAAAGGAATTATTTTTGTACAAACGCAATAAAGCCGAAACATCAACGCATTGAATTCTTAAGTTCTGTGCGTCGACGTTTCGGCTTTTTTCGTAATAAGGCTATGAAAATAATCTTTTGTGTAACCTAGCTCAGAAATCGGGCAATATCTTCGTCGGCCGTACTGATGCCGCCTATACCGAAATTATCTACAAGAACTTGTGTTACGTTGGGCGATAAAAAGGCAGGAAGGGTAGGGCCGAGATGAATTTTTTTCACTCCCAGATGTAGCAGAGCCAATAGCACTATGACGGCTTTTTGTTCGTACCAGGCAATGTTATACACAATCGGCAAGTCATTGATGTCATCCAATCCGAATACTTCTTGTAATTTCATTGCAATCACGGCCAAAGAATAGCTGTCGTTGCATTGGCCTGCATCCAGCACACGTGGAATGCCGTTAATATCGCCCAGCGGAAGCTTGTTATAACGATATTTGGCACAACCGGCGGTGAGAATTACGGTATCTTTAGGTAATGTCTCGGCAAATTCGGTGTAGTAACTGCGGCTTTTCATACGACCATCACATCCGGCCATAACGAAGAACTTACTGATGGCTCCGCTTTTCACTGCATCTACCACCTTGTCTGCCAAAGCCAGTACCTGTGCATGGGCAAAACCGCCGACGATGGTTCCGCTTTCAATCTCTACAGGCGGTTGGCAACGTTTAGCATGCTCAATGATAGCGGAAAAGTCTTTAGGTTGCCCCCCTTTGCGTTCTGCAATATGAATGGCGCCTTCCAGTCCTGAAGCACCGGTGGTATAAATGCGATCTTTGTAAGTTGCCTTTGATGTTGGAGGTACAATGCAGTTGGTGGTAAACAGTATGGGGCCGTTAAAACTTTCGAACTCTTCTTTTTGCTTCCACCAGGCATTTCCATAATTTCCCACCAAGTGTTTATGTTTCTTTAGGTACGGATAGTAGTGTGCCGGAAGCATTTCGCTATGGGTATATACGTCGATACCCGTACCTTCGGTTTGTTGTAGCAGTTCCTCTAAATCTTTCAGGTCGTGCCCGCTAACCAGAATGCCCGGATTACCCTGAACCCCGATGTTGACTTCGGATAGTTCCGGATTTCCATAGTGGCCGGTATTGGCGGCATCGAGTTGCGCCATGGCTGTTACACCATATTTTCCGGTTTCCAGTGTGAGAGCAATCAGTTCATCAACCGAAATATCTTCGCGGGTAATTTCGGCTAAGGCACGTTGCATAAAAGCAAATATCTGGGGATCTTCGGAATCCAGATTGTAAGCATGCTCTACGTATGCTGCCATGCCTTTGATGCCGTAATGCACCAATTCTTTCAGTGAGCGTATATCTTCGTTTGTAGTGCGCATCACACCTACGCTTTTTGATTTCTCTTCAAACTCTTCTTCCGTACCATCCCATACACACTCGTCGGGAGCATTGGCTAATGTTACTTCCTGGGCCAGTTTGTTTCTCAGAACCAGTCCGCTCTTTATTTTTTCGATGATGGCTGCTTTGTCAAAATTGGCATTGGTAATGGTGATAAACAATCCGTCGAATACAAATTTATCGGCTTCGGCCGACGGCTTCCCTGCTTTGCGAAGTTCTTGATTGTAAACAGCAACTCCTCTTACAACGAATAGCAGAAGGTCTTGCATATTGGCCACCTCGGGCGTTTTTCCACATACACCGCTCAACGTGCAACCGGTGCCTTTGGCGGCTTCCTGACATTGAAAACAGAACATACTCATAATCTTTACGTATTAATAGGGTTATTAACTTTGATGCAAAGATAGAGTGTTGGCATGAGGAAGTTCTGTAACCAATGTTACAACACGCAACTTTTATTTCATTACTTAATCAAAATCTTTAGTGCTTCCTTGTTCAGAATGGTCATTTGTTTTCTGTCGACTAGGATGAGGCCGTCGTGTTGCATGTGCCCCAGTTCCCGTGCCAGAGAAGGTCGGGATATTCCGAAATAATCTGCCAGTTCCTGTTGTGAGCGATCCATAAGAAACCTGTCACCCTGTGCCGAAAGTCGTAACAGATAAGAAGCGAGCTTCTGCCGGATGGTTTTGAAGGAGAGAAAGAAAAGCTTGTCCGCCAACGTATGAGCGTAGTTGGCCGAGAGATTCATGTAGTTTTCCAGAAATGTTTCGTTGCGACGGAATAGGCTCAGTATGCTTTCTTTGGGAATAACGATTGCTTCCGTCGGTTCATTGGCTGTTACCTCTACCGGATACCGGTTGGCTGCACCAAAGAGAAAAAGGGGAGCGATGGCCCGTGGAGCGGTAATGTCTTCTATCTTGATCAGCCGGCCCGAATAGTCGATCATTTCGCCACGCACGCTCCCTTTAATCAGAATAACGAGGCGGTTGCATACATCGCCCTGGCTGGCAAGGATCTCTCCTTTGGCATATGCCTTTACACGATAAGTCAGTCCGTTAAAATCTTTGTTCAGTTGGGCGGCGGAGATATGATGGAAAAGCGGGTTTGATAGTAGTTCTTCTAACATTTTTCGACAGGGATTTATTTAAACTTCAACAAAAAAACCGTATCGTTTGTTTGGAAGGGCGGTTCGGTAACTCACTCGCAGCACGATGCCGGTTTTGCTCATCGCACTATTCATCTATTCGACGGTAGCATAGTGGCGAGCATTACGACGCAGGTAGATTATTAAACAAAGAATGGCGGTGAAGAAGGCAAAAAAGTCGGAGGTAGGCATGCTCATCCATACTCCGCTAACCCCATAGTGCCGGGGAAGAATAATCAGGAAGGGTAACAGATATACCAGTTGGCGCGAAAGAGAAAGGAAGATGCTGACTTTTACTTTCCCGATACTCTGAAAGAAGTTGGATATTACAATCTGGCAACCGACAAATGGGAACAGCATGATGGTGATTCGCAGACCGGCGGCCGCCATGTTTATCAATTCTTTATTGTCTGTAAACATAGATGAAACAAGATGAGGGCAGAATTCGCAGACAAGAAATCCTGTAGTGGTTATGGATACGCCGGTAATAATGCCTAATCGCAAAGCCTCTTTTACGCGTTTCATCGCCTTCGCCCCGTAGTTATAGCCTATTATAGGTTGTAAACCCATTGTCAGTCCCATAACGATCATTACAAAGAGTGTCATCAGGCGGTTAATAATGCCGTAAGCGCCGATAGCCATGTCGCCTCCGTGTTTCTGGAGGCTCACATTGATAACAACGATAATGGTACATGTGCATAGATTCATTAAGAAGGGAGCCAACCCGATGGAGAATATTTTTCCGATGATGTGGCGATTCATCTTCCAGAAATCAGCGCGCAGATGAACATAGCTGTTTTGATTGATGAAATGGCTTAATACCCATACCATACCTATGAATTGAGATGTTACGGTAGCTATGGCAGCACCACGAATGCCCCAATGAAAATGAAAAATAAAAATAGGAGCGAGAATGATATTAGCCACTACCGTTACCATGGAGGTGAGCATCGCTTTTTTAGGATAACCTGTGGCACGCATCACATTGTTGAGGCCTATCATAATATATGATATAGGCGTTCCGATGAGAATAACCTGCATAAAGTCTCGCGCATAAGGTAAGGTTACTGTACTGGCACCAAAGAAAAGAAGAATGTTGTCTAAGTAGATAAATGATAATGTACCGAAGAAAATAGCGTTTGTGATGCAGAGCATGAGGGTGTTGCCTAATACCTTCGTTGCCCCGTTCAAATCTTTCTGTCCCAGGCGTATGGAAGAAATCGTAGCTCCACCACCCGCTACAAGGGTGCAAAAAGCCATTACCAAATTCATAAAAGGAAATGTAATGGCGAGTCCTGATATGGCCATGGCACCTACTCCGTGGCCGATAAAAATGCTGTCTATGATGTTGTAAAGTGAAGTGACTGTCATGCCGATAATGGCGGGGATAGAGTATTGTAATAGCAGCTTTGCAATGCTTTCTGTACCGAGCCTATGTGGATTGTTTTGTTGTGACATGCGTTTTCCTTTTCGATTTTTTAAGTCGACAAAGATAACAAATATTTGTCTCTTCCAATGATTATTCGGAACTTTGGGCTCTTGTAGAACGTTCTGTTTAATGATTATTTAGTTTTATAAGGTAAAAGAAATGGATGAATTAAAAACGATAGCTGCATTATTTGATTTTGATGGTGTGATAATGGATACCGAAGGACAGTATACTGTTTTTTGGGATGAACAGGGTAGAAAGTATCTTAATGTGGCCGATTTTGGGACACAGATCAAAGGACAAACACTTGGCCAGATATATGATAAGCATTTTGCCGGAATGCATGATGCTCAGCAACAAATACGTTTGGAACTGGATGCTTTTGAGGGAAATATGGTATTTGAATACATACCCGGGGCTGAGGCTTTCTTAGCAGATTTGCGTAGTAATGGAGTGAAAATAGCAATGGTTACCAGTTCTAATGAAAAGAAGATGGGCAATGTCTATCGTTCTCATCCGCGATTATCAGAGAAGTTCGATCGCATTATCACGGCCGATCTCTTTACTCATTCGAAGCCTAATCCGGAGTGTTTTTTGCTGGGAATGAACCTGTTTGGAGCTACTGCGGGGAATACTTTTGTTTTTGAAGATTCCTTTCATGGATTACAGGCGGGCATGTCTTCCGGTGCTACGGTTATTGGCTTGGCCACCACTAATACCCGTGAAGCAATAGCGGCTAAAGCACATTTTATAATTGATGATTTTACCGGAATGAATTTTCACAAATTAATGAGCCTTCTTTAGAGTGCACTTTTATGCCTTATTAAAATTCTCTCTTGTATTTGGGGAGTGGATTGATTATTTATACTTTGTTGTATTAAAAATATTATATTGTTTTTTTGAACTGTGAACAACGATGGTTAGCAAGTGTTTTCATACTATAATTCAAATAATATAATTATGAAAATTCTAGTTCCGGACTCAGATAAAAAAAGAATTATTATTGTTGGTGGTGGTTTCGGTGGCCTGGCTTTAGCCGATAAATTGTGTAACGGAATCTTTCAGGTAGTTCTGATTGACAGACACAATTACCATCAGTTTCAGCCTTTATTATATCAAGTGGCATCGGCCGGATTAGAGCCTAGTGCCATCTCTTTTCCTTTTAGAAAGAACTTCAGAAAGAAGAAGGAGTTTTACTTTAGAATGACTGAAGTAACGAAAATAAATTCTGATAAACACAGCATTGAAACGCCTATCGGTAGCTTGGATTACGATTATTTGGTGATTGCAGCCGGTACGACGACTAATTTTTTCGGCAATGAAGTGATAAAGAAGGTTGCACTACCAATGAAAAGTGTAGAAGAGGCTATCAATTTGCGTAATACTTTACTGATAAACCTTGAAAAGGCGCTCGATAGTCATGATTCTCAGAAGAGACGGTCACTGCTAAATATTGTGATCGTAGGAGGAGGAGCAACAGGGGTTGAAATTGCCGGTGCGCTGTCAGAAATGAAGAGATATATTTTGCCTGAGGACTATCCTGATTTGAAAGATGAAGAGATGAATATCTACCTCATTGAGGGTTCCGATCGTTTATTGGCGGTAATGTCTGAAGAAGCATCTGCTCATGCACTTCGTTTTTTGACCGATATGGGAATAACAGTGATCTTGAATAAGCATGCGATTGATTATCGGGACGGTAATGTGATACTAAGCGATGGTGAGTCTTTACTGACCAACACATTGATTTGGGTAAGTGGTGTTATTGCCGAACGTTTTGATAATATTTCTCCTGAATTAATGGGGCATGGAGGCCGACTTCTTGTCAATGAATTCAATCAGTTGCAGGGATATCGGGATATATTTGCTATCGGAGATATTTGTTTGCAAACCGAAGCAACGTATCCCAAAGGGCATCCTCAGGTGGCTCCGGTAGCTATTCAGCAGGGTGAATTATTGGCTGAAAACTTAAAGAGGATGGAACAGGGAGAGTTATTGAAACCTTTTATGTATAAAGATAAAGGGACTTTGGCTACTGTGGGACGGAATAAGGCCGTTGCCGATATAAAAAAGATAAGGTTGCAGGGCTTTCTGGCATGGGCAGTGTGGCTGCTTGTGCATCTGCGTTCTATTTTGGGCGTGAAGAATAAATTGATGGTTCTCTTTAATTGGATTTGGAATTATGTGATGTATGATCAGTCTGTCAGGTTCATTTTTCGATCTAATCCTAAGCACTAATAGTACTATTTTTCGGGATTTATTTCTTCATTCCGTATGAATGCTATAACTTTGCACGAAATTTGGAACATTAACATTATAAGTTATGGCTGGTTATATATCGGATGATACTAGAAAAGTGACGACTCATCGCCTGATTGAAATGAAGCAGAGAGGCGAAAAAATATCTATGCTTACCTCGTACGACTATACCACTGCTAAGATAGTAGATGGTGCAGGCATTGACGTGATTCTGGTGGGCGACTCCGCATCCAACGTGATGGCGGGCAACGTGACTACTCTTCCTATTACGCTTGATCAAATGATTTATCATGGTAAATCAGTGGTGCGTGCTGTGAATCGTGCCATGGTGGTGGTAGATATGCCGTTTGGTTCTTATCAGGGGAATTCGAAGGAAGGATTGGCTTCTGCCATTAGAATAATGAAAGAAAGCCATGCTGATGCTTTGAAGCTGGAAGGTGGAGAAGAGATCATTGAAACAGTAAAACGCATTCTTTGTGCAGGTATCCCTCTTATGGGACATTTGGGCTTGATGCCACAATCTATTAATAAATACGGAACTTATACCGTTCGGGCCAAGGATGAAGAGGAAGCGGAAAAACTTGTTCGCGATGCTCATCTACTCGAAGAAGCCGGATGTTTTGCATTGGTGCTCGAGAAAATACCGGCTGCATTGACTGAACGTGTAGCCAGCGAACTGACCATTCCTGTGATAGGGATTGGTGCCGGAAAAGCAGACGGTCAGGTATTGGTTATCCAGGATATGCTGGGTATGAGCCAGGGATTCAGTCCTCGTTTTTTGCGTCGTTATGCCGACTTGCATACGATTATGACAGATGCCATTTATCAATATGTAACGGACGTAAAGAACAGCGACTTCCCCAATGAAAAAGAGCAGTACTAACAAATTATTATCACCCAACTATTCGCATATTTGTTTCGGCAATTTTTTGTTGTTTGTTTCGCGATATATGCTGCTTCCGGTTCTTCCTAGTGTTATGGCAAACAGATTAGGTGTATCACTTGCTTTTACAGGAAGCATGTTCATCTTTCTAACGGCTGCTATGTTTATGGTTGGGCCTTTCTATAGTTATCTGGTTGATGCCTATAAACGGAAGCATGTGTGCGTACTCTCTATTTTAATGATGCTTCTGGCGACGGTTGGTTTTACGTTGGTTACCACCACCCGCGAGTTCTTGTTACTTTGTTTGATACATGGTGCGGCTTTCGGTATGGCAACAACTTCCGGTATTACTTTAGCGATAGATTTAATTAATCCTCATTGTCGAAGTGCAAGCAATGTTGTCTTTGGCTGGACTTCTCGTTTAGGTATGATGACAGGGGTGGCTCTTGGTGTGGCTTTGTTTATGCTTAAGGGCTTTAATACGGTAATATATATATCCGTTGCTTCCGGAGGTCTGGGCATTTTATTTATTTATATGCTCTATGTTCCTTTTCGTGCACCCATAGGGACTAAATTTTGCACTACGGACCGTTTTCTATTGGCTCGCGGATGGGTGCCACTTCTTAATATGTTATTTATCGCTTTTGTTCCCGGTATACTTATACCTCTAATTCCTTATACTTTTCGTTGTGTGGAAATTGCAGGTATTATATTTCCGTTTTTTGCGGTGATGGGAGCAGGTTTCTTTTGTTCTGTTTTATTTGTTAAACTATTCTTCGAAAAAGAGAATATTTTAGGGCAGATAGTGAGTGGGTTGGTTGCAATGATAGTAGCTATATCTTTGCTTATTTTCCCCATTCCAGGCTTGGGCATGATTCCGGCGGCTGCTTTGTTGGGAATAGGATTGGGATTAGTTACTCCTGAATTTCTGCTGATGTTTGTGAAATTGTCTCAACATTGCCAGCGTGGCACGGCAAACACAACTCATTTGCTTGCCTGGGAAGCCGGTGTTTCTTTAGGAGTGGTGGCGGCTTGTTACCTTACGGCTCATGTGGGCGCTTCTCCTGTTGTGCCCTATCGAATGGGCTTGGCATCAGCATTGATAGCATTGGCCTTTTTTGTTTTCATTACGTATCCGTATTTTAAGAAAAAGAAAATCAGATAAGTATTTATTTGAATATTAAATAAACCTCTTCACCTTTTCTTAATTTCAGATTAAGAAAAGGTGTTTGCTTTTTATTTGATCGAGTCTGTTTATTGTTCATGATTTCGATAGATGAGATACCTTTTGGCTTTTTTATTTTGAAACAGTTTGTTACTGTTGCTTTTATTGTTGCAGATGTTGGCTTTCCGCTTTTCCAATTAAGACTAACTGTAGCCCCACCACGTACTCTGAATCCGGTGAAAGATCCCTCTGCCCACGTATCGGGTAGTGCAGGTAAGAAATCGATAAAACCGTCATGGCTTTGGAGTAACATTTCTCCGATGCCTGATGTTCCTCCCCAATTGCCATCCATTTGAAAAGGAGGGTGCGAACAAAATAGATTTGGAAAGGTGCCTCCACCTACTTTGTCCGGTGTTTCGGGAGCATAAGCCGGAGTTAACAGACTTTTAAAAAGCTTATAAGCTCGGTTACCATCACCTAAACGTGCCCAAAAATTTATTTTCCATGCACGACTCCAACCTGTTCCTTCGTCTCCGCGACGGTTGAGGGTTATGCGGCAAGCTTCTGCCAGTTCGGGTGTCTTTGTAAGTGTGATTTGATTGCCCGGATGCAGTCCGTATAGATGGGAGACATGCCGATGGTGTATGTCTGTCTCTTTATAATCTTCGAGCCATTCCATCAGATAACCCTCTTTACTTATCTGTAGCGGTGGGAGTTGTTTACGTGCTTTGCGTAATTGAGTTTTGTAATCACTATCAACATTGAGTATACTTGCTGCCTGAATAACGTTTGTATATAGTTCATTTATTAATTCATTGTCCATTGTAGATCCCATGCATACGCTTATGGGGGTATCATCGCCTTTCATGTAAAAGGAATTTTCGGGCGATGAGGTAGGAGCGGTTACCAGCCATCCGTGAGTGGGTTCCTTTACCATAGTGGACAGAAAGAATTCTGAAGCACCTTTCATTACGGGATAAATTTCTTTTAAGTAGGCTTTGTCCGGATTATACAGATAATGTTCCCACAAGTGTGCGCACAGCCATGCGCCTCCCGTATTTGTAGCTCCCCATGAAGGATGTTCGCCGGGAGCTGTGAAATGCCAGACATTGGTCATCATATGTGCTACCCAACCTTTGGCCTTATTGCCATAAAAAGCTTTGGCCGTGGCTTCTCCACTTTTCACTAATCCTTTGGTAAGTTCTATTAAAGGTAAATGAAGTTCTGATAAATTGCCTTGTTCAACGGGCCAGTGATTCATCTGTACATTGATATTCAGGTGATAATCTCCATTCCATGGCGTGCTGCATCCGTTTGCCCATAATCCTTGTAAATTTGGAGGGAGCGAACCGGGACGGGTGCTACTAATAAGCAAATAGCGGCCATAATTATAATAAAGAGCAGCAAGCGCAGGATCATTTTCCTTTTGGAAACGACGGATACGTTCATCGGTCGGTAATAGCCAAGGTCCTGTGGAATCATTGATATTATCTTCTTTGCCGATAAAGAGTGAAGTGCGTTTAAATAATTGCTGATAATCGGTAATGTACTCTTTCTCTAATTCACTGTAAGGGCAGGAAACTATCTGTTTGAGTAGAGAATCGGCTTGTTTACGATATGCTTTATTTTCAAAACTGGTTGCTGCCGACACGTATAGGGTTGCTTCATCTGCATTCTTTATTTGTATTCCTTTATTTGTAACGTTGACACATCTTTTTGGAGCTTTAACCAACATTCTTACAGTAAAGCACACTCCTTGCAGTCCTTCCTTGCCACTATCAAGATTTCCTTCCATTATTAAGGTATCGCCCGAAGCCCTGACAATTGCTCTCTCGGGGCGGCTCAACTGAGCAAAAAAGGAGATTTGCTTTTCGTTTGAGTGAGGTGGAGTTGTAAAGTGAATAACCATGACATCGTGTGTGCGAGAAACAAAGTAGGTACGGGTGTAGGTCGTGCCCTTAGTGAAACGTGTGGTTGATATTCCTTTTCCCAGATTAAGTAGACGCTTATATGCTTTACAGGGCACATCAGGGATGCTGTATTGATAGTTTATATCCAGATTCCCGAGAACCTGATAGGCTCCATAAGTACCTCCTTTTTCAGGCTTTACGGGCACAAAATGTTTATACATCATCTCTTGCGCTTCTTTGTTTTTTCCTTGAAACAGTAATTGCCTGATAGCGGGCAGGTATGAAGATGCCTCCGGATTATTGTAATTTGCTTCTGAGCCGCTCCACATAGTAATGTCATTCAGAACAATGTGCTCTTTTTCAATGCCGCCGTCGGGCATCATTCCCAGTCTGCCATTGCCCAATGGCAAAGCTTCTTCCCACTGAGTAGCCGGTTTGTTAAACCACAATACATTGTTTATTTCAGGGATATGTTTTGTGTCATGTTGGGCATGTATCATGCCTATAGCACACAGGCTAAAGAATAAAAAAGTAAGATAAGCGTGTTGTTTTTTCATAGTATCTATTCATGCTTTACGGTGTGGTCATGGTTCAATAAAATAGGGTATAAAGATGATTAATCCGATAATGGCTGCAACAATGGCGCATATTAGTACGGCGCCGGCTGCTATATCTTTTACATTGCCTGCAATGGGGCTTTGTTGGGGCGAAACGAGATCCGTTAACCGCTCGATAGCAGTATTGAAAGCCTCGGCGGCAAGAACTAGGCCGAAGCAGAATATAACAGCTATCCATTCGTTTTTGGCGATATGAAAACAGAATCCGGCAGCTGTGACTACCACGATTGCTAAGCAATGAACCCAGGCGTTATGCTCTGCTCGTAAAAAACCAACGATTCCTGTCCCTGCATAGGAGAAGCTTTTTAGGATCTTTCTGAATGCATTGGGTTTTACTTCTAAATCTTCGGCTTTTCTATCTTTCGTTTTCATGGTCTTTTTTTTACTCGTCAACTTCTGTTTACCTGTTTCACTCCTTTGACTGTTCTTAGTTTTTTGATGAGGGTTTCTAATCGGCCTGTGTCTCCTACCATGATGGTAAGAGTACCCGAAAAAAGCCCATCAATTGAGTCTATACCTATAGAGCGTAGAGTAATGCCGTTTTCTTTGGAAATAATAGATGTAATATTGGTTACGATGCCAATATCATCGTGCCCCACTACGCGGAGAGTTATGGGATATTGTGTACCTTGAGACTTGCCGGCCCAGCGTGCTTTAACTATACGATAGCCGAAACGCTCCATCATTTGGGGGGCATTCGGACAGTCATGGCGGTGTATTTTTATTCCACCCGATACAGTGACAAAGCCAAATACTTCGTCTCCGTAAATGGGGTTACAGCATTTAGCCAGTTTGAAGTCGATTCCTTTCAGGTTTTGGTCAATAACGAGAATATCCTCTTTTCCGGTTGTTTCGTCTATTTGATTTTGCAGATTGTATCCTTCCGCACTACGATAGGTCAGATCATCGTGCGTGTCATTGTCTCTTTTTTGTTGCTCAACATATTTATCAAGAATATCATTTACTTCCAGCCCGCCTTCTGCTATTTTTTGATAGAACTCTGTAACGGTTTTGAATCCCATTCGCTTGATAAGACGCATCATTATTGACTCGTCATATTCCATTTTGCGATTTTTGAACTTGCGTTCTAATGTTTCTTTAGCAAAATCGTGCTGACGGGATGCCATATCCTTGAGTGCCTGGCGGATTTTGGTACGGGCTTTTGATGTGGTGACAATATTTAGCCAATCTTGCTTTGGCGTTTGTGTGTTCGATGTCATAATCTCTACCTGGTCTCCACTATTCAACTTTTGCTTGAGCTGTGCATTCTTGCCGTTAACCTTTGCTCCAATGCATTTGCTTCCCAGTTTGCTGTGAATGTGAAAAGCAAAATCGAGTACGGTTGCTCCTTTAGCCAGTTTAAATAAATCGCCCTTCGGAGTAAACACAAACACTTCGTCTTCGTAAAGATCCATTTTAAACTGATCCATTACTTTCATTGAGTCGGTCTCGGCATTTTCGAGCGCCTCGCGAACAGAGGTTAGCCATTCATCGAGCCCGCTTTCTCCTTTAACACCTTTGTACCTCCAGTGGGCCGCTAATCCCCGTTCGGCAATCTCGTCCATACGTCGGGTGCGAATCTGTACTTCCACCCATTTGCCTTCGGGGCCCATGACAGTGATGTGCAAAGATTCGTAGCCATTACTTTTGGGTATAGAGAGCCAATCGCGAAGACGCTTTGGGTTGGGCTGATACATATCTGTAATAATGGAGTATACCTGCCAACACTCTTGTTTCTCTTTTTCCGCTGGAGAATCAAGTATGATGCGTATGGCAAAAAGATCGTAGATGCCTTCGAATGGTGTCTTCTGCTTTTGTATTTTGTTCCAGATGGAATGAATAGACTTGGTTCTTCCTTTAATGTCAAATGTTAGTCCGGCTTCTTTTATTTTTTTAGTTATCGGTTCAATAAAAGATTCAATATATTTATCCCGCGAAGTTTTAGTTTCGTTGAGTTTGTCTTTTATAAAATAATAAGTGTCTCTTTGGGTGTATTTAAGAGAAAGGTCTTCTAGTTCCGATTTTATTTTATAAAGTCCCAGTTTATGTGCTAACGGAGCGTATAAGTAGGCCGCTTCATTGGCTATCTTCACTCGATCTTCTTCAGTCCCTGCGTCTTTTATCAGTCGCATGATGTTTATCCTGTCGGCAATCATAATCAGTATTACCCGCATATCTTCTGCAAATGAGAGCAGAAGATTGCGAAAGTTTTCTGACTCTATGGCCGGGCTTTTAGCATAGAGTTCGTTTGTCTTTACTAGGCCTTTGATGATGCTTGCCACATCATCTCCAAATTCATTTTTAATGATTTCGATGGTGATTGCATGGCTCTTAACAATATCATGTAGCATGATACCTATTAGGCAAGATCCTTTCATTCCTATTTCCTCGGACACAATGACGGCCGTTTGCATGTCTCTGATAACGGGATTCATGCCAAAACTATTACGCAACAAATATTTCTCTTTAGCCGCTTGTATCAAATAATTTTTTAGTTTTCCTGTTTCTTTTTTGCCAATGCTTTCTCCGGCCGATTGTATGAGTCTCTTATATAAAACAAGCAATTCTTTTTTTTCTGTTTTTGTGAAAAATGCATCCATAATTTGCCGTAGTATTAATTTTCCAAGCTGATTCGATTGATTTTCACTGCATTACGTCGCAGTTGCATCCTGATGCCAGTATAATGGTGTATTGATTTCGTTGTAAAAATAGCTTTTTTTGTTTAGTATGCCGCACAAAGTAAATAACATTTTGTATTTTTGGGCATCAATTAATAAAATAATAGACGATGATGACACCACAAGACAAAGAGTTGCTTGCAAGAAAGGGTATCACGGAAATCCAGATAGCAGAACAACTAACTTGTTTCCGAAAAGGGTTTCCTTATTTGAAGTTGCATGCTGCGGCATCTCCCGAAAAGGGTATTTTAGTACCTCAAAGCGATGAAGAAAAATACTATGTTGATTCTTGGGAAAGGTATACGAGAACAGATAAAACAATAGTGAAATTTGTTCCTGCATCTGGTGCAGCCAGTCGGATGTTTAAGGATTTATTTGAGTTTTTGAGTGCTGATTATACCCAACCAACAACTGCTTTTGAATTTGCTTTTTTTAAGCATATAGATAAATTTGCTTTTTATGATGATTTGGATGATGCTTGTTTCGGAATGGAAGAGAAACATATATCCGAACTTCTTTCTGAAGGCAACTTTAAGGCGGTTGTGGCCGCTTTGTTAACAGAGAAAGGCTTAAATTATGGTGCGCTTCCTAAAGGCTTGCTTAAATTTCACCGATACGAAAATGGTGTGCGTACGCCGCTTGAAGAACATTTGGTTGAAGCGGCTTTGTATGCTACAGGTAAAGGGAATAGGGCAAATGTACACTTTACGGTATCTGCGGAGCATCGTGCACTTTTTAATGCATTAGTAAAAGAAAAAATAGCTGCTTATTCTAAAGAATATGCGGTGGAGTATAATATTACTTTTTCCGAACAGAAGCCCGGTACAGACACAATAGCCGTGGATATGAATAATGAGTTTTTTCGTGATGGCGGCAAGCTGGTGTTTCGTCCCGGAGGCCATGGAGCTTTGATTGAGAACCTTAATGATTTGGATGCGGATATTTTATTTATAAAAAACATAGATAACGTGGTGCCGGACAGGTTGAAGGCGGATACGGTACGTTATAAAAAACTATTGGCCGGAGTTTTGATTCAGTTGCAGGAGCAAGCTTTTGAGTACCTTGAACTATTGGATAGCGGTCGGTATACCCATGAACAAGTGCTTGAGGTGTTACAGTTCTTGCAAAAGAAACTGTTTTGCAAAAATCCGGAGACAAAGAATCTGGAAGATGTGGAATTGGTTATTTATCTCCGAAACAAGCTTAACCGTCCGATGCGGGTATGCGGCATGGTAAAGAATGTAGGTGAACCCGGTGGTGGTCCGTTTCTTGCCTACAATCAGGACGGTACTATCTCGTCACAGATACTTGAAAGTTCGCAAATAGATATGGCAGACCCGCAAAAAAAGGAGATGTTTGAACAAGGAACACACTTTAATCCGGTCGATCTGGTTTGTGCTGTCAGAGATTATAAAGGACATAAATTTGATTTAGCAAATTATGTAGATAAATCTACGGGTTTTATCTCTTATAAATCGAAAAATGGCAAAGAGCTTAAGGCATTGGAACTTCCGGGCTTGTGGAACGGCTCCATGAGCGATTGGAATACTGTTTTTGTAGAAGTTCCTCTCACTACTTTTAATCCGGTGAAGACGGTCAATGATTTATTACGAGATCAACATCAATAGTAAATAGATAATATGGAGAAGAATATAGAAACAAGCACTGCATACTTTGCCTCCGGTTGTTTTTGGGGTACAGAGTATCATTTTATGAAACAGAAGGGAGTTATCAGTACAGCTGTAGGCTTTATGGGTGGAAGCGAAGAATATCCAACTTATCCGGAGGTTAAAACGGGCACTACCGGTCATTTAGAAACGGTGGAAGTGGTCTACAATCCGGTTGAAGTATCGTACGGAGATTTGGTGAAACTCTTTTTCGAAACACACGATTTTACGCAAACAGACGGACAAGGGCCCGATATCGGTTCGCAATATCTTTCAGCCATATTTTATCTTTCGGAAGAACAGCTTTTGATTTCACAGAAATACATAGCTATTTTGCAGGCAAAAGGATACGACATAGCGACTTCGTTGCGCTCTGCCGGGCATTTCTGGTTGGCAGAAGATTATCATCAACAATATTATGAACATAAAGGAACTACTCCTTACTGCCATATTTATCGTAAAATATTTTAAAGTCAACATAATAAAATGAAGAAAATACTTTTGCTTGGTTCTGGCGAATTGGGAAAGGAATTTGTTATCTCTGCCCAGCGCAAAGGACAATATATTGTTGCGTGTGATTCGTATGCCGGGGCACCTGCTATGCAGGTGGCGGACGAATATGAAGTGTTGGATATGCTGAATGGTGAGGAACTGGACCGTGTGGTAATGAAACATCAACCGGACATTATTGTGCCTGAAATTGAGGCCATTCGTACGGAACGATTGTACGCTTTTGAAAAGCAAGGCATTCAGGTGGTTCCCAGTGCGCGTGCTGTGAACTTTACTATGAATCGTAAGGCTATCCGCGATCTTGCTGCCAAAGAATTAAAACTTAAGACGGCAAAGTACTTCTATGCTACTTCTTTTGAAGAACTAAAAGTAGCTGCTGAAAAAGTGGGATTTCCTTGTGTAGTGAAACCATTAATGTCGTCATCGGGCAAAGGTCAATCTCTGGTGAAGCATGCCGATGAATTGCAGCATGCCTGGGAGTACGGTTGTAGTGGTAGTCGTGGTGATATCCGTGAACTTATCATAGAAGAATTTATTCATTTTGACAGTGAGATAACATTGCTTACCGTAACACAGAAAAACGGCCCCACTCTTTTTTGTCCTCCCATCGGACATGTACAAAAGGGAGGCGATTACAGGGAAAGCTTTCAGCCTGCCCATATAGACTCTGCTCATCTGGCAGAGGCACAAGTGATGGCCGATCAGGTGACACGGGCGTTAACGGGATTTGGTTTATGGGGTGTAGAGTTCTTTTTGAGTCATAAAAACGGGGTTTATTTTTCCGAATTATCTCCTCGGCCGCACGATACAGGTATGGTTACACTGGCCGGAACACAGAATTTGAATGAATTTGAACTTCATTTGCGGGCTGTGCTTGGATGGCCAATACCTAGCATTAAGCAAGAAAGGGCAGGGGTGAGTGCTGTTATTCTTTCATCTATCTCCAGCCAGAATGCTCCTCAATATCGAGGTATGGAAGAAGTGACCAAAGAGGATAATACTTATCTGCGTATCTTTGGTAAACCTTTTGCGAGAGTGAATCGGCGCATGGGAGTTATATTATGTTATGCTCCTTTGGATACTGATATGGATGCATTGCGCGATAAAGCCAAGCGTATAGCCGCTAAAGTAGAAATTTACTAATCAGAAATCATTTTTTTTGAATTTCGATGAGCTTCAATGTTCTCTTATAAGGTTCTTCATGTTTTCTGATGAGGCTCATCGAAGAACGTGAAGAGCCTTACTGTTTCAATCTTATCATAACAATTTGGTCTAAATGTCTTTAAAACAGGACTAATGAATGTTATCTAAAGACAAAATACAGTAAACAGGAATAATGGCACGTTTTTGTTTCTATATTTGCAAAGTTGTTTGTTTAACTACTCTTGTGAACAAATAAAGAAGATTTTCGTTTTTATCTAAAACATATTTTGCTTATGTCACAGATTATCGGGCATATATCTCAGGTCATCGGTCCAGTGGTCGATGTATTTTTTAGTGGTTCAGACACTGACCTGATGTTGCCGAGTATTCATGAAGCTTTGGAAATTAAGAGGCCTAACGGCAAGAAATTGATTGTAGAGGTACAGCAGCATATAGGTGAGAACACCGTGCGTACTGTCGCAATGGATAGTACAGACGGGTTGCAGCGTGGCATGAAAGTCGTTCCGACCCACGGGCCTATTACCATGCCTATAGGTACTCAAATTAAAGGCCGTTTAATGAATGTGGTGGGTGATTCTATTGATGGTATGAAAGATCTTAATAGAAAAGGAGCATATCCCATTCATCGTGATCCGCCTAAATTTGAAGATTTAACTACAGTTCAGGAAGTCCTTTTTACCGGGATAAAGGTAATTGATTTACTTGAGCCTTACTCTAAAGGAGGAAAAATTGGTTTATTTGGCGGTGCTGGTGTAGGTAAGACAGTTCTTATCATGGAGTTAATTAACAATATTGCCAAGAAGCATAATGGCTTTTCTGTATTTGCCGGAGTTGGAGAACGTACGCGTGAAGGAAATGATTTGCTTCGAGAAATGATTGAATCGGGTGTGATTCGCTACGGAGAAGAGTTTAAGAAAAGCATGGAAGCCGGACATTGGGACTTGACTAAAGTAGACTATGACGAAGTCGCTAAGTCGCAAGCGACATTGGTATTCGGTCAGATGAACGAACCTCCTGGAGCACGTTCGTCCGTTGCTCTTTCAGGTTTAACGGTAGCTGAATCTTTTCGTGATATGGCAGCCGAATCAGGTTCTAAAGATATTCTGTTTTTTATAGACAATATATTCCGTTTTACCCAAGCAGGCTCTGAGGTTTCGGCTTTGTTGGGGCGTATGCCGTCAGCAGTAGGTTACCAACCTACATTGGCTACTGAAATGGGAGTTATGCAAGAACGTATTACTTCCACTAAGGCAGGATCAATCACTTCAGTACAGGCTGTTTACGTGCCTGCCGATGATTTGACAGACCCTGCGCCGGCTACTACTTTTACCCATCTTGATGCAACAACTGTGCTAAGCCGTAAAATCACTGAGTTGGGTATTTATCCGGCTGTTGATCCGTTGGATTCGACTTCTCGTATTCTCGATCCGCATATTGTGGGCGAAGAACATTATGAGGTGGCTCAGCGTGTAAAACAGATATTGCAGCGTAATAAAGAATTGCAGGATATAATTTCTATTTTGGGTATGGAAGAGCTTTCTGATGAGGATCGTCTCACAGTAAACCGTGCTCGCAGAGTGCAACGCTTTTTATCCCAACCGTTTACGGTAGCAGAACAATTTACCGGTGTTTCGGGTGTAATGGTTGCTATTGAAGATACAATTAAAGGATTTAAAATGATTATGGATGGTGAGGTAGATTATTTACCGGAATCGGCTTTCCTTAATGTGGGTACCATTGAAGATGCTATAGAGAAGGGTAAACAATTGTTGGCACAAATTGAAAAATGATCGATAAAAATAAGACTTGTTTGTTATCGAAAAGCAAATAATGTAATGCTAAATCAATAAATAATAATGGATCTTCATTTAAATATAGTATCACCCGAAAAACAATTGTTTGACGGAAATGTGAGTAGTGTTACTCTTCCGGGTTCAATCGGCGTATTCACTATATTACCTCAGCATGCGCCTATTGTTTCTTCGTTGATAAAAGGAGAACTTATCTATGTGGTAGATGCCGAGGAGCATAAATTGGATATTCAAGGTGGCTTTATAGAGCTAAGTAACGGAACTGTTTCTGTTTGTATATCATGAATAATAAAAAGGAATGAACCTCAGTAAAACGAAAAAAAACTTTTTTATCTCTCTTGGTTTAGTTACTATACTAACAAGTTTGGTGTTTGCTTTTGTCTTTTTGTTTCTTTTGCCGGAGCACTATTTTGATTGGTGCCCTTTCATACCTGCTTATTTTGTTACACTTGGTGTAATTAGTATATATGTATTTGATATTACAAGGAGGCGTGCTCCTAAAATTTTAATTCAGGTATATCTGACAGTTAAAACGGTAAAATTTCTGTTGTCGATTGTAGTACTGCTCATTTATGGTATGGTGGTGAAGATTGACATTGTGGAGTTTTTACTAACATTTATGGTATTCTATTTGATTTATCTGATATTTGAGACATGGTTCTTTTTTCTGTATGAATTGAACCGAAAAAGAAAAAGAGAACATGAAAAAGAGGAAAATAAATAAGATACTTGTTGTTATCTTTCTTTTGTTTAATATATCTACTCTTCCGGCTTTTGCACAAAGCGAGAAGGAGGGGCATGTGGATGTAAAAGGCATTGTTTTTGGTCATATTGGCGATGCCTACGAATGGCATATCACTACTTGGGGTGATACGAAAATAAGTATCCCCTTGCCTGTTATTGTTTATAGTCAGTTTAGCGGTTGGCATACGTTTCTTTCGACCAGACTGGAAGAGAATAATGGTACTTATGAAGGATTTTACATTGCTCCGCCGGATAGCAAATACGAGGGCAAAATAGTAGAACTTGGTGCTAATGGTAAAGAGCTAAAGCCGTTTGATATCTCTATTACAAAAGTAACGCTGGGTTTGTTTATCAATTGCATCTTGTTAATATGTATTGTTTTAGGAGTAGCCAGATGGTATAACCATAAACCTCAGAGCGCCGCTGCTCCGGGTGGGTTCGTTGGTTTTATGGAGATGTTTATAATGATGGTAAATGATGATATAATAAAGAGTTGCCTAGGGCCCAAGTATAAAAAATTTGCACCTTATCTGTTAACGGCATTTTTCTTTATCTTTATTAATAACCTGATGGGGTTGATCCCTATCTTTCCGGGCGGAGTAAATATTACAGGAAATATAGCAATTACGTTTGTGCTGGCATTAATTACTTTTTTACTTGTCAATCTGTCCGGTACCCGTACCTATTGGAAGGAAATTTTCTGGCCGGATGTGCCTTGGTGGCTTAATGCTCCTATACCCATGATGCCTTTCATAGAAATTATCGGCATTTTCACAAAGCCTTTTGCATTAATGATACGTCTCTTTGCCAATATGCTTGCCGGTCATATGGCCATAGTGGTATTGACTTGTCTTATTTTTATTTCAGCAAGTATGGGACCTACTATTAATGGAACTTTGACTGTTGCTTCAGTGCTATTTAATATATTTATGAATATATTGGAGGTGTTGATTGCATTTATTCAAGCTTACGTTTTCACAATGCTTTCTGCCCTATTTATAGGATTGTCCCAAGTGGAGCATAAGGTAAAAGAGAATAAAGCATAACTGTTTTTATATAGAATATAAATTTGTACATTAAATAATAATTTTAAAATAGAAGAATTATGTTACTATCAGTATTATTGCAGGCAGCTGTAGCAGCAGCTGGAATTAGTAAAATGGGAGCCGCAGTGGGGGCCGGACTTTCTGCTATTGGAGCAGGTATCGGAATTGGTAGAATAGGTGGCTCTGCCATGGAAGCTATCGGACGACAGCCTGATGCAGCGAGTGAGATTCGTATGAATATGATCATTGCCGCCGCTTTGGTTGAAGGTGTAGCTTTGTTGGCTATAGTTGTTAGTTTGTTGGTTCTCTTTTTATAAAGATAAAAGGTTATGTCATTATTAATACCCGATAGTGGACTTATATTCTGGATGCTTCTCTCTTTCGGTATTGTATTTATTCTATTGGCAAAATATGGTTTCCCTGTTATTGTTAAAATGGTCGAAGAGCGTAAAGTGTACATTGACCAGTCTCTTCAGGTAGCCAGAGATGCCAATGAACAATTAGCCAAACTCAAAAGCGAGAGTGACATTATTTTGGCTAATGCTAATAAAGAACAAGGACGAATTCTGAAAGAAGCTATGCTTGAGCGCGATAAGATTATTTATGATGCCCGGAAACAAGCTGAAATAGCTGCTCAAAAAGAATTGGATGATGTAAAAGAACAAATTCGTCTGGAAAAAGAAGAGGCTATTAGAGACGTTCGTCGTCAGATAGCGGTACTATCTGTTAATATAGCAGAGAAGGTTATCCGTAAGACGATGCAGACAGAAAAAGAGCAAATGGAAATTATTGATCGTATGTTAGATGAAGCTTTGGCTTCTAGATCATAAAAAAGGTAGTATGGAAGTAGGTATAATTTCAATGCGATATGCGAAGGCACTAATTGCTTATGCAAAAGAAAAAGGTGTAGAAAAACGCTTATATAAAGAAATCTCTACGCTGGTCCGTAATTTCGAATTGTACCCGAGACTCAGAAAAGCGTTGGATAATCCGATTCTTCTGTCTGAAGATAAATTAAAACTTATTTGTTCGGCAGTAAATGAAGAAGGAGAGGTCAGCGATGAATTTATTTGTTTTATACGTCTTGTTCTGAGAAAACGTAGAGAAACGTACTTGCATTTTATGTGTTTAATGTATCTGGACTTATATAGGAAGATGAAACATATAGGTGTTGGGAAACTGATTACTGCAGTGCCGGTAGACGAAGAGACCAGAACAAGAATAAAAAGTACTGCTGCTCAGCGTTTACATGCACGTATGGAACTGGAAACATTGGTCGACCCTTCTATTGAAGGAGGTTTTATTTTTGATATAAACGGCTATCGTTTAGATGCCAGTATCGTCACCCAGTTGAAAAAAATAAAGGGACAGTTCATCGATAAGAATAGAAGAATTGTGTAAGTTTTAGTGATGTGAAAGAGATGTAAAAAATAAAAAGAAAATATGTCGGAAAATATAAGAGTAAGTGAAGTTTCGGATGTGCTGCTAAAGCAACTTGAAGGCATTGAAACCCGCATACAGCTTGATGAGATAGGCACTGTGTTGCAAGTAAGTGATGGTGTAGCCCGTATATATGGATTGAATAATGCTGAAGCTAATGAGTTGCTTGAGTTCGATAATGGCATTAAAGCCATTGTGATGAATCTTGAGGAAGACAATGTTGGTGCTGTGTTACTTGGTCAGACTGATAAAATTAAAGAGGGGTTTACCGTAAAAAGAACAGGGCGAATTGCTTCTATAATGGTAGGCGAAAGTATGTTGGGACGTGTCATAGATCCTTTGGGCGAACCTCTTGACGGTAAAGGGCGTATTAGTGGCGAATTATGCGAGATGCCGCTTGAAAGAAAAGCTCCCGGGGTTATTTTTCGTCAACCGGTAAATGAACCTTTGCAAACGGGTTTGAAATCGGTGGATGCCATGATTCCAATCGGCCGCGGACAACGTGAGCTAATTATTGGAGATAGGCAGACCGGAAAAACGGCTATTGCTATTGATACGATATTAAACCAAAAGACTAATTTTGAAGCAGGTGATCCTGTATATTGCATATACGTTGCTATTGGTCAAAAAGGTTCAACTGTTGCTACTATTGTAAATACTTTGCGCGAACGCGGTGCTATGGCATATACTACTGTGGTGGCTGCTACTGCCGGAGATCCGGCTGCATTGCAATACTTTGCACCGTTTGCTGGTGCGGCTATCGGCGAATATTTTCGTGATACCGGCCGGCATGCTTTGGTTATTTACGATGATTTATCCAAACAGGCAGTAGCCTATCGTGAGGTATCGTTGATTCTTCGTCGTCCTTCGGGGCGTGAAGCTTACCCGGGTGATATCTTCTATTTGCACTCTCGTTTGTTAGAACGTGCTGCTAAAATCATTACTCAGGAAGAGGTAGCTTGCCAAATGAATGATTTGCCTATAAGTTTGAGAGGCAAGATAAAGGGAGGTGGGTCACTAACTGCATTACCTATTATTGAAACTCAGGCTGGTGACGTTTCGGCTTATATACCTACTAATGTGATTTCAATCACGGATGGTCAGATCTTTTTGGATACCGATTTATTTAACCAAGGCAATCGTCCGGCTATTAATGTAGGTATATCTGTTTCTCGTGTTGGAGGTAATGCGCAGATCAAAGCAATGAAGAAAGTGGCAGGTACACTAAAGATAGATCAAGCTCAGTTTAGAGAATTAGAAGCTTTTTCTAAGTTTAGTGGTGATATGGATCCTGTGACTGCCAGTTCTATTGATAAAGGTCAGAAAAACACTCGTTTATTGGTTCAACCTCAATATTCTCCTATGCCTGTTGAAAAGCAAATTGCCATTTTATATTGCGGTACACACGGGTTGTTGAAGAATGTTCCGCTTGATAAAGTACATGATTTTGAGCAGAACTTTTTGAAATCGTTAGAGTTAAATCATCAAACGGATGTGCTTGATATTCTGAAGAGCGGTGTCATTAATAATGAAGTATCAAAATTGATTGAAGAAACAGCTGAGATGATTGCCAAGCAGTTCTTGGTTTGATTTATAATATATTAAATTAAGAGTTTATGCCGAATGATGCAACTGTGTGTTTTTTAATGACTGGATTCTTAATCTATATAATGTTTAACTAATAAGAAATATAAATCGTGGCTTCATTAAAAGAGATAAAAAGTAGAATTGGCTCTGTCAGAAGTACTCGGCAAATTACATCGGCGATGAAAATGGTGGCTTCTGCAAAGCTGCACAAAGCACAGGGAGCCATTGAGAGTATGTTGCCTTACCAGACGAAGTTAAATGCAATTCTAACGAATCTGTTAAGCACCTATTCTACAGTCGAATCGCCTTATGTTGTTAAAAGACCAGTAAACCGGGTGGCTATTGTCGTTTTTTCATCTAACAGTTCTTTGTGTGGGGCTTTTAATGCTAATGTTGCCAAGCAACTAGCACAAAAGATAGAAAGTTATGCCGGTCTCGGGCAGGAGAACATACTTATTTTTCCTATTGGTAAGAAGATAGAGGAGGCTGTAAAGAAGATGAATTACAAAGTACAAGGTAGCTTTCAACATATGGCCGATAAGCCTTCGTATGAAGAAACCTCTGCATTGGCTACTCAGTTGATGGATCTCTTTGCCTCTAAAGAAATCGATAAGGTAGAATTAATTTATCACCATTTCAAATCGGTTAGTAGTCATGCCCTTATATCAACCGATTATTTGCCGATAGACTTGACCGTTAACAAAGCAGATGCAAATGATAAAAAGGCTCAAAAGAAGATAAGAATAGATTATATAATCGAGCCCTCTCTGGAAGAGTTCATTACCGAATTGCTTCCTAAAGTACTTTGCTTACAGATCTTTACGGCTTTACTTGATTCGAATGCATCCGAACATGCTGCTCGTATGATGGCTATGCAGATAGCTACAGACAATGCCAATGAGTTGATTCAGGATTTAACTAAACAGTATAATAAATCTCGCCAGCAGGCTATAACGAATGAATTGCTTGATATTATAGGTGGCAGCATGAAGTAATAATGGATAGATCTTAATAGAGATAAGGATTATATCCTCCCCGTTGTACTTCTACGTGAACGCCGAAATGATCATTCACTTTTAATTCCATTCCTGCCTTGAATTCGTTTTTGTTCCAGGGGAATAGATTTGTTCCGGGCAGTTTACTGCCATCCGGTGCGTATTGTCCGTAAAGATTCAGCTTTAATTTATCGTTTAGCTTAATAGTACCCATTCCGAGGTCTTGTGCGGGGAAAGAGGAATAGGGGGAGTCGTATGCATATACCAATGAGGGAAGTGCATCGGGCGTAGCTCTGGTGAATACCCATTGAGACGGACGGTTTATTGATTCGAGTAAATTTTCCATACTGGGAGTTGTTTTCAGCAGATCGGTGAATGATGGTAATGGATGTACAGGCATTGCATATAAGTTCACATCCAGCAGAAAATCGCCAAATCGTGTACTCTTGTTTATATTCATGTTTGTTATACTATCCGATGTAATTTCGGATTGTGCTTGTGCGATTGCCGATAAAGCAATCATAGCAATGAGCAGTATTGATTTCTTCATGACTTATCTGTTTTTAGTTCACTATTAGTTTGTAGCCGATTCCTCTTACGTTGACTATCCTTATTCTATCATCCTGCGAGAGTTTGTGGCGAAGTTTAGTGATAAAAACATGTAGGCTGCGCGAATTAAAGAAGCTATCGTCTCCCCACAGGTCGAGCAGAATATTTTGTGTATTTACCACTTGATTACGGTTTTCACAAAGTCTTCGTAGAATTTCGGCTTCGCGGTGTGATAAACTTTGCCTCACCCCTGCAAAGATAAGAATTTGTGTGGTTGAATTGAATAAATAATTGCCAATCTCAAATTTGGAGGCCTTTTCTTGTTCCATCTCATTGAATGCCTTTCCTACCAATGCTTTGATGCGTACAATCAATTCCTGCATGCCGAATGGTTTTTTCAGATAATCGTTGGCTCCAAGTTCAAAGCCTTCTACTACGTCATTGATGGCCGAACGGGCTGTGAGAAAGAGCACTGGCGTTTTTTTATCCGTCTGTCGAATGCGACGCAGCATTTCAAAACCATCCATGCGGGGCATCATTACGTCGGCCACCAGTACATCCGGCCGACATTCAAAAAACATACGTAGCCCTTCCTCGCCATTGAATGCAGTGTGAATGATGAAGCTTCTTTCTTCGAGCGTCTCTTTAATAATCATGGCAAGCGTCTGTTCATCTTCCACCAATAGTACGTTTATCTTTTCGTTCTTCATATGCTTCCTGCTTTTCTATATCTTTCATCCTTTTTTAGAGACGGTTGCATATACTCCAAATGCCGGTTGCACTTAATGCATATGCCGGTTGCACTTTGGTCAAGTGACGGTTGCTCTTGGTTGCTACTCTAATTCTGCTATTCATGATATGAATTTTTAGGCAGGGTTAATTATGCCTTCTCGTTTTTCAATGTTAGTTTGAAAGTGCTTCCCTTGCCGGGTTCACTTTCTACATAAACCATACCTCCGTGCTTCTCTATCATCATCTTAACATAATACAATCCTAATCCGTATCCTTTCACATTGTGCAGATTTCCTGTTGGCACCCGATAGAACTTGTCGAATATATGCTTCTGTTTTTCCGCAGAGATACCTATGCCCTTATCCGTGACGGATATTTGTGTCTCTTCGTTATCCTTTTGGCATTTTATCGTGATGTCTGCCTCCTCTCCGGAATACTTCACTGCATTATCTATCAGATTGCTGATGATGTTACTGAAATGTATTTTGTCGACCGCAACCTCACAATTATCCGGTCCCATAGCACAAGAGATTTTGATAGGCTTATCGGCTTTCATCTTGTGCTGTTCTATCAATGGTTTTATTAATTCTTTAAGTTGTACTTTCTCAAAATGAAGTTTAAATGTTTTTCGTTGCTCCATACTCATAGATAGAATCTGTTCTACGAGTCCGCTCAGTCGTTGTAATTGCTCCTGACAGATACGCAGGTATCTGTCCCGCTGTACTTTTTCTTCAGCCTTGCTAAAGTTTAGCAAGGCATCATTGGCAGCATATGCCACGGCCAGAGGTGTTTTCAGTTCATGCGTGATGTTATTGGTGAAATCACTCTTCATTTCTTCGAGAGTCTTTTGCCGCAAAATGGTGCGGATGAGATACCAGAAAGCACCTAGTAAAATGATGAAAATAATCAGTGAAGTGGTCAGTATACCGGCCATTTGTTGTAGAATTATGCTGCCCGTAGGTTCTGTGTATACACGAAAGGCATGTTCTTTTACGAGGTCGTATACAAATTCGTGACGAACCAAATGTGTGATGTCAACAGAAGCGGGTAGGGAAGAGGCCATGATACTGTCACCCTTTAGCTTCACAACCTGTGTGTAGTGCTTTATGTCCAAATTCGATTTTATCAAATCACTGCGCAGAATGCTATCAAACCTGATAAGATTAATTTGTTTAATTTCATTGTCCACCGCCATGTGCAGGGCCATTTGCATCTGTTTAGCCATCGCTTCCAGAGAAGAATAATCATATCCCACATTAATGCCATCAGTCAGCTTACCATCCGATTGCACAATCCGCTCCGTCTCGTAAGTGGCTGAATCTTTTATAAGCTTTTTTTTGATGATAGTTTGTGAGACGCTTTTGGTTTTGTCTTTTTCGAATGAAGTGGAGCAAGAAATTTCTCCCGAGGCATTAGCCTCTATGCCCAGCTTCCTGTTTTTATCACTTGCATCGCTAATGCTGTCTGCCCGCATAAACAATTCTATGTGATCGGCATTTCTTATAGCGGACATGATAGATGTTTCCGTTTGCTCCTTCATGTTGCGATACAAACTTATGAGCCAGTACGCCTGATAAGCAAAAATGCCTGCTAAGGAAACGATAACCAGTATGGCGATATGTTTAAATGGTAGTTTCATTATTTGATTATAACAGTGTGTGCAACAAAGATAATGAAATCGAACATTTATCGCTTATTTTGATAAGACTAAATAACACTTGGTAAGTTGGCGATAACTCAGAATATCTATTATTTTGCCGTACTTTGCGAAGACGAAAACAAAATACGATATGAAACGAATGTATTTTCTTCTATTTTATCTAACCGTAGTGGTAACTACCGTTTTTGCTCAGGGAACATCTTCTGTTTCTGCCGGCAAACCTATCCGCACAAATGATTCGACCTATCTGTTTCTTGATAGCATTTACATGAATTTGCCCGAAGTGATGATCAAAGGCGAACTTCCTGTTGTGAAGGCTGAAAAAGGTAGGTTGGTATACGATCTGCCTCGTTTAGTCAGTAATTTGCCGGTGGATAATGCTTATGAAGCTATCAAAGAACTTCCGGGTATAGTCGATATGGGTGGCGGACTTACATTGGCAGGTTCGGGGGTAACGGTGGTCATTAACGGTAAGGTGAGTACCATGAGCGTCGACCAACTTAACACTCTATTGAAAAGCATGCCTGTATCGCGCATTGAAAAGGCGGAAGTAATGTATTCCGCTCCGGCACAATATCAGGTGCGGGGGCCAATGATTAATCTGGTGTTGAAATCAGGAGTCGGAGATACTCCTTCACTACAGGGAGAACTCTATACAGCCTGGTCGCAACAACGCTATGAAAGTCTTACGGAACGTGCAAGCCTTCTTTATTCTTCTCCTAAATTCTCTGCTGATTTTCTTTACTCTTACAACCATAATCGCACTTATTATGGAATAGATAAGAAGGCTTTGCATACCGTAGACGATGTAGTATATCCCATCAACATTCTTTCCATCGGGCGCAGCAGGGGAAATGAACATAATGCACGTCTGGGGCTGGATTATAATATTGCTAAAGGCCATACGTTGAGTCTGGTTTATACCACACAGATAAATGACAATAGCATGAACAACACCTCTTCCGGCACGGTAAACTCAAACGTAGACAGCAACGAAGATGATGCGTTACACAACGTTAAGGTCGATTATCAGACTCCTTTCGGTTTATCAGCCGGTGCGGAATACACTTTTTATCGTGCGCCCGGAGATCAGGTTCTCCACAGCACGATGGATGGTGAGAAGCAGGACTTTCGCTATGAAGATGAGCAGCGTATCAATAAATGGATGTTTTATGCCAAACGAAGTCATGAGTTAAAGAATGGGTGGGGAGTAAATTATGGACTTAATTACACCACAGCTATCGATAATAGTTTTCAATATTATTATGACACTGAAACGGGAGCGTTATTGCCCGAAAACTCCATGAGCGCCCGTCATCGGGAGCAAACGTTTAACGGATTTTCAGGCTTCAACAAAAGTTTAGGTGAGAAGCTTTCGCTGGATTTTTCATTGGCTGCTGAACTTTACCATACGGATGTGTGGAATGAATGGACAGTGTATCCTACGCTAAATTTGAATTATACGCTTGCGGAAGGACACATTCTTCAGTTAGCATTTACGGCTGATAAGGAGTACCCGTCTTACTGGTCAACGAATAACACGGTAGCTTATTCCAACAGTTACACCGAGATTCATGGTAATCCGCTACTGAAACCTTCGCGTTCTTATGAGTCTAGTCTGACGTATATCATGAAGAGCAAATATGTGCTTACGGCATATTTCAATCATCAGCCCGATTATTTCACACAGGTGCCATACCAATCATCGGAGAAGTTGGTGGAAATCAATAGATATGATAACTTCAATTTCAAACAGCAAGCTGGTTTACAAGCGGTTATACCCTTGAAGATCAAAGAGCGGTTGAACTCACGTTTTGTTATAGTAGGTAATTATACGCGGGAGAAAGATGATCATTTTTGGGATATTCCTTTTGATCGTCATGCCTATTCTTTTATACTCGTGATGAATAATACGCTTACCCTCTCTGCCAAGCCCGACTTGAAGTTTACTCTTTCCGGCTTTTATCAGAATGGCACCATTCAGGGCATCTACGACCTTAGTCGTTCGGGTAATCTGGATGCTGCACTCAAATGGACATTTGCCAAAGAAAGAGCACAGCTTACCATTAAGGGAGCCGATCTGTTCAATACCTCGCTCATCACTCCTAAAATTCGTTTTGCCGATCAAAATGTGACTAACCGCTATTTGCAAAATATGCGCACCTTTAGCATATCCTTAAGCTACAAACTCGGAGACTATAAAGAGAAAAAAAGGCAAGAAGTTGATACATCACGTTTTAAATAGCAAGATGCCCAAGAATTTTGTCCGAAACAAAATGCAGACTTATTTCTTAGCTGAATTACGGAAGAGCGTTAACTAAGAATCTGTACGCAAAGCAAACGTTCTGTAAGCTTTATCGTCATTGTGAAGGCGTTTAAAGTAACAGAACGTTATTATTGTGTCTCCTTTGCAATAATTCCTTATCTAAATAACGGAATGCAAAGCAAATAAACAGAGTTTATTACTATTTTTGCAACTTTAATGCAGAAAATCAATTTACTCCGTATGAAATCAGATATAGAGATAGCACGTAGCATAGAGTTAAAGAAAATAAAACAAGTAGCCGAAGAGATCGGTATTCCGAGAGATGAAGTGGAAAACTATGGGCGCTATATCGCTAAGATACCCGAACACCTGATAGACGAAGAAAAAGTAAAGAAGAGCCATCTGATTCTGGTTACGGCTATTACGGCTACCAAGGCCGGCATTGGTAAAACTACTGTTTCTATCGGTTTGGCTTTGGGCTTGAACAAGATAGGTAAGAAAGCCATTGTGGCATTGCGTGAACCTTCGTTGGGTCCCTGTTTCGGCATGAAAGGCGGCGCTGCCGGAGGTGGATATGCCCAGGTATTACCGATGGAAAAGATCAACCTGCATTTTACGGGCGATTTTCATGCCATCACCTCTGCACACAACATGATCTCTGCTTTACTCGATAACTATCTCTATCAAAATCAGTCGAAAGGCTTCGGGTTAAAAGAAATACTTTGGCGCAGAGTGCTCGATGTAAACGATCGTTCGCTGCGTAGCATCGTTGTAGGGCTTGGCCCTAAAAGCAACGGTATCACGCAGGAGTCCGGCTTTGATATTACCCCTGCTTCCGAAATCATGGCTATACTTTGTCTGGCTAAGGACTTGAAAGACCTTCGTCGTCGTATAGAAAATATATTGCTTGGCTTTACATATGATAATAAACCGTTTACGGTGAAAGATCTGGGAGTGGCAGGTGCTGTTACTGTGCTATTAAAAGATGCCATTCATCCTAACCTGGTGCAAACCACTGAGAATACGGCTGCTTTCGTTCATGGGGGCCCTTTTGCCAATATTGCTCACGGATGTAATTCGCTATTGGCTACTAAGATGGCAATGACTTATGGTGATTATGTTATTACGGAAGCCGGTTTTGGTGCCGATCTTGGTGCCGAGAAGTTTTATAATATCAAATGTCGCAAATCGGGCTTGCAGCCTTGTTTAACGGTGATTGTTGCTACGGCTCAGGGTTTAAAGATGCATGGTGGTGTTAGTTTGGATCATATCAAAGAACCTAATATAGAAGGACTTACCGAAGGTCTGCGCAATCTGGATAAACACATTCGCAACTTGCGTGAGTTTGGACAAACCATTGTTGTGGCATTCAATAGGTATGCCAGTGATTCCGAAGAGGAAGTTGCTTTGCTTCGTAGCCATTGCATAGATCTCGGTGTGGGCTTTGCAGTGAACAATGCTTTTTCCGAAGGGGGAGAAGGAGCTGTTGATTTGGCTAATCTTGTGGTAGAGACTATTGAACAGAAGCCTTCAGAGCCGTTAAAATTCACCTATAAAGATGGTGATACTGTTCAGCAAAAGATAGAGAAGGTGGCTACCGGTATTTATGGTGCCAGTATTGTAACTTATAGCAGTGGTGCCCGCAACATGATTAAAAGAATAGCCGAGTTGGGAGTTGCTCATTATCCTGTCTGTATTGCCAAAACACAATACTCTTTCTCTGCCGACCCTAAGATATATGGTGCGGTAAATAACTTTGAATTTCACATTAAAGACATTGTTATTAATAATGGTGCTGAAATGATTGTAGCCATTGCAGGCGAAATACTTCGTATGCCGGGATTGCCTAAGGAACCTCAGGCACTGCATATTGATATTGCAGACGGGAATATTGAGGGGCTTAGTTAAACTACAACTAATCTTGTTTCTGTTCTCGTTAAACATTAGTTTGTAAAAGTTATAATCTCTATATACTGAGCTTATGACTTTTGTAAATTGCTTTCTGGAGCCTGTTTTGGCATTTCTTCTTTTTTTGATAGAACTTCGCTTCCGGCAAAACGTACTTTGACAAAGCAATCGGGGTATTCTTTATTAATGAAGTCGATCAGTTTTTCCCGAAGATCTACTCGCAAATCCCAATTCTTCGAAGCATCGCGGCTGCTGACCAGTACTCTTAGTTCTTTGTATCGCTCCTTTGTATCCGTTACCTGAATGTTGGCAACACGTTTATCCCATAGAGGCTGGTTTTCAAGTAATACTAACAATTGCTTTCTTAATGCATCTACAGGCAATGAGTAATCAACGTATAAAAAAATAGTTCCCAATATTTCTGCTGTATTACGCGTCCAATTTTGAAAAGGTTTCTCTATGAAATACGTGACGGGTAGCACAAGTCGTCTTTCATCCCATATTTTCACTACTACGTAGGTCAGCGTAATTTCTTCAATTCGCCCCCATTCACCTTCCACAATAACTACATCATCTAGCCTGATAGGTTGTGTGATTGCAATTTGTATACCTGCCAGTATAGTCGCAATGCTTTTTTGTGCAGCAAACCCTACAATGATACCTGCAATTCCGGCGGAGGTCAAGAGGCTGATTCCGATGGATCTGACTTGTTCAAAGGTCATTAAGCAAAAAGCTACCACCACCACCGATATTAATACAACGATAATGTTCTCGAAAATCTTCATTTTGGTGAAGTTTCTGCGTGCCTCCAGGTTATCGGCAGCCGTCATATCCAACTTGTTAAGGTAGTAGTAAAAGAATGCTTTAACCACTTTCATCATCAACCAACCGATAGTGAGTATCAGTAAGATGTTATTGATCTTCATCAGCGTAGCGAAGAAATCTGTTTGCGAAAGAAATGAATGGCTGAAAATCTTAAATAAAATCCAGAGCATCAGCCAAAGAACGGGTATCTTGAGAATATCAATGATAAAGTCGTCTACTTTACTTTTAGTAAATCGCGCTTTTCTTTTCAGTATGCTGATTACTCGTTTATAAATGATAAATGTAGCAACAATGGAAATGACAAATAGAATTGTTCCGAATAAAATTCTATATACTTCTTGTTGTAGTAAATTCTCGATCATATTCATAGTTCATTCTCTTTTTTATAAAACAGACTTAATGTGTGTTTAGTTCAGAACTCCTCATAATACCTGTATATAGGTATTACTCTTAGAGCGTGTGTAGTATACAGCTATAACCTAACATAATATATACCAAATTTTGGGTATTGTGTAGATAGTTCAATCTAAGTAGATTTGTGGCTGTATGAAATGAGGAGTGATGAATAATAAAATTATTGGTATACATCTATTCGTTTTAGTTTTCTTTTTTGATTTGCATGCACATGCTCAAGCAGAAAAGAATGCGGTTATTTCTGTCACAGGAGTTGTCTGTGATGCTCAATCTCGTGAGGCACTCAGCTTTGCCTCTATTCAGCTCGTGTCAGAGGGAGGAACATCCTACGGAATCATATCCGATAGCAATGGAAGATTTCATTTGGCAGGGATACATGCCGGCATCTATCAAATTATCATTTCATATTTGGGTTATGACCGACTCAAACAAAAGATAGAATTACCTGTAAAAAAGACTTTATCGTTTCTGCTCCATTCTTCGACGACTTCTCTTAATGAAGTTGTGATTACCGCCTCCGAATCAAAGGGTATTACCAGCTCGTCGAAGATAGATCGCACAGCCATGGAGCATTTGCAACCGACTAGTTTTACTGATTTGTTGGAATTATTGCCGGGCGGAAAATCTATAGACCCAAAAATGGGTGTTGCCAATCTCATTAGTCTTCGTGAGGCCGGAACTACGGGAGAAGCAATCTCTTCGCTCGGTGTGGCATTTATGATAGATGGCGTTCCTATTAATACGGATGGCAATCTTCAATATGTGCCGGGTGAAAGTTCCGATAAAGTTTCTGTGTCCAAAGGAGTAGATATGAGAATGATCTCTACAGACAATATTGAGAGCGTGGAAGTGATCCGTGGTATACCCTCTGTAGAATACGGTAACCTGACGAGTGGATTAGTGAAAATAAGAAGAAAAAACGTAGAGACTCCTTTGCAGGCCCGTTTCAAATCCGATCAATATAGTAAACTTTTTTCGATGGGGAAAGGCTTTGAACTATCGGGAGGGAAATACATACTAAATGCTGATATCAGTTACTTAGATTCAAAAGTAGATCCACGAAACAAACTGGAGAATTATAAGCGTATTAGTACTTCGGCCCGTTTGCATAGAGTAGGTGAAACTTCTGTTTTACGCTATAAGTGGGACGCTAATGCTGATTATACGGGTTCGTTTGATAACTCTAAATCTGATCCGGACATTTCTCTTGAGGGGGATGTGTACGATTCTTCTTATGGTAAATTTAATATGGGGGCGGCACTAGCGATAGACTTTCTTCAAAGTAATTTTATCCGCAAACTTGAAGTAACAGCTTCTGTTAATCAGGAGTTTAACAAATTGAAGCGAATCAAAACAATATCGATAGATCGGCCGACTGCAGTACCTAATAGTATGGAAACAGGAGAATCTGATGGAGAATACTTACCCTATACTTATGTCGCTAATATGTTGGTAGATGGGAAACCCATGGGCGCCTATACTCAACTTGCCGTTACTACTTCTAGCTTTCAATGGCTGGCTGCTTTGCATACGTTCAGAATTGGCTCTCAATGGACGTATAATAAGAATTTCGGTAATGGACAAATTTATGACATTACTCGTCCGCTGAATTATGCTTCTTCTACCCGTCCACGTAACTACAAAGATATTCCGTCAACAGGACAAATAGCCTTCTATGCTGAAGATGCGTTTACTTTTGCCATTGGCAGGCATCAACTTGATGTTGTGGGCGGAGTACGCTCTTTTTCTTTGCTCAATCTTTCGGATGCATATAAGATGCATGGGGCAATTTACGTTGATCCCCGTATAAATATGAAGTGGACACTACCTACGATGAGTAATGGATGGAAATTTGATGTTTCGGCAGGTTTGGGCTGGCACACCAAAGCTCCTACTGTAGATCAACTCTATCCTGATGCTTATTACCAGGATATAGTTCAATTAAATTATTATCATAACAATGCAGCTTATCGTCGTATCAATATGATGACATATAAGTGGGATAATACAAATTATAATATTGAGCCGGCACGAAATCGTAAATGGGAGGTTCGTTTGGGAGCATCTTATCAGGGAAATGAGTTCTCGGTTACCTACTTTGAGGAAAGTATGAATAATGCTTTCCGTAGCATCTCATATTACAAGACGTTGAAATATAAAAATTATGATGCTACTTCTATTGATACTTCCACCCTAACCGGTCCTCCGGCTTTAGAAAATATGACTTATATGCAGGATACTTTGCTCGATACCTACAGTATGGTGGGTAATGGAACACGCATACATAAACAGGGTATTGAATTTCAATTTTCGTTGAAACGAATAGAATTTCTTAAAACTAAAATAACCATCAATGGTGCCTGGTTTCGTACTATATATAGCAATAGTATGCCCTTCTATAAGTCTTCTTCTATCTTGTTTAATGGCGAACAGTTACAGTATGTTGGTCTTTACAATTGGGAAGATGGTTATGAAAAACAGATGTTCAATACTAATTTCATGTTTAATACTTATATTCGGAAATTGGGCTTGATACTTTCTACTAACGCTCAGTGTACTTGGCTTACCAGTAGTCAGCCCTTATGGAATGATGGTACGCCAACTTCGTATATAGACAAATCAGGAGCAGAGCATGTATTTACTGAGGCAGATAGAACTGACTCAGAGTTACAACATCTTGTGGAGACGTATTCGTCTGCTTATTTTAATAACAAGACAATTCCATTTGCCATGGATCTTAATCTGAAAGCCACTAAAGAATTTGGGAAGAATATACAACTATCACTATTTGTTAATCGTATTTTAACCATTTATCCTGATTATCATTCAGGTACACAATTGGTGAGGAGACAAGCTTCGCCTTATTTTGGTATGGAGATGAATTTCAAATTTTAATAACTCAAATATAAAGTAAAGATGAGAACTAAGTATGTAGCTTTTTTATTATTTTTAGTAGCCATTGTTTCCTTTATGGCTTGTAGTGATGAGGAGGTAAAGACTTCAAAAGTGTCTTTGGAATTGAATTTACCTACGAACATTAATGGATTATCCCTAAATTCGGGGAGCTTTGTGTTTACTGATGTGACAACCGGAACAGAAACGCCTATTGATTGTATCGCTTCAGTCGTTACACAATTGCCTGATGGTTTATATAATGTATCGTTTACTGGAACGGCATCTTATACTTACAGTAAAGAAACTGTTGTTGATGGTGAAACGATTGCTAGCGATACATTAGTAACCAAATCTTTGCAAGGCTCACAGCAGAATATTGAAATTACTGGCGGAAGTTATTCACTTAATTTGGATGTTTACTTAGTAAATGACAAAGCTGATTTTGTCATTGCTGAAATTTATGGAGTAGGTACCTATACTCCCGGAACCACTAGTCAATATAATGGTGATCAGTATTTTCGTATTTATAATAACTCTGATCAGACACTTTATGCAGATGGATTGGTACTTGTAGAGTCTAAATTTACTACTACACTGAAATATGCCTATAATCCAGATAAAATGGATCAAGCAATGACAGTGCAGGTGGTAGCTATGATACCGGGAAGTGGCAAGGAACATCCGGTAGAGCCCGGAAAATCAATTATCGTTTGTGATAATGCCATTAATCATTTGGAAGCGAATGCCAGTTCTTTCGATTTGAGTGGTGCTGATTTCGAATGGTACACCCAGTCTACCAGTACAACAAATCCTGACTCTGATAATCCTTCTGTGCCTAATCTAGATATGCTTTACAACTATACGAAGACTATTTGGATACTTAATAAACAAGGAGTAAAAGCATATGCATTAGCTCGGTTAGGAGTCAGCAAGGAGGATTATCTTGCTGACTACACGTACACCTATAATTATGTGTTGTCTACCGGAACTACGAGCAAAAATTATACCGAATATTATATACCCAATGATTGGATTATTGATGCGGTGAATCTAAGTCCGAAAAGTGCCTATGTGTGGAATGTTACTTCTGCCTCTTTGGATATGGGCTTTACTTATTTTGGGCTAAACAATACTATTAAAGAAAATCTCGGTAAAGGAGTGAACCGCAAGGTGTCATACACTACTGTGGATGGTCGGGAAGTGCTTCAAGATACGAACAATTCTTCGGTTGACTTTACACCAGCGAGTGAACCTTCATTAGCCGGTAATTAATGGAAAGATTAAACAGATAAAATGAAATTACGTTGTCTGATTTTTAGTTTATTGTGCATTGTACTGCTGCCTTTTGTCAGGGCGGCAGATACATTGGCCATTGAACGGAAAATTATCTATACTCAATCTCCTGTGGAACATTTTAGAAATCAGGTATGGGCAAATCCTTCTTTAAGATACTATTTGCAGGACTTTTCTTTTTCTTCTATGGCATTGAATGTTACTCTCAATAACAGGGGAAAGGCTGCACTGGCCGAAGAAGGAGATGAAAAAAAAGTATTCGGTGTTCAGGCAGAATCATTTGTCCGCCTTTCCGATCAGGTTCGTGTGTTTGGTAAGGCCGGCTATAGTGATGAACATACAAAGAATGTGCTTTGGAATGAAACATCCGATTTCAGCGTGATCTATCCGTATGTAACGGCCGACTCTATTGGAGGTAGTATGGATGGAGAGGAATATTCTTTTATGGGAGGATACGCTCGCGTACTTGGATTGTGGACCATAGGAGCTTCTTTGGATTATCGCGCCGCCATATATTATCGTCAAAAAGATCCACGGCCAAAAAATGTAATTTCGGACTTGCATGCAGTTATTGGGGTATCAAGAGCGTTGGCGGATGCTTATCATCTGGGAGTGGCTTTACATGTGCGAAAGTACGATCAGGAGAGCAAAATTACTTTTCTGAGTGATTTGGGTTCTACCTCCGTTTATCACATGCTGGGTATGGCTATGAACTATGTGCGCTTTGCCGGCAATCAGTTTAATTCTAATTATAAGGGAAAAGGTATTGGGCTGAGCATTGACCTAATACCACAGAAAAAAAACGGACTTTCAACTTCTGTAAGGGCCGATCATTTTCAATTGATCGAGCAATTGAGCAATATTAATTATGCCCCCATTGTAGAAGTAGATGAAAATAGTGCTGCGCTGGAGTTAGCTTGGTTGCGTTCAAAGAATAAGTTTATCTACGGAACGAAGCTAGTTGCATTAGGCAAATTCAGAACGGGAACTGAAAATATATTTGGTGATCCTACAGGTAATGTGTATCCTATTATAAGTAGTTTGAAGCAGTATACTAACGATCTTATGGAGGCTACGTTGAGTGGCATCATGGCAAGTAATGCCGAGAGAAGTAAACTAGGCTGGTCTGTGCTACCGTTTGTAGGTGTTTGCTGGGAAAAGTCTGAGTACAAAAAGCCACAGCGATACATGGAGTGGACGACATTGAAAGCAGGGATGCAATTAAATACAACTTTACGGACGAGACATGCGATGTTGACAACGGAAGTCACGGCCGACTATCATGCAAACTTAAAAGCGGAAAAACTGCTGACTGGGTTAAACTCCCAGAGTGCCGTAGGGCAGAATTTGTTGAATAGTTATGCTTATCAGTCGGTCGATTTTGTGCATGTGCTGCTATCTTGCAGATATGATTACTTACTGGCTGGTAATAAAACGGCTTTTACAACCATAACTTGGGGGCATGGGGCATACAAGGAATATGGAGCAACAAACCAATGGATGGCTTCTGTTGGGTTCACTTTTTAATAGGATGTTTAATTAATAATGATAGAACAATGAAAAAGGACTACGTACTATTGGCTACAGTGTTTGTTATGTTAATCGGGTTTGCTTCATGCGGAAACAAATCTCAAAAAACGACAGGAGGAGCAACCGAACAGAGGCAATCTTCTGCTTTAGAAGTTGATTCGCTTCTTGCAAATGCTGACTCGCTAGTAGGGAAAGAGGTAACTGTAGAGGGCGTTTGTACTCATATATGCAAACATGGCGGACGAAAGATTTTTTTGATGGGCAGTGACGACACGCAAACCATCCGCATAGAAAGTGGCAAGTTAGAGAAATTTGACCAAAAATGTGTCAATAGTGTCGTTAGTGTTACCGGCACACTGGTGGAAGACCGTATTGATGAAGCGTATCTGCAGAAGTGGGAAGCACAAATTAAAGCACGGAATGCAGAAAAAAACGGTAATGACGAGGAAGGATGTAGTACTGAGAAAAATGCTCGTGGTGAAACAGATAATACGCCGGAAGGTAGAATAGCCGATTTTCGCGCTAAGATAGCCAAACGTAAGGCGAAGAGCGGCAAAGAATATCTGTCTTTCTATTACATAAAGGCTTTTTCTTATGAAATTCAGCAGTAATTTGTTGCGTAAATGGAGCAGAGCAATACACCGTGATTTATCTTTCTTCTTTTCAGGGATGTTGCTTATCTATGCTATATCGGGCATTGTGATGAATCACAGAGATAGTATCAACCCTAATTATACGATTGAGCGAAGAGAGTATGTTATAGATGAACCTTTGCCACTTAAAGAATTTATGACTCGCCAAACAGTATTGAAATTACTGTATCCGTTGGGTGAGACAGAGAACTACACCAAACATTACTTTCCTGAACAGGAGGTGATGAAGGTGTTTCTAAAAGGAGGTTCCAACTTGCTGGTAAACCTGAAGACAAAGAAGGCTGTATACGAGGGTGTACATCGACGCTATGTGATAGGAGCGATGGCTCGTCTGCATTACAATCCGGGTAGTTGGTGGACCCTATTTGCTGATGCTTTTGCCGTTGGGCTTATTGTGATTACTATCACTGGTATGGCGATGCTCAAAGGCAATAAGGGAATTTGGGGCAGGGGAGGTGTAGAGTTTCTGGCGGGTATTGTCGTGCCATTGCTTTTTCTCTTTTTCTTTTGAAGAATAGAGTAATTAAACGATTTTATAGATTAATGAACAATGGAAAATATCATTGAATGCAAAGGCTTGACGCACTATTATGGTAAAAGGCTAATTTATGAGGATCTTAGTTTCAGTGTACCCAAAGGAAGAATTTTGGGACTTTTGGGCAAAAATGGTACGGGCAAAACGACGACCATCAATATTTTGAGTGGCTACCTCAAGCCGAGAGCAGGAGAATGTTTTATCTTCGGACAGGAGATACAACATATGGACCCGGCTTTGCGAAGCAATATTGGCTTGCTTATTGAAGGGCATGTGCAATATCAGTTTATGACGATTAAAGAGATTGAGCGATTTTATGCTTCGTTTTATCCTCAATGGAAAAAGGAAGCATATTATGAGTTGATGAATAAACTAAAGGTGGCACCGAGACAGCGCATCTCTCGTATGTCGTGCGGGCAACGTTCGCAAGTGGCATTGGGACTCATTCTTGCTCAAAACCCCGAACTGTTGGTCTTGGATGATTTCTCACTTGGCTTAGACCCCGGCTATCGTCGCCTGTTTGTCGATTATCTACGAGATTATGCGTTAGCAGAGAACCAAACCGTTTTTCTGACCTCACATATCATTCAGGATATGGAACGGCTGATAGACGATTGTATCATTATGGATTATGGAAAAATACTGATTCAGCAACCTATAGACAAGTTGCTGAATGAAGTGAGAAAATACACTCTTACTGTACCCGAAGGATACACTCTGCCGTCAATAGATGATTTTTATCACCCTACATCGATACGAAATACATTGGAAACATTTTCTTTTCTGCCCGCTGACGAAGTGGAAACTCGTCTTAAGGCCATGCAGGTACCTTATAGTACGCTGAATAGTGAAAAGGTAAATCTAGAAGATGCCTTCATCGGATTGACAGGAAAGTATTAATGACATAAATTGAATAAGATGTTTAAAGCTATATTTTATAAAGAATGGATTAAGACTAGGTGGTATTTGCTATTGGCAGTTGCCACTACACTTGGTTTTGCGGGATACAGCATGCTTCGTATTAGTCGTGTGATCGATTTAAAAGGAGTAGAACATGTATGGGAGGTGATGTTGTCTCGCGATGCTATTTTTATCGACTTGCTGCAATATATACCTTTATTGGCAGGTTTGTTGCTTGCTGTGGTGCAATTTGTACCCGAGATGCAACGTAAATGTCTCAAATTGACTTTGCACCTGCCATATCCGCAACTGCGAATGGTTGGAGCAATGTTACTTTACGGATTACTAGTGCTTCTGCTCTGTTTTGTAACCAACTTTTTATTGATGGCCTTTTATCTGCAAGAAGTGATGGCACCCGAACTGGAACAACATATTTTGTTGACTGCCGTACCTTGGTATTTGGCCGGTCTCGTAGCTTACTTACTTGTATCATGGATCTGTTTGGAACCTACATGGAAACGAAGGATCATTAATATGGTGATGGGCGTTCTCTTATTGCGCATCTTCTTTCTATCGGTCACTCCCGAAGCATACAATCAGTTCCTTCCTTGTTTGCTGATCTATACACTGCTTACAGCCTCATTATCATGGCTTTCTGTAGTACGCTTCAAAGTAGGAAAGCAAGATTGATTTTAGATTTTTAGTAATTAATTCGTAAATTGTAATAAACTATGTTACGTTTCAGCAAAATATTATTTTATTTTACGGTTATTCTTCTCTTGCTTTGGCAATTACCGTGGTGTTATAACTTCTTTACTGCAAAATCGCCTAAGTCGAATTTTGTACTTTATAGTTCGGTGATTGATGACTTTGTAATAACAGGTCGGCAAGAAGGACAGAATGGTAAAGAAGGCAAAGGTATTATCAGACGTGATTTATCAGGGAATAAGTATACACAAGATGAAGTAGACAGTATTCTTCCAACGTTTTATTTCCGACAATTGATGTCTGACGAGCGATTTCCTGATTCTATCAATGGAGTGGGAATCACTCCTCGATTGATGCAAACAGAAAATTTTGTCTTCAAGATTGCTCCTACTGATCTGAATACGCCCCATATAGGGCTTTATCCGTTACTAGAATCTATGTCCGGTCGTGTGGAATTGGAAATGCCGAAAGATGTATTCCGTATTACAGGTAGAGGCATTGAGTTTGTGGATATGGCAACAAACAGCATTGAGCAGACAAAGAGTGCTTTATTCACAGAAGCGCTGACGAAAAAAGGCTTTCATTTTCCTGCAGTGGAAATAGCAGGAAATCCTACGACCCGTAAAGATTATGATGAAGGATATGTGTTGTTGGATGCTAATAGAGAACTTTTTCATTTGAAACAAATCAAAGGGCGTCCTTATGTTCGTGCAGTTGAAGTTCCTTATAGTGTGAAGTTGGAACATCTTTTCATCACTGAGTTCAGAAACCATAAAACATTGGCATTGATGACGGATATGAATCATTCTCTTTATGTACTTACGACTCCTTATGAAGTCAAAAAAGTGGGTATTCCTTTTTTTAACCCTGAAAAAGAAGCCATCTCAATTATTGGCAATATGTTCGACTGGACACTGCGCATCACTAGTTTAGAAAAGGAAAATTATTTCGCAGTGCATGCTAATGATTTTTCATTAATTAAAGCTATGAAGACTCCGGCCATAGAGGAAACATTTGCTCAAAAAGTTGGCCGTTATATTTTTCCTGTTCAGATAAGTTTTACCAGTGCTTTGGATGATTTTGTGAAGCCTAGGATTTAAAATAGAATATAATGAATTCATTCAAACTATATATTTGAAAAAAGTCCTTGAAATAATATTTATAAACATTATTTCAGGGACTTTTTTTTATTAATTTATAAATTACATTTTGCTAGTAACGAAAAACCTGAGCCTTGTGTAACAGAGTATCAAATCTTTTTTATTTCCATTGTATAGATTGTAAGAACCAACGGATGTCTTCTTCACTCATTCGTTGTTTCTTCAGTAATTCAGGTAGTTGGGCATAGTTGTTTCGGAAAGCTTCTATGTATTGTTTAAATTGTGCCGGATAGTAATTTATAGCTCTTCCTGTTGATTCCATTGTCCCCAGTTCTTCGATATAATCGATTCTGGCATTGCGATATTTCATCGCAACGAAACTTTTCTTTAGGCGCTTGAATTGGCCATACAGTCCGTCATTAAGCTCGGGGCTGTCTTTTGTATAAACTATTTTAATAATCTTTTTTGTTTTGCAATCGGTCATAGGTAATGTGATTGTCAAAGCCAAATCACATCCGTCATATTGATAATTCGTTTCCTGATCATTTACCTTTACTGATTGTGGAATGGCCGACCCCATTACTTTCACTCTATAAGTACGATTGGCTGGCATGCCCGAATAATCCCCTTTGCGTGCTCCGATGGTTACGGATAACTCGGTCTCAGAACGTTCTGATGTTATGAGCGTCTTAGCATAGCGGGTCGCATACGTTTTATCATTCCCATTATCTTCATAGAAGGCAAACGAGCGATTTTTAATGCCTGGGAACAAAGTAACTACTATGTTTTCATCGTTTTCCTGAAGATTTTTCACTTTTTCGTAAAGAGGCAATACGGCTCCTGCTTTTACATAAATGGGGTATTCGTCTAACATGAAAGAGCGTTCTACGATTTGTCCACCTTTTAGTAAAGTGCCTGTAGACCATTCATACCAGTCATTATCAGCAGGTAGCCAAACTTTAACAGTGGCAAATCCATCTTTCATCGGAGTGGTGATCGGAGCAACCAATATCTCGTCTCCGAACATATATTCGTTTTTGAAATCATAAGCTTCTTGGTTTTTGGGATAGTCATAATACATTGGCCGGCAAAGAGAAATTCCTTCGTCATAGGTTTTGCGTGCCATCGTGTAAATATAAGGCGCCATTTGATATCTCTGTTGAATTGTCTGACGCAACACTCCGAAATATTCTTTGTTGAAGACCCAAGGCTCTTTATTCATCGCTGCATTTTTTGTGGAGTGTGTGCGCATAATTGGGCTAAGTGCTCCGAATTGCATCCAACGGACAAAGAGCTCTGCATCCAATTTCTTATCTCCTTTTGCAAATTGATGCCCGCCTAAATCATGGCTCCAATATCCATATAGAACATTGGATGCAGTTGAGTTAAAATAGGGCTGAAAATCAAGACTCTTCCATGTGCTGTAATAATCTCCTGAAAAGCCAACCTGATAACGATGATTACCTAGTCCACCCCAACGGTGGTAAAGTAGGGGACGAGAATCACGGTTACGCTCCATATCCGAAAAGATAACATAGTTAATCCACCAGGTATTGTTTAAGCTTTTTATTTGCGGATCAAATGGCTGTTGTTGCCAATCCAGCCACCAAAAGTCCACGCCTTTTTTTTCCATCGGGTGAAGAACCGTGCTGAGCCAACCATTCATGAACCGTTTGTTTGAACCTACATATTCGATTCTTTTTTTTGAATCCGGGTCTATTCTCATCCACTTGGCCATATCCGAATATTTCTCTTCGTATGGTGCAATACCTTCTGCCGGATGCAAATTTAAGGTTACTTTTAGGTCTTCACTTTTTAAATAATTAAGAAATTTTGCCGGGTCGGGAAATAGACGGCGATTCCATGTATACCCGGTCCATCCCCCTTTTTTCGGATCTACATAATGCCAATCCATATCTATGACTAGAACATCCAGTGGAATATCGTATGTATGAAAGTTGTCAACTAATTGTCTCAGCTCATTATCGGAGTAACTCCAATAACGCGACCACCAATAACCGAATGCGTAACGGGGAGGCAGGGGGACTTTACCCGCAAAAATAGTGTAGTCCTTTAAAGCGGATTTGAAGTCATGTCCATAAGCCATGAAATACCAATCCTGTCCTCCATTGTTAGGACGCTCTATTGCCCAGGGCCAATCGGAACGGTCGAAGAGAAGGCTTTGAGAATCGTCAATCAGGGTCCATCCTTCAGTCGATAATATCCCATCTTCAAGGGGTATCGACTTGTGGTTGCCATTATCATTTCCGTTTCCTACTAAAGTTTCTCCGTCATACCCATCCAGTGTTCGGTAGGTTCCTTTTAGATTTCCTTTTGAAACAGTCCCCGGCTTCCAACTGAACTGCATTTGCCCCTTGATAGAGGCGATGATCAGGTTGTTATCTGTAAATTTACCGCTATCCTTTTTGTATCTCATCTTCATTTTTGAAGTGGTAATTTCTATCCATGAACCACTTTCTCGTAGTTTGTAGTTTACTTGAGGATATTCTCTGTTGACAGCTATGAAAGATGCATTGTTTATGAAATTCCCATCTGCTGACCATTCCAAACGCAGTACTCCGTCAGTGACGACAGTAAATCGTACACTCGCATTTTGGTAAGCGATATTTGAACCCATAGGAGATTGTTGTTGAGCTTTGGAAATAAAGCAGCACACAAATATGTAGGAGAAGATAAGAAAGTGTTTTTTCATAGCTCTTTATTTATGTTGTCTAAAAAGTATGATGCAAAGAAAGGACAAGTTAAGGGAAAAGCATGCAATTATTTGTTCAATAAATGAAAGAGGTCTTTCATTTGGGGAATAAAAGGCTTGCTTGGTGCTATTTGAGGCATGAGTGTCCTGCCCTTTTCCTGATTCTTGCTGACTTCTATAAGCGTAAACAGGAGTCGTTTTTACTCAAACGTCTTGATTAACCAGACTGTATCAGTGCCTTTGTTGTAAGCTATCCATTTATAAATAAAAACGGTAGGAATAAGGCTTTTGAAGCTTTATTTTACCGTTTTTATTTAAGGGAATGCACATGAGGCTTTTTCTGTGGCCTCTGTGTTGACAATTTGTCTTTTAATTATAATATCTGATCTCTTAATAAGCAAACAGAGGATATTTCTCCATTGTCTTATTAACGCGTGCACGAACCTGAGCGATAACGCTTTCGTTTTCCGGGTTAGAAAGAACCGTTTCTATCATTTCGGCAATATCTAACATCAAACCTTCTTTGGCACCACGGGTAGTGATGGCAGGAGTACCCAAACGAATACCCGAAGTTTGAAAAGCAGAACGGCTATCAAAAGGAACCATGTTTTTGTTAACGGTAATGTCAGCAGCGACCAATGCTTTCTCTGCAACTTTACCTGTTAATTCAGGATATTTGGAACGCAAGTCAACTAGCATAGAATGATTGTCTGTGCCTCCCGAAACAATAGTGAAACCACGATCCATCAATGCTTTAGCCAAAGCTGCTGCGTTTTTTTTAACCTGTGTTTGGTATTCTTTGTATTCAGGTTGCAAGCATTCGCTAAATGAAACTGCTTTAGCAGCAATGATATGTTCCAACGGGCCACCTTGTACACCCGGAAACACGGCCGAGTCTAACAATTGCGACATCATCTTGATTTCTCCTTTCGGAGTAGTTTTGCCCCAAGGGTTAGGGAAGTCCTTACCTAAAAGAATGACACCTCCACGAGGTCCACGAAGTGTTTTATGCGTTGTCGATGTGACGATATGTGCGTATTTAAGAGGGTTATCTAGCAAACCGGCAGCAATAAGTCCGGCAGGGTGAGCCATGTCTATCATTAAGATGGCACCTACTTTATCAGCTATTTCGCGCATGCGTTTATAATTCCATTCGCGAGAATAAGCAGAACCTCCGCCAATAATCATTTTAGGCTTTTCACGCAATGCCACTTCTTCCATTTGGTCGTAGTCTACTCTTCCTGTCTCTTGTTTTACATTATATTCGCATGGAGTATATATGATTCCTGAAGTATTGACCAATGAACCGTGAGACAGATGCCCGCCATGAGCCAGATTTAGTCCGAGGAACTTGTCTCCCGGATTAAGTACAGCTAAAAAAACAGCTGCATTGGCTTGCGCACCCGAGTGAGGTTGTACGTTTGCCCATTCCGCTCCAAAGATCTCCTTTAGTCGGTCGATGGCTATTTGCTCGCTTTGGTCTACTACCTCGCAACCTCCATAATACCGTTTTCCGGGATACCCTTCGGCATATTTATTGGTCAGGCAGGAACCCATTGCCTGCATTACTTGGTCACTTACAAAATTTTCAGATGCTATCAGCTCGATACCTTTGAGTTGACGTTGATGCTCTTTTTCGATAATATCGAAAATTAAATCGTCTCTTTTCATTCTTTCTGTAGATAAGATAAAATAAGTAGTTATTCGAGATTCTTTATTAAGCGTACAAATTTATAGAAAAAGAATAATATACGCACAAAGATTATCGGAATAAATGAGCAATTTCTTTCATTCTAAAAGATGAGTCCCAAAGAAAAGCTAAGCATATTGTCTCTTCTTTTAAAAATAATAGAATTGATTTCTTCATTTCCATCGGCATCTTCAGAGGTTATCGATTTTGAAATGTTGTGGAAGCCCAGTTCGTAGCGAAAATCAAAATAGATACGTGAGATGTTTACCCCTACGCCAACCACTCCGCTTATATTGAAAGGATATAGTTCTTCTTTAATACCTTCCTGATTAAAGTTCTCGAATGTGATTTTATTCTTCTTATTCCATATGTATCTTATTTTGGGGCCTATCATCACAGACATACCGTATGGTCCTTGTTTAACAATATTGTATCCATATAATATTGGCATTTCTACACTATGAATGGTTGAATTAACTAGTGCATAATCCGGATCAACATCAGCATCATGAGAGCCAAGCTTATCAAATTCTATTTCACATTTACTCACTGCGTAAGAAAGTTCCGGCTGTATAAAATGTTTGTTTATGTTGAAGCGCATAAAAATAGAACTGAAATAACCTATCTTGTAGTTATTCTGGATTTCATTAATTTTCACGTCTCCAATTTTAAGCTCCGATACCAGATACATGGAAGAATTGAATCCTCCTTTGATTCCGAAATTAACTTTTCGGTCATTTGGATTATCCTTTTTTTTCACCTGTCCGAAAACAATGAAAGCCGACAACGCAAATACTAAAAAGAAGGATAATCGTTTCATTTTTTGCTTTTTGTTTTTTTCTTTTCCACAGACCAGCCAAACTTGCCGATTTCAGCACCTAAGTCAAAATAGTTGCCATGAACATAAACTAACGGATTTGTTTGGGCTAATTCCAACTTTCCGGTTTCTTTGTTTAGATTTTTTTCATCGATGCGCACATTTACAACATCGGCTATAAACATATGATGAGAGCCTAGTGCTACGATCTCCTTTACGCGGCACTCAATACTAAGAGGTGATTCTTCTATTAGCGGAGCATTTACAATAGAGCATTTTCCGGGAGTCAGTTTCATTTTCTCAAATTTGTTATATTCCTTGCCTGAACGAACGCCACACCAATCGGTAGCAAAGGCCATGTCCTTGGTAGTTAGATTGATAACAAACTCCATATTTTTTTTAATAATATCGTAAGAATGCCTTTCCGGGCGAACGGAGATATAACACATAGGCGGATTACTACATATAGTGCCTACCCATGCAACAGTGATAATGTTATATTCACTTTCATCATTTCCGCAACTCACCAATACGGCTGGTAGCGGATAAATCATCGTTCCCGGTTTCCAATCTTGTTTCATAAAATAACAATTTCTTCTTTCTTTTGTTCTTTTTCGCAGTAGTGGCACTTAATGATGCAATTATCCTTATCTGTTACATGAAACAAAGTAGCCATTGGTTCATTATTGGTTATGCATTTAGGATTAGCGCATTTAACAATTCCTTTAAGTTCATCAGGCATATATACTTCCTTTTTCTCTATCACTTCATAGTCACGGATAATGTTAAGCTTAACGTGAGGAGCGACTACGGATATACGGTTAATTTCCTCGTCGCAGAAAAATTTATCAGCAATTTTAATAATACCTTTTTTTCCCAGTTTCTTACTTTCTAGGTTGAACCCGATGGTAATATTATTACTCATGTACTCCAATCCCAATAAAGAAACAACAGTAAAGAGTTTCTCTGAGGGAATATGATCTATTACAGTTCCGTTTTTTAAAGCAGCTACCTGTAGTTCCTGTTTATTCTTGCTCATTTTTATAATATTGATAAAACGTCACAATTAGTTTACATAATCTCTGGCAACGTAATGCCTAATACATCGCAAAGAATGGCTTGTCGCGCATACAATCCGTTTAGAGCTTGCTGAAAGTAGTATGCTTTAGGATTATCATCCACATCGTAAGCTATTTCGTTAACACGTGGCAACGGGTGTAAAATACGCAAATTTGGGCGCGATTGTTCTAACATTTTATTCTTTAGAATATATATATTTTTCACCCGTTCGTATTCCATCATATCCGTGAAACGTTCGCGTTGCACCCGAGTCATGTAAAGTATGTCTGCATCTGCAATAATTTCTTCCGTAAAATCAGTATGTTCTTCGTATTTTATATGATTATGCTTACAGTATAGTTTATATTCCTCAGGCATTTTAAGTTCTTCCGGAGCGATAAAATGAAAAGTGGGGTTGAAGTGGCGCATGGCCATGAGCAGAGAATGAACAGTGCGTCCGTATTTTAAATCACCTACAAGATATATGTTTAGGTTTTCCAACGTTCCTTGAGTTTTATAAATAGAATAGAGATCGAGCATTGTTTGCGAGGGATGCTGGTTAGCACCGTCGCCGGCGTTAACAATTGGAATAGGAGCAACCTCACTGGCATAACGGGCAGCTCCTTCAAGATGGTGCCTCATCACAATCACATCGGCATAATTGCTCACCATCATAATGGTATCTTTCAGTGTTTCTCCTTTGGCAGAGCTTGTTGCTTTTGGGTCGCTAAAGCCTATTACGCGTGCTCCCAAACGATTGGCTGCTGTTTCAAAACTGAGGCGGGTGCGGGTAGAGGGTTCGAAGAATAGAGTTGCAACCACTTTCTCTTCAAGAATTTTTCTGTTGGGGTTCTTCTCAAACTGCTTTGCCATTTCGAGCATATAGAGAATTTTTTCTTTCGAATACTCGGCTATGGTTACTAAACTTCTGTTTTCCATATTGTTATATATTTATTGATATACCATTAATACGGAGCGTAAAGATACGAATAAAATGATTTACTCCAAGTAACTCCTACCTTAACTTTGGTTATTAACTAGGGAATAAGCGATTAATATGTTGTGAAAGAAAAAGTTTTATCTTAATTTTGCACCTCATATAAAATGCTTGGTTTCTTGTTTGCTGAAGCTTTTGGTGGTGGCTAACAAAGCATCTTAAAATAAAGTGAAGGATGATAAAAAAGATAGTAAAAGGATTGTGGCTATTTTTTGCAGCCATAGTGTTATTGGGAGTGATCGTTTTTGCTTCCATCGCTTATGGATGGATAGGATATATGCCGGCCGTAGAAGAGTTGGAAAATCCTAATTACAAATTTGCCACTGAAATATTCTCTGAAGACGGGAAGGCACTTGGCACCTGGTCGCTTAGTAAAGAGAATCGCGTTTATACCAGTTACAATGAGTTATCTCCAAACATTGTTAATGCACTGATCGCTACGGAAGATGTTCGTTTTACAAGTCACTCAGGTATTGATATTAAAGCACTGGCGCGTGCTATTGTAAAACGTGGAGTGTTTATGCAGAAACATGCTGGTGGTGGTAGTACTATTACTCAGCAATTATCTAAGCAATTATATTCTCCTGATGCCAATAGCGTTTTACAACGTATTTTTCAGAAGCCTATAGAATGGGTCATTGCTGTGCGCCTGGAACGTTACTACACGAAAGAGGAAATTCTGACGATGTATCTAAATAAGTTCGATTTCCTCAATAATGCTGTTGGAGTGAAAACAGCTGCATATACCTATTTTGGGTGTGAACCCGGTGAATTGAAGATAGAAGAAGCGGCTACGTTGGTGGGTATGTGCAAAAATCCTGCATTATATAATCCCGTGCGTTTTAATGAACGTGCTCGAGGAAGAAGAAATGTAGTACTTGATCAGATGCGTAAAGCTGATTATATAACGACGGAACAATGTGACTCGTTGCAGGAACTTCCGCTTACTTTAAAATATCACCGGGTAGATCATAAAGAAGGTTTGGCAACCTATTTCCGGGAGTATTTGCGGAGTATGATGACTGCCGGGAAGCCGGATAAAGTCAATTATCGTGCCTGGCAAATGCAAAAGTACTATGAAGATTCTCTTGCTTGGCAAACTAATCCGCTTTATGGATGGTGTCTGAAGAATAAGAAAAAAGACGGTTCGAATTATAATATTTATACAGATGGTTTAAAGATCTATACTACGATTGATTCGCGTATGCAGAAGTATGCTGAGGAAGCCGTAGAAGAACATCTGGGAGGATATTTGCAAGGACGTTTTTTTGCAGAAAAGAAAAACAGTAAAACGGCTCCTTATAGTCGTATGCTTACAGAGGCACAGGTTAGTCAGATATTAGATAGAGCTGTCAAGCAGACCGATCGTTATCGCTCAATGAGAGAAGGAGGAGCTTCTGAAACCGAGATCAAAAAAGCATTTAATACGCCCGAGGAAATGTCCGTATTTACGTGGCATGGAGAAAAAGATACAATAATGACTCCACTCGATTCCATCAGGTATTACAAATATTTTCTACGCACAGGCTTCATGTCTATGGACCCTTTCAACGGCCATGTGAAAGCGTACGTAGGAGGACCCAATTATTCCTATTTTCAGTATGATATGGCAATGATGGGACGCCGGCAAGTCGGTTCAACCATTAAGCCCTATTTGTATACGCTTGCCATGGAGAACGGATACTCTCCCTGTGATGAGGCCCGGAATGTTGAACAAACTATCATTACAGAAACAGGAGAAGCCTGGTCACCCCGAAACGATTCACGCGATCGATATGGGGAGATGGTAACTTTGAAATGGGGATTAGCCCACTCTAATAACTGGATTTCGGCATATCTCATGGGAAAATTGAACCCATACGCCTTAGTAAGGCTTATTCATAGTTTTGGTGTGCTTAATAAAGATATACAAGCAACGCCTTCGCTCTGTTTGGGGCCATGTGATATATCAGTGGGCGAAATGGTTAGCGCATATACGGCGTTTGCTAATAAAGGCATTCGTGTAGCTCCGCTATTTGTTACCAAGATAGAAGATAGTGAAGGAAACGTGATTTCCTCCTTTACACCACAAATGGAAGAAGTGATTAGCGCTACCAGTGCCTATAAAATGCTTGTGATGCTTCGTGCCGTTATCAACGAAGGTACAGGTGTGCGTGTACGCCGTTACGGTATCACTGCAGATATGGGAGGTAAAACCGGAACAACGAATCGAAACTCCGACGGATGGTTTATGGGCTTTACTCCTTCGCTCGTGTCCGGTTGTTGGGTTGGTGGTGAAGATCGTGACATTCATTTTGACACCATGGCCAATGGGCAGGGCGCAGCCATGGCATTGCCTATCTGGGCTCTTTATATGAATAAAGTTTATGCCGATAAATCCTTGGGATACGATCAGAACGAGCAATTTAAACTGCCTGAGGATTTTGATCCGTGCGGTAGCGACAATACTACCGATAATTTCCAAGATACGGTGGATCCGGGTTTGGATGATTTGTTTAAATAACCTAGTATGTATACATGCATTGTCTGTATAGGTAGCAATTATGATAAAGAAATAAATCTCAGGTTGGCCCGCAGGAGGCTGACAGAGTTGTTCTCATCGGTTCGTTTTGCTGATGAGGAATATACAAAACCCCTTCATTTGTTTAACCCCGCTCTTTTCTTCAATCAGCTGGTTCGATTCTCTACGGAGAAAGAGGCTTCTGTTGTAATACTCCAATTGAAAACAATAGAGAAAGAGGCAGGCCGCAAACCCGAAGATAAAATGGAGGAAAAAGTAAAGCTGGACATTGATTTATTGATGTATGATGGAACTGTTCTTAAACAGGAAGACATGAACCGTAAATATGTGATCGACGGACTTCGGCAATTGCTTGGCAAAGATATATTAATTTAATAACTTATACTGAAATGAAATTTTTAGGAATTATTCCTGCCAGATACGCATCAACGCGTTTCCCTGCTAAACCATTGGCTATTTTAGGAGGAAAAACGGTTATACAGCGAGTATACGAACAAGTAGCCGGGCTCTTGGATTATACCTGTGTTGCTACGGATGACGTACGCATTGAAGCGGCAGTAAAAGCTTTTGGCGGTAAGGTTATAATGACTTCTACTAATCATAAAAGTGGCACCGATCGCTGCCAAGAAGCTTGCACGAAATTAGGATTAGGATTTGATGTGGTGATAAATATTCAGGGAGATGAACCTTTTATTCAAGCTTCGCAGTTAGAAACGATAAAAGCCTGTTTTAACGACCCTACAACGCAAATAGCCACTCTGGTAAAGCCTTTTACTTCAGACAACCTCATTGGGGAGTTAGAAAATATTAATTCACCCAAGGTAGTGCTTGATAAAAATAGAAATGCGTTATACTTTAGCCGCTCAATTATTCCCTATCAGAGAAATGCCGATAAGGCCGACTGGCTTCAAAAGCACATCTATTATAAGCATATTGGTCTATATGCTTATCGCGTGGATATATTGAAAGAAATTACCGCTTTACCCCAATCGGCACTTGAGTTGGCAGAGTCATTGGAGCAACTTCGCTGGTTGGAAAACGGATACACTATTAAGGTTGGAATCAGTGAGTTTGAAACAATAGGCATAGACACTCCCGAGGATCTTGAGAAAGCGGAACAGCAATTAAAAGTCATGAATGAAATAAATAAATTATGAATCGTACATTTCAGCCTATCGTTTGCGAGTTGAAACAAATAGATATTCAGCGCCCTATATCGATTATAATGCCCAATGGCATTTCCCTTAATATAATAAACAGTGGCGAACAGGAAGTGACGCGTTTGGATCTGATTTTCAGGGGAGGCCGATGGCATCAGTCGCAAAAATTGCAGGCTCTTTTCACTAATCGCATGTTGCGCGAAGGTTCTCGTAGTTATACTTCAACAGCTATAGCCGCTAAACTCGATTATTACGGGTCATGGCTTGATTTGTCTACTTCCGTAGAGCATTCGTATATCACGCTTTATTCTTTGAATAAATATTTTAAAGAAACACTCGAGATACTTGAGTCTGTCATTAAAGAGCCTGTCTTTCCTGAAAAAGAGCTCTCTACCGTTATCGATTCCAATATACAACAATTTCAGGTAAATTCTACTAAGGTCGATTATCTGGCTCATCGCAGTTTGCTCAATGCTTCTTTTGGCGATCAACATCCTTGTGGACAAATTCTCGGTGAAGAAGATTACCGGAATATTACCCCGAAGGCACTTCACGAGTTTTATGATACCCATTATCATTCGGGCAATTGCACCATCTATCTTTCGGGTAAAGTAACCGATGAGATTATTCAGAATGTGCAGTCCGTTTTCGGGACGGAACCTTTTGGAGATACCAATCGTCAGATTGTTAAGCAAGAATATGCCATTGTTACTGCTTCTGAAAAGAAAATATTCACGGAGCGGGCAGATGCGATGCAAAGTGCGGTGAAGATGGGTAACCTTACAATCGAGCGTACTCATCCCGATTATTTGAAACTCCGTGTGTTGATTACTCTGTTCGGCGGTTATTTCGGAAGCCGGCTTATGTCTAATATTCGTGAAGACAAAGGTTATACTTATGGCATTTCCGCCGGAATTCTGTTCTATCCCGACAACGGATTATTGATGGTAAGTACCGAAGCGGCTAATGAATACGTCGAACCCTTAATCACTGAGGTTTATCATGAAATTGATAAGCTACAAAATGAAACCGTTGGTCAGGAAGAACTGTCAATGGTTAAAAACTATATGGTGGGTGAGATGTGTCGCAATTACGAATCTCCATTCTCCATCTCGGATGCCTGGATATTTATTCTTACCACGGGGCTTGCCGATGATTATTTTTCGCATTCTCTGCAAGCCATCAAAGAGGTTACTCCTCAAGAACTTCGTGATCTTGCCTGCCGCTATTTATGCAAAGAGAAATTAAAAGAGGTCGTAGCTGGTAAAAAGATGTCATAAAAGGTATGCAAAATGCTGCTTTATTTGGAGATAAATAGTATTTTTGTGTTTATTACTAATCAAAAATACCTAAAATTAGATGAGATATCTGTATACTATACTTCTTTTGTTTTCTCTTTCGCAAGGTAATATTCAAGCACAAAACAGTGGTAGTTTCTTCGGGAAAATAATAGAATCTTTTTCAGGAGAAGTCAAAATTGGAAATTATACCTTCAAAGACGGTTCTATATATACAGGTGAATTGAAGAGCAGGAAACCTAATGGTAAGGGCAAAACTCTATTTAAGAACGGAGATATATATGAAGGGGAATATGTAAAAGGTAAACGTGAAGGATACGGGATATATACTTTCCATGATGGTGAAAAATACGAAGGACAATGGTATCAGGATCAGCAACACGGCATGGGCACCTACTATTTTGTGAATAACAACAGGTATAGTGGCATGTGGTATCAAGATTATCAGCATGGCAAAGGTACCATGTATTATCATAACGGTGATATGTATGAAGGGCTTTGGACAAATGATAAGCGTGAGGGGCAAGGCACCTATACCTGGAAAAACGGATCTAAATACATAGGTTCCTGGAAGAATGATAAAAAGAACGGTCAGGGTGAGTTATCATGGAATGATAGCAGCAAATATACCGGTGATTGGAAAGATGATATGCGTGAAGGTAAGGGAACCTTTGAATATGCCAATGGAGATAAATATGTAGGCGATTGGGTAGAAGATATGCAGCATGGCAAAGGAATCTATTTCTTCCATACGGGCGATCGATATGAAGGAGCCTATCTGTTGGGCGAACGTACAGGAACCGGCATCTATTATCATGCCAATGGCGATAAGTATGTAGGTAATTTCAAAGATGGCATGCAAGATGGGAAAGGCGTTTTTACCTGGGCTAACGGAGCCGTTTATGAAGGCGACTGGAAAGATAATAACAGAAATGGCATTGGCACTTATAAATGGAGTAATGGAGATCTGTACGAAGGAGAATGGAAGAACAACCAGCCTAACGGACAGGGAAGACTAACTCTTAGTAACGGCACCAAATATAAAGGCGGATTTGTTGATGGAATGGAAGAGGGAAACGGAGTTCAGGAAGATAAAGACGGAAATCGCTACGAAGGTTTTTTCAAACAAGGTAAAAAGCATGGGCCTTTTGTTGAAACCGATAGCACGGGCAAAGTGACCCGGAAAGGTACTTATCGGTTAGGAGTTCTCAAATAACTTTCTTTATTTGCTTAATGAATTATTTCATATAAAAAAAGAGCTGCTTCATTTTTAGAAGCAGCTCTTTTTTTATATGAAATAATTCTTATAATGTAAAATCAGATAATATATTGCGAGCTGATAGATTCATTATTAACCACCCGTTTAATTGTTTCGGCAAACATTCCGGCTATAGTGAGCTGTTTCACTTTCGTGCAGTTTTTGCAATAGGGAATGCTGTCGGTAAATACAATCTCTGAAAGTCCCGATTCCGCAACTCTTTCCGATGCCGGATCGGACATTACACAATGACTGGCGATGGCTCTTACCGATTTAGCTCCCGCATCAAGCATAATATTGGCAGCTTTCGTAATTGTTCCTGCCGTATCAACGATATCGTCTACCAGCACAACATTCTTTCCTTCCACATCACCTATTATCTGCATATAGGCCACTTCATTTGCCTTTACACGAGATTTATTGCAAAGAACCAATGGCACCCCTAAGTATTTAGAGAAAGTGCTGGCTCTCTTAGAACCACCCACATCCGGAGTGGCAATGACTAAATCTTTCAGCTTTAAAGATTGAATGTAAGGTAGGAAAACGGCCGAAGCATATAAATGATCTACCGGAATATCGAAAAATCCTTGAATTTGATCGGCGTGCAAGTCCATTGTAATCAACCGATTAATACCTGCTACAGATAGTAAATCAGCCACTAGTTTAGCTCCGATAGAAACACGAGGCTTGTCTTTTCTGTCCTGTCTGGCCCAACCAAAATAGGGGATTACAGCTATGACGCTTTTAGCAGAAGCTCTTTTAGCTGCATCAATCATCAACAGAAGTTCCATTAAATTGTCAGAATTAGGGAAGGTGGATTGAACCAGAAACACATGAGAGCCACGAATAGATTCTTCATAAGAAACAGCAAATTCCCCATCGGCGAAGTGGGTAATATTCATATTTCCTAATGGACAACCAAGGCTAGCGCAGATATTTTCTGCCAGATATCTCGAGTTAGTTCCCGAGAATACCATGAAAGGAGTTTTTTCGCTCATTATTGTAATAGTTGTTACCTATTTGTTAATTTGCATGCAAAGGTATGAATTCTATCCTCAATCCAAAAGACTTATTGTAGAAAAAATATTTTTTGTGTATTGGCTTTGCCTCAATTGTTGCAACAACATCCTGATAATAAAACTCATTGTTATCACCTGTTTATCTGGAAAAAATAGTAGATTTGCTTTTATAAAACAATATTTGGCAAAATGAATTCCCGGCTATCAATAATCACTTTGTGTCTACTGTTTATTTCAGCTCTTTTTTCATGTGCAGGCATAGCACCTACTAAAGAAGTGAGACTTATTGATTCCCTCAACCAACAGGCTTATTCTTTTCGTTATAAAAACTTAGATTCATCGTTTCTGGCTTCTACGCAGGCCTATCGTAAAGCTAGTTTATATAGTCAGGGTAAGGCAGAGGCTTGCAATAACCTTGGCTTCTGTGCTTTCATGAAGATGGATTTTAATAAGGCCGAACAATTGCACGGCCAGGTCTATGACCTTACAAAGAATGAATTAGAACTGCTGATAGCTGATATCGGGCTGATGAAAATATATCAGCGCACCGCTATGAATAAAGAATTCTATGATTACCGAAACAGTGCCATTCGACGAATGAGGCGGATAGATGAAGACCGGAATCTGTTTGTGGATGGTCACGAAATTGTCAGATTAAATTATGCGTATTCCGAATTCTTTATTGTTTCCGCCATCTATTACTATTATCTCCAGCAGCATCCCGAGGCGGTGGCATCTCTTAATGAAATAAGTAAGGAACAATATTTGACTACCGATACAAGTCAGATACTCTATTACCACTATATAAAAGGGTCGGCTGCATTATGCGAAGGCGAAACATCCGTAGAACGTAAATTAAAAGAGTTCGACGAGCTATACCTCACTTGGCGTACCGCTTTTCAAAACAAATATACTTATTTTGAAGGAAACGGCATACAGGGATTGGCAAATCTCATGGTTACTCCCGATAATTTTGCTTTGTTTCAAGCCAGACGATTGCACGCTCTGGAACAATTAAACATACCTGTCGATTCGCTTCTGCCGCTTCGTTTGGCCGAAATCTCTTTAACTAAGTTTCGTCAGTACAACGATCTTTATCAAATAGCTGCTGCCTACGTCACCATTGGGAAATATCTCAATGCACACGGACGCTATTCTGAAGCACTCGACACCCTTTCGCGAGCGTTAGAATGTGTCAATTACCACCATAAACTTTATTATCCAAACCATAAAGATTCTCTGCAGGCAGATGTGCTTAAGCCCTTTGTTGATAGAGATACTGTTTATACAGAACTTAACTGGATGGGTAAAAGTAAAGTGAAAACTGTTCCTGAATGGATATCGCGCATTCGGGAACAATTAAGTGTAGCTTATGCCGGCATGGGCATGAAAATTCCTTCCGACTATAATCGTAATATTTATCTTGATATATTGGAGTATACTCGTCAGGATAAACAGTTGGAGAGTCGTTTCCAGGCACTGGAGGAAGAATCACGGCAACTCAATATACTCATTTCTTTTGTTGTTCTCGGACTGGTATTTGTGATCGTATTATTTTGGATCTTCAATAATCGATCTAAAGAACGTAATCGCATACACATTGCCCGTTTGAAGCTAACATTGGATATTTGTCAAAAGATAACCGCTTCCATTCCGTCTGATATAACTGAAGGAGACGAAATTGTACAAGCCATTACTACGGCTATTCAGCCCGATATGGAACAGCTTTTCGGTGCTACATCCATTCGTCTGGAAGTAGGGAGCGATGAACTAATAAAACTAAATACCCCCCGTAAACTTACTAAAGACGAACGGGCACTTATTCGCATTATTACGCCTTACATTGCCTGGACGTTAGAGAATGGCATGACCTTTATAGCTTTAGGAGATGAACAAAGACAGCTTGAGAAACAGCGTTATGTTTACGAACAACATATAGCCGGAAATAAACGCCAGAATCTGATTAAGAAATCGTGTATGGCCATCGTAAACGGTATAAATCCATATATAGACAGAATCATTAACGAAGTGCATAAGCTTACCGATAAAGGCTTTATCAACGATGAAAGGATAAAGAAAGAAAAGTATCAGTATATTGATGAATTGGTAACTACGATTAATGAATATAACGATATACTGGCACTTTGGATAAAGATGAAGCAAGGTACGCTTAGTCTGAACATAGAGAATTTCTCACTCAATGAGCTTTTCCTTTTAGTGGGTAAGGGCCGGAAAGCCTTTGAAATGAAACGCCAAACGCTCAGTGTCGAGCCTACCCGGGCAATTGTAAAGGCCGATAAAGCGCTGACTCTTTTTATGATTAATACCCTGGCCGAAAATGCGCGGAAATACACTGCCGAAGGAGGGAATATCCGAATCTATGCTCACGAAACGGACGAATATGTGGAAATTTCCGTAGAAGATGATGGCCGTGGTCTTTCGGAATCAGATGTAGAGCGCATTTTAGGCGAGAAAGTATACGATTCGCGAATGATCGGTATATATGACGCGTCGGATGCTGAAGAACTTCGGCAAAATAAAGGAAGTGGCTTCGGTTTAATGAATTGTAAGGGAATTATAGAGAAGTACAGAAAAACGAATGATTTGTTTCGTGTGTGTCTCTTTAGTGTAGAAAGCACAGAAGGCAAAGGAAGTCGTTTTTTCTTTCGGCTACCTCCGGGGGTACGAAAAATGCTGGGAATGTTACTCTTTTTATTACTCCCCCTGGCTTTTGTTTCTTGCGATAAAAAAGCGTCCTCCGAACTTCGTATACCCACTGATTCTATTTCTTCGGTCGACTCTCAAAAAGGGTACGAAGAACTGCTCAACAAAGCCTCGCTATTTGCCGATACGGCCTACTATTGTAATGTTATCGAAGATTATACCCTGGCTTTGCACTATGTCGATTCCGCCATGAACTGCCTTAATATGCATTATAAGAAATACGCCCGCTTTCCACACACCTACATGAAATTGTCCGGAGACGGCACTCCTGCTGAGATAGATTGGTGGAACACGATGTTTGATTCCGATTTTCATGTTATTCTCGATATTCGTAATGAAGCGTCCGTTTCTCTGCTTGCTTTGAAACAATGGGATGCTTACAGTTATAACAATGCTGCTTATACCTCACTCTATAAACTATTGGGCGAAGATCAGTCACTCGAAGGCTATTGCCGACAGCTAGAGCGATCTACCACCAATAAAACGGTAGGTGTTATTCTTTGTTTGCTTCTGCTTGCATCTTTACTGATAGGCTATTATATATTCTATGTACGCAAAAGGTTGATTAATCGGTTCAATTTAGAGCAAGTATTAGATATTAACAAGAAGATTTTTGCAGCTTCTATCTTACGTTTGCAAGAACCTGCCGAGGTGTTGCAACGCGAAGAAGATACGCTGAAAGAAATTCCACAGAATATAGTCAATGAAGCATTTGATGCTGTCAATGAACTTTTGATGATCGATAACATGGGTATCGCCGTTTACCACGAAACGACTCATAAACTTGAATTTGTCTCTAATCCGCATGGTAAGGATATGCCCTCCATTGTGCAGCGTTGCTTTGATGAGGCAACCTACCTGGTCGAAGAAACTCTTCAGGCATTTCCTCTTATAGTCGATGCCGGCGGAATGCATCAATGTGTGGGGGTGTTGGTTATCGGTAAACAGGAGGCGGATAGGCCCGAAGCTGATAAATTGCTGATAGAGCTGATAGCCCGCTACGTAGCTATTGTTGTTTTTAATGCCGTGGTGAAGCTGGCCCTGAGATACCGTGATATTGAATCGGCACACGAGGAGACTCATCGGGCTTTGTGGGAAGATAATCTATTGCATGTGCAAAACATGGTGTTAGATAATTGTTTATCAATCATTAAGCACGAAACCGTGTACTATCCCAGTAAGATAAAGCTAATCATTGATAAACTCAACTTGTTAACTCTTTCACCGTCGGAAGAAGGCGAAAGCATAATAGCCATTACCGAACTGATAGAATACTATAAAGGCATTTTCTCGATACTTAGTTTGTGTGCTTCCCGGCAATTGGAAGAAGTGACCTTTCATCGTTCTGCGATAAGTGTAAGCGATCTCTTCGAACATGCCCAACGATATTTTTATAAGAGGAGTAAGAACCTCCCCAATAAGATATTATTCTTGCCAGCCCCTATTGAAGCCCAGGTTACGGGCGATCTTCATTTATTGTGTTTCCTTCTCGAAAATCTGATAGATGAAGCACTCTCTGTGCCGTGTGACGGTGAGTTACTGTTGCAAGCCCGGGCTGACGATGAATATATCCGTTTTCTGTTTACCGATACACGTCGGCAGAAGACGGTGGAAGAACTTAACCAGTTGTTTTACCCCAATCTGGCCCGGATGACCTCCGCCGTACAGGGAGAATTAAGCGGCACCGAATATTTGGTTTGCAAACAAATTATTCGCGATCACGATGAGTTTGCCTTACGAAGAGGTTGCCGTATCAATGCCGAGCCGGCTCCCGAAGGAGGTTTTACCGTTTATTTCACCATTCCCCGAAAAATAAATAAGTCATAAAATAAAGCGATAAAGATGGAAGAGAGTAGTAAATTTAAAGTGATTATAGTTGAAGACGTGAAGCTCGAGCTGAAAGGAACGGAAGAAATCTTTCGCCACGAGATACCCAATGCGGAAGTTATCGGCACAGCTATGACTGAAAAAGATTTTTGGCCGTTGATTGAACAAAGGCAACCGGATATGGTGTTGCTCGACCTTGGGCTCGGAGGATCTACGACGATAGGTGTAGACATCTGTCGCAATATCTGTAAACGATACAAAGGCGTGCGGGTACTCATCTTTACCGGTGAAATTCTGAACGAGAAGTTATGGGTAGATGTTCTCGATGCCGGAGCCGACGGCATTATTTTAAAAACAGGAGAACTGCTTACGAAAACAGATGTACAAGCAGTGATGGATGGCAAAAGATTGGTATTTAACTACCCGATACTCGAGAAGATTGTAGATCGTTTCAAGAAATCAGTAGCCAACGATGCCCGTCGGCAAGAGGCAGTGATTAGCTATGATGTCGATGAATACGATGAACGTTTCCTGCGTCATTTAGCTTTGGGGTATACTAAAGATATGATTGCCGCACTTAAAGGCATGCCGTTTGGAGTCAAATCGCTCGAAAAAAGACAAAATGATCTCATCGGCCGACTCTTTTCCGAGAGAGAAAGGGTAGGAGTGAATGCCACTCGCCTTGCCGTTCGTGCTCTCGAGTTGCGCATCATTGATCTTGATAACCTTGAAGCGGATGAAGAATAAATGGCGCATGCCACACCCCGCCACGATGTTTCTGCTGCTTACGCTGATTATCATCTTTCTTTCGTGGATATTAGATATCTACGGACTGAGCGTTATACAGCCGCAAACGGGAGAAGAAATTCGTGTGCAAAGCCTCCTCAGTCCCGAGAGTATACGTTGGCTATTGCGTAACGTAGTAACCAATTTTACCGGTTTTGCACCTCTCGGCTTGGTTATAGTGGCTCTTTTTGGTGTTGGCGTGGCACAACATTCGGGCTTCATTAGTGCTTGCATTCGTCGTGGAACGAATAAACATCGTAATCCTCGCCGCATTATCTTATGGGTTATCCTTTTGGGAGTACTTTCCAATATAGTTGGCGATGCCGGTTACATTATTCTTTTACCCATCGCCGCCACACTTTTTTATTCCGTGGGCCTTCATCCTATAGGTGGCATCATCACTGCCTACGTATCGGTAGCATGCGGGTATAGTGCCAATCTGGTGCTAAGCACACTCGATCCGCTTATTGCTTCCACTACACAATATGCGGCATTGACCGCTTCTGTTTATGCTGATAACATAGGCCCTTTGTCTAACTATTATTTTATGTTTGCATCAACCTTTCTCATAGCAGGTATTATCTATTTTGTCACTTGCCGAAATTTACTTCCTGCTTTGGGCACCTATACCGGCAGTGTTCGTTTTGAAGGTTACAAACAACTTTCGCACAAAGAACGCCGGGCACTAACCACCTCTTGCATTGTTGGAGTAATTTATGTGGCACTCATTCTTCTGGCTACCTTTTCACCCTGGGGCATACTCCGAGGGGTGAATGGCGGATTAATCCGTTCGCCTTTTATTATGGGAATACTGTTCCTTATCTCTTTCGGCGCCGGACTCATGGGGATGGTTTATGGTTTTGTTTCGGGACGTTATCGCACGGATGGTGATGTAATCGAAGGCCTTACCCAACCCATGCAGCTATTAAGTATTTATCTGGTCATAGCCTTTTTTGCCGCACAGATGTTTGCTTGTCTGGAATATTCACATCTCGATAAGTGTCTGGCCATCATTAGTGCCAACCTCTTTTTGTCGCTAGATGTGAGTAACGTGAGCATATTACTCTTATTCATCCTGTTCACTGCAATAATTAACCTTGTCATGGTGTCGGCAACAGCCAAATGGGCATTTATGGCTTTTATATTTGTACCAGTGTTTCAGCGCATGGGGATAGCCCCCGAACTTACGCAATGCGCCTATCGTATTGGCGATAGCGCCACAAATGCAGTTACCCCCTTTTTGTTCTACATGCCTTTGGTGCTCACCTATATGCAACAGTACGAAGAGCAAACCACGTATGGCTCTTTGCTGAAGTATACTTGGCGTTACTCCATATACATCCTTGTGTTGTGGAGCCTACTCCTTCTTTTTTGGCATATAACAGGTTTACCCTTAGGATTATAGCTCTTGTCGGCGGAATAAAGGAATGAAAAAGTAATAAAATCGTTTTGAGATTCGGCAAAAAGAGTTACCTTTGCACCGCAATTAAAGCTGGCTCCGTAGCTCAGCTGGATAGAGCAACGCCCTTCTAAGGCGTGGGTCAAGCGTTCGAATCGCTTCGGAGTCACTTCAATAACGAGCTGTAAATCAATGATTTACGGCTCTTTTCTTTTCTTGAAAACGTTGTGATCTTTCAAATAGAATTATGGATTACTCATTATTCCTGGGGTTTTAACAACTCAGGCATATAATTTCATGACTCTAAAGAGGAAAAACTCCATGTCATCTACTCCTCTGAATGTTGCTCTAAAGGGGATCAGATCCCCCGATAGCGCGTTTCAATTCCATAAGGTACAATTAAAGGCTAGGACATACACCTGAAAATATATAATCTACATTGTTTCAATTCCATAAGGTACAATTAAAGGGAATAATAGATTATTCGCAGTGCGTTTATTCTTTGTTTCAATTCCATAAGGTACAGTTAAAGGAACCAGTTCACCCAAGTCTATATTTGTTACTCCGTCGTTTCAATTCCATAAGGTACAATTAAAGGCTCTTGTGCGAGATGTATCGGTAGTATATAGCACGTTTCAATTCCATAAGGTACAATTAAAGGCAAACGCTTATATGACAAGGTATTACAACCTTTTCAGTTTCAATTCCATAAGGTACAATTAAAGGACAGACTGTCCGATTGCATATCAACTTTCTGCATCGTTTCAATTCCATAAGGTACAATTAAAGGTTAGAGCTACATTTCGTTTTGCTGTTTATATAAGGTTTCAATTCCATAAGGTACAATTAAAGGCCCGCTACAGCACTACAACTTACGAACGCTATCTTGTGTTTCAATTCCATAAGGTACAATTAAAGGTTTAAAAGACCGTGAGGGCACTAAGTTTTATCTACGTTTCAATTCCATAAGGTACAATTAAAGGAAAGCCGGGAGCGGTTTTCCGTAGCTGTCACTTCTTGTTTCAATTCCATAAGGTACAATTAAAGGAAAGAGGCTGACGATAAAGAACTTGAGACGTTAGAGCGTTTCAATTCCATAAGGTACAATTAAAGGCTTCTCAAAATCTACAAGTTACTTCAGATGAAACTTGTTTCAATTCCATAAGGTACAATTAAAGGCGAAGAAGGATATCTATGTTTATATCTTGAATATTAGTTTCAATTCCATAAGGTACAATTAAAGGTCACGTAAAATGGTATAAGGATACCGTGGAATGGGGTTTCAATTCCATAAGGTACAATTAAAGGAAAAAAGAGTACGCAAAGAGTTTGCCCCGCTCAACTGTTTCAATTCCATAAGGTACAATTAAAGGCCCGCCTTGTCCAGTTCGTCAAGTTCTCCTTTAACCGTTTCAATTCCATAAGGTACAATTAAAGGCGGTGGTTATTCCGATGATTACGTGCAGGGTTATAGTTTCAATTCCATAAGGTACAATTAAAGGCGAGCTGAAACTTAATGCCCTTGTTAGTATATGTAGAGTTTCAATTCCATAAGGTACAATTAAAGGTCTCAGACATTGAGCCCAATGGATTCATTTATATAGTTTCAATTCCATAAGGTACAATTAAAGGGACGAAGGCAAAGAAACTCCGGAGTTGGAATTTGAAGTTTCAATTCCATAAGGTACAATTAAAGGCGTGTTTAGCTGAAATAGACGCCTCACCAGAAATTTGTTTCAATTCCATAAGGTACAATTAAAGGTATATCTTAAGATAAGATATAATTAGATTATATAAGTTTCAATTCCATAAGGTACAATTAAAGGCGTGTTTAGCTGAAATAGACGCCTCACCAGAAATTTGTTTCAATTCCATAAGGTACAATTAAAGGCGGCCCTGCACAACGCTTACACGCTTTCCTTGTGTGTTTCAATTCCATAAGGTACAATTAAAGGCTTGCACAATCAAGTAGTTGGCATTAAACGAGATAAGTTTCAATTCCATAAGGTACAATTAAAGGCCGAAAAGGCTATGTCCAAAAAATCCGTCGTATAGTTTCAATTCCATAAGGTACAATTAAAGGACCAAAGTAAAGAAACCCATCCTTTAGATTTAATGAGTTTCAATTCCATAAGGTACAATTAAAGGCAAGATGTTCCAACGACTTTCTGACTAATGAAGTAAGTTTCAATTCCATAAGGTACAATTAAAGGTCTTTTTTGCTCGATTTTCCACAACTCCAAAAATTCGTTTCAATTCCATAAGGTACAATTAAAGGTGTATAACTCCGTGTCCTTATAATAGGCCAGACAACGTTTCAATTCCATAAGGTACAATTAAAGGAATAAATAGCCATGAATGAAATAGTATTCGGAGTGAGTTTCAATTCCATAAGGTACAATTAAAGGCCTACATTAACAATATGTAGATAGCTGCATTACTAAGTTTCAATTCCATAAGGTACAATTAAAGGCTTTCGATATTCAGAAGCAACATTAAATAAATCTTCGTTTCAATTCCATAAGGTACAATTAAAGGTATATAAGCCTTACTTCAATATATTTTAGCCTAAAAAGTTTCAATTCCATAAGGTACAATTAAAGGGATTACGAAGACGGGAAATTGAACGTAATAGAGTTCAGTTTCAATTCCATAAGGTACAATTAAAGGAATTGACTACGAGCTGCGTAAGGCTGTCTTATCGGGGTTTCAATTCCATAAGGTACAATTAAAGGCACCGGAGTTGTAAATGACCTGCTGGCTAACATACACGTTTCAATTCCATAAGGTACAATTAAAGGCGTAAAAACACATTACGCACAACGTATAAAAAGATCGTTTCAATTCCATAAGGTACAATTAAAGGAAAGTGTCTGATTCTTGATCTATTATAGCTAAAAAAGTTTCAATTCCATAAGGTACAATTAAAGGAAATTCCTGCGCTATCGGGTACGGGCAAGGAAGATGTTTCAATTCCATAAGGTACAATTAAAGGATTGAAGGCTCTGTTTCGCAAGGACTAGAGCAGACAAGTTTCAATTCCATAAGGTACAATTAAAGGATATCTTCACGTACTAAGGCTGGCGTAAGGGCTGCAAGTTTCAATTCCATAAGGTACAATTAAAGGATCCATGAATGAGGATGAATTATATCTTATGGTTAGTTTCAATTCCATAAGGTACAATTAAAGGAAAGTGTCTGATTCTTGATCTATTATAGCTAAAAAAGTTTCAATTCCATAAGGTACAATTAAAGGTGCAATAATCGCACCGTGTTTCTTTATCATATTTATGTTTCAATTCCATAAGGTACAATTAAAGGGGTCGGAAATATAAAGGCGAGGTTGGTGTTATCTTTGTTTCAATTCCATAAGGTACAATTAAAGGAAAGATCTGGTTTGACGGCGAGAACTGGAGACTTATGTTTCAATTCCATAAGGTACAATTAAAGGGCTGAAATAGACGCTGCACCAGAAATTGTTGAGTTGGTTTCAATTCCATAAGGTACAATTAAAGGCAGTTTGAAGTTATGTGTTATTACACGGAAAGCGACGTTTCAATTCCATAAGGTACAATTAAAGGATTATTTAAAAATATTAATAAAGTCCTAATCTCTTTGTTTCAATTCCATAAGGTACAATTAAAGGCGGCTATACAATAGTAGTTACATATCTGCAATTCTCGTTTCAATTCCATAAGGTACAATTAAAGGCTTACTTTTAGATACTAACTTACTAAAATATACTTAGTTTCAATTCCATAAGGTACAATTAAAGGACGTTGTATTTGTTCATCCGTGTACTAATTGTATTAGTTTCAATTCCATAAGGTACAATTAAAGGGGCCGCAGCAACAGAGCTTACGCAGACCGTGAAAAGGGTTTCAATTCCATAAGGTACAATTAAAGGTTACGCCGTCTGGTGCTAAGCCTGTAATCTGAACGTTTCAATTCCATAAGGTACAATTAAAGGTCATTAACACTTGCAGGGCCGGGTTCAGCTTTGTATAGTTTCAATTCCATAAGGTACAATTAAAGGTCTGAAGAGGCTCTTCAATTTAATAAAGATAACAAGTTTCAATTCCATAAGGTACAATTAAAGGAGCTGGAAACATTCCTCCTTATTTGATCGGAGGAGTTTCAATTCCATAAGGTACAATTAAAGGAAGATTTAATAGATGCATCCGTCAAAGATGGTAGCAGTTTCAATTCCATAAGGTACAATTAAAGGGGTGTACTGAATGCGGTCATACATGGAAACCAACCGGTTTCAATTCCATAAGGTACAATTAAAGGAGCTAACGAATTTCTTTCAACGATTGAATTTAATGAGTTTCAATTCCATAAGGTACAATTAAAGGAACTATTTGCTTTATTGGCAATCGTGTTCTGAAGGCGTTTCAATTCCATAAGGTACAATTAAAGGCCGGCTGTGCTTACAGAGAATCTATTTCAGGATAATAGTTTCAATTCCATAAGGTACAATTAAAGGTGGACTATGTGCGGTTATGATGAGAACAAAGACGTGGTTTCAATTCCATAAGGTACAATTAAAGGCTGTTTTGTGGCTAGGTCCTGATACGCTTCAACTGTTTCAATTCCATAAGGTACAATTAAAGGCAGGTGAAATATTACAATCAAATGCAATAGTAAAAGGTTTCAATTCCATAAGGTACAATTAAAGGCTTCCATCTCTCCGATAAAACCAAGTTTCTTACCCGGTTTCAATTCCATAAGGTACAATTAAAGGACCGTTTGCCAATCCCTCAACGATATTCTCACAAAGTTTCAATTCCATAAGGTACAATTAAAGGTTGAGAGCAATCGTTCAAGCAGCTTGTCACTCTTCTGCGTTTCAATTCCATAAGGTACAATTAAAGGCTTCATTCTATTCGCAGATTGTGTTCTGACTTCCAAGTTTCAATTCCATAAGGTACAATTAAAGGCTTAATAAAATTAAGCGCACTAATAGGAACACTAGGTTTCAATTCCATAAGGTACAATTAAAGGAATTTTAAATGATAAATATACGGAGCAAAGATAATAGTTTCAATTCCATAAGGTACAATTAAAGGGAGGGATAGTTTTATTTTTTATAGAAGTTTCTACGGTTTCAATTCCATAAGGTACAATTAAAGGAATATTCAGCGATTGAGGTTGTAGAAGATAAGCCTAGTTTCAATTCCATAAGGTACAATTAAAGGGCTATTCCGTGACCTTAAGATGAAAGAGCTTCCATCGTTTCAATTCCATAAGGTACAATTAAAGGCCTGCAAAGTGATATTGCTTGCTGTCTGATCTATGCGTTTCAATTCCATAAGGTACAATTAAAGGTAAAATCAGCAAAAACAGGAAACGGCGTCTGGTATCGTTTCAATTCCATAAGGTACAATTAAAGGACTAATATGTTTTGTAATGGTGAAATTGTTGAGCAAGTTTCAATTCCATAAGGTACAATTAAAGGTAGGTGAGATTAAATTTGTTTTGGAGGGTTCTCAAAGTTTCAATTCCATAAGGTACAATTAAAGGATTCATCAATCGCATCATTAAACATTGTTCTTATATGTTTCAATTCCATAAGGTACAATTAAAGGTCAGCAGCTTTTTCATCTAATGTTTTCATCTTTTATGTTTCAATTCCATAAGGTACAATTAAAGGTCAAGAGAAGTCCGGAAGGTAGAGGGATGCATACCTCGTTTCAATTCCATAAGGTACAATTAAAGGATAAGGTTGAGCACAAAGTTGAGTACCACTTTTATGTTTCAATTCCATAAGGTACAATTAAAGGTGAGAAGATTCCCACCACCTGAAACAATAAAAATTAGTTTCAATTCCATAAGGTACAATTAAAGGTATTGTATAATACAGTCACGTATTTAGAGATTTCAGTTTCAATTCCATAAGGTACAATTAAAGGTCGAGCACTTGCTGTTCAATCTGCTGGCGTTTTTCGTTTCAATTCCATAAGGTACAATTAAAGGGCAAATCGTTATTGCTAAGAGGAATCCAAATATACGAGTTTCAATTCCATAAGGTACAATTAAAGGTTGACAGAAGATCAGCTTAACCAAAAAGTGAGAGTTGTTTCAATTCCATAAGGTACAATTAAAGGCGTAATTTGGGGCAGCCTAAATTTACCATATTGAAGTTTCAATTCCATAAGGTACAATTAAAGGAGTACTTTTAATTATAAAACCGTAGAGGGTGAAACAGTTTCAATTCCATAAGGTACAATTAAAGGACAGCCAAACTATTGCTGAATGTGTCAATTTGTCGAGTTTCAATTCCATAAGGTACAATTAAAGGATTTCTCATCGCATGTGTTCATTAATGGATTTAGAAGTTTCAATTCCATAAGGTACAATTAAAGGATCAAAAGTTGTTTCTTTTATCGACCATGTAAAGATGTTTCAATTCCATAAGGTACAATTAAAGGAAGACTATACGATCTCAAATAAGTACCTTGATAGGAGTTTCAATTCCATAAGGTACAATTAAAGGACGTGGGATCAGCTTGCAGAAGTCCTTAACTCAACAGTTTCAATTCCATAAGGTACAATTAAAGGCGGAACATCCTGAATTGGCCAACAAAAGTGTTATGTTTCAATTCCATAAGGTACAATTAAAGGATGTACGTAAATAAGAATATGAGCAAACGAATATGTTTCAATTCCATAAGGTACAATTAAAGGTTTTCTGACTGTTCCTCTTTCGGTTCTATCTTCCAGTTTCAATTCCATAAGGTACAATTAAAGGTCTTTCATCGTTCATTAATATTTGATTTAGCTTAATTTGTTTCAATTCCATAAGGTACAATTAAAGGACCCCCTAAGTATTCGTTACAATAAAAAAAACGATGTTTCAATTCCATAAGGTACAATTAAAGGTGAGAATTAGCCTTCCGGTAACGGGGAATCTGAAAGGTTTCAATTCCATAAGGTACAATTAAAGGATGTAAATTGTATTCAATTGACTTCAAATTAAAGTCGTTTCAATTCCATAAGGTACAATTAAAGGTCTGTAATCCCGTGGTGTAGGGCGTTTTAGCGGTGTGTTTCAATTCCATGAGGTACAATTAAAGGGTTGTACTCAGACTGTGAAAGCCCTAGCTTTCCACGTTTCAATTCCATGAGGTACAATTAAAGGAAAAACTAACAAACTATTATTTACAAACACCTGTCAAGTTTCAATTCCATGAGGTACAATTAAAGGTTCGTCACATTAAGAGCTTGATTGAATTCAACGAGTTTCAATTCCATGAGGTACAATTAAAGGCTAATGCTTTTTGTAACTTCTTATAAAAGGCTTTCGTTTCAATTCCATGAGGTACAATTAAAGGCTCCGCGGTAGTAGTGCAACTATTGAGCATAAATAGTTTCAATTCCATGAGGTACAATTAAAGGTATCAAAATCAGAGTTCAGTACAAAGTTTACAACATGTTTCAATTCCATGAGGTACAATTAAAGGACAACGTTCGTGTATGTTCTATCTGTCGAATTCTTTGTTTCAATTCCATGAGGTACAATTAAAGGCACAATACGCTTCTATGAATATAAACGATTCGCAGCAGTTTCAATTCCATGAGGTACAATTAAAGGAAAGGAGAAAACATTATATGAAGATTTAAAAAACCAGTTTCAATTCCATGAGGTACAATTAAAGGCGCTAATGAGATACCCTTTTGATTCATTAACTTGGTTTCAATTCCATGAGGTACAATTAAAGGGTGATGCAGCTTGTTGATGGTACCGGGAGGAATTAGTTTCAATTCCATGAGGTACAATTAAAGGTGTAAACACAATACTGGCTGCCAGCGTGGTAACACGTTTCAATTCCATGAGGTACAATTAAAGGCCTAGTTGCAATGTACAGGGTATTAAAGTCAATGAGTTTCAATTCCATGAGGTACAATTAAAGGGGAATTACTTATGTGTCAAGCGACGGAGCAACACTGTTTCAATTCCATGAGGTACAATTAAAGGAAATAGAAAAATTGTCTGGGCAAAGCGTACTGTTGTTTCAATTCCATGAGGTACAATTAAAGGACTTTGTATTCGTACATCCATGCACTAACCGTATTAGTTTCAATTCCATGAGGTACAATTAAAGGTCTCCAATTTAAAAACAGGTAATCCCTGTATATCAATTGGTTAGCGGGTGCAAATATATAAATTTTCTTTCTAAAAAGTGTCGATCATCAGTGATATAAAAATCCCTGATGATCGACATATATTATAAATAGCTGATTTTCAATAAGTCAAAGAACAAATACTGCTTATTTTGCAGCAAATATAAGGTCATTATGCAGACATTGACAACTTGCTATAAGAAAATATCTATACTACTACGCTCTTTTCCAACGATTTGTTTCTCAGTCCACTTCACATCTCTGCCTTTGAAAATGATAATGCTATCGCTCTCTTCCTTCATAAACTTTTTGGCAGCAATGAGTAACTCATGCAAGCGAACTTCCGAAATCTCACCCTCAAAGACGGAGTTCTGAATCCAATTCAGATACTTGCGGCAAAGCTTTAACATTTTTGCTACGCGCTTCTCTCCGAAATCGTAAACTAGAATCACATACATATAGCTACCAATACATCTTAAATGGTTTATACTCTTCTATTTTCAACAAATGCTTTGTCAGCTTATAGCATTCTAATTTTATCAAATGTCGATAACTGACATTGCGTTTCAAACTACGATGCTGAATGGTCTCCTGAAGTCGATCTTCCAATGCTTTTACAAAGATCTTTTTTCCTTCTGAGTTTAACAAGCATTTATTCAGTTTCTTGTCGAAATGTTTCTCTTGAATCTCTTTTTTGTTGAGCACTTTGAAGATCACACGATCAACGATTATCGGCTTAAAGATCTCTGCTACGTCCAGTGCCAACGAGTATCGTCTTTCACCCGGAGTGTGCAGAAAGCTTATTGTCGGGTTGAGCTGCGTTTGGTTAATTGCACGCAAACACAGTGTGTAGCAAATCATGTTACCAAAAGAGATCAACGCATTTACCTCATTGCGAGGAGGCTGTTTAGTGCGGTTGCCCATCTCGAAATCATTTAAGATCAAGTTGAAAGCATCATAGTAGGTCTGGCGAATCATTCCCTCCACACCCATCAACTCTTGAACCGTTTTTGATTCAGGAATCTTCAGAGAAAGCAATTTCATGATCTCCATAATATCCTCCATATCTTTCCCTCTGCGATTGTAGTATTGCAGATTCTTCAACATGTTGAATACAGCCCCATCGATAAATTTCTGGGCAATGATGAGGCATCTCTTTTTATCCTGATACGCTGCCGTTTGAGCCAATAACATTCTACCCGATAAGAGTCCGTCGCGGGGCATAAAAGATCCGGTATAATTCTCATAATAGTCAAAGAAATGAACGGCTATATCCTTCTGCCCTAAGAAGTTGAATAATGCGCTGTTGGCTGTCAGCGAGCCAAAAACATAGAACTCGTTTATATCTTCTACCGGTAGATAACGTGGGGTTCCCTGAACCGGATGCTCAGCTTCTACATCCGATATGGGAGTAAACTTCAACGTGTTGTCTCGCCTCTCCAACGATCCGGGGTTAAATAAATAGTACGTCTTTTTCATTCTTCTTCCTCCGTGCTATAACAAAAGTCATAATAACTACAATTCTTACAGATGCGTTTTTTCACTAGGGGAGGGCACTCCTCGCTTTCGATAATCTTTCGTATTTCCGTCTCCATAGTCTGGATTGTTTCCCTGTCGATATCCGATAATACGATAGTATCCGTTTTCCTCAAAACAGGATACTCCAATATGCCCGTTACGCCTACAATGCCATTTTTCTCGAACACGTACAAGTAATATTTTAGCTGCCATTCATGCGCTCTCTCCACTTTATTGGACTTCTTTATTTCATGAATCACCTTGTTTCTTGTGTCATAGAAGTCCACCTTGATTCCATCCAGTTCCACTTCTTCATATTTCGAAGAGCGTTGCGGATATGATTCCTCATGAATAAGTTTCCCCTCATAGACCAGATCCGAAGTATGTTCCATGCTTATCTCGTTAGCAAACAGCCAAAGCTTGCGTTTGCATACTTGATAATAATTGAAGTGAGTGCCTGTTGTTTGCATACCTATATTACTTGATTAAAATCATCAGATTTTTCTTCAATATCTAGCTGTAATCCTAGATCATCATCATATTTTCTATCAATAACATAATATGATTGTTCTTTAATTGTATTTTTCTTAAGCATTTCAAAAGCTGATATATCGCGATGAATGCCTTCATTCGTAATGATAGAAACAAAGCGCCTCTTTGTTACGGATACTTTTAAACTTTCTGCCTTAATAAATTTATTTTCTTCCAATAGCTTAAGGTATTGAGATGTCAGAATAGAAGGGAGAACTTTTACTCCATCAAATTGTTTTTCAAATTCTTCTTCGCGATGTGAGTCATAGATAAACGGAGCAAGATTTTCCATCACGTCTGCTTTTAGATGCGAATATACCCGGTCGAAATCTTCCTTGTCTTTTTTGTTCCAACCAACATAAACATCATCGATATGTTTTTGCATATCGATTTCGGCAACTACTCCTGAATTGTGAGATTGTATTTTACGAAGGGCATCTAGTGTTCGTGTGATAACTTCTTCGTTTTTATAAATATATTTATCTATGTCGTTCCGCATAGAGAAAATGATGCAATCACACGGTGGGCGATATTGTCCATTTACCCGATGGCGATTGACACGCCCAAAACGTTGCAACAAGGCGTCGAGTGGGGCTGGTTCAGTGAAAATAACATCGTAGTCAATATCCAAACTTACTTCGATGGCTTGCGTTCCAACAAGAAGTTTTACTTCATCTAATTTTAGTTCACTTTCCTTTTTATTCCGATCAATGCCATTAAACGCACTATGCAACAACACTTTCTTTGAAGCATTTAAACTGTTGTAAATGGCTTGGGCTTGCTTCACCGTATTACTCACTACCAAAACTTTGTCACCTGCATTTAGTCGTTGCTGAATATCTTCAATGTGTTCTGAAAGTAACCCGTCAGCAACTTTGATTCTGTGACGAATAAACGATTGGTAAAGATCAGCATCAGCACTGATTTCCGAGTATTCACCGATGGCATCGGTAAACTCTTTTTTTAGGAAAGTTGGAAGAGTGGCCGTCATTAAACAGACTTTTACATTCAGAAACTTAGTGGCAAATTCAATTAAAACTTTGATCTGTGCCGTAACTTCTGGATCGTAAGCATGAATTTCGTCGAAAATGAAATAACCTCCACTCATTTCGAAGATGCCTTTTTCAAAACCTTTCAATCCAAAAATGGATTTCAACAACTGGAAAGGGGTTGCCACTTTTAGCGGAGGTACCAAAGCCCTAAAGCTCTCTTTCAGTTGATTCTTCAGTTTTTCATTTTGACAACTATCGTTTTCGTCGCCAAATCGGCTTTCGATATATTCCGCAAGTTTTCCATGAACAACACCTACAATTCCATTATTTCCCTGCATTTTATCATCAAGTCTCTCGAACATGGCATTGATGGAAGCTGTAAACGGCAGAATGTAAAAAGTCCGTCCTTGTCCGTTCTCTTTCATTTGTTTGTGCAGCCACATCAATGATGCTTCTGTTTTACCAGAACCAGTAGGCGCGGTAAGCACAATGTTTCCATTTATTTCCGAAGCCTTTTTTTGGTGGAAATACGGAGCCCACTTTGTCTCATACAAGAAGTTAAAATGCTTTTCTTCTAAAACATTTACTTTGAAAACTCCGGCAGAGGCAGAGTGGTCGCATTGTTTTAACGCCCCTGCCGCCAATAATAATTCTTTGAAATTGATATTTGTTGAATTGACCGGATTACGTGTATAATCCTTTATCAATTGTATGGGCAACACCAGCGGACTTGATTTTAATGAAACATGGTATCCTTTAAGGAAGGACTGAATAAATCGATCATTTAGTTTTTTGGTTTCTTCATCCCAATCCAATTTTCCATCTTCGCCTAGCGACAATAAATCTTCGCCTGTTTTATAACCTTTTTGAATATGGTTGAACAGGAAAATGAAATCCTTGTGATGTCCGGCTATAATCAATTTCAAGAGCAACTTATCCTCTTCAGGTAAATCCAATTGTTCCACAAACGGAACTGAAAACAGTTCGTGCCGCTGGTGATACCAGTTTTTCTGCTTTCCTAAAAGCATTTTCTGAAACTCGGAATGTGCTTTTCCTAAATCGTGAAATATAATGCTCAAGCGAACAAGTTCCCAGAAATGGTTCAAATCATTCACGGGTAAACGTCCAAATGCTTTTCGGAGCGAATCATATACGCTCAGGCATTCATCGATGTGCTGCTTTAAGGATATAGGAGGTTCTGATTTCGCCAGAACCTCCTGGTCACTAATTTTCATACTTTTATTTCATGAAGAAATATATCACAATTAAATTCGGCTGCATCATGGCAATAACCTTTTAACTGTGAATTTACTGGATTGTCATAAGATATTACTGTATAAGGTGCTGTGTTTAAATTCTTACGAGGAATTGTATTTGTAAAATACTGAGGCAATGCTTGTATTTGCCCAGGTAAATAATTATCAATAAATGGAATTATTTGACCTGCAATTTTAGCATTTTCGATTTGCTTTAATTCAACAGTCTTTATGCTTTCCACTCGAGCTAAATCACAACTTCTTCCTAATAATAATGGATAGACAGGTTGTTTCAAACAAGATATCAAATATTCGTCAGTCAAGTAGATAAAGAGACGACAATCATAGAGAAATTCTCGTTGAATAACATTCGATTTTGCTATGTTTTTGGGATATTTCTTTTCGTGAGCTTCAATTTGATAGATTGTCTCTAAGTCTACTGCTTTACATTTAAAGTCAAAATAATATCCTAAATAGAACTCCCTTTCTTCTATATATTTACCAGAAGCAGCATTTAATAATCCCATGACAGTGCTGATAGGAGGGACTTCAAGTGTAGGATGAAATCCTGAAATTAAATTTGGATATCTAAAGCTAGAAGTCCATGTTTCAATTTTTACACAAAAAGCTTTCATTCTATAATTTTAGATTTCAATTCTTCACAATATTCATCTATTGCTTTGTTTACAGGTAATATTTCAACAACAGGAATATCTGACATCGTTTTTAGGGAACTGAGTTGAGATACAATATCATCCATAAATCCTGTTCGATAACCAATAAATACTTTTCCGATGAATGTTTCTTTATAATCCTTGAGAACTTCAATTAATCCTTCAATATTGAACACCATATTTTGATCCCATTCACCATTGCTTTTCACAATGTGGCTAAAAGGATGGTTTCCTGTGTTTGTTGTTGCTAAGATTATAAACTTAGGTGTTACATCTCCCATGTTATTTGTTTGCATGGCACCGCCAGAAATAAACTTTAATGCTTTTATCGTTTCTATTGCTCTTTTTTCACGTATTTCATCGGATAATCTTAGAAGTTTTTTGGGATTACCTTTGCCATCTAAAACAAATGGGTCATCAATTTGCGTAGCACCGTTCTTTAGTGCTTCTTCCTGTAACAGAGCTGAAAGGTTTTTATATCCAGTACGGTCATAATTAGAGAATGTTCCAACCATTGAAATGTCTAAGCTAAACATTCCCTTCATTATTGTGCTGTATTCTTGTTTTTGATAAGGAACGGCATCTCCTTCTTGACGAGACATACTAGACCAATGATCAGCAGGAGTTACACTTCCTACGGAAATAATTGCAGAGTTTTTTAGTGGAGATACGCGAGTAACAGTTACATTTGTTAATTTAGGATTTCCTTTTTTATCTTTTACCACTTCTCCATTTTCATCTACTTCTACATCTTTTGCTGCACGCATATAGCCAAAAACATCATCATCAGGATATTTCAATGGGTCAGCGTTTGTGAATACAATCTTGCCTTCTCTCGTTAATGGTGACAAATTCCATCCTATATTCTTTTGAAGTGCTTCTCGCCACCAATAACGCCATGCTTGTCCTGATACATAAACATAGTTTCGCCCATTTTTTTTAATAGATTTAGTAGCGATACCATTCTCATTGTTGCTGGAAGTGTTTTTACCTGCATTGTTTAATGCAACAGCATCTACATCAAGTAAAATGAACCCTTGAGTTTTAATATTTTTCATAGTATGATTATAAATTATTGATTTCTGATTCTTCATCTGATATTAATTCTAAATTAGCAACCTCTGGTATGAGCTCTCGCTCATGAAGTTCTTGATAGATTGCGATAAGCAAAAGATCTCTTGTTTCTGCCCAATACGATCCGTCCGGGAATAAATAATCATTGTAATCTTCTATGCTTATTATTGCATTTTTATTCCCATTGGCGTAGTTTTTAGCTACCACATTTTTTAGTAAAATGCTTCGTACTGTTGATCCATTTTTTGCACTGTCTAAAGTTTGAATTCGCTTTTTAATCTTATCAGGATTTTCGTCTTCAACTAAGAACGATGCTAATTCTTTAATTTTAGTGATTGTGGCTTGTTTCATACCAATAATGTTTTGTTGATAAATTTCTACTATTTTAAAATTGAAAGGTTGCTTGCGCGACCAACGTAAAATCTCTGGTCGTATATTTTCTTCATTCAATAGCTTATTATATATTACGTTAAACCATTTTTGATATTCTTCATACTTTATTTTTTCTGTTTCTTTTGGTTTAATTATTTCAATATCATCTGTATTTAGATTGTATTTTGCTCCTTTATGTTTGCTATCGAAGAAATATGATCGAACAAATTTTTGCCAATCATCTTTAAATTTGGCTTGTAAGCAAGTTCTGTAAAAAATGAACATTTTTGCAGGGAGTTGATAAATTTGTATTTCAGGACTTGCACCGAAATTGGTGAAATGGTATAAAGTTACTGAAGTTGCTATTTGATTATTCAAGAACTCTTGAGATAGAGACAGGGAATTATCCACAAACTGAAAAAGAGCATTGGCTGGTTTATTCATTTCAGATTTAGAAACGCCATCAGAAATGTTAATTGCGATTTCGTGCAAATTTCTTTCTACTACTTGATTGACAAAAAACTCACTTAATATCTGATTACTACTTTGTATAAGGCAAATCTTTCCTTGTAGCTGCTGACATGCAAAAGGCACAAAATGGATTCTAATGAGAGCTTCTTTCGAAAGAGAGATGCCTTTCTGGAAATAATGATGGAAATTAATTAATGTACCAGATCCAGTCATAATAGTATTGTCCCGTCCTCCAAAAAACAGCTTTGTTTCTTGCCCTGTAATTCGACAGAAACCCAACTCAAAAGGTTCTGTTTCATTGAGTAACCTATTAAAGTAGTTCAGTGTTTCATCTATTTTTCGCTGACCCTGAAATGCAGGCTGAGTGATCTTTGAATTTAGAAAAAAAGCATTCAATTTCCCACCCCATTTTTCTACATAAATCTTGGTGACATAATCAATTAGCTCCAGAATGCATTTCTCCGGGAACTTCGCGAAAAGTAGTTTAATTGCAAATCCTCCTGCATCAGCAAATGGATCTCCTGTTGGCTTTGTAAGCCATTCTTGGTTTATAAGATCTCTACCTATTTCTTTCATTTCTTTATCTTTATTATATTTTTTATAATAACGTGAATAATATGATGATCTTCTTCGTCTTCAAAATAATCAAATATTTGATTATTTTGAAGACCTTCTTTTTTTAGTTCAGTTATTTTAAAGATCAAAAATACTCTTAGGTCTTCGTAATCAAGATAATATCCATCTTCAGTTTTATAATTTATTTCCATATAGCAATTTGTTTTTTTGCAAATGTATATAAAATAACTATATGTCCAAATTATAATTGTGTTATTATTAAATTATTAAGTGGTTTGCTTTTTCGAAAATAAATCTTATCTTTGTCTAATAGTAATTGGACCTTAGGGAATTGAAATAATTACAATTGAGTTATTTGTCCTAAGACTTGTTTCTTAAAGGTATACCTTTGAGAGATAAGTCTTGGATTTATTATAACTTTCATATTTTTATTTTCTACTAATTTTCACCATTCCCCATCCTTGTGACCCTTTCATCCCGATGCCGCTTTCATACATGATCTTCACCAACTCCTCATTTACCTTAATCTTGAACCGACACATATATCCTTTTACCCTTGATTCTTCAGGCGTTCCGGCTTTAAAAGTTATCAGTACAGGTTTGGGAGCATTCAGCACTTCAAAGTTAAAGTCGACTGTGCCTGCGTAGGGTTTACCGTAGAATGCTTCATACCTATTTAATAAGCTGAAAAGGAGTGATTCTTTAGAACGTTGGTCTTCTGGCGATAGATAATCGGTGCGACCATCTTCATTGCGTAGTGCGATGCAGATAGGAGAGAGCGTTTCAAACGTCATCTCTTCTTCTAAGTATGGTGGAGGAAGCACTTCAATGCTCTGCACACGAAATTGTACTCTATTCCTTTGATTGCCCAACTGAAAGGTCTGATTCATGAAAACGCCTTGAATAAACTTTTCGGTCGACTCTTCGGGAAGGAAAGAAACATACCATTCTATCGTATCACTGTTTATGAGAAGAAGCGCGTGTTGCTTGTCAATGATATATTGGGGAATAAAGAGTCTGGAGTAAGTGAAGAGTTTAAACTGTTTGGAATCAGTTGTAAAACCGTTGTTGTGTAGCCATGTTGCATAGTCTGCACTGGCATAAGACAGAGTTTTGTATATAACTGCCGATTGTTCGTACTGGTAATTTAGCGGTAGGGCATTGCCGAAGGCTTGTTTTTCTGTGTTTAGTGTGATTTTGAATCTCATCAGCAAGTTGATTTTATTTTTCGCTAAATGTATGAAATAATATTTATAATTAGCAAATAAATAAAGATAAAAATTGTTGTATGTTCATGGAAATATGGTTTAGTTATGATCGTGGAGAATCTACTTTAATTTCACCTCTCTTTGCCAATCCAAAATATTTGTTTATTTATAACAGATAAATAGGCATTTATTTTATTTCAAAATTCTTTCTTTTCCGAAAAAAAAGCGGGATAACTTGAAATAATCCATCGCGTATGCGATTGCAAAACATCCAGTAAATGCAAATGCGGTGGCTGCACATGCAAAGCAGATCCCTGTCGGGTCGAATAAGAATAGTGGGATAAACGTCTTAGCAAGAATGGTGAAGATTGGAGAGAAAAGAAAGATGACGAGAGTATTCCTTCCTATATAATAGATAATCCATTTTATGCGTTGTGATACGTAATGATGAATCGCAAGCAACAGGTTTATTACTAAAAAAGTTATAGTAAGTCCGGCTAAAGTACCCCTGTCCAGATTCTGAGGATAGTAGCTTAGAATAGTTAACGGGATAACTGTCCACAGAGTTGATTTAAAAATAGATAAAAAAGGGAGGTCACTCTGCCGGATTATTGTTCCTATCAAAAAATATATCGCATTTGCAAACACTAAGAGATTTATATTCCGATGTGATAATAGGTATAAGAGAGTTCCTAATACAATAAACTTGGTTATAGTATTTAGCTTTTTTAATTGGAAAACGACATAATAGCTTATTTCACATATAATTAAAGTGTGGAGATACCAATATGGCCCCATAGGCTCTTTAATCACTTTTTTTAGTAACAAGATTATACTAAGATCGTCAAGATGCTCCCTAATAGGAAGTATTGACGCCATTATCACATATCCTATTTCCATAAAAGAATAAGGAATAAAAATCCATAATATCCCGCGAAAGAATTGTTTTCTGTTCTTGTGGATATTAGCTAAATATCCGGATATCAACAGAAAAGCCGGCATATGAAATGTGTAAACGAATTGCTTAACTAGTGGGTGTTTGTCGCCAAAGTATGATAAGTGGAACATTATCATTAGTACTATAAATACACATTTAAGGAAGTCTAATTCAAGGATTCTGTTTTTCATGTATATATAAAAGTGATATTTAAGTTTATATAAAAATGACTAAGTGTATGCTATTTTCTTATCTCCTTGGCATAGATAAACAGACACCATTTAGTCATTTTTATTTTGGAACATTAATTAGATATTTCAAGTTGACAACCAGCTTCTACTGTAAAGAGTTTGTTTATTGTTACACTGTTGCTTCCTTTCAATGTTAACTTTGCATTGTTGGTAACTGTTATATTTGTAGCAACCAAATCAATTGCTGAAACGGTGAGGTTTGATGTAACTGTTTGATCATTATAATCCGTATTTATATTTTTCACTGAACGTGTCAATGTCATATTCGGATTCTCAATCTTTTCGTCAGAACATCCTCCTATTGCAAGATGTAAAAAAACCAAAGATATACCTAAAAAAATAGATTTTATTTTCATATATTATTTCTGTTTTAATCACTTATTAATGAAATAATTGCATCCTATTTGTATTATTTTAATGAATTTATTTATTTACTTTTTAAAGTATTTACTTCTTCATTCAGTGTCTTAATAGCATCAATTAAAACAGGAATAATTGCAGTATAATTTATAAGTTTATTTCCGTCAGGATCTGTTAGGACAAGATTCGGTAATACTTTTTCTACTTCTTGGGCTAATAATCCAATTTCTTCTCCATTTCCACCAACTTTGAATACACTTTTATCTGCATTGTCTTGGAATTCATATTGCACAGGATTTAATTGAGTCAACTTATTTATACTATTCATTCCCTTACTCAGCATTTGAATATTTTTTTTAGCTCTAATATCAGAATAATTATACACGTTTTTAACTTGGATACTATTATATACTCCTGTCCCAGTGTTATAAAATACAACTTGGTCATAATGACTTGCTAAACGAGTAGCAGCAGCATTTGTGTCTATTTGGAAAAAATGCCCACTATTTGGTCCTTTTATCCACATGTTTCCTAAGAAAGTCATATTATAATATTTAGTACCATCATGATATGGAGTTGTTGAACCGTAGGTTAAATAACCACTTGCGTCTAATTTAAGTTGAGCATTTGCAGACACACATAATAAAAGTAATGTGATAGCTAAGAAACTTTTAATAATTATAGTTTTCATACATGTAGAGGATTAAAGTTACTGGCTTACTCTATTAAAGCTTTTCAGTCATAAATCTGCTTCCTTTTTTGACAGTTTGGTCTGTAGATATAATATTACCGGTATAATATATTCTGTTTTTTTTATTTTATAATATAGAGAAGAAACCTATAGAAAAGTATTTGTCGTATGATAGTTCTATTTTATATTCCTCTTTTTCCACATTATTTAAAATGAATGAAAAACGCTGTCCTGCTACTATTATAGCAATATTTGAATAGATTATATTTTCACTTAAATCTTTCACCGTTATTTCGATGCTTTGAGTTATATTTGAATAAACATAGATTCTATTGTTGTCATGGCTTGCCGTAGGTTCTGTTGATATAGAACGAGTTCCTGCTTCATCTTTTTTATTAAGTTTAATGTCTACTTCCGCTGCCAAAGAGGATGCTGTGGCAATTAATAGAGTGATACATACGATTAGCAAACGTTTCATAGCTTTATGTTTTAGTTGTTACGTTTGCAAACGTAAATATTAATATGCTGTTTATTTTTGTGTTTTAGTACGCATTTGGTACGCATTATTAGATTTCAATGTGTGTTAGCATGGCTCGAGGCTAAAATTCGTATATAAAGGAGTCAAAAGTTTCGGGTGAACAAGATTCTCCATGTATTTTCTCATAAAGTCTTTTTCGTGCTGAAGTAACGGCTTGTTTAGAACGTGAAACTAAATATGGAATATCCTTGATGGGAATTGAAATTTTAATGAGCAAGCAAATGCGTTTTTCGATTTCGCTAACCGGGTAGAGAGCATGAAGGCGCTGAGTAAATGAGTTGTAGGTATTATCTATGGCATTTTGTAATACGTCCCAATTATCGTCGGTTATTTTTAATGCAGGTTCGTTTGCTGCATTGTGAAATAAAATATAAATATCAGATTGCTTAAGGCTTATTACTGCTAATTCTTCTTCTTTGTTTTTAGCTACTATTTGTGTATTTGTTTGCTCTATTGCATCCTTTTGTGCATTCAATAAATTTTCTTTCAGGGTGTTGCTTTCTCTTTTTGCCTGTTGCAATGCTTCTTCCAATCTTCTGATTTGTTTGTTGTTTTCCTCTATAAACTGAACGCTCTTTTTATATTGCTCTTCTTTAATGTGTTCCAGTTTGTTCAGTTGCGTTTGCCATTGGGATTTTTTGCGTTTATTATACTGGATGTAGCTGATTATAAATGCCGATAAGAGAGCCAGAGCAAATAGGATGCATCCAATCCACAAGGCTTGTGACGTGTTTTCCCTGCGTAATTTGTTATTTTCTTTTTCACGTAACTGGTAATTATACAGTGAATGCATTTTCTCTATGGTTTCCGTGGCCGTGATTTTTTGTATGGAATCCGAATAGGCACTATATTCACGTAGTTGTTTGATTGCTGTTTGGCTGTCGAATTGTTCTTCTGCAATTTGAGCCAATCCCCAATGGGCTGCTTGTTTGGCATATATGGTACCTACATTTAGTAATTGATTAAAAAAGTAAGAAGCAGAATCTGTGTTTCCTAATTTGTAATATAAATCGGCTGAAATTGAATATACTCCACTTATATATCCTCTTTCAATTTTTTTCGATGTGGATTGCAGCATTTGTTTGGCTCGTTTATAGTCGTGTAGTTGAACATAGAGCCCGGCTAAGCCGTATTGCGTTACATCCATTAAATGTTTGTCTTTTACTCTCACTGCTTGCTTATAGGCATTTCTGTAATAATATAAAGCACTGTCTGCATTATTGAATCCTGTGAATGTCCGTCCTATATCCCGTAAGTTATATACTATTCTTATACTTTCTTTTGCCAGTTTATTATAGTAATAAGCTTTTTTGAAGGCTTTCATTGCCAGATCATAAATGTCTTGATACAGGTATAATGTGCCTATCTGGCTATAAATTAAGCTAATGACTTTATAATCTGTACTTCCTTTACTGGCTTCAATAGCTTGGCCAAAATAATCTAAGGCTTGTGGAGCATCGCCCAAATCCCGATAGATGCATCCCGTATAATAATAGGCTTCCGGTAAGTGTTTCTTATCTTTTTTAGATTGGTAATAGTGCAATACTGTCAGCATTAAGCTGTCTGAAGTGTGGGGAATATAGGCCTTGTCTTTTGCCTTTGTATAAAGCAGGTAATAATACATTTGAGTACTTTTCGGTTCCCGGATTATATTTTTTTTGAGTTGTTTTAATAAAGAAACCGCACTGTCAGGGTATTGTACAACGATGGAATCTGCAATTTGCATGGCGCGTGGATAAGGCTTATGGCCGCAAGAGTAAAAGCTGAACAGGAAAGATACTGTAAGCAGAAATCTGATAGATGTTTTCATTTATAGTTGTCATTGTGTCGGTTACAAAAATAAATGATCAATCGCTTTTTTCCTAATATTCAGGTAAAAAAATGTAGATTAAAATTGTATGATAATAGAGAATAAGATGAAAAAGAGACGTAATGCATATTGTTTCGGATAATAAGAAAATTGAAACAGTTTTTTATTAATTATAATTTTATGTATATTTGCGATATATTGATAAAATAAGTTTGATGTATGTATTACTAAACTAGATAAGCAATGAGAATAATGTTAACTGCACTTGCTGTATCATTATTTTTGTGTTCATGCAGCGATAATGATGCAAATAAATTGACGGTAGATAAAACGCTTAAGGACTTTCAATATATAGGCTTGAAAGAAAAAACGGGCATAAGAGAGGCACAAGATATGCTATTAAACAAATATGGAACCTCTTATTCTCCTTCAATGCAAATAATAGACGATTTTATTTATGTAACTACATCTTCAGGAATATATAGAAAAAGGCTGGATACGAGCAATAGCGCATGGGTGTTGTATGCCTTTGAAAATATGCCAGTTACTCATTTTATAAAAAAAGGTAGTGATGTTCTTGCCATTACAGCATGCTCGGACGAGCGAGCTTTTATTCTTTCTTCCGACGATGGGAAGACCTATAAAACGCTGACTCCTGCTTCTTTTGTCTTTAAAGAGTTAGAGAATAAAGTGGTAGTATCTGCCATAGCGCAAAACCCTAGGAATCCGAATTCTTTATTGGCTCTGGTTGTTCCTGTTGGGGTAGTTCAGTCCACCGACTTTGGGCAAAACTGGAAGTGTATAAGTACTGAGATCGGAGGGGGACAGAATTGGTTTGTAGGTTATAATCCGAACGATACTACCAATATTTATAATACAGGCGAGTCCATGATTATGGAATCGCTTATGTATTCTTCACTTGATGCCGGAAAAAATTGGCAACTGATTGAATCTATGAACAATAGTTGCATTCATCACATCGCTTTCCATCCTTCGGATCCCAATACGATGATTTATTCGGGTGAATATATAGTTAAAAAATCAACAGATAGAGGGCGTTCGTGGAGTTTGAAACTTGTGGATGAAATTTATTTCTATAAAGTTGTATATGACAAAGATAATCCTTCTATTGTGTATGCTTCCGGTTGCACCAGAATTCCTAATGAATTCCATAAGTTTACCATATATCGTTCAACAGATGGTGGGGATAATTGGCACGTCTTTTTCCAGACCAATTTGTCGGGGGAGGGAGGAATCATAGATTTTGAACTCTATAAATCTAAGTTGTATTTATATACTTATGCTGATGGCATTTATACGCTTGATACGCAAGCTGAGGAATAATTACCTGTGGTAATATTCATATATTTTTTATAAGATAATTTATTGCTATGTAAATCTGTTTTAAATTACATATATTGTTATCCGGATTACATGCTTTGTTATTGCCATAACATATAATGCTATGGGGCATGGGGTGTGTTGTAATCGGTCTTTTTCAGGATCTTTATTTAATATATTTTAACCATTAAAATCTCTCGACGCTCTTTTAATAACTATATATTCTTTTCTTCTTAAGTTTGTGTGTGTGTGTAATTAATAGGTGGTAGGTCCACCTACCTATATATAATAACACACACACACTGTATAAGAAGAATACATATATAATAGATTATAAGTAAGTAGGTCTTTTCTCTCTTTTTCTCTGCATATCTCATCATATCTCTGCGTATCTCTGCGTATCTCTGCATATCTCTGATCTGAGTTGAGGTCTGTGCTTATTTTTGCAGGCATGTTACAGAAAATAAAGATACTTTCGTTGATACTCCGTTGGAGTTGTGCCTGCCGTCTTTTTGAAGAACTTACCAAACGAAGAGGGGTGGGTGAAATTGAGTTTATCGTGCATTTGATAGCCCAACAGATTGCTACGTGTGTGCAATCTATCGGGTTTCAGGGTTTACGGCATTGCCGATCGGGTAATCCGCTTCATCGCGATTTGCTTACCGGTTTGCCTGATCGGGATGTTAGGGTAGTTTTAAAAAAGAAGATTCACCCCACCTAGGATTGTAGCTTTCGGCATGGGATAACCGGCATTGATTTCATAACGTTGTGCCAATAGGTTTTCTCCACGTGCAAACAGGCTGACGAGGCGATTCAAATGGTAACTCCCCCGTAAGTTCCATAGCACGAAATTCTCTTTTGTCTCGGGGTTTACAGAGGTATATAGCTCATTGATATATTGCATTCCGGTAGATAGGCTCCATCTTTTTTGTGAGAAATTCATTCCCAGATAGAGTTTATGTTCGGGGGCCGCTACAACAGGATTCTTCATGTGCAACCAGCTATAATTGGCCGAAATGCTCCATGAAAGGTTTATCCGATAAGCGGTGTTTGCCTCTATACCCCAGTTCTCTATTTTGCCTGTGTTAACGTTCATCGGGCGGCCGTTTGTGTAAACCGTTTGAATCATGTTGTCGCCATTGATGTAATAAAGATTCAGGCCGTATGTTAAAGAGTTGTTTATGAGGTGTTGCGAAAAGGAGATTTCGTAGTTTATTATTTTTTCGGGCAGTAAGTTGGGATTTTGAGAACCGAACATGTAGAGTTCACGGATGGTGGGGTTGCGGAAACCTTTGCTTACTATGGCTTTCAGTTCGGCCGTGCGAGGCAGATGTACGGACAAACCGACTTGGGGAACCCATTCCGTACCCGATTGGGAATGGTGGTCGAGGCGCATGGCCATATCTAACGTGAAAAGGGAACCGAGCGCTTGGCGAAAATCGGCATATCCGGCTATTTCATTGGCTGATTTATCGGCTATTTCCGAACGGCTACCGGTATACTGATTCCAGGCTTCTCCGCCTAAATGTTGGTAATCGACTCCAACAGTTATCCGGTTGCCGGAGAATAAGCTTGCACTCTGATACCACGTAATGCCCAACAGCATATCTTTGGAATTGAAGCGATAGTCGGTCGGATCTTCTCCGGCGGAGTAACCGTCGTTAATTTTGTGTCGGCCCCAATTATAGAAGACTTTGAATGCTCCTGACGTGCGTTTGTAATTGTTCTCAACAGATAAAGAGGTCATCCCGCGGGTGATGCGTGAATCATTATCAAAAAGCGGAGTTTCTACGGCACCCGGATTGGAAGCATTAAAATGTGTGAGGTTGATATCGGCGAAGGCATTCCATGCCGAACTGAACTCGTATCCCAGTTTGACATAACCGCTGTATTGCTCAAAGCCCATATCCGCCCGATGTCCGTCCGTACGGTTATAAGAAGCTGTTGCTACACTGCTGAAACGACCCTGGCGAATGCGGCTGGACGCTTCGGTAGTCAATGTGTTATATGATCCGTAGCCTATATTTATCCGGTTCTCTATTTCGTCTTCTTTCAACTGATGGGTAACAATATTTATAACCCCGCCCATTGCATTTGAACCATACAGAACCGATGCCGGGCCACGTAGCACTTCTACCCGTTCGGCCAGCATGGATTGGTAGGCATCGTCTATGGGGTGTCCCATCAGGCCCATGTATTGCGGATGTCCGTCAATTAGTACCAGTAGGCCGGTGGTAGGATTGCCTCCGATGCCGCGCAGGCTCATGGCGCCGGCAGCACCTGTTGAAACGCCGTATCCCATGATGCCTCTCCCTGTAATGAAAAGCCCCGGTACTTGTTCGGTAAGTATGGGGAGTAGGGATTGCTCGTGGCGTTGGCCGATTTGTTGCTGGTTGATTACGGAGATGCTCATCGGCAAGTGCCGTATATCCGTTTCATTCCTTGTTCCCGTTACCACTACTTCGTTCAGTGTAAGTCCGTTTTTTGTATAAATACTATCTTTTTTTACTTGTGCCTGAGCTGTGCCAGACAAACTGCAACCAATAAGAATAGCGTAGAATATTCTTGTTTTCATTCAGTTTTAGTTTTATAATATTTGTATATATAGTGGAAGTTCTTAACATGAAATAAGTGAAACAGGAATAAAAAAGAGTAACCGGGCAGTCACTCTTTTTGTGCACCCTCAGGGATTCGAACCCTGGACCCATTGATTAAGAGTCAATTGCTCTACCAACTGAGCTAAGAGTGCTTACTAAATTAATGCATAAGAAATAAAAGTGTGCACCCTCAGGGATTCGAACCCTGGACCCATTGATTAAGAGTCAATTGCTCTACCAACTGAGCTAAGAGTGCTTACATCATTTCTTATTTGCGGATGCAAAAGTAGGCCTTTTATTTTATTTGGCCAAGTAAACCGGGGCTTTTTTCCTTAAATATTCCCTTGCCTATTCGAATTCATATAAATCGGAAGGCATGCTTCGCTTCAGAGCAAGTAGCTGAACGTCTTTACCCGCTATGATGCCTTTGTCTTTTAGTTTCCATTCTATGGTTTTGTAGGCTAATTCGGGATGATTATTGTCTTTACTTAAATGGCATAGCCAGATGTAGCGAAGATCTTCCGTAATGTTCTCTGCTAAGAAATCGGCCGTATCGGCGTTGCACATATGCCCTGTCGGTCCCGAAATACGTTCTTTCAGGTATTTTGGATAGGGGCCCATTTTGAGCATTTCGTCGTCGTAATTGGCCTCAATAATAAGATAATTTGCCTTGCGTATGTAATGGGCGGCGGTGGGGGTTATTTCGCCCAAATCGGTAAGGAACGAGAATGTTTTATTATCTATTTCGATGCAATAACCTACGTTGTCCGTCCCGTCATGGGGCACTTCGAAAGAAACGATGTGAAAATCTTCCAGCTGCATGGGTTCTTCTTTTTCCAGATACCGAACGGACGAGCTGAGCTTCTCCGTAGTGCAATAGCTCTTATTAATACCTTCGTGCACCAGGGCGGTGGCGTATATGGGGATGTTTAGTCTTTCGCCCAAATGGCCCAGAGCTTTGATATGGTCGGCATGGTCGTGGGTGACAAAAACGGCACGAATGCTATCCATGGAGATATTTACTTCTTTTAGTGTTCTTTTTATGTTGCGGATACCGATGCCTGCATCGATGAGGATTCCGTATGTTTCAGTGCCCAGATAATAACAGTTGCCGCTGCTACCGCTTGCCAGGCTTAAAAATTTTATTTTCATTCTATTTTACTTGAGTTATGAAGCCGCCAAATTGCTAAAGAGTAAGAAACGCAGAGAGAATAACAAAGTGCTGTTTTCTTTTTTTGATTCGGCAATTTTACGACAAAGTGACGGCAAATATACATAAAAAAGAGGATATATCGTTGCTGATTATCGGATTATTGGTATATTTGACTCATGCAGATTAAAGATTTATTAGATGAATTGGTGGGGAAGTACAATGTGCGTTCGTTCATAGGCACTGACCCCGTTCAATTTCCACGAAGGTTTTCCGGCTTACAAGATATTGAAATCTCGGCGCTATTGACATCTGTTATTACATGGGGCAGACGGGATATTGTGTGCCGTGATGCGGACCGGTTGCATCAGCTGTTGGGTGAGAGTCCGCATGCCTATATTATGAGCCGCCGCTGGGATGTGCTGAAGGATTCGGGGAAGAATATTCACCGTACATTCTTTGCACGCGATCTATGGAATATCTGCAACGGTTTGTATGGCTACTATTCTGCGCATGAATCATTGGAAGAGCTGTTTCTGAGTGAAGGAAGCGTGCTCTGCGGGCTTGATAAACTCTCTGCCGTGACGGCTACAAAACACCTTTCTTCTCCGCAATCACAAAGTCCCTGCAAGCGTACAAACCTGATGCTTCGCTGGTTGGTAAGAAACGACGGCATAGTGGATATGGGAGTGTGGAAACGAATACCTTTATCGGAGTTAATTATTCCGTTGGATGTACATGTGGGAAGGGTTTCAAGAATGATATGGGATGACCTTCCACGTACGGAGCGATTAAAAGCAGCTTTGACCATTACCAACCATTTGTCCGAATTGTGCCCCGAAGATCCCTGTAAATACGACTTTGCCTTATTTGGCTTTGGAGAGGAACAAAGCAAGCTGCTTCGCCGATAGCTTTTTGATAAAGCGACAGACTACCTCATGAAGTGACTTATTTGTTGATTTACTTTCGTGCTCCGACCATTATCTTCATGGCGGCCGGACAATATTTTTTCAGTAAATAGTAGATGGAAAGTGTAATGAAAATAGTTAGTAACATCGGAAGAAGATAGAGGGCGAAATAAGCGATTTCACTTCGAAGCGGGATCACCGTGGCTAGCATTTTGCGTATCTGGCTCAGCATCTGTTCGTGAGCTGCGTACACAAAAAAGCTTGCGCCGGCCAGATAGGCACTTTCTCTTATCTTGTTATGCTGCAACAGGTAGGCGACGAGGTTGACTGTGAAAAGTATGCCCAGTAACATTCCGGCCGGATGGATATAACGATCTATCTCATGTCCTTTGCTAAGCACATCGGCAAGAGCTACCGGCGGATAAGTGTAAAGAGACAGACGAAACACTTTGCGGCTTTCGGTAACAAGGTTTTTTTGATTGATGCTGAAATAGGCTCCCAGTGAAAAGAAAAACAGGGCTTCCATATTGACTCCGACAATGCTGACTATAGAAGTATTAGAAATCCAAAGGGAGAAGAAGAATAGCACAAAGAAGATTTTTAAATACCTGATCCCGGCATAGATGAAGGGGGTAAGGAGTATGGTAACCATTAAATCTCTCAGGAACCATAATGGGTATACCAACGGATAATGTGGTGCACGAATCGCCCAAAAGCATTTTAAATAATCCGTCCATTCCCATGAGGAAACGCTGGGTACGGCTCCGTAGGCGAGTGTGTGAAGTTTTAAAACTTGTTGGCACAGCACGTATGTGATTATGGCTAGTGCATTCCAGAAGAGATAAGGCACAAGCAGCGAGCCGGTACGTTTTTTTAGCTTATCAAGGTAGATAGCCGGACTAAAGGAGGAGAGACGATAGAAAAACAAGTAGCCGGCAAGAAGGAAAAAGAGTGGTACACAAAAACGTGCCAGTACTTCTGAAAAAAGATTTCTTGTAAACTGGAATAGAAGATAGGTCGCTTTACCATTGCCCAGTAACATCCCGCCATTATTAAGATTCGGGTTGTAACTGTGAATCAACAAAACTCCCACAATCATAGGGAAACGCAACCAAGTGATGGTTTTGGATTGTAATTCATCATCTGTCATAGGTGACAAAGATACATTAATTCCTGAAAAGAAGAGTGGGTAAAAAAACTGCAGATTAAAAGATTGCTAATCTCATAACCTGCAGTAAAACTTATATTCTAAACATCCTGCTGCTTTTACACAACGAGATAGCTTAGCTTCTTAGAATTGGAAGAAGTTCTTAGCGTTGTTATAGCTGATGTCTTCTACCATTTGATTGATGCGGTCTATTTCTTCAACAGGTATTTCGCCGTTTTCTACATCGCGCCCCAAAAGGTTGCAAAGTGTGCGACGGAAATATTCGTGACGCGGATAGGAGAGGAATGAACGAGAGTCGGTGAGCATCCCTACAGAGCGACTTAGTAAGCCGAGTAGTGAAAGGGCATTCATTTGTTTCTCCATACCGTCTTTTTGATCGAGGAACCACCAGCCCGAACCGAACTGAATTTTACCGGCAACAGTGCCGTCCTGGAAGTTGCCCAGCATAGTGGCGATAACTTCGTTGGCGCAGGGGTTAAGGTTGTAAATAATGGTTTTAGCCAGCTTATTGTTGCTGTTTAGGCGATCAAAGTATTTGGCCATTGCCTTAGCGGTTGCAAATTCGCCGATAGAGTCAAAGCCTGTATCGGGGCCCAATAGCTTGAACATCTTGGTATTGTTATTGCGTATAGCTCCGTAGTGAAATTGCTGTGTCCATCCTGTTTCGGCATCCATCTCGCCAAATACGATCAGCATGGCCGACTTGAATTTGAGAATTTCTTCTTTGGTCAGTTCTGCTCCGCCATATACTTTATTAAATATAGCTTTGATTTCAGCATCCGTATAATCTTCGGCATAGAATTCTTCAATTCCGTGATCGGACAGCTTGCAACCTTGTTTGGCGAAAAACTCGTGACGTTTGTATAGGGCTGTTATCATATCATCGAAGTTAGAGATACGAACGCTGCTTGCTTCGGATAACTTTTCTATGTATGCGCGGAAGTCGGCAGACACTTCAACAGCCATTGCCTTGTCCGGACGCCAGGTAGGGAGCATCTTAACTTCAAAGCCGCTTTCACGGGTCTGAATGTGATATTCCAGTGAATCGATGGGATCATCTGTTGTACAAACCACTTCTACGTGGTAGTGGCGCATCATGCCGCGGGCGGAATATTCGGGGAGAGCTAGCTTTTCGTTACATTCGTCGTAAATTTCGCGCGCTGTTTTTGCATTTAAAATTTTATTAATGCCGAAAGCGGTTTTTAGTTCCAGGTGTGTCCAGTGATACAAAGGGTTTCTCATGGTATAAGGTACCGTTTCCGCCCATTTTTCAAACTTTTCCCAATCTGTGGCTTTGCCCGTGCAGTAGCGTTCGTCTATTCCATTGGTACGCATGGCGCGCCATTTGTAATGATCTCCGCCCAACCAAATCTCGGTAAGCGACTGAAATTTATGATCATCGGCTACCATTTTAGGTATTAGATGACAGTGATAATCGATAATCGGCATTTTAGCCGCATGCTTGTGATACAACTTTTGTGCAGTTTCTGTTTGCAACAAGAAATTTTCATCCATGAAGTTTTTCATTCCTTAGTGTTTTTAAAGTGCAAAATTATTACTTAATATATTTTCACCTATATAGTATTGATTTTAAAGCTAATAGGTAATTATTTTGTTTTAGTTTTATTAACCGTTATCGAACACAAAAATATAAATTTTACTTGGTATACCAAAATAATTCGTATATTTGCGATGAATTTTATAATATTTAAACGCTTGTGAGAACTTCATTTTAGTTTATTGCTCCTTAGTAAAAGGAAGTTATATCAGCCTTGAAATCGGATATAAAGTACATGGAAAACAAAATTTATACAATTAAAGATATAGCCCACATGGCGGGAGTCTCTGCAGGAACTGTAGACAGGGTATTGCACGATCGCGGTGAGGTGTCCGAAGCTAGTCTTCGAAAAGTGCAGACTGTGCTTAAGGAGATTGATTACCATCCCAACATGTTTGCCATCGGTTTGGCCGCAAAAAAAAAATATTGTTTTATTTGTCTCATACCTTCTTATACTGAAGGTGACTATTGGCATTCCGTATCGGAAGGAATAGAACGTGCCGCACGAGAACTTCGTCCGTTCAATGTAACGATTAGTTATATAAAATATACGCATGCCGATGAGGAGTCGTATAAGGAGGCATGCAACACGTTGCAAGAAAGCAAAGCCGATGCCGTACTTATTGCACCTAACTTTCGGGAGCAAACGTTGAGCTTGGCGCAACATCTTAAAGAATTGGCCATTCCGTATGCGTTCATTGATTTTAATATGGAGGGAGCGGAAGCCTTGAAGTATATAGGGCAGGATTCTTATATGAGTGGATATATAGCTGCAAAGATATTGATGCGCGATTATAAAGCGGGGCAGGAACTGGTCTTTTTCTTGGGAAACAATCGGGATAATCCGGCAGAAATACAGATGGAACGCCGGATGGATGGCTTTATGAAATATATCTCTGATGAGTACCCGGGCGTAAAAGTACTGGAATTTGTTCTGAATAAAACGGATACAGCTTGCGATAGAAGAATGCTTAACGAATTTTTTGCCACTCACCCAAAAGCGACATTCGGTGTTGTTTTTAATTCGCGGGTTTATCAGGTGGGTAACTATCTGCGCGAAAGCAACAAACGGATGGATGCACTCATCGGCTATGATTTACTACAAAAAAACGTGGAGTTATTAAAATCGGGAGAGGTGAAATACCTTATCGGTCAGCGTCCTGCGTTGCAGGGCTATCAAGGTATAAAGGCTCTTTGCGAGCATCTGGTATTTAAAAATCCGGTGATGCCAGTAAAGTACATGCCTATTGATATATTGATGAAAGAAAACATTGATTTCTATTTTGAATTTGAATAGAAACTAATTATAAATTTATTATAAATTACAATTAAAATGAAGTCTTTAAACAAAGAAACAGCTCCTAAGATTCAACGTCCGGAGCGTATTATTCAATTTGGTGAAGGTAATTTTTTGCGTGCATTTGTAGATTGGATAGTTTACAACATGAATGAAAAAGCGGACTTTAATAGTAGTGTTGTGGTGGTGCAGCCTATTGAAAAGGGGATGATTGAGATGCTTAATGCGCAAGATGATCTTTATCATGTTAACCTTCAGGGGTTGGATAAGGGGGAAGTGGTGAATGATTTGACGATGATTGATGTAATTAGTCGTGCGTTGAATCCTTACAGTCAGAATGCTGAGTTTATGAAACTGGCCGAACAACCTGAAATGCGTTTCGTTATATCGAATACCACAGAGGCGGGTATTGCTTTTGACCCTTCCTGCAAATTGAATGATGCTCCTGCTTCTTCTTATCCGGGAAAGCTCACTCAGTTGCTTTATCATCGCTTTAAAACATTCAATGGAGATAAGAGTAAGGGACTTATTATATTTCCCTGCGAACTGATTTTCTTGAATGGACATAAACTTAAAGAAACCATTTATCAATATATTGAGCTTTGGAGCTTGGGTGAAGAGTTTAAAACTTGGTTTACGGAAGCTTGCGGTGTGTATGCCACTTTGGTAGATCGTATTGTTCCGGGATTTCCCCGCAAGGATATTGCCGCAATTAAAGAGAAATTGCAGTATGATGATAATTTGGTTGTTCAGGCCGAGATTTTCCATTTATGGGTAATTGAAGCACCGAAAGAGATTGCTAAAGAGTTTCCTGCCGATAAAGCCGGTTTGAATGTTTTGTTTGTACCTTCGGAAGCTCCTTACCACGAACGTAAGGTGACATTACTCAATGGCCCGCATACGGTGCTTTCTCCGGTTGCTTACTTGTCTGGTGTGAATATTGTTCGTGAAGCATGTCAGCACGAAGTCATTGGAAAGTACATTAACAAAGTGATGTTTCATGAATTGATGGAAACATTGAACTTACCGAAAGAGGAATTGAATAAGTTTGCTGAAGATGTATTGGAGCGTTTCAATAATCCGTTTGTTGACCATGCGGTGACCAGTATTATGCTGAACTCGTTTCCGAAATACGAAACACGTGATCTTCCCGGATTGAAAACTTATCTGGAACGTAAAGGTGAGTTACCTAAAGGTTTAGTGTTGGGCTTAGCTGCCATTATCACCTATTACAAGGGGGGTGTTCGTGCGGATGGTGCCGAGATTACTCCGAATGATGCTCCGGAGATAATGAACTTATTGAAAGAACTATGGGCAAGCGGTTGCACCAAAACGGTGGCTGAAGGTGTTTTGGCCGCCGAGTTTATTTGGGGTGAAAACTTGAATAACATAGCCGGATTGACAGATACCGTAAAGGCTAATCTTGACTCTATTCAAGAGAAGGGAATGCTTGAAACAGTAAAGAGTATTCTGTAGTAACAGAAACTGCGTTTATTTATAATTGAAAAAGGAACTTTCTTCTGAAAACGAGGAGAGTTCCTTTTTTATGTTACTTTCCGCCACGTAATATGATGGTGGTGGCGCCTATTGTGATTACGGCACCGTCTTCAATCCTTACCCGGTCTTTATCGCTGAGTACTTCGTTCTTAAGAAAAGTTCCTGTTAAGCTGGGAGCATCTCGTAGGGTGTAGATTAATTTGCCGGCCTTATTATGCTTAACATTAATAATGCAATGGTGGCGATCCATGCTCATGTCTCCTGTTTCAATGGGGGTATTAACAATTGTTCCCACACATCTTCGACCAATTACATTGTCACCTTCTTTGAGCGGCAACAATTGTTTGAATCCAAATACATTTTCAAGAATCACGATGCAGCCGAATTCTTCATTCGGCACTTCTTCTTCTTCATGAAGCTTTTCTTGTTTTCGAAGAGCCTTCATCTTGGTCTTTCCAAGCCGGATACTGAACTGTTTGCCACAATGTTCGCAAACAAATACCAAAGACTGGTCTTCAGTATATTTAGTTTCATCAAAAGAAATGTAATTTTCGCATTTAGGGCAGAGAATTCTTTTCATTATGGGGAATATTCAGTTTTTATTTACTTTGCAGCTGCTAACACCCAGGCATTTTCACAAGTCTTGTTTTGCCTTATTTTCGTTAACTGTTTGCCTGCTTCTTCGCGGGTGGGGCATGATAGGATGCTTACGCGCACTTTATCTGTGTCCAGTAACGCTTTTGCTGTGGGGTATCCTTGTGCTCTTAGTTCTTTGGCCAATGTTTTGGCGGCTTCGGAACGGATGCTACTGGCTACGATGATATGATATACTTTACTGTTCTCTTCGACTATTTGTTTTGTAGGTTTTGGTGCTACTAAGTCGGCGGGGAGAGTAGTTTTTGTATTTGTTTCGGGAATGCTTCCGGCATCGGGTTTCTTTATTTCTTCTACCGCTCTCATCTTTCTTGCTCTTTCAGCACTCTTTTCAATATTTTTATCAGCACTGTTTACTGCAATAGATGTGACGGCTACAGACTGTTTCTCTATCTTTTCAAATAAATCGGAAGGAAGAAGTTGAGCATAATTGTCGGTCTCAACATACGTATTTTCCATCGGAGTGGAGGTGAAGAGGAACAATGCTATGGCGGCGGCAGTAGCTACTGCATGCCGTAAGAAGGAACGGTTAATCCTTATATTATACGTTTTCTTTTCGACAGGAACAAACGGTGAACTTACTTTTTTAATGGAATGATTCTGCAATACGGTAAGTGGTTTGATTTCTAAAACATCCAACCCGTATAAGGATGGAGTGGTAATTTTGTTGTCGTACGGTATAAATTCGTATGTGTCATGAATTGTGAAATGCAGTTCGCCGATATTGGCTAGGTCTACTTTGCCATCTTCATGCAATAAGGAAAAAAGTTCTTCTGCTTTTTTGTCTATAATCTTTGATGCATCAGAGAAATCGGTATCATATGTAGCCATATAAGATTGAACTAGCAATCCGTCGTTCATCTTTAGTTGCGGATTAAATCCTATTGTGCGCGTAGGAGGAAGAAATGTGTACTCCTCGGCTATCCACTTAGCGGATGCATAATGAGCTACAAATCCTCCAAAGCCGGGAACGATTACGCAATCATTCTCTAATAGTAATGCTTCTATGTGCTGTGCTAATTCAATCATATCTGCAAAATTAGCAGATTAATTGGTATAACAGCATAAAAAGATCGGTTTTATTATGAACAGATTATAAACAGGAGGATAATATTAACAAATGATTTTTTTTTTCTACTTTTGCAAAGTTTAATTATATTCTGTGTCAAATAGGGCAATTTAAAATACAAAGAAATTCCAATAAAATGAATTATATTCAGACAGAAGTAAATGATGTATGGATCATAGCGCCGAAAGTATTCTCTGATAGTCGCGGCTATTTTGTGGAAACTTTTAAAAAGAATGAATTTGAAGCCAACATAGGGGTGGTTAATTTTGTTCAAGATAATGAATCGAAGTCTTCTTTTGGTGTGTTACGTGGTTTACATTACCAAAAAGGAGAATATAGTCAGGCCAAATTAGTGCGTGTTATTAAAGGGGAGGTGCTTGATGTGGCTGTAGATATGAGGCAATCATCGCCTACATTCGGTAAACACGTGGGAGTGATATTGAATGAGGAAAACAAACGACAATTCTTTATCCCCAGAGGATTTGCCCATGGCTTTTTAGTGTTGAGCGAGGAAGCTGTCTTTACGTACAAAGTAGATAATGATTATGCTCCCAATGAGGAAGCTTCGGTTTTATATAATGATAAGGATCTGGCTATTAACTGGCCCGTTGCCGAGTCGCAACTCATTCTTTCGGAAAAAGACCGGAAGGCGGTTTCTTTTAAAGAGGCCTGCTATTTTTTATAGATAAATTCAAAGTAAAGTAGATAGATATGAAGATTGCCATTGTAGGAACCGGATATGTTGGTCTGGTTACCGGAACTTGTTTCGCCGAAATAGGAGTGGATGTTACTTGCGTTGACACTAATAGCGAGAAAATTGAGTCTTTAAAGAAAGGTATCATACCCATATTTGAGAGTGGTTTGGAGGAGATGGTTTTAAGAAACACCAAAGCCGGCAGGTTGAAATTTACAACTTCTCTGGAGAGTTGCCTGAATGATGTAGAGGTTATATTTAGTGCCGTAGGAACTCCTCCTGATGAAGACGGTAGTGCCGATCTTAGCTATGTACTGTCGGTAGCCCGTACGATTGGGCGTAACATGAATAATTATATTCTGGTAGTAACGAAGAGTACTGTTCCGGTAGGTACAGCTAAGAAAATACGGGCAACCATTCAGGAAGAACTGGATAAGAGAGGGGCCAAGATAGAATTTGATGTAGCATCTAATCCCGAATTTTTAAAAGAAGGAAATGCGATTAATGACTTCATGAGCCCGGATCGTGTTGTAGTAGGAGTGGAGTCCGAGCGTGCCGAAAAACTTATGTCTACACTGTACAAACCTTTTTTGCTAAATAATTTCCGTGTTATATTTATGGATATTCCTTCGGCGGAAATGACTAAATATGCTGCCAATTCAATGCTGGCAACCCGCATTAGCTTTATGAATGATATTGCTAATTTATGCGAACTTGTTGGGGCGGATGTAAATATGGTGCGTAGCGGCATAGGCTCTGATACTCGTATAGGGCGCAAATTTCTTTATCCGGGCATAGGCTATGGTGGTTCGTGTTTCCCAAAAGATGTAAAAGCTTTGATTAAAACGGCCGAACAGAACGGATACAAAATGCGGGTGCTTGAGGCGGTGGAAGAAGTGAACGAATTGCAGAAAAGTATTTTATTTCATAAATTGTCGTTACAGTTTAACAGAGATTTAAAGGGGAAGGTAATTGCCCTGTGGGGACTTGCCTTTAAACCTGAAACAGATGATATGCGCGAAGCACCGGCTCTTATACTTATCGATCAATTGCTGAAAGCCGGATGCTTGGTGCGTGTGTACGATCCTGCTTCTATGGATGAATGTAAAAGAAGAATTGGCGATTCCGTTTATTATGCAAGAGATATGTATGATGCTGCACTTGATGCCGATGCGTTGTTGCTTGTTACTGAATGGAAACAGTTTCGATTGCCTTCATGGGCGGTTATTAAAAAAACAATGAATAGACAAGTAGTATTAGACGGGCGTAATATTTACGAGAAAAAGGAAATGGAAGAACTAGGGTTTATTTATAGTTGTATAGGCAAGTAATTGGTGTGAATTTGGTTATCTTTGCACAAAATTTTGATATGAAAAAGTTTATTGCTTTATTGTTAATGACATTTTTTATTTTTGCTTGTAACAGTGGTAAAGCAACCGATTCTCTGAAAAAAGAAAACCTTGATGCTAAAGCACAACTGCAGGGCATCTGGGTGGATGATGATAGCGATAATCCTTTGATACGCATTGAAGGGGACACCATTTATTATTCCGACCCGAAAAATGCTCCGGTGTACTTTAAGATAATGAGTGATAGCCTCTACATGTATGGTAATTCAACTGCCCGCTATAAAGTGGATAAACAGACCGAACATATATTCTGGTTCCATTCTTTAGCCGATAATGTGGTGAAGCTTCATAAGTCTGAGGATGCTGATGATTCGCTGGCTTTTTCGAGCAAAACGGTTCAGGTAATTCCCACTTATATGGAAGTAACAGAGAAAGATAGTGTTTTGGTCTATGAGGGAACCCGTTATCATGCTTACGTTTATGTAAATCCGTCAAAGATGAAAGTGCTGAAAACTTCTTATTCGGAGGAAGGGCTTAGCATGGATAATATCTATTATGACAACGTAATGCATATTTGCGTATATGAAGGAAGGAAAAGCCTTTTTGCAAGTGACATAACCAAACAGATGTTTAAAGGTATTCTTTCCGATGACTTTCTGGATAAATCGATTTTATCCGATATGCAGTTTATGGGCATAAACCGCAATGGGTATCAATATCAGGCTTCTGTTTGTATTCCCGAAAGTTCGGTTTGTAATTTGGTAAATATCACGATTGATTTTAAAGGGAAGCTTACAATGAAAAGCGTTAAGTAAGTCCTTAACGCCATTTATCTTATTCTGTCTTTTTACTTTTTAAATGAGCGCCCGCCGCCACTCTTACTTTTATTTCTGAAACCGCCATTCCTGTCATGACCGCCGTTACTTCGGGGATTATATTCGGGAGCTTCGCCCAGCTTTTCCGGAACAGGGATTTTGTATATCTCTTTTTCCAGAAAGGTTTCTATGTGCTTAAAGTTAGTTTGTTCTTTCTCGCTGACAAAAGTAATGGCAACTCCGTCATTGTTGGCACGTGCCGTTCTTCCTATGCGATGAACATAATCTTCGCTGTCATGAGGTACATCGAAGTTGATAACAAGTCGGATATCATCAATATCAATGCCTCTGGATACAATGTCGGTTGCCACCAGAATATTTATTCTACCCGATTTAAACTCACGCATAATCAGTTCCCGTTGTGGTTGTTCGAGATCGGAATGCATTTCGCCAACGTTTAATTTCATTGCTTTTAAGGCTATGGTCACTTCCTTTACCTTAATTTTAGAAGAAACAAAGATAATGGCACGCTCCGGTACTTCGTCGACAAAAAGACTTCGCACAATGCCCAGCTTTTGTCTTTCATAGCACACATAAGCAGCTTGAACAATCTTCTCGGCCGGCTTTGATACAGAGAGCTTTATCTCCTCGGGTTTGTTTAGAATGGTTTTGGCTAATTGTTGTATTTTCGAGGGCATAGTGGCGGAAAACATAATTGTCTGCCTTTCTTTAGGAAGGTACTTAACCAGTTGCATTATATCATCCGAGAATCCCATATCGAGCATGCGATCTGCTTCATCCAGAATAAAATAAGAAACGTGCGACAGATCGACATATCCAAGATTCAGGTGGGATATGAGACGGCCCGGAGTAGCTATAACCACGTCTGCTCCGAGTGTTAAGCCTTTTTTCTGTTGTTCAAAGAGTACTCCGTCATTTCCGCCATATACAGCTACGCTCGATACGGGCATGAAATAAGAAAAACCCTCCATTTGTTGATCAATTTGCTGAGCCAATTCTCTGGTAGGAGACATAATGATGCAGTTAATAACATCTTGTTGATGATCTCCTTTACATAATTTGTTGATTATCGGTAGCAAATAGGCAGCAGTTTTACCTGTGCCTGTCTGAGCTACGGCTATTAAATCCTTACCTTCTAATATTATTGGAATAGCTTGTTCTTGTATGGGGGTGCATTCGTCAAATTTCATGGCATCAAGTGCCTCTAACACGCTGCCTTCTAATTCTAATTCGGAAAACTTCATCTTTTTAATTTATTTATGTACAAAGATAAATTATTTACCACGTACTACAAGCGTTTTATCCTTTCATTTAGAATTTTCCCTGTTCATCCAGATAAGAATCTTTAAATCCCAGGAAATAGAGAACTCCGTCTAATCCGATTGTATTGATAGATTGCTCGGCATTGGCAACTACTTTTGGCTTTGCGTGAAAAGCAATTCCCAGACCTGCTACGCCAAGCATAGGCAAGTCATTTGCTCCGTCGCCTACGGCTATGGTTTGGGCAATATCTACTTTTTCTACCTGAGCGATAAGGCGTAAAAGCTCTGCCTTTCGCTTACCATCTACCACGTCACCCAGATAATTGCCCGTAAGTTTGCCGTCTATAATTTCTAATTCATTGGCATAAACGTAGTCTATACCATATTTATCCTGCAAATAACGGCCGAAATAAGTAAATCCGCCGGAGAGTATCGCTATTTTGTAGCCGTATTTTTTGAGCACATACATCAGGCGATCAACTCCTTCGGTAATGGGAAGTTTTTCGGCTATCTCCTTCAACACCGATTCGTCCAGTCCTTTTAGTAAGGCTACGCGCTCACGGAAGCTTTCCGTAAAGTCTATTTCTCCTCGCATGGCGCTTTCGGTAATGGCTTTGACCTGATCTCCTACACCGGCGTATGCAGCTAGCTCATCGATCACTTCTGTTTCAATCAGGGTAGAGTCCATATCAAAACAGATGAGGCGTCTCATGCGACGATACATATTGTCCAGCTGAAAGGAAAAATCCATTTCGAGTTCGCTGGCCAGTTGCATTAATTGCTCTTGCATGTTAATGCGATTCTTCGGTGTGCCACGAACAGAGAATTCAATGCATGCACGTATGTTGGCTCTGCATTCTTCTAAAGGTATACGGCCTGTAAGGCGTTTGATGGCATCAATGTTCATTCCCTGTTCTGCTAAGATATGAGTCACCGCAGAAATTTGCTTGGCGGATAGCTTTCTGCCTAAAAGAGTCAGGATATAGCGGTTCTTTCCTTGCATAGCGACCCAATTCTCATATTCTTCTACGGAAATAGGATAAAAGCGTATGGTTACATTCAATGCGGCGGCTTTGAATAGAAGTTCTTTCATGATAAAACCGGAGAACTGCTCTTCTGTTTTACAAAGAATACCCAGCGACAATGTATTGTGAATATCAGCTTGTCCTATATCAAGAATGGCAGCATCATATTTTGCTAATATCTCAGTTACCGAGGCTGTAAGTCCCGGACGATCTTCTCCGGTGATACGAATAAGAATGAGTTCAGTGTTCGATAATTGCATAATGTTTATTCTAAATTGTTGCAAAAATAGGGAAAAATACTGCTTTCCCTGCTAAATAACATGAAATTATGAGCCCCTTTTTGGAGAAATAGGTGCAATTGTTTGGAAGTTAAAATAATAATAACTTACCTTTGCCCCTGATTTCAATATGCAAAGGCTTTGATTATCAACAGTTTCCATCTGTTGATGCCTGAAAAGACGATGTTTCGGGGAGAAATTGCTGTTTGAAAACAGGCCCGGATAATATTAACCAAAACCGAATTACATGAAATATGTAAAATGGATTTTTGTTGTATTACTTATTAGTTCCTTGACTTCTTTTGTAGCAAAAGACAAATCCACCGGAGGATTGAGTGTAGGGGATGTAGCCCCTGATTTTAAAATCGAATCTACATCAAAAGGGAACACATTTGAACTGGCCGATATGAAAGGCAAATATGTGTTACTTAGTTTTTGGGCAAGTTACGATGCGCAATCCCGGATGCAAAACGTTAGTTTGAACAATGCGCTTCGATCAACTCTTCGCCCGGTGAAAATGGTTTCTGTGTCGTTTGATGAATATGCGTCGATATTTAAAGAAACCATTCGTAATGATCAAATAGTTTCGCCTACCTGTTTTGTAGAAACCAAAGGTGAGAGTTCCGTTTTATTCAAAAAGTATTGTTTAAATCGGGGATTCGCAAACTATTTACTAGATGATAATGGCGTTATTATTGCCAAAAATATCTCGGCTACCGAACTGTCTGCTTATTTAAACTAAAGATGAAGGCATTATTCCTTTGTTCTATAATTTTAGCATTTACGATCAAAGGTGTATGCTGATAGCAGGGAAGGAAGTGGAGTTCCTACTTTTCCAAGCAGGGACAAACAAAAGAGTTAATGGATACAACAAAAGGCCTTGCCTGCACTTGTTTTTACAAGAGCAGGCAGGGCTTTTCCTTTTTTATCGTTTTATTTAGGTGCCTTTATATATAAATAGATGGCAATTATTGTGTATAACAGATTCGGCATCCACACAGCGATGATAGGGGGCACGTTTCCATTTATAGCAAAAGTGGAAGATATCGTTTGAAACAAAATATAGGAGAAACTAAGGCCCAAACCAATACCCAAATAAAGTCCCATCCCTCCTTTTGTTTTTCTTGAAGAGAGCGATAATCCGATGGTGGCCAGAATGAACGATGCAAATGACATCGCAATGCGTCTATGATATTCTATTTCAAACTCCTTGATATTGGCAAACCCTCTTTTGCGCTGTCGGTCAATATATTTGCTAAGTTGTGGACTCGTGAGAATCTCTTCCTGATTTCTCGTAATGAGAAAATCGCTGGGTTCCATCATGATGGTAGAGTCTATTTCTGCCCCTTTAGTGATTTTCTCCTTTAATCCGTTGAGTTCACGAATCATATAGTCTTTTATAATCCATCTATTTACTGCTGTAGTATCGTAAGTGATGCTGCGAGCCGTAAGATGAGATATAAGTTTTTTATTGACAAATTTATCGAGCGAAAATCTAAATCCGGTTTTATTATAATCTTCATATCTTTCAATATAGGCGATGACGCCGGAGTCGACCTCCAGTTGTACATTACGAACTGAGGTTGCTTTTCTTTTCTTGTAATACTTATCTTCGAAATTTAGTCGGACAACACTTCCTTTGGGAATGATGTATGAACTGAGCCCGAATGTGATGATTGCGATAATAGCGGCAGAGATCATATACGGGCGCATTAATCGTTTAAAACTCATCCCTGTGGAGAACATGGCAATAATTTCCGAATTCTCGGTGAGTTTTGAAGTGAAAAAGATGACAGCAATAAAGACAAAGAGAGGACTGAACAGGTTGGCGAAATAGGGAATAAAGTTCATATAATAATCAAACAAAATGGCTCTCCAAGGTGCCTCATTCGTCATGAACTTGTCCATCTTCTCATTGAAGTCAAATACCACTGCTATAGAAATAATCAAAGCAATGGCAAAGACATAAGTACCCAGAAACTTCTTAATGATATACCAATCCAGCCGTTTTAATAACTTATTGCCCATATCCTTTTTTTATTAGAGTCTAGTTGACACTCTTTTTATCATCATTGATTTCCATGCGCAAAAATCCCCGGCAATGATATGCTGCCGGGCTTCTCCGACCAACCACAGATAAAAGGCCAAATTGTGTATGGAGGCTATTTGCATAGCCAATAATTCTTTTGCATGAAAAAGATGACGCAGATAAGCTTTACTGTACAACGTATCTACGTAGGATGCACCTTCTGCTTCAATAGGAGAGAAGTCGGTTTCCCATTTTTTATTTTTTATGTTCATTATGCCATCTTTGGTGAAAAGCATGCCATTTCGTCCGTTTCGGGTTGGCATTACACAATCGAACATATCTACGCCCCGTTCTATTCCTTCTAAAATATTCTCAGGAGTACCTACGCCCATTAGATAGCGCGGCTTATTCTTGGGAAGTATCCCATTAACCAACTCAATCATTTCATACATCTTATCAACGGGTTCTCCTACGGCCAATCCTCCTATTGCATTACCATCCGCTTCTTTTGAAGCGATAAACTCTGCCGATTGCCTGCGCAGATCAGGATAAACACATCCTTGCACGATAGGGAATAGTGATTGGTTATACCCGTATTTAGGTTCCGTTTCGTTGAAACGCTGAATGCACCTGTCCAGCCAGCGATGAGTTAGTTCAAGTGATTTCTTAGCGTATGCATAGTCCGAATCTCCCGGAGGACACTCATCAAAAGCCATCATAATGTCTGCGCCGATAATACGTTCTATATCCATTACTTTCTCGGGAGTAAAGACATGCTTGCTTCCGTCTATATGCGATCTGAACTCGGCCCCTTCTTCTCTTATTTTACGAATATCGGCCAAAGAGAAAACCTGAAAGCCACCACTGTCGGTTAGCATTGGGCGGTCGAAGCTATTGAATTTATGCAATCCGCCCGCTTTTTCTAGTACTTCTAATCCCGGACGTAGATACAAATGATACGTGTTTCCGAGAATAATTTGTGCTTTGATATCCTCTTTTAACTCTGTTTGGTGCACTCCCTTAACAGTACCTAATGTACCCACCGGCATAAATATAGGCGTTTTTATTAGTCCATGATCTGTTGTGATCATACCTGCCCGTGCATTACTTTTTGAATCGGTATGTTGTAAGTCGAATGTCATTCCTTTTCGACTTTCTTTATTGAAAAATCAATGGCATCTGCAACCTTTTCATCAGTTAACGCGATGGCAAAGACCTCTTTGATGTCCTTAACATAATGGAACGTCAATCCTTTCAAATATATTTCTTGAATTTCGTCTATGTTTTTCTTGTTGTCAACACTCATAATAATCTCTTTAATACCTGCTCGCTTTGCAGCCAGTATTTTTTCTTTGATTCCACCAACTGGAAGAACTTTGCCGCGAAGCGTTATCTCTCCTGTCATGGCCAGATTTGCTTTTACTTTGCGTTGCGTAAGGGCAGAGGCCAGAGAAGTAGCCATTGTGATACCGGCCGATGGTCCGTCTTTAGGAATGGCACCTTCGGGCACATGTACGTGAATGTTCCAGTTCTCAAAAATATCTTCGTTAATATTGAGCAAAGAAGCGTGCGATTTGATATACTCAAGAGCCAGCATGGCCGATTCTTTCATCACGTCTCCCAGATTTCCTGTTAGGGTGAGACGTCCTCCTTTTCCTTTACTCAAGCTTGTTTCTACAAAAAGAATTTCTCCGCCTACAGACGTCCAGGCTAGGCCGGTAACTACACCTGCATATTCGTTTCCCTGATACTTGTCTCTGGAATATTCGGGAGCTCCCAGAAAATCATATAGATCGTCCGGCTTAATCTCTGTTTTTGCAAAATAGCCGTCAGTAGCATATTGGCGAGCCGATTTTCTGAAGATCTTATTAATTTTCTTTTCGAGTTCGCGTACACCGCTCTCACGCGTATACGATTCAATAATTAGTTCTAGAGTATCTTTGGATATTTTTATGTCGGTTTTCTTTATACCATTAGCTTCCATCTCTTTTGGAATCAGATGTTTACGAGCTATTTCTATTTTTTCTTCCGTTATGTATCCACTGACTTCAATCAATTCCATACGATCTAACAGCGGTCCCGGAACAGTATTCAGGTTATTGGCTGTGGCGATAAACATTACTTTGGACAAGTCAAAATCTACGTCCAGAAAGTTATCATGGAAGGTACTGTTTTGCTCGGGATCCAACACTTCGAGTAATGCCGATGAAGGGTCTCCCTGACGGTCATTTCCCAATTTGTCAATTTCATCTAAAATGAAAACAGGGTTAGCTGAACTACTTTTGATGAGGCTCTTAATTACACGTCCCGGCATGGCGCCGATATATGTTTTTCTGTGGCCGCGTATTTCGGCTTCGTCGTGTACGCCTCCCAGAGACATGCGTATGTATTTCCTTTTAAGAGAAGCTGCAATAGATTTCCCCAATGAAGTTTTGCCTACTCCCGGAGGGCCATACAGGCAAATGATGGGCGATTTCATGTCATTTTTTAGCTTTAGCACAGCCAAATGTTCCAATATGCGTTCTTTCACTTTGTCCAGTCCGTAATGGTCTTTATTCAGTGTCTTTTCGGCATTTTTTAAATTGAGGTTGTCCGTGGTATAAATGCCCCAAGGCAAGCTGAGCATTGTTTGGAGGTAATTAAGTTGCACACTGTAATCGGGCGATTGCGGATGTGTTCTTTCCAGTTTGGCCAGCTCTTTTATAAATGTATCATTCACTTCCTTGTTCCATTTCATTTTCCGAGCATTCAGGCGCATTTCCTCTATTTCTTGCTCATTGCCGCTTCCTCCAAGTTCATCTTGGATAGTCTTAATTTGTTGTTGCAAGAAATATTCTCGTTGTTGCTGGTCTATATCCTCGCGGGCACGGGATTGGATAGAGGCTTTAATCTCGGATAATTGAACTTCCCGTGTTAATATTTCCAATAATTTTTGAGCTCTTTGCTGTAATGATTGTATTTCAATAAGCTCTATCTTTTGATCTTTTTTAAGCGGAAGGTTAGCGCACATGAAATGTATCAATGACATTTGATTGGTAATATTACGAATAGCAAATGCCGATTCCTGATGCAATGTGTCTGATGATTTTATATACCGTATTGTCAAATCTTTGCAAGCATCTACTAATGCGGTAAATTCTTTGTCGTCGGATTGCGGAATATCTTCTTTAAGCAAATTTATATCGGCTTTGAGATAGGGACGCGTATTGGTAATTCCCATCAATTCAATGCGCATCATTCCTTGGAGAATTACAGTAGTAGTCTGATCGGGCATTTCGAGTATGCGAATAATCTTTGCTACACTCCCAATAGGATGGAGATCTTCAAAGCCGGGTTCCTCTGTTTGCATTGCCTTTTGACATACTACGGCTATATAGTTATTTTTCTTTTCAGCTTCTCTTATTAATTTCAATGACGATTTTCGGCCTACTGATATAGGCATCAGTACACCGGGAAATAAAACCATATTTCGCAGGGGTAAAACGGGAAGATTATTATCCACTTTTATATCAAAAAACTGTTCGTCATTTCCGTCAAAATCTCCAATCAACGAGAATGCATTATCACTTTGATCATCAATCTCTGTAAAATATCTATCTATATTCATTCTGTATAATTTAGTTTATGTCATACTGACAGGCATAAAACGCCCGCAAAGTTACTCTATTATTTGTTAATTATAAAGTCCCGAAACAATAAAATACAAAAACAATGCCAAAAAGAAATGTATAATCCTGATAGTCTCCCGATTATTATTTATTTTTGGCAATTATCCTTATTTATTAATAAAATGTCTAATTTTTATTTCCAATTTAAGCAGTTTACGGTATGGCATGATAAATGTGGCATGAAAGTCGGTACGGACGGAGTCCTTTTGGGTTCGTGGGTCAGAGTGGCTGCTGCTAGGCGTATCCTTGATGTGGGAACCGGAACCGGTTTGTTGGCTCTTATGATGGCCCAACGTTCCGATGCCACGATTGTGGCGTTGGATGTTGATAAAAATGCCGTTTGCCAGGCTCGGGAAAACGTCTCAGGTTCTCCATGGAAAAACCGGATAAGCATACTGGAAAGTGACTTTAGAGAATATATGCCGGATGAAAAATTTGATGTTATTGTTTCTAATCCTCCTTATTTTGTTGATTCTTTAATCTCTCCTGACAGACAACGAACCATGGCGAGACATAGCAGTGGGCTCACCTATAATGAGCTGCTTGTGGGAGTTTCTTCTCTACTTTCTGATGAGGGCGAATTTAACGTTGTTGTTCCTGCCGATACAGCTCCCATGTTTATTGATAAGGCTCGGATGTATGGATTATATCCTGCTCGTCAATTATTGGTCAAGACCAAACCGGGAGACATCCCGAAAAGAGCTTTAATTGTTTTTTCTTTCATTGAGAAAGAATGCAAAACGGATGAACTACTAACAGAGTTGGCCCGGCATAAATATAGTTCGCAATATATAGCTTTAACTCGCGATTATTATTTGAATATGTAATCAATGCAGTATGGGCATTATCGATAACATTCCTTTTTTCTATGAACTTATTGGGAATCAGTGTTGTTTATATAGCATAGTAAGATTTTAAAATATAAATTATAAATTTAATTATGGCAACAACAAAATTCAAAGGACAACCGGTAAAAATTAAAGGCGATTTTATAAAGGTAGGCGACTTAGCTCCAGATTTTGAACTGACAAAGACTGATTTATCTTCCTCATCATTGAGTGAATTTAAAGGTAAAAATGTAATATTGAATATTTTCCCTAGTCTTGATACGAGCGTTTGTGCTACTTCAGTACGACAATTTAACAAATTGGCTTCGTCTTTGCCTGAGACGGTAGTGTTGGCCATTTCAAAAGATTTACCTTTTGCCCATGGACGTTTTTGTACTACAGAGGGTATAACGAATGTAGTAGCACTATCTGATTTTCGTCCGTCAAAATTTGCCGATGACTATGGATTGTTAATGACTGATGGTCCTCTTCATGGTCTTTTGGCTCGTGTAGTAGTAGTGGTAGATAAGAGTGGGAAAATTGTGTATACCGAACTTGTTCCGGAAATTACTCAGGAACCTGATTATGAAAAAGCACTATCAGCAGTGCTTAATTGTAAGTGATTATTTAATTGTTGATTCTCTAAATTTTTCTAATCTAAATAAAAGGACGGCTAAAATAGTCGTCCTTTTTCTTTTCATATCTCCGGTAAAGTTATTTTTTCTTTTTGAGGCCTTTATAAACTAAAAAGCTTACTATAAATATTCCGATGCCAATAAAAATGTAGCCCAATTCATGGCTATATTTAGTTACGCTGGATAAGAGCTGTTCTTCCGTCTTTATGCCCGGTACAGTGGAGAGATAATAGCCGATGGCTGCCAATATACTGTTCCATAGGAGAGCACCCAACGTGGTGTACAATAAAAAAGTGCTGAGTTTCATGCGGGCTAATCCTGCCGGAATGGATATTAATTGGCGAACAGCCGGGATTAATCGGCCGATGAAAGTAGACAAAGCGCCATGATTATCGAAATAGTTTTCGGCATTTTCTACCTTATTCCGGTCAATGAGACACATATGCCCTAAACGACTGTTTGCAAATTTATACACAATAGGCCTCCCCAGCCATTTGGCCAGGTAATAGTTAATGATAGCTCCTATGTCAGCACCAATCGTGGCAAATAATACTACCAGATAGATGTTTAATTCGCTTCCTACGGAGGCTTTGTATGCTGCCGGTGGTATTACGACTTCTGAAGGGAACGGGATAAATGAACTTTCAATGGCCATCAGCAAGGTGATAGTCCAATAGTTGAGGTGATCTAGGCACCACTGTATAAAAGCGACTGATTCCATTGTTGTGCAATAAGGCTATTTAATATCTTGATCTTCTTCGTCTTGCTCGTAAAAATCGTTCAGGATAGTTTTTATCTCATCGGTAATTTCGCTTTTATCTTCCTCTTTTTCATAGCCCAGTATGCTATAAACAGTCAATATATCAAGAGGCTCTTCAACCAGGCTATTGTATATATAGAAACCATCTCTATCTTTCAACATCAGACAGGCACAGGCTAAATATTTATTTATATCCTCAAAATCAGGGTCCATATTCTTAATTTCTTCGAATATATGTTTTGCCCATTCGTATTTTTTTGAGTTGAAACTCTTTAGCCCGATTTCGTATCTCGCTTCAATGTTTCTTTCTAAACTGATATCAGATGCTTTAATTAAAGCAAAGTTCCATTGTTCCCATGCTTTTTCTTCATCTCCTTTTTTAAGATATATCTCTCCTATAAATAGATTAAAGTCTGCTTCTTGAGGGAATAAACTTTTGCCTTTGAGAATGAGCTCATTTGCTTTATCATAATTTTCCATTTTGATTTGACAAAAGATAAGATTTTTATAAAGCTCGCAATGCATTATATCATCGTTACTTGTTAACGTTGTTAATGCTTTGTCGAATTCTTCATAAGCCTCTTCCCACTTGCACATATTTAAAAAACGTGTGCCGGAAAAAGAATGGGTAAGCTCATTAGGTATGACCGCACTGATTATTGCTTCATTTAGAAATGATTCGGATTCTTCATAGTTTCCTAAGCATTCATAACAAATAGATTTTTTCATTTTGGCATTCTGGTTCTTGGGATCAATAGCCAGAGCAAAATCGGCAGCTTCTAGGGCTTTATCATATTGTTTAATCTCTATATAAATATCGGAAAGCATTATCCAACTGCTTACATCGTATGGATCTAGATCAATTAACTTATTGAACCATTCAATAGCTAAATCGTATTGCTCGTTCAGATTATAGCATTCGGCAAGCAAAGATATTAGTTCTTCGCTGTTGTCTTCACTAATCATAGGTTCCAGTAATGAAAGGGCTTCTTTTATATAATTAGATTCTAAATATAAATTTGCAAATTCAAAAATAGTATCTATTTCTTCTTTGTCTTCCAGCTCATTGAATATAGCATTGGCCTCCTCTATATTCTTTTCATTGAGGCATAATTCGGCCTTCAGTATTTTTACATCTCTGGAAAAGACGTCGGCGATTTCGTTGAATGTCGAGCTTGCTTCAGGAAGCATGTTTTTATCTATGTAAAAATAGACTTTTTCTATGAGTATGTCAGTATTTCCGGGATGAAGCATGAGTCCATACTCCAAAACCGATAAAGCATTGTCATCCTGCCCATCGTTTCTGTATGCACTAGCTATCTCAATCAATGCATCTGCTTCTAAATAGACATTCTTGTTTTTTTTCTTCATCTCTTCATAGCGATCGATGAGCCTTTGGGTTCTGCTATCCAACATTGAATAATAATTTCTTGCCATTATTTAATCTGTCCTTTCTGCGAACTATTACTATTTGTTATTAATCTTTCCCCAGGTATCCTTTAGACTGACTGTACGGTTGAAAATCAATCTCTCGGCGGTAGATTCTTTATCAATATTAAAGTAACCGATACGTTGAAATTGTAAGTAAGAAAGCGGCTTTAACTCTTTTAAATATTCTTCAACATAACAGTTTGTTAATATTTTAAGTGACTCAGGATTTAGTAGCTCACGAAAATCAGTATCTAATTCAGATCCGGGATTTTCTACTTTAAATAGGCGATCATATAAACGAACTTCTGCCGGTAAGCTGTGTGCACAACTCAGCCAGTGGAGGGTGCCTTTTACCTTACGATTACTTTCGGGCATGCCACTACGGGTTGCCGGATTGTACTCGCAATAAATCTCGCTTATTCCACCTTTTTCGTCCTTTTTGCATCCGGTACATTTTACTATATAGGCATTCTTTAAACGAACTTCTTGTCCGGGAGTCATTCGAAAGAATTTTTTCGGGGCATCTTCTATAAAATCTTCGCGTTCCATCCATAGTTCTCGACTGAATTTGATAGAATGCATACCCGATTCAGGATCTTCTTGGTTATTTATGGCTGACATTTCTTCAATTTGCCCTTCAGGGTAATTGGTTATGACGAGTTTTACCGGATTTAATACAGCTGAAACGCGGGTAGCGCGTAAGTTTAGATCTTCACGAACGGCAGCCTCGAGCAAAGAGACATCATTCAATGCTTCATATTTAGTATAACCTATCATGTCAATAAATTTCCGAATAGATTCGGGAGAATAACCACGACGTCGATACCCGCAAAGGGTGGGCATGCGTGGGTCATCCCAACCGTTAACTAATCCTTCCTTCACCAACATAAGCAATTTACGTTTACTCATTACGGTATAAGTAAGGTTTAAACGGTTAAATTCCATCTGACGGGGACGATCATCAGTTTCTTTGCCAAGTGAAGTTTCTTTCAATTCGTCTATGAAATGATCATACAATGGGCGGTGAACTTCAAACTCGAGTGTGCACAACGAATGTGTTACTCCTTCGAAGTAATCACTTTGCCCATGTGCAAAGTCATACATGGGATATGCTTTCCACTTATCGCCTGTGCGATGATGCGGATGTTTGATCACACGATAAATTATCGGATCCCGAAAATGCATATTCGGGTTGGCCATATCTATTTTAGCGCGAAGAACCATGGCACCTTCTTCAATATTTCCGGTATTCATTTCCTGAAAGAATTTCAGATTCTCTTCTATCGGACGGTTACGATATGGGCTATTGATGCCGGCTTGTGTAGGAGTGCCCTTTTGTTTGGCTATGTCTTCGGCTGTCTGCTCGTCAATGTATGCTTTACCTGCTTTAATTAGTTCTACGGCAAAATCCCACAGTTGTTGAAAATAGTCGGAGGCATAATACACATTTTCCCATTGAAATCCCATCCAACGGATATCTTCCATTATAGAGTCTACATACTCTGTATCTTCTTTTACGGGATTAGTATCGTCAAAACGAAGATTGCATGTCCCCTTGTATTTTTTAGCTACTCCGAAATCCATGCATATAGCTTTAGCATGGCCAATATGGAGATATCCGTTGGGCTCAGGCGGAAAGCGAGTTTGAATTCTCCCTCCGTTTTTACCTTCTTTTAAATCAGTCTCTATAGCCTGTTCAATGAAATTAAGACTTTTCTTTTCACCTGATTCTTCTTTCGTCTCTGTCATGATAACAAGTATTTATTCATTTTAGGCCACAAAAATATGATATTTTTTTCTTATAACCTAGTTCACAGGAATATATCCACTCTTTTTTATTATCTTCTGTCCTTCTAATGAGAGGATATAATCGATGACGGGTTTGACTTTTTGCTCATTTCGGGTGTTATAATAATAGTAAAGTGGACGTACAATAGGATAAATTTTGCGTATTGCGTTTTCTACTGTGGGATAGATGAAGTTTTTGCTGTCGTATGATACGGCTATGGTTTTTACTCTGGGTGATACATACGCCATACCCACATAACCTATCGCGCCTTTAGTCTGGCTCACTGACTGTATAATGGCTCCTGTAGCAGGCATCGAGAGGCTACTGCTCATATAATTCTTGTCTTTAAGTACACTCTCTTTAAAGAATTCGTATGTTCCGGAAGATGTTTCTCTCGAATAGACCACTATTTGGAGATCATCGCCTCCGAAATATTTCCAGTTTGTTATTTTTCCTCGAAAAATAGCCTCTAGTTGTCGTCGTGTAAGTTGTTTTACCGGATTGGACGGATTTACAACGACAGCCAAAGCATCATATGCAATGATTACTTCTCTGAAGTCCTGGTGATCTTTTTTTAGCTTCATTTTTTCGCTGAATTTAATTGCGCGTGAAGCCATAGCTATATCGGTTGTATTATCCAGCAACGCCGATATTCCGACTCCGCTTCCACCTCCGGTAACCGTAATCCGGGCATCCGGATGAAGGTTCATATAGCGCTCGGCTATTTGCTGAGATACAGGCAAAACAGTATCACTGCCTTTTATTCGTTGTGCTTGCATAGCAAGGGCATTGGTTGCTAATACAAAAAGAAGTATGGTTTTGATTTTCATATGCTATTCAGTGTTATTTTAGTCGGATTATTGTTTGCAAAGTTCGGACTTTCATATTACATTTCGTTTACTAAATGCCTTGCAATTCCAATTGTAACATCAATGTAACAGTATTGAAACAATTCCTTCAATCCGTATTCACCGTATTTTAATAATAACCCGGTTCCTTTGCATACTGAATATAGTAAGGTATGAAGAAGTTTTTAGAGAAGATAGTGGCGGGCGTACTTACTTGTAGCGGATTCGTAACAAGTATTACCATTTTATTGATTATTCTTTTTTTATTCACTGAAGCTTTCGGGCTGTTTAGTGGTAAAGTAATAGAGGATGGGTATGTGCTGGCTTTGAATAAGAGCAACTCTGTAAGTAAATTGAGCTCTGCTCAGATAAAAAATATTTTTGATGAAGAAATAATCAATTGGAAACAATTGGGAGGAAAGGATCTTCCTATCAAGGTTTTCAGGCTGGATGACATTACTCATTATTATTCTGAAAAAGAATTAGGTGAAGCTTATGAGCATGCGAGTACTAAAATTTGTGAGTTGATTGAAAAGACACCGGGAATTATCGCTTTTGTGCCGGCTCAGTTTATAGTAGAAGGCAGCAATATAAATCTGATAAAAGATAACACGATGCCGATTAAGGATGTTTTGTTTGGAGCCGAGTGGTTTCCTACGGCAACTCCGGCACCGCAATTTGGCTTTTTGCCTTTGATAATGGGTACTTTGTGGGTTAGTTTGTTCGCCATATTAATAGCTTTACCTTTTGGTTTATCTGTATCTATATTCATGTCTGAAGTTGCGACACTCCGCACGCGTAACATTTTGAAACCTATTATCGAACTGTTGAGTGGCATTCCTTCTGTGGTTTATGGCTTTTTCGGGTTGATTGTTATTGTTCCTTTTATACAAAAGGTATTCAATTTGCCTGTAGGCGAAACTGGCTTGGCGGGTAGTGTGGTGTTGGCTATTATGGCTTTGCCAACCATTATTACGGTAACTGAAGATGCCATGCGTAACTGTCCGCGGGCTATGCGTGAAGCTAGTCTTGCTCTGGGGGCTTCTCAGTGGCAAACTATTTATAAAGTGGTTATACCTTATTCAATATCGGGCATAACGTCTGGAGTAGTACTTGGCATCGGTCGTGCCATTGGTGAAACAATGGCTGTACTCATGGTTACTGGTAATGCTGCTGTTATTCCTACTACTCTTCTTGAACCGTTACGAACTATTCCGGCTACTATCGCCGCCGAATTAGGAGAAGCTCCTGCCGGCGGAGTGCATTATCAGGCTTTATTCTTACTGGGCGTGGTGCTGTTTTTTATCACTTTGCTTATTAATCTGAGTGTAGAAGCAATCTCTGCCAAAAGAAAATGATCGATGGTATTAATATTGAAATTAAAAAGAAGATAGTCGATGAATAATACATTAAAAAACAAGAAATCATCCGGGTCCGTTTCCAAACGTAGATCTCAAAAGATAGCATTCGGCCTTTTTCGCTTGCTGAGCTTGTGTGTGGTTCTTATCTTATTTGCCATTTTAGGCTTCATTATATATAAAGGTATAGGCGTTATCAGTTGGGAATTTATTAGTTCTGCCCCTGAGGATGGAATGACCGGTGGAGGTATATGGCCTGCCATTGTAGGTACGTTCTATTTAATGATTGGTAGTGCTCTTTTTGCTTTCCCGGTGGGAGTGATGAGTGGCATTTATATGAATGAATATGCTTCTAAGGGCAAATTGGTAGGATTCATAAGAGTAATGACCAATAACCTGAGTGGCATACCGTCAATCGTATTCGGCCTTTTCGGTATGGCCCTTTTTGTAAATTATCTGGGCTTTGGCGATAGCATACTTGCCGGTTCTCTGACGCTGGGATTATTGTGCATGCCTCTGGTGATTAGAACTACGGAAGAGGCTTTAAAAGCCATTCCGGATAGTTTGCGTGAGGGGAGCCGTGCGTTGGGAGCTACAAAACTGCAAACCATTTGGCATGTTGTTCTTCCTATGAGCATGCCCAATGTTATTACGGGACTTATTCTGGCGCTAGGGCGTGTGTCCGGAGAAACAGCCCCAATTCTTTTCACTTGTGCCGCCTATTTCTTGCCCCGTCTTCCTCATAGTATGCTCGATCAATGCATGGCTCTACCTTATCACTTATACGTGATATCTACCAGTGGTACGAATATGGATGCGCAATTGCCTCTGGCCTACGGAACGGCATTGGTATTAATTGTAATCATTCTGGTTGTTAACTTGCTGGCTAATGCTCTTCGAAAATATTTCGAGAAAAAAGTGAAGACGAATTAATGACCCGTGATTGATGATTTCATAATGTAACTTCAATAGAAAATAATAATGGTAAATAATAAGATTGCTGTTCATGATGTAGATTTTTGGTATGGAGACTTTCATGCGCTTAAGAACATAAGCATGATAATAGAAGAAAAGACAGTAGTTGCCTTTATTGGACCTTCCGGTTGTGGTAAATCTACTTTTCTCAGGTTATTTAATAGAATGAATGATTTGATACCCAAAACAAAAATGACCGGTGAAATTTTGATTGACGGTCAAAATATCTATGAAAAAGGTGTGGAGGTAAATGAGTTGAGAAAGAATGTGGGAATGGTTTTTCAACGTCCTAATCCGTTTCCGAAAAGTCTTTTTGAAAATGTGGCTTATGGTTTGCGAGTTAACGGAGTAAAGGATGAGAGTTTTATTCGTCATCGTGTGGAAGAAACGCTCAGAGGAGCTGCGTTGTGGGATGAAGTAAAAGACAAACTAAAAGAATCAGCTTATACCTTGTCCGGCGGACAGCAACAACGTTTGTGCATTGCTCGTGCCATGGCAGTATCGCCTTCTATTTTGTTAATGGATGAACCGGCATCGGCTCTCGATCCCATTTCTACAGCAAAGGTTGAAGAGCTGATTCATGAGTTGAAAAAAGAATATACCATCGTCATTGTTACTCATAACATGCAACAAGCAGCCCGTGTTAGCGAAAAGACGGCATTCTTTTATTTGGGAGAGGTAGTCGAATTCGGTGAAACGAAGAAAATATTTACGAATCCGTTAAAAGAACAAACTCAGAATTATATTACCGGAAGATTCGGATAAAATGCTATATTTGTATCTTTTCTAATTGAATTTATAACTCGTAAACTAAAATAAAGATGGTAAAGTTTATAGAATCAGAGCTCGTATTGCTAAAAAAAGAGGTAGACGAGATGTGGACGCTTGTTTATAGTCAGCTCGATAGAGCGGGAGAGGCTGTGCAAATTCTTGATAAAGAACTTGCGCAACAGGTTATTGTACGCGAAAAGCGGGTGAATGCCTTTGAACTAAAAATAGATAGCGATGTGGAGGATGTTATTGCTCTTTATAATCCGGTGGCAATAGACCTTCGCTTTGTTCTTGCTATGCTGAAGATTAACACTAATCTGGAACGTCTGGGCGATTTTGCCGAGAGTATTGCTCGTTTTGTGATCAATTGCGATGAGCCTGTGCTTGACGCACAGTTGCTGAAACAGCTACGCTTAGAGGAAATGCAGACAGAAGTACTTTCTATGCTTGAAATTACTAAGCGGGCGCTTGACGAAGAGAGTCTGGAATTGGCTACCTCTGTTTTTTCAAAAGATAATGTGATAGATGAGATAAATAGAAATGTCTCTTATATATTGGCTGATTATTTGAAAGATCATCCGGATAACCTTTTACCATACCTTAATTTGCTGAGTGTATTCCGTAAGCTCGAACGTTCGGGAGATCACATAACCAATATTGCTGAAGAAATTGTATTCTATATTGATGCAAAGGTTTTGAAGCATAGTGGCAAGGTTGAAGAACATTATCCTAATAAATAAACTGCGGATTTTCATATAATTAGGGCTCATTAAGAGAAAAACATTATTTCTTTCCTAATGGGCCTCATTTTTTAATATATTACTTCTCAATTGATAATAAACCCAAAGAAAACTCAAAAATATGTTATAAGACATATTCTATTGTTTGGGCCATGTCGCAAAAAGGTTTTATATTTGTGCCGTTATCCTGAAAACAATCTTTTTACCTTAAAAAAAACTAATACCTATTGAAAACTGAAAAGTGGGGCTTTGTGAAAAGCCCCACTTTTTTTGTATGCTACCCATGTATGACTATAAGCCCGTTTTTCTTTTTTTAATTCTATGCAACCTTTTTTGCCACTATTCCGTCTAAAGAATGTAGCGCGCACAAATAGAAATAAAACGAGTATTAATAGGAATAGTTTGATCACATGAAAAAGGTATTTAGCATAGCAATTGCATTAATAGCTTGCCAGACTTCGTTTGCACAAGCGCTGCAGTTAAAGGGATTAATAATGTCGTCGGGTAAACAACCGGTGGAATTCGCCAATGTAATTCTCCGGGAAAATGATTCTGTTTTTGTAACCGGTGGAATAACAGACGATAAAGGCCGATTTAGTATGTATAATCTGAAAAAAGGAGTCTATGATTTGCAAATCTCCTGTTTGGGTTATCGAACAAAGACACTTAGTCTGAATAATCTTATAAAAAGTACTGATGTCGGAATCATAGAAATGGATACAATGGCAGTGGCATTAGGCGAAGTCGTAGTTACAGCGGCCAACGTCATAAATAAGGTAGACCGCAAAGTGATACTTCCAAGTGCCTCGCAGATGAAAGCATCTACAAATGGATTTGATCTTTTGCAACAGTTACATTTAAGTCGCATAGACATAGACGTTTTGAAGAATACTGTTTCCGCTGCCGGTGGAGGCGAAGTGCAGTTGAGAATTAACGGCGTAAAAGCTAGTGTTCAGGAGATAAGATCTATTCGCCCTGAAGATATTATTCGTATCGAACACTATGAAGATCCTGGCCCCCGTTACGAAAATGCGGAAGCGGTGATTGATTACATTACCCGCAGACGTAACAGCGGTGGGTTTGTGTCTGTCGATTTAAGTAATTCCCTGCAAATGCCGTTTGGTGATAATAGCTTTAATGCTAAAATTAATTATAATAAGTCTGAATTTGGAGTGTTCTATTACGGCAGTTTCAGAAATCTTAATGAGATGTGGCGTGATAATTCGGAAACCTTTAATTTCTCCGACGGAAGTAGCCTGACGCGTATAGAAAAAGGGATACCCGATACATGGTCGATGAATTGGCATTATATGCATCTGAATTATAGTTATCAGGAGCCTGACAAATGGTTTTTTAATGCAACCTTACGCACAAATATCAATGATGAACCTAAGGTAAATTACAGAAGTATGCTATATGCTGCTGATGCTCCGCAGCAGAGCGTAGACATGATTGATTATTCATCTTCAAGGATGCATATACCTTCTTTAGATCTTTATTTTCAGAGCAAATTGAAGAATGGACAATTTCTTGTGTTCAATGTTGTTGGAACGTATATTGATACTGAAACGAAAAGATATTATAGTGAGACCCGAGGAGAGGATATTCTTACTGAATTATTGAATAATGTAGATGGCGATAAGTATTCTCTTATCGGTGAAGGTATTTATGAGAGGGAATTTAAATCAGGACGCTTGAGTCTGGGATTAAAACATACTCAAAGCTTTACCGATAATACTTATTCGGGCACTACTGTTGCCGAAACTGGTATGAATCAGACGGAAACTTATCTATATGCTGAGTTTCAGGGGAAGCTGAATAAATTCAGTTATTCGCTGGGGGTCGGTGAAACCCGTTCGTGGCTTAGCGAAAGAGGCGAAGGATATCAAAACTACACTTTCCGACCGACTATTAGTCTAAAATATAAATTGAGTGAAAACTCTTCTCTTCGCTATCGGGCCAATATGTATAGCTCTGCTCCGTCTTTGTCGGATTTGGGGAATGTAGAACAAATTATTGATTCGCTGCAGGTTCGTAGGGGCAACAGTGCTCTTAAACCGGTGATGATGTATACTCATTCTTTAAATTACGATATTAAGAAAGGAATCTTCAATGGTAGCTTGTACATCGGGCACAGGTATTATCATAATCCGATAATGGAAAGAACACTGATAGAAAACGATCTCTTTGTGCGCACCATGGCGAATCAAAAAAGTTGGCAGAAACTGAATACGGAAGCTGAATTTTCCGTTCGTCCGCTCAAAGATCATCTGAACCTGAAGCTTGTTGCCGGTATGAATTATTTTGATAGTAAGGGTATTGATTATCATCATACCTATACAAATTGGTACTATCGTGGCAGTGTTAATGCCTCTTACCAAGATTGGTCTCTCTCCTTTGATATTAAAAAAGGGAGTAATGATTTTTATGGAGAAACATTAACTTATAATGAAAGTTTTCATGCTTTGGGCATAATGTACAAGCACAAACAATTGAGTTTGGGAGCCACTACATTTAATCCATTCACTAGCCTTTGGAAATCGGGAAGCGATAATCTCAGTGCTTTGGGATCTTCACGGAAACGTATCTATGTAGATGGATTTTCAAAATTGGTTGTCTTTAAAGTATCTTATAATTTCGATTTTGGCCGTAAGTTGAAGTCGGTAGAAAAGAGGTTAAATAATGAAGATAAGGATTCGGGAGTTATGAATGGAGGCAAATAGAGAGATGGGTGAAAAGGACATAAAACAACTATGAGTACCTGCTATTTATCTTGTTGTGTTTAAGAAAAGGCTTAGGTTTTTTTTTAAAACACATAGGTGTCTTTATAAAATACCTATGTGTTTTTATATTTCTATAATTGCTGTTTTTAATAAGCTATATTTACTTTTTTATTAAAGGTGTTGTTGATAAGATATTTTCAATAGGATACTCTTTATTGCTTAGGTTTAAGCATTGAAAATTACTAATTGTTTTCAGGGGTGATAATGAAAGAAAAAAGCAATAAAAGAGTTAACAAGCCCTTAAAAGGTTGAAAGTTCTAAAACAGCAAACTCAATTGCCTTGAATCCTGCAATTGAGTTTGTCTTTATTCATCTTTATTCTCTCTTTTGATTCATTGCTTGCAAAGCTTCTTCGGGCGATTTCAGGTATAGGTCGTAGATGTATTGCGTTTGGCCTACATGAATTTCATGGATGTTTTCCTTTAATCCGTTCAAGAGTGCATAAGCTACTTCCGATGGGGGAATGCCATTTTCACCTCCTATTTCGGAGGAAAAACTAGTGTTTACCAATGGAGGCATAAGCTCAAATACTTTGATATTGCTATTTATCAGGGCGGTACGCAACGACAAAGTGTAGGAATGCAAAGCGGCCTTGCTTGCTGCATACGTCGAAGTAGCTATAAATCTAGGAACAATGGCTAGTATAGATGATACATTAATAATAGCAGCCTCTTTGGCCTCTGAAAGTAATGGCAGTAATAATTGATTCAACCGGATAACCGATAAATAATTTGTTAGCATTTCATTTACGGCAATTCCGAAATTATCCTCTTCTTCCAGTAGATTGTGGATAACTGCTTTTCCGGCATTATTTATAATCACATTTAGCTCTGGAAAATCTTTCTTTATGGTGGCTACCAGATTTTCAGTATCAACCTTGCTGCTTATATCTCCTAGAATACCTGAAGCATTTTTCAATTGTGAAAGAGCTGAATTTAATCTGTGCTGATTACGGCCGGTAATGATAACCTGATTACCGGTAGTCGACAATAATTTGGCTATTTCGAATCCGATTCCCGATGTTCCACCGGTAATTAACACTGTATTTTCTGTTGTTTTCATTTTTACTAAGTTATTTTAGTGGATAATTATTTATATGAATGTTATTTATTTTTTGCTCTTGGGTTGTTGAATTCGCAAGGAACTTTGGTCTGACACAGTCCGCAACCCGCACTGAACTTGTATTCGCCACCCAAAGCTACGGCTCGTTGTCTGGCTTCTTCGCTGTAAACAAAAGCAAAACATTTGTTTTTATCATGGCCGTCTTTACTTATGGCTCCGGCTGGGCACCTTTTTATACAGGCACCGCAACTACCTTTGCTACAAAACAAACAGTTTTCGGTGTGATGTTTCACGGTTCGTTTATCGGCATCTAATATGGCATCTGTTACGATGGAAGTCATACGGACTGCCATCCCTCTTTCAGTGATAAACCCATCGTTTAGTGAAAAAGAACCTTGCCCGGCCACATAGGCAATATGTCGTTCCGACCAATTGGAAGTAGGTCCGGCATCGGTACGTGTGGTTTTAAAATTTTTCGATTGGGAAGGAGCCAAAGCTCGGAAACCTTGTTGTTTCAATAAAGTTATTATATGCTCAGTAAGTAAGTGGATAAAGAACTCATCGCCAAACGTACGGAGTAAAGCCCATTCAATGGAAGAAAAATCTTTTTGAGAACGATTGCTTTTTCTGATTATTTCGCTCACGGGTAAAACAATGCTTATAACGGTTCCGGTATGAAAGCTGCCTTCTCCAAACTCCATTTCAAAAGCTTCATGGGGTGTCTGATGAAACGGTCCTATAATTTGTTTATATTCTTCAAATAACGAATCACGAGCCACTGCAAATTTCACCAGCGGTTTTTCAAAATAAGGTGTGTCCGTAGTTAATATTCTGTTATGCTTGCTTTCGAATACAAAGTTGTTTATGGAGTCGATAATCAGATTTTTCATATTATCCATTTATTTATATTTTTTAAAAATGGAACTTGCGGTATGGCCCCCGAATCCGAATGTATTGTTAAGCACATAGTTTACCTGTTCATAACGGGAATGCTGTAATATGAGATCTACCCCTTTAGGAATATTTTTATCAGGATGCTGCGTATTGATGGTTGCCGGAATAATATTATCGCGGAGCGACAGTATGGAAATTATGCTTTCTACTGCGCCTGCTGCTCCAAGTAGGTGTCCCGTCATTGATTTTGTACCAGTGATTTTTATGATTTGCCCGTCGAAAACCCGTTTAATCCCTATCAATTCACTGATATCACCTACGGAAGTGGAAGTAGCATGTGCATTGATATAACTTATCTCCGCAGGCTTAATGCAGGCGTCTTCAAGTGCTTTTTGCATGCAAAGCATGGCACCTAATCCTTCGGGATGTGTTCCTGTAAGATGATAAGCATCAGCGGCCATGCCACCACCCGCCATTTCAGCGTAAATCGGAGCATTTCGTTTCAAAGCATGTTCTAATTCTTCGAGCACCAACGCTCCGGCTCCTTCGCCAATAACAAATCCATCCCGGGTTTCATCAAAAGGGCGCGAAGCACCCTGAGGATCGTCATTTCGCTTTGATAGAGCCTGTGACGAATTGAATCCTCCTACTGAAGATTCGGTAATAGCCGCTTCGGAACCTCCACAAATCATAATTGAGGCTTTCCCCAACCTAATAGTATCAAAAGCATTAATGATTGCTGTATTAGAAGATGCACAGGCCGAAACTGTTGCATAATTTGGGCCAAGCAATCCGTTACGGATAGAAATAACCCCGGCTGCAATGTTCACAATCATTTTAGGGATTAGAAAAGGACTGAAACGAGGAGTGCCATTTCCGGTATGATATTCTTTTAATTCTTTCTCAAAGGTGGAGATCCCCCCATTTCCCGAGGCCCAGATTACACCTGATTCAGCTCGCCCGATTTTGTTTAAAACACTAAAATCTAAATTGGAATCTCGTATAGCTTGATCTGAGGCAGCAATAGCGTATTGTGTGAATAGGTCGTACGAACGAAGTTCTTTCCGATCTAGAAATTCTTCGGCGTGGAAGTCTTTCACTTCACATCCAAACTGTGTTTTAAATTTGCTGCTATTAAATTTAGTTAACGGACCGGCTCCGCTCTTGCCTTGTACTATGTTTTTCCAGAATTCATTAACATTATTTCCTAAAGGAGTAATTGCTCCTAATCCAGTTATTACTACTCGTTTCAGTTTCATTTATTGATTTTATTTTAATATACCGATTGGTATATTAATAGTTAAAAAATTATAGTTGATGAATGTAATCTTGAAGAGATTTCATCGCAAATTGAATATATTTCTGATTGTCGGTAAGTTTTCGTATCATAATGGCTCCCTCTAATGAAGCCAGAATGCTGATGGCAACCTGTTCGGTGTTCAGTCCGGATTTAAATTCGCCGGTCTCCATGCCATTCTCTAATATATCGGCAATTTTATCTTTCCAAGCTAACAATGCTTTTTGTGCACGTTGTTTCAGTAAGGGATGCGTATCATCTGACTCTACAGCTGTATTCAGTATCGGACAGCCTCCCCGGGGAAATTTCCTTTCCGAAAAATTGCTTAGTACGTCAGTATAAACCAATAATTTGTCGCGGAAACTTGTCTTTTTTGCCATTTCGGCAGAGAAGAGATGGTTCATTATTTGCAGATTAAATTTAAAAGCTTCCATGGCTACTTCATCTTTATTCTTGAAGTTACCGTAAATGCTTCCTTTGGTTAATCCAGTGACACTTGTCATATCGTTCAACGAAGTTCCCGAAAAACCTTTAGTATTGAAGATTTCGGCTGTCCGTTCAATGATTAGTTCCTTTGTTTTATCTGCTTTTGACATTATGCATTTATATTATGTTGCAAAGATAAGCAAAGTATTATACCAATCGGTATATTTTTAAATATAATTAATAATATAAGAGAATATAGCTTCTTTCATGAGTTGAAATCTTTCTAAAATATAAAATGATAGAGATCAAAATGGTTTCTTGCTATCTTATTTGTATCTTTGGCGCATCATTTCAATAATAAGGTAATTTGTATTATTAACCTGTAAAAAAAAGTAAAAAGTAGTATGTTTTCAGGAATAGTAGAAGAATACGCAGAAGTCGTATCATTGGTGAAAGATCAGGAAAACCTTCACCTCACCATGAAGTGTTCGTTTGTTAATGAATTGAAAATAGATCAGAGCATATCCCACAATGGCGTTTGCCTTACAGTAGTGAGCAAAACGGCAGATACGTATACTACGACTGCTATGAAAGAGACTATTGATTGCTCAAACATCGGATTGCTCAAGGTGGGGGACAAGGTGAATGTGGAAAGAAGCATGATGATGAACGGTCGGCTCGACGGGCATATAGTTCAGGGACATGTGGATCAGACGGTCACTTGCATAGGCATAACGGATGCTGAAGGGAGCTGGTATTTTACTTTTAAATATGCTTTCGATAAAGAAATGGCTAAACGTGGATATGTTACTGTAGATAAAGGATCGGTCACCGTGAATGGTGTGAGCCTTACAGTGTGCAATCCTACAGATGATACGTTCCAAGTCGCCATTATTCCTTATACCTACGAGCATACAAACTTCCATGCTTTAGAAATAGGGAGCGTTGTGAATGTGGAATTTGATATTATAGGTAAATACATTAGTAGAATGATAGCATTATGAATGATTTCCTGAAGCTGGTTCTTGCCCGTCAGAGTGACAGGGCGTTTGATAAAAAACGTGCTATAGAGCCTGAAAAGCTTGAGTATATTCTTGAAGCAGCTCGCCTTGCGCCTTCGGCCTGCAATGCTCAGCCATGGAAGTTTGTAGTGGTAACGGATAGAGAATTGGCTGTAAAAGTCGGGAAGGCGGCAGCGGGCTTGGGAATGAATAAGTTTGCTAAAGATGCACCTGTACACATTTTGGTAGTCGAAGATTCGGCGAATATTTCTTCCATACTGGGTGGGAAAATAAAAAACAAACATTTCCCACTTATCGATTTAGGCATAGTGACTGCTCATATTATTCTTGCTGCCGAAAGTGAAGGGCTTGGTTCTTGTGTGCTTGGCTGGCTCGATGAAGAAGAGGTGAAGTCTCTTACAGGCATTCCGGCTTCAAAACGGTTGTTGCTGGATATTGTTATTGGCTACCCGATGAAGGAAAAGCGGAAGAAAATTCGTAAATCGATTGAAAAAATCATTTCCTATAATCATTATTGATGAAAAGTGGGGCCAGTTAAGGAGGTAGTTATTAAAGATCTTTTAGCAACACTTGACTGGCGCTTTTGTAAAGTTGTTCCCTTGATTCCATTAAGGCTTTCCATTGTCCTACAAATTCTTCTTTATCGACTTTAAAATCTTCGGACCCGAAAGTATCAAGCTTATCTAGCAACAAGGCTACATTGAGCTGATTAATGTCTATTGAGGTTTGATAAGCAATGTCTTCACTTTTATGATCTGTCACTATTTCATGAATGAGATTAATCTCTTGCAATTGATAGAGTATCTGGTTGGTTAGTCTGATTGGGATGTGGTGTTCTGCCGAAAGCTCTTCGGCTGTATAAGGTGGTTTGTTGTTCGCAAATCGTTTGGTTACGAGAGACATAATGAGAATAGCAATAAAATCATGATAGCGACGACTGATATTGCGAGTGTCTTTATCAAAGCTAAAGTATTGTATGTTTTGTCCGGCATACGTTAGTTCTGCTCCGAAAAGGCAAATAGTCCAAGATATCTGAAGCCATAACAAAAACATAGGGATAGCGGCAAAGCTACCATAGATAGCATTGTATCTCGATACCCATAACTGGCTGCCTATATATAGAAATTGGAAAGCCTGATAAGCTGTTCCGATGAGAATACCTGATATCAGTGCATGTTTCAATTTTACTTTTGTGTTAGGCATGAAAATATAAAGAGCTGTAAACATGAACCAAGTGAGTACAAAAGGAATAAGGCGCACTAAAAACTTCAGAATAGGAGCCAACACTACAAAATTATCCATTCCTTTGAGTGCAGTGCTCATAAAGATGGATAATCCTCCTGAAACAACAATTAGAATGGGCAACAAAAGGAACATGGAGAAGTAGTCTGTTATTTTTCGATACATACTACGAGGTTTCTTTATCTGCCAGATGCGGTTAAATGTGCGTTCGATGTTGCTGGTAAGGTTAACCACTGTCCACAGTAAAAGAACTAACCCCACACCGATGAAAACGCCACTTTTAGTTTGCGACAGATAAGAATTGACAAACTGAAGAAGTACTTCCGTGGTATCGCTGGCTCCCCCCAGACCGTGGCGCACCTGGTGTTCCATTAGATTGGAGAAACCGAAGCCACGGGCAATGGCAAACAATATGGCCAGAATGGGAACGATGGATAGCAAGGTACTGTAAGTTAGCGCCGAAGCTTTATTCACAATTCGATCTTTTGAAAAGCGATTTACGCATAGATAAATCGTTTTTATAATGGTATAAAGTGAGAACTTTGTCTTTGTAACTTCGCTTTCCGTTATACGCCAGATGTCGTATGTCAAAAATTCCCAGATAAAGTTTATTTTTTTATTCATGAGTAATAGTCTTTTTGAAAGATTGCACTATAATGAATGGGTCCTTTCTGTAGTATATAAAAAAAGCAGTCAGCCTGTAAGCCGGGTTCTGTACTCTAATGAATAGGGTGTCTGTCATTTATCTGAGTGATGTGTTACCAAATCACTTTAGCGGTCTACCCTCCAACATGGAGCGAGCAACTCTCATAATGTCGGTATACATGACCTTACAACTCCTAAGATGCACAGCCCGTCGTGTCACCACGCGGCTGGTGGGCTCTTACCCCGCCTTCTCACCCTTACTGCTTCCCGACGGAAGTAGCGGTTTTTTTCTTCTGCATTACTCTACCCTCGCGGACAGCTTTCTGTTAGGAAGTAGGATGCTCTGTGTTGCCCGGACTTTCCTCTTGCGAAAATGCAAGCGACAAACCAGCCAACTGCTTTCTATTGCAAAAGTAAACAAATTTTCGGAGATGTAAGCAAGTTAATCTTCTGATTTTGTTTCTTTTCGTTTAGAACTGGGCCATAGAGCTTATTCTTTTTGTTAGCAATTTCCTAATTATTCTAAAAAAATGTATCGCAAATTGAATAATTATCTATCTTTGCTATTGCATAACCCCCAAATCTTTTTGTAATGAAGAAAAATATTCCCCTCTTATTACTGTTGTTGGCAGTGTCTGCTTGTGTTGGTACCGCAGACAAAAATGAAAAAAAACTACCCGGAGAAATTACTGAATTAGCCGATAGTGTGCGTAAACAGTTTATTCCCGATAAACGTGTTGCAGTGCTTGACGCTGACTATGTTGTATCTGCAAAGCATGTTCTATTGAAGGGCGTCACTACATCTGCTGAAGCAAAATCGGCTTTGCTATCGGGGTTAAAGAAAGAGAAATATCAGGTAACCGACAGCCTGCTATTATTGCCCGATAGTGCAGGGCTTGAAGGAAAAGTTTTCGGTATTGTTGATTTATCAGTATGTAATTTGCGTGCAGAACCCGATTTCTCTTCAGAGATGACAACACAGGCATTATTGGGAATGCCGGTAAAAGTGTTACAGAGTGATGGCTGGCTTCGTATTCAGACTCCTGATAATTATATTGCGTGGGTACATAGAGCAGGTGTCTATTCTGTCACCAAGCAAGAATACGATGCATGGAACAGAACCGATAAAATTGTGGTCACTGCCCACTACGGATTTACTTATCAAAAACCGGATGACACTTCTCAATCGGTGTCGGATGTAGTAGCTGGTAATCGTTTGAAATGGGAAGGTACTGAAGGCAGCTATTATAAAGTAGTCTATCCGGATGGACGGCAGGCATATATTGCTAAATCTCTTTCTATGCCTGAAAAAGAATGGAAGGCGACGGTTAAGCAAGATGCGTCAAGTATTATTCGTACGGCTTATACGTTGATGGGAGTACCTTATCTTTGGGCAGGAATGTCTTCAAAGGGTGCCGATTGTAGCGGTTTTGTGCGTAATGTTTTATTTATGCATAACATAATAATTCCTCGTGATGCTTCTCAGCAGGCATATGTAGGGCAACATATAGACATTGCACCCGATTTTGGCAATGTACAGCCGGGAGACCTTATCTTTTTTGGACACAAAGCTACTATTCAAAGAAAAGAGCATGTGTCACATGTGGCTATATATATTGGTAACAAGAAATTTATTCATTCACTAGGCGATGTACATGTAAGTAGTTTCAATCCGGTAGATAAGGATTATGATGAGTATGATCTGAACCGGATGCTATTTGCCGTTCGCATTCTCAATGGGATTGGGACACCAGGAATTAATACAACCGATACAAATCCTTATTATAATAATTAAATTCTTCACGCTTAAATACACAAAACTCATGGCTCAAAACAGAAGAGATTTTCTTAGAACAGCAGCCTTTGCAGCTATTGGCTCGGGAATGGTTGTTAATAATGTATTTGCCGGACAATCTCCGGTGCCGTTTTCTATAAATAAACTAGGAAAGGGAGGAAAAATGAAATTTACGTTTCAACCTTATGATTTAAAATTGAAGCATGTGTTTACGGTTGCTTCTTTCTCACGTACATCAACCCCCGATGTACAAGTCGAAATAGAATATGAAGGCATCATCGGTTATGGCGAGGCTTCTATGCCTCCTTATTTGGGCGAATCGGTGGAATCGGTGATGAACTTTTTAAAGAAAGTAAATCTGGAGCAATTCAATGATCCTTTTCAACTGGAAGATATTTTAGCTTATATAGATGGTATTATGCCCGGAAATACTGCAGCCAAAGCATCTGTTGACATAGCTCTGCATGATTTGGTTGGAAAGTTGTTGGGGGCACCTTGGTATAAAATATGGGGACTTGATAAAGCAAAAGCTCCTTCTACTACTTTTACTATAGGCATTGATACGCCGGAGGTAGTACGTGCAAAAACCTTAGAAGTAGCCGGACAATTCAACCTGTTGAAGGTAAAGCTAGGGCGTGACAACGATAAAGAGATGATACAGACTATTCGATCGGTAAGTAAATTACCTATCGCCGTTGATATTAATCAGGGATGGACAGATAAATATTATGCGCTGGATATGATACACTGGCTGAAGGAGCAGGGCATTGTGATGGTGGAGCAGCCCATGCCGAAAACTCAGCTCGATGATATTGCATGGGTTACACAACAAAGCCCGCTACCTATCTTTGCCGATGAGTCTCTGCAACGTTTAGGCGATATTGTGAAGCTAAAAGATGCTTTTAACGGAATCAACATTAAACTGATGAAATGTACCGGAATGCGTGAAGCATGGAAGATGGTGACCCTCGGTCGCGCTCTTGGCATGCGGATAATGGTAGGTTGCATGACGGAGACATCGTGTGCGGTATCCGCCGCCGCACAATTTTCTCCTGCGGTAGATTTTGCTGATTTGGACGGGAATTTGCTGATTGCCAATGATCGCTTTAAAGGAATGCAAGTTGTCAAGGGTAAAATTACGCTCAATGATCTTCCGGGTATTGGTATTACTAAATTATAAATTTTAGTAGTGAAACTATGAAAAGCCTGATCTATCTTGCCGGGTTGCTTTTTTTTATAGGTTGCACACCCAAACCTGCTCCTGTGAATAATTGGGAGCAGGAACGGCTGAATCGAATAAAAATAGATTTTTGCCTTTCGGAAGCACAGGTAAAGGAGTATATACGCAAATACATACCTGATGTGACCGATGAACAGATGCGTCAATGGGAAAAAGATAAAGCCTTGGAATATATGATGATAGACGGTAAAAAGTGTTATTTTCGTAATGCCGGCCCTAATTTATTTCGTATTGATTCTGCCGCTTACTGTGTAAAGGTAGCCAAAGAGGGAGTATTTCTCAGTGGTAGCGAGCAGGTAAATAAAATACATCTTCCGGAGGTTATTGAGGCGGTGAAACAATCGGGTAATGACACGGTGATGCCTAAGCATATGCGGGTGACCTATACGATTACCGTAGATGCAAATGCTGTGCCCGAGGGTAAAACAATTCGATGCTGGTTGCCTTATCCGCGCACGGACCAGCGCAGGCAGCGGCAGGTGAAGTTTATTCGTGCCAGCGAGCCTAAGTATACATTTTCTCCGGCATCATGCCAGCATAGTACTTTGTATATGGAAAAGAAAGCTGTGAGAAATGAGCCTACTGTCTTTTCCGAATCATTTGAGTATACTTCTTATGCCGAATGGCATCGGCTGAAACCCGAAGATATAATTCCTTATGACACAACGAGTACGCTATATAAGAAGTACACGGCGGAACGTGAAACGCACATTCGCTTTTCTCCGCGCATAAGGGAGCTAGTTGCTAAACTCACCGAAGGAGAGAGCAATCCGTTGCTCAAGGCAAGACGCATCTTTACTTGGATTAATCGTTATTTTCCCTGGGCTTCTGCCCGTGAATATTCTACTATCGAAAATATCCCTGAATATGTGTTGGATAATCGTCATGGCGATTGCGGGCAGGTTAGTCTGCTTTTCATCACTCTTTGTAGGTGCAGTGGCATTCCTGCTCATTTTCAAAGTGGATTTATGATGCATCCCGGCGCTTGGAATCTCCATGATTGGGTGGAAATCTATTTTGAAGGAATAGGGTGGGTACCTGTCGATCAATCGTTTGGTATTCCTACTTTTGCTCAGGATGCTGATGAACGTATGTTTTTTCTCGGAGGTATTGATTCCTGGAGAATGATTGTGAATAGCGATTATTCTATGCCGCTTGTACCTGAAAAAAAATTTCCACGTAGCGAAACGGTTGATTTTCAGCGAGGAGAAGTAGAATGGGAGGGTGGTAATCTCTATTTTAATAAATGGAATTATGATATGAAGATTGATTATCTGAATTAACAGTTTCTTTTTTTAATGAAAGGTATTCTCGGCTAATTTCTTTTTGAACAATTGCCTGTATCTCTTGTTAATGAGTAAATATAACACTTCTAATTAGTAATAATAATGGGCAATATAGAGAAAAGAGCGTTTCCCGTGCTTAATATGCATTGTGCGGGATGTGCTGTTAATGTAGAACGAACAGTAAGAAAACTTCCCGGCGTAAAAAATGCTTTTGTAAATTTGGCTACCAATATGCTCTCTGTATCTTATGAAAATGATAAATTGACTCCCGGAGAGATGCATGCGGCAGTACTGGCTGCCGGTTATGATCTTATTATTGAAGATACACACAAACTGGAACGACAGGAAGAAGAACGGAAAAAACACTATCGCAGCCTTAAATTGAGGGTGATTGGTGCATGGGTATTCTCTATACCTATGTTAGTTCTTTCTATGGGTTTTGCACATACTATATATACTAATAATATTCTATTATTGCTTTCGCTGATTGTCATATTCTTTTTTGGCAGATCGTTTTATGTAAATGCGTGGAAACAAGCCCGTTTGGGGCGTAGCAACATGGATACTCTGGTGGCTTTAAGTACTTCTATTGCTTTCTTATTCAGTGTCTTTAATACTTTTTTTCCCGAATTCTGGACAAGCCGTAATTTAGAACCACATGTATATTACGAGGCAGCTACGGTTATTATCGCCTTTGTACTTACCGGTAAACTGATGGAAGAGCGCGCTAAAGGCAATACTTCTAATTCCATTCGTAAATTGATGGGGCTTCAACCCAAAATGGCAAAAGTGCTGCGTGATGGGTTAGAAACGGATATTGCAATAGAATTACTGGAAGTTGGCGATCAGATTATAGTACGGCCCGGTGAACAGATTCCTATAGATGGGAAGCTATCCGAAGGATCTTCTTACGTAGATGAGAGTATGATTAGCGGCGAACCAGTTCCGGTGGAAAAAGGTGTAGGCGACAAAGTGTTGGCAGGAACCATTAATCAGAAAGGTTCATTTATTGTTAATGCTACTAAGGTTGGTAGAGATACGGTGTTGTCGCGCATCATTAATATGGTGCAGGAAGCCCAAGGAAGCAAAGCACCTGTGCAACGAATTGTAGATAAAGTGACAGGGATCTTTGTTCCTGTAGTGTTAAGCATTTCTGTGCTTACATTTGTAATCTGGATGCTGGTGGGGGGAACGGCTTATTTTTCTCATGCTATGCTTTCTGCTGTATCAGTACTTGTTATCGCTTGTCCGTGTGCATTGGGCCTTGCCACGCCTACGGCGCTGATGGTGGGTATTGGTAAAGCGGCTAATTATCACATATTGATAAAAGATGCTGTTGCTTTGGAGCAAATGCACAAAGTAACTGCAATGGTGCTCGATAAAACAGGTACACTAACCGAGGGGCATCCCACGGTTTCTGCTTCTCTGTGGGAACGCCCCGAAGAGGAACACTTTAAAGATGTATTGCTTGCTGCCGAACTTAAATCTGAGCATCCCCTGGCGGAAGCTATTGTTGCGGCTTTGCGTGAAGAAGGCATTACTCCGGCTGTGCTCGATACTTTTGACAGTATTACCGGCAAGGGAATTAAAGTTATTTATCAAGGAAAGAGATATTGGGCTGGAAGTCATAAACTGCTGAAAGATTTCAGAGCGGGTATCTCCGATGTTATGGTTGGTATGCTGGCACAATACCAGTCGGCTGGAAATAGTATCGTCTATTTTGGTTGCGAAAATAACTTGTTGGCGGTGATTGCCATTGCTGACCAGATAAAACAGACTTCCATTGAAGCCGTAAAGGAACTGAAGCGATTGAATATTAATATTTATATGCTTACCGGAGACGGTGAGAGAACTGCTTCTGCCGTTGCTGCACGTTTGGGTATAGATGATTTCATGTCCGATGCGATGCCGGGCGACAAAGAGTTATTTGTGAACGAACTGCAATTACAGGGCAAAACGGTGGCCATGGTAGGTGATGGCATAAACGATTCGCAAGCATTGGCTCGGGCGGATGTCAGCATAGCCATGGGCAAGGGCGCTGATATCGCGATGGATGTAGCTATGGTAACGTTAATGACTTCGGATTTGTTGATGCTTTCAAAAGCATTCTTATTATCCAATCAGACGGTTCGCCTCATCCACCAAAATCTTTTTTGGGCATTTATTTATAACTTGGTAGGTATTCCTATTGCCGCCGGATTATTTTTCCCGCTGAATGGATTATTACTTAATCCCATGTTGGCCAGTGCGGCGATGGCTTTTTCATCCGTTAGTGTTGTGCTAAACAGTTTAAGTTTAGGGCGCAGGAAACTTTAGTTTATTTGTCTTATATACTGCATAAATATGAAACTGACCTTCATCGATTGGAAATTACGCTCATATTCTGAAGCTTGGGAACAGCAGACAGAAATGTTCAATGCTCTCATTCGAGCTAAACTGAATGGAGAAACTTATAAGAATAATATTATTTTCTGTGAGCATCCGCACGTTTATACCCTAGGCAAAAGCGGTAAGGAAAATAACATGTTGCTTAATGAAGAACAACTCAATGCTATTCATGCTACACTTATCCATATAGATCGTGGTGGAGACATCACTTATCACGGTCCCGGGCAATTGGTTTGCTACCCCATCATTAATCTTGATGAATATAAGCTTGGATTGAAAGAATATGTGCACTTGCTTGAAGAAGCGGTTATTCGGGTGTGTGCATCTTATGGGGTTACTGCCGGTCGGTTAGATAAATCGACTGGTGTATGGTTGGATGTAGGAACCCCCCGTGAAAGAAAAATTTGTGCTATTGGTGTGCGATGCAGTCACTATGTAACGATGCATGGCCTTGCTTTTAATATCAATACAGACTTACGTTATTTCAGTTACATTCATCCTTGTGGCTTTATTGATAAGGGGGTTACTTCGCTGCAGCAGGAACTGGGCAAGGAAATAGCTATGAGTGAAGTTAAGCTGAGGCTTCAGCAAGAAATCAACCGGCTCTTGGATGGCAAAGCCGGTTAATTTCTTTATGCCTATTTTTTGAGCAATACTTTTTCAATGCCATCTTTTAGTGAAGCTTTCGGCATGGCTCCCTGAGCCATTTGTGGCTGGCCCTCCATAGGCACAAACAACAAGGTAGGAATGCTGCGAATTCCGAATGCGGCTGCTAGCTCTTGTTCCTCTTCAGTATTCACTTTGTAAACATAAATTTTTCCGTCATACTCATCGGCCAATTCTTCTAGTAGGGGCGCAATCATTTTGCATGGACCGCACCATGAGGCATAAAAATCTATAATAGCCGGTTTGTCTCCTAAGTATTTCCATTCAGTGGGGTTTGTTTCATAATTGGCTACCTTAGTCAAAAAATCATCTTTAGTCAATGGTCTTGTTTTCATCTCACTTTTTGTTTTTATTGTTTCTTCTTTATTATTTTTTGATTGCCCGTTGCACGATACGAGAAATAAGGCCATAGACAACAGTGTAAATGTTGCTTTCTTCATTTTTTATATGTATGTTTCTTTAAATACTCATTTATCCTTATTGCCTTTCTTTTGAAATAGGCTCAGGATTAACCCTCCTAGTACGGCCCCCCAGATAGCACTTATTATCGGCGATGAAGTAATAGGGCAGGTTCCACTTGTACATCCTATGTACAACCAGTAAAAATATCCGCTTGCAGCTCCTACGATTACTCCGATGAGCATCAGGATGTTTTTGTGTATCCACTCTTTTGGTTTTTCCATTATCTTTGTTTTTCTATGTTTCTCCTAAAAACAATTTTCCTATGGAAAATGATTTAATGGTTAAGTTTGATTAACATCTTATTTCTTCATGCGTAGTACCCGTATTCCTGTCCACCTCTTATTTTGTTTCAATTGGTTACTTAAAGCCAATTCTCCAACGATTACTTTGCCTTGTTTAGAAGAAGCATTAAGAAGGTGCAATTGATTTTTGATATAAATGGCTATTCCCAGATGGGCCACATCAAGTCCCGGAACATTGGTCGTAATGGCTATGATGTCTCCGTTCTTAATCCATGGTAGTCCGTTTATCGGTAGCTTATTTTTTGGCAGCCAGTGCACTACTTGTCCGGACAATGCTTTTTCATAGCTTGCCATACGTTCTATGTTTTCGGGAGAATTTTTTAGATGTTTGTATGAATCGGGATGAGTAGACATGTAGGAGAGTTGTACAGTAGTTGTCAGCGGGCTATTTGTTGCTGTAACATCCTGAATAAACCCCTTGCGGATATTATCGTTTATCCAATCGGTGATTTAGTGCAGTCGGGATGTGTAGCCGTCTATTTTTCCGTTTCGATAACGAATTTGTTCCAGATTATTGCTAAAATCTCTTTCGCTCATATCATCTCCTTGCGTAGGGCATAGTGACATAGCTAATACATTCTCCACAAAAGTGGTACAATCTACCTGATCGCAATTAATCACCAGTTCTTCGTCATCGTTTACTTCTAATGTATTCGCCACATAGGGTACACCTAACAACTTCAGTCCGTTACTGAGCATAGGGTTCGTCTCTTGTGCAATTGCGGGCATTGCTAACAATCCCGAGTAAAATAAGAGTGAAGCAATTATTTTCATCATTGAAGGGATATGAGTTAAACTATTCTAGTATTTATAAACTAAACTCCTGAAAGGTGTGCTTCGGTCAAAAGGTATCAGAGTGAACCCATATTCAATGACGTTCTGTTTTCCGGTCCGAATCAGGTATTGATCGTGCGCAGTGGCTCCCCAGCTATTATCTCCTCCCAGTCCCATCATACGGTAATCGATAAACATATCTACTTGTTTTTGAGGTTGTGGATCGGTGAGATGGCGATGATTTGTTTTCTCAGTTCGTGGGGATCCGTTCTCTAGACCATCTCCGCTATCTAAGCTCTCGAGAAGATAATTAGAAGCATTCATCTCGAACGTATCGTCGGCTACGAAGAGTAACCCGGCTCCCGATTTGTTAGTTAATACACACCAATGCACGTCCGTGCGATGGTTGTTTTCTTGCGGACGAATATAAGGTTCATACATCTCTTTTACAGAAACACTATATTCTCCTACAAACTGAGAAGTGTGACGGTCTGCATAATTTTCTTTCGGTCCTCGTCCGTAATACGTAAGTCTGGTAAAATTATCCGGTAATTGCATGCGTAGTCCTACTCGCGGAATCATGGGAGTATCTTTACTCATGGCGACAAAGCGGTTATTTACATTGATAACGCCATTGGTAAAGACTTTGTAAGTAACTTCCCATTTAGCTTTTGTCTGTGGAAATTTATATACGCATTTCACCATGCAGCACTTATCTTTTTTGCCATTTGTGGTAGTGGAGCTTTCACCGGAGTCCTTTTCCATACTAACGCTGAATTCCGTTGCTATGGTTTCTTGATAGCTGGCCTCTTTCCATGCTTTTAATTTGATGGGTAGGTTGGCGCCATAGTCATTGTCTGTTGGTGCACGCCAAAAGAATGGATGTGGTCCCTGTTCCTGATAAATATATTCGAGCCCTTTATATTGGTAAGAAACCAGCATGCCACTTTTTTTATTGAATATCGCACGGAAATTCTTTCCTGACAGAGTAACTTGCATTGGCGTTTCGCTGATTATTGCAGGGGCTTGAGCTGTTGCTTGTGCCTTGGCAAACGGAAAGACACAAACTTGTTCGCGGGCTACTACGAAACCTATGGGTAAAAGCGGTTCTGCAGTACGAAGTTTAGCCGATAATTCTAGCTGAACATCTCCTGTAACCGGTCTCTTTTGCGGCAGATTTTTTAATTGTATAGTTGCTGTTTTGCCGGGTGCTATGCTGAGAATCAGTTTATCGGTGAAAATTACTTTGCCGTTGTGGCGAATTATATATTGAAAATCGTATTTATCGAGATTGGTGAAGAAGAATCCGTTATGCACATCAATTGTTCCCTTTACCTGATTGAAATTTAAGAACTTAATATTCTGGTAAACTTTCGCCATCTCTTCGGTTTGTGGTTTGGGAGTGCGATCGGGATAGACCAAACCGTTGATACAAAAATCGCCATCGGAAGGTGTACCTATAGGGCCGTAATCTCCCCCATAAGTCCAGTATTTTTGTCCGCTAGGAGTGGTTTCGGCAAAACCCTGATCTACCCAATCCCAAATGCAGCCTCCTTGTAATAACGGATACTTTTCTATGATATCCCAATAATCCTGAAAATTCCCCAGACTATTGCCCATGGCATGCGCATACTCGCACATAATGAGCGGACGATTTGAGTCGGGATTTTGTGCATACTTCTCTATCCAGTCAATGGTAGGATACATGGGGCAATAAATATCTGTATTCCATTCCAATCCTGCGCGTTCATATTGTACAGGGCGGTTATCTCGTTTTTTCAGCATCTCGTATGTGGTGTAGAAATTAATGCCGTTGCCGGCTTCGTTGCCGAGTGACCACTCAATGATACATGGATGATTTTTATCACGTTCATACATGTTGAGTGTTCGATAGACATGCGCTTTTCTGAATAACGGATTATTACCCAGTGTTCCGCCTACTCTCAAATCATAACCCATACCATGGCTTTCGATGTTTGCTTCGTCTATGACGTACATGCCATACTGGTCGCACAATTCATAAAAATGTTCTTGTTGCGGGTAATGAGAGGTGCGTATAGTATTAACATTACATTTCTTCCACAATTCGAAATCCTTCATCATTAGTTCTTCGGGCACATAATGGCCGGTATATTCATTGTGCTCATGAAGGTTTACGCCTTTTATCAGGATGGGCTTACCGTTGACTAATAGTTGCTTGTTTTTTATTTCTACTGTGCGGAAGCCTACTTTAACTGAAGTCGCTTCTATTACTTGCCCATTTTCGCTTTTCAGACTAATGATAAGCGTATAGAGGTTCGGCGTTTCTGCTGTCCATTGTAATGGAGAAGAAATAATATTTCGTCCGAAACGGATTTCGGCCTCCTTGTCTATAGTTGCCTTTGTGTTTGCTGAGGCTACAATTTCACCTTTTGCTGTCAGCAGGCGATAAGATACCATATTTGTTTTGGATGCATCAGTGGCATTGCTTAGCTTTACTGTTACATCCAGAAGACCGTTTTTGTATTGAGCATCCAGAGGAGACAGAACTTTGAAGTCGGATATACGTAGTTTGGGCTGTGCATAGAGATAAACTTCACGCTCGATACCGCTAATACGCCAGAAATCCTGACACTCCAGATAATTTCCGTCGGAGAAGCGAAAAACCTGTACGGCGATGATGTTTTTTCCTTTTTTAGCCAGTTTAGTTATGTTGAAACGTGCAGGAGTTTTTGAATCCTTATTCATCCCTACCAACGTTCCGTTCAGATAAAAATAGCTTGCACCACGGGTACCGTCTGCGCTGAGAAAAATATCCTTTCCTTCCCAATTATCAGGTATATTAAATTCTCGGAGGTAAGTTCCTGTAGGGTTCCATTCTTGGGGCACGAGAGGCGGGTTAGGTTTATTCCAATGGGGCTTGTATCCGGGAGAGATAAATACCCATGAAGTATTTACGTAAACAGGAAAACCAAATCCCTGCCGTTCCCAATTGCCTGGTACTTGAATGTCAGCCCATTGATTCGCACTTGTTTCCATATTTATGAAATTAGTAGGACGGTCGGCGAATTTCTCTACATACTTAAACTTCCATTTGCCATTTAATGAAAGCCGAAAGGTACCATCTTTGTGATTGTTTAGTTCAGCATCTCTTTCATTTGTATATGAAGTGAAGGTACTACGGGGAGCCTCTTTGTTGATGTTTGTGAGGTTTGGATCAGTTAGCTGTTCATAAGAGCAGGTATCTTGCTGTGCAATAGCATTAGTGCCCAGCAAACTTACTAAAGTGAGGATTAAGGCTTGTCTTTTCATGGTAGAATGGTGGATTTAAAGAGATTTTCGTGAATAAGGAAGAGATGTCTCGTTTATAACTTTACGCCGTCTCGTAACCATTTTTCCAGTTCTTCTGTCCATTGGCGTTTGTAAACGAAATTATCCCGGAACCCCCAACCGTGACCTCCCGTAGGATAAATGTGTAATGTAGCTGGAACCTTGTTCTTAAGTAAAGCGAGGTAATAATTAACGCTGTTTTCGGGCGGGACCGTTTTATCATCGGATGAGAGAGCAATAAATGCTTGTGGCGTTTCTGAGGTAACTTGCAATTCGTTAGAATATTTTTTAACTAACTCGGGTGCAGGACTTTTTGTGATCAGGTTCTCGCGTGAACCTGTGTGTGTATAAGTAGCATCCATGGTTATTACAGGGTAAAGTAGAATTTGAAAATCAGGGCGGGTCTCTTTATTGCTGTAGTGTGTGGCGAGAGTAGAAGCCAGGTGACCTCCGGCAGATGCCCCCATGATACCTATTTTATCAGTCTGAATATTCCATTCGGTAGCGTGTTGGCGAACGAGGCGGATGGCTTGTTCGGCATCAGAAAGAGGAACGTCATTATGTCCGTTTGGCATGCGATACTTTAACACAATGTACGTGATGCCCTGTGTGTTGAACCAAGCGGCCATATCATACCCCTCATGGTTCATAGCCAAGCGACTATATCCTCCACCCGGGCACATAATAATAGCTATTCCATTGGGCTTTTCGGCACGATAAACGGTTATATCCGGCACGATGATGTTACTTACTCGTCCGTCTTCTCCATCTTTTTCTTCTCCTGTTTGTCCGTTACTGTTCGGAGCCCCATTAGGCCATAAAGGTAATTCAATTGGTTTTTGTGCAAACAAGCTTGTAGTCATAAGCAATAGCACGGTTACTAAAATTGTTTTCATTTTTTATATAGATTTAAGAATAAGCAAACCCATAAAGGGTTTGCTTATTTTATTTTATTTTATTTATTTTTTCATGGATGCTTTGATAAAGTAAATGATTAGCAATGCGTAAGCACCCAGTGCCAGTACTTCCGACCAGGTATTCTGTATCCAGGCTTCCTGTACCAGATTAATGCCTCCAAATCGTAGGGCCGCACTAACAACTCCCATCAGAGCACCTCCGGCAATGAAACCTGAAGCCAGTAATGTTCCTTTCTCCCCACGTGCCGTATTGAGTGCAACATCTTTGCTGCGGCTAGTAACATACCAGTTAATGGCACCACCTACTACAAGTGGTATATTTAATTCTAACGGAATGAACATGCCCAGAGCAAAAGCCAATGCCGGAATTTTAAAGAATGTAAGCACAATGGCAATAACGGCCCCAATGCCATAAAGTAACCAGGGAGCTCCTACGCCATTCATCAACGGTTCTATAACGGCAGCCATGGCATTAGCCTGAGGGGCAGCGAGCTGTCCGCTGGTAAATCCGTATGTTTTATTAAGGATAATCATTACTCCTCCTACGGTAGCAGCCGATACTAGTGTACCGAGAAATTTCCATGTTTGCTGCTTGGCTGGAGTACTCCCTAACCAATAGCCGATTTTCAGGTCGGTAATGAATCCGCCGGCCATAGAAAGTGCGGTACAAACCACTCCTCCCATGATCAATGCGGCTACCATCCCTTCAGGACCTTTAAGTCCCACAGCTACCATTACCACGGAAGCCAGAATGAGAGTCATTAGTGTCATTCCCGATACAGGATTGGTTCCTACAATGGCTATGGCATTGGCTGCTACTGTGGTAAACAAGAAAGCAATGCCTGCCACAAGTATAACGCCGACTACCGTATGTAGCAGATTACCTTGCATTATATCGAAAAAGAAGAATAAAGAGATTAACACCAGTGTTGCCAGGGAACCGATGGTAATAATTTTCATTGAAAGATCAAGCTGCGTACGCTTTACATGGATCGCCTTGACTGATTTTCCGCTCATTTCTTTTGCGGCCAGTCCCACAGCACTTTTTATAATGCTCCATGATTTAATAATGCCGATGATACCGGCCATAGCAATGCCCCCGATGCCAATGCTTTTGGCATAGAATTTAAAAATATCTTCGGGAGACATGCTACCTACTGTAGCAGTAATATCGGGATTCCATGCATTGAGTACACTGTCTCCCCAGATAAGAGACATACCGGGGATGATGACCCACCAGACAACCAAAGAGCCTGCACAGATAATCGAAGCATATTTAAGTCCCACGATGTATCCCAGACCCATTACGGCCGCACCTGTATTTACCTTGAAAACCAGTTTGGCTTTATCTGCCAACATCTGACCGAAACCGCAGACACGGGTGGTAAAATTCTCATTCCACCAGCCGAAAGTCGCTACGATAAAGTCATACAGTCCACCTACGATACCGGCTATAAGTAAAGGTTTTGCCTGACTACCCCCTTTTTCGCCGGAGACCAGCACTTGTGTGGTTGCTGTTGCTTCGGGAAAGGGATATTGGCCATGCATATCTTGTACGAAATATTTCCGGAAAGGAATTAGAAGTAAGATGCCTAATATACCTCCGAGCAACGAGCTGATAAATACTTGTGCAAAAGTCACGGTAATTTGTTCCGGATAGCTTTCCTGAAGGATGTATAGAGCAGGAAGTGTGAAGATGGCTCCGGCCACGATGACACCGGAACTGGCTCCGATGGATTGGATAATAACATTCTCTCCCAGAGCATTCTTTCGTTTGGCAGCTCCCGATACGCCGACCGCAATAATAGCGATGGGAATGGCAGCCTCAAAGACTTGTCCTACTTTTAATCCTAAATAGGCTGCTGCTGCAGAAAATAATACTGCCATAACAATACCCCACAATACCGACCAAAGATTAACTTCGGCATATTTCTTATCGGGGCTCATAAGGGGGTTATAGACTTCTCCGGGCTTTAGTTCCCTGAATGCATTCTCCGGCAGAGCCGTTGGTTTCTCTTCTTCGTGTTTCATACTTTATTAATAGACTGTTTAATCACAATTTGTAAATAGCAAAAGTGTTTCAAAGAAAACAAAAAAAAAGGAGAATCGAAAGATTCTCCTTAGCTTGTTATTCTTTTTTTGCTTATTTGGCGTCTTTTGGTGTCATTTCTCCTTCAATATACAGGCGCATCATTTCTGTTTTAGCATTTGTGCGTAGTGTAATTGACTTTTTGAAATGGCCCGGATATTTACCAGTACCGTTATAAGTTACTTTGACGGAACCTTTTTTTCCTGGTTGTATAGGCTCTTTTGTATAATCGGGCACAGTACATCCGCATGAAGCTACCGCCTGATGAATAACCAGCGGCGCATCACCGGTATTGGTAAATGTAAATACACAACTTACTATCGGGTTATTCTCCGAGAAGGTTCCGAAGTCATGTGTAGTGGTATCAAATTTAATTTCGGCTTGACTTTGTGCGCTTGCGTAGCCTACACTCAAAACAAACATAACAACTAGAAAAAATATTTTCTTCATGTTTTTTAGTTTTTAGTAATTTATAATAGAACAAAGGTAGAGCTTTTTTTCAAAAATAATCCTGTATATTTGCGAAATTGTATTAAATAAGTTACAAATATGTTCAAAGTGTCACAATCTATAATAATATTCATGAAAAAAAGAGTTTTATTTCAATTTCTTCTGCTTGTTTCTTTACTGTTTTCTGCCTGTGATGAAAATAATGGAATTACGCTTTCGGGGCTTAAAGTCCGAGATTTCCAAACGGATGTAAATGATCAGTTGACCGATCTTTATGTATTGAAAAACAAGGCCGGTATGGAGGTATGTGTTACTAATTATGGTGCCAGAGTTGTTTCTATTATGGTACCGGACAGATATGGAAAGATGGAAGATGTGGTTTGTGGCTTTGATAATATAGCGAAATATATGGAGAATAAGCAGAACTTCGGTGCTGTGATGGGACGATATATCGGACGCATTTTAAATGCTAATTTTACTCTCGATTCGGTAAATTATCGTTTGATGGCCAATACGGGAGTGCATTGTTCTCACGGAGGAGATCCCGGATTTGCTTCCCGAATATGGCAGGCCGAAAAGTTAGACGATAATACCTTGCGATTAAGTTATTTCTCTCCCGATGGAGAGAATGGTTTTCCCGGTAACCTTAGCACTCAAGTGATTTATTCCGTAACTGATAAAAATGAGTTGGATATTCGCTATGAAGCAGAAACGGATAAGCCAACAGTCATTAATCTCTCCAATCATTGTTTTTTTAATCTTTCGGGCGATTTCAGTACCACAATACTTGATGAGATGCTTACCGTTAATGCCGATAGCTATACGCCGTATGATTCGACAAAATGCGTTACCGGAGAAATTCTTCCTGTAACGGGAACTCCGCTTGATTTTACCTCTGCACATCGTATTGGCGAACGGATTGACACGGACTGGATGCAACTTAATGTTACAAAGGGTTACGATCATAACTGGGTACTTAACACCAAAGGAGATGATACAAAGCCGGCTGCCCGACTGGTTGATGGGCAGAGCGGGCGCACGCTGGATATTTATACCAATGAACCGGGGTTGCAGATTTACACAGCCAATGGTTTAAAAGGAAACTTAGTAGGCAAAAGAAAAAAGGTTTATGAGAGTCGTTGTGCTATTTGCCTGGAAGCCCAACATTTTGCCGATAGCCCTAATAAACCACAGTTCCCTTCTACTGTGTTGCGTCCGGGTGAGAAGTATGACAGCCACTGCATCTTTCGTTTCGGAGTGCTATAGTCTTCGCACTTGAATGTCTTTATTCTCTATTGTTTGTATTTATATGAATTACTTTATATTATTTTGAATTTAGTTGATTATTAATGTTCTCTATGTAACTCAATATTTCATCTCTTCCCAACCTGGTTTCGGCAGAAGAGATGAAATAGGGTGGTAATTCTTCCCATTGCAGGCGCAGCTTGCGCAAGTACATGTTTATATTGCCACGCATTTTACCACCTTTTAGTTTATCGGTCTTTGTAAATACGATCGAAAACGGAACGTCGTTTTCGCCAAGCCATTCCATAAATTCGATGTCTATTTTCTGTGGTTCTAAACGGCTGTCAATCAGTAAAAAGAGATTTGTCATCTGTTCTCGTTCCAAGATGTAATCTTCAATAATTGTACGTATTTGGTCTTGCCCCTTTACTCCGCGTCGGGCATATCCATATCCGGGAAGATCGACAAGAAACCAGTTTTGATTGATCAGAAAATGATTAATTAGCATCGTCTTTCCCGGCGTAGCCGATGTCATGGCCAATCCTTTGCGGGCGGTGAGCATATTTATCAGGCTGGATTTACCAACATTTGAACGGCCGATAAAGGCATATTCCGGTAATGTTCCGGTCGGACACTTTTCGACATCAGTGTTACTTATTACAAATTCAGCACTCGTTATTTCCATTATTTTTTATTATATATGTTTATAATTACTCTTTTTTCCCCTTTTTTCGAGAATATCCATAAGCCGATAAATGTGAGGGCTCCATTGAGCATCAACATTTCGTAACCAAATGTATAGCCTGTTTGCCTGCTGACCGTCCAATCTATGACGTAGCATAGAATAGGGGAGGCGATGGCTATAGCAGGCACCAACCGGTCGTTTGATATCCTGTGGGTAAAAAGGCCAAACCCAAACATGCCCAATAACGGGCCATAAGTATAGGACGCTATGACATAGATGGCGTCAATAATGCTTTTATCATTTCCCAGACGAAACAGACAGATAAATATTACAAGCAATATAGAAAATGCGATGTGTACTTTGTTTCGTTTACGGCGGCTTATTTCTTCCGTATCTTTTTCCGTATTTAAAATGTCAACACAAAAACTGGTAGTCATTGAGGTTAACGCCGAGTCTGAATTGCTGAACGCTGCGGCTATGATGCCGATGGTGAACAGTACTAATACCGATTGTCCCAGATAGCCTTGCGTGGCAAACATCGGAAGAATATCATCATTTACGACAGGGAGCCCCAGATTCATTTTCCCGGCCAGCGTTACTAATAAAATGCCTAAGCACAAAAATAAAAAATTGAGCGGAATAAAAGCAAAGCCATAACAATACATGTTTTTTTGCGCTTCTTTCAGGTTTCGGCAAGAGAGATTCTTTTGCATCATGTCCTGATCTAACCCTGTCATTACAATCACAATAAATATACCGCTTAAAAATTGCTTGAAGAAATTCTGGCGGGACATCCAGTCGTCAAGCACAAACATCTGACTGTATTTGCTGGTGGAGATTGTTTGTATAATGCCGGAGAAGTTTAGGTCCAGCTTACTAATTGTAACTATAATGATGCATATCAATGCGGCAACGAGACAAAAGGTTTGCAACGTATCCGTCCACACAATGGTTTTAATGCCGCTTTTGTGCGTGTATATCCATACCAGTGCCACAGCACCTGTGGCTATGCTCCAGAAGGGAACGCCCATATCTTGAAACACATATGCGTGAAGGATGAGGCAGACCAGATAGAGTTTAGCAGCTGTGCCCAGCATGCGCGAAAGTAGAAAGAAGAATGCACCTGTGCGATAAGCTCTTTTGCCAATTCTCGTGCCCAGATAAGTGTAGATGCTGGTTAGGTTTAGTTTGTAATAGAGTGGTAGGAGTATTAACGCTACGACAAGATAGCCGAAGAAGAATCCTAAAACGGTTTGCATATAGGTCATGTTCATGCCTCGAATCATGCCCGGCACAGAAACAAAAGTGACTCCTGATATTGATGCACCAATCATTCCGAATGAAACAACGTACCATGGCGATTTATTTTCACCCTTGAAGAATGCGGCGTTGGAGCCTCCTTTTCTTCCGGTAATACGTGCTATGAGTAGCAGAACGGCAAAATAGCATATAATAGTGATTAATATCATTGAGTACGCGTTTTGGTGCAAAGATAGCACTTATTTTGCAAATGGTAATTTGTAATTCGTAATTGATTACTATCTTTGCCATAGCTAGTATGTGAAAAGGGACTATAAATAATTTATAATATACAGTGAATCAACAATATTCATCTTTACTATTAGAAAGAGCTGTCAGCGAGTTTGCCAAATTACCCGGAATCGGTAAGAAAACGGCCATGAGACTGGTTCTTCATCTTTTGAGGCAAGACACGGCTACGGTAGAAGCCTTTGGACGTTCTGTCATTACGCTGAAACAGGAAGTGAAGTATTGCAAAACTTGTCATAATATTTCTGATACCGAGACTTGCCGGATTTGTGCCAATCCACAGAGAGATGCCACTACTGTTTGTGTGGTGGAAAACATACGTGATGTGATGGCGGTAGAGGCCACGCAACAGTTTCGCGGGTTGTATCATGTATTGGGAGGCATTATTTCTCCTATGGATGGAGTAGGGCCCGGCGATCTCCAGATAGAGAGCCTTGTGCAGCGTGTATCCGAGGGGGGAATAAAGGAAGTAATTCTGGCTTTGAGTTCTACGATGGAAGGAGATACAACTAACTTTTTTATCTATAGGAAGCTTGAAAAAACCGGTGTGAAGCTGAGTGTGATTGCTCGTGGCATTTCTATTGGCGACGAGTTGGAGTATACGGACGAAGTAACGTTGGGCAGAAGTATTGCCAATCGCACATCGTTTACCGGAACAATGTAGTCAAGATCGTTTTTCTCAAGGATTATTCATCTGAAAATATGAGAGTTGTAATGGAACAAAAAATAAAACACATTTCGAAAAAATTGTCGCTGCAGTATTTGCTTTTCTGGTTGTTTCCGGTGTTGTTGACTATCGCTTATGAATGTAATTGGCTTGATGTTGGCCTTTATGCTACAGATGTACGGATGCAATACTATTTGGAGACTCTGGGGATATTACTCACTGTTGGGTGTGTGCCGTTGTCTCTTAAACTTTTCAGTTTTGTGCTGAAAAAAGGTATTAGCGAAGTATCCTTTGCCACTGCATTACGGCAATACTTCTGGTGGAGTGCCGTGCGGTTGTGTTTACTTGAAATTGCCGTGCTAGCGTGTATCGTAATCTATTATCTTACGCTCGATAATATAGGAGGCCTTTGTGCTTTGATTGCATTAACTGCATCTGTGTTTTGCTTGCCCGGCGAAAAGCGGTTGCGTGAAGAATTGAATCTATAAAACATTACTTATGGAAAAGAACGCTTATTTAACGGACGATCGTATTTATCTTCGTGCGGTAGAACCCGAAGATCTTGAGGTTATGTATGAAATGGAAAACCATCCTTCTTTTTGGGAAATAAGTAGTTTTACCGTACCTTATTCTCGCTATACGCTTAAAGAATATATCTTGAATTCTCAAAATGATGTGTTTGCCGATAAGCAACTTCGGCTGATGATTGTGCGTAGAGAAGATGATAAAGTGATTGGTACCATTGACATAACAGATTATATTCCTCTACATGCTCATGGTGCAGTGGGTATTGCTGTTCTGGAAACTTATCGGCGCGAAGGATATGCGGCCAGGGCACTGAGGTTGCTGTGCGAATATGCCTTTAACTTTTTGGACATGAAGCAATTGTATGCGAATGTGCCAATAGATAATGAAGCGAGTTTACAACTGTTTTCCTCTTGCGGATTTGTTGAGTGCGGAGTTTTAAAAGAGTGGCTGCATGCTGGCAAGGGATATAAAGATGTAATTATGATGCAGTGCATTAATAATTAATCAACAATCAATTGAGAGAAGGAATTTGTGGGAAGCGTGACCATGTAGCGTATTTATGCCCAAGTTTCTTTAACGATTTCTTCCACATATTATTTACCTCCTCATTCATCAGGCTTTGTTTGTCTCCTTTGCCTATGAGCCATGTGTTTTCTTTTATTTCCTGATGCAGCTGATCAAAATCCCAGCCGGAGTAACCTAAGAAAAAGCGTACGTTTCCTTCTATCGGGTTTCCTTGTAGGATGTATGTCTTTAGAATATCGAAATCGCCGTTCAGGTATAAGCCTTTACTTACGGGCAGGGCATCGGGGATATTGGGCAATGTATGCAGATAGAAGAGCGTATCGGTAGCTAGTGGTCCACCTTTATAAATAGGTATACTTTCCAAATATTGGAAATCTTTGATTACATCGTTTAGTAGTAGTGGAATTTCTTTGTTCATAACAAGACCCATCGTTCCTTCTTTGGTATGATCGATTAGTAATACGACAGAACGCCCGAACGTGGCATCAAGCAGGAAAGGTTCTGAGATAAGTATCTTTCCTCGTGAAGGTGCTACATTGTTTGATTCAATTTTGAATATGTCTGCATTAATCTTCATGGCCCTAATTTATAAAGTTTTTCTCAGGGACAAAACTTTTTGCTGTTTTTTCTCCTTATTGGGCTCTTTTTTTAAGAAATGAAAGATGAAAAGGCAGACTTTGCTACTAAATAGCGATTTATTTCTTCTATTTATCTGTGTCGATAGATTATTAAGTAACAGGGTTGTTTTTTGAAAAGAGGGTCATCCTTTCATCCAGCAGATTGTATTGATGGTCTTTAATAAAAGAGGTACAGGCTCGCAGTCCTTCTTGTTTACTACCGGTAGTAGTGAGAGAGATGGCGCTTACTCCGTAATACATCAATTCTTTAGCCAATTCGCCGCTTGTCATTCCGGGATATCCGATAGTGAAATAAAATCCGTCCGCCAGCGGATTTCCCAAATCATTATCATACACCAGATGGAAACCGCGGTGCAGAAAAATATTCTTCAATCTTTTTGCGCGTTCTCCATATACTTTTACTTCATCCAGAAAGTTATATTTCCCTTCATTGGCTGCTTTCAGCATGGCTGCCATGGCATATTGTGCCGAGTGACTGGTGCCCGATGAAAGAGCATAAAGTATGCGATGAATGAATACTGTGCCGAACGTGCCTCCTCCATAACGCTTTGTTAACCCCGGGTAACTCCGGTGATACAGTTTATTCGATATACAGCTCACCCCAATGCGTTGCCCTGCGTAACTAAAAGCTTTTGATCCTGAAATCAATAACACGTAATTATCGTTGTAGTGGGCTACTGACGGTTGGTAAGGTGGTTGAAAAGGCGTGCTCAGATCTTGGCGGAAATCCATGGCAAAGTAAGCTAAATCCTCGAGTACAATGACATCATAGCGTGTAGCTAACTCACCGATGACGCGAAGTTCTTCTTCCTTGAGGCAAATCCAACTCGGATTATTGGGGTTAGAGTAAATTATTGCCGAGATATTTCCCTTGCAGAGATAGCTCTCTAGTTTTTCTTTTAATTTATCTCCGCGGAAGTCATACACGTCAAACGTTTCGTATTTTTGTCCCATTACTACCAATTGTTGCTTTTGTACCGGAAACCCCGGATCAAGAAAGAGGATTGTATCTTTCTTTTCATTACATTGGCAGCAAGTAAGAAACGAGGCGAAGGTGCCCTGCATAGAGCCTGTTACCGGTACGCATCCTTCGGGTTGAATATCTATATTGATAAATGCTTTAACAAATCGTGCCGTTTCTGCTTTTAGTTTCGGAAGCCCGTTAATATCAGGATACAAACTGGCTATACCCCGTTGTAAGGCTTCTATTTCGGCTTTTACTCCTACGGCAGAAGGTGGTAATCCGGGAACTCCCATTTCCATTTTAATAAATTCTACTCCAGATGTTGCTTCAGCTTCAGCAGCTATGGCTTTCACTTCGCGAATGGTAGCTTTGGCGAAGTCGGCAATCTCAAATTTAAGGATAGCTTTATCAATAATTTCTCGGTTTATGGGTGTATTTTTCATTATTGCTTAGTTATGCATTACTTTTTATGCCTGCAAATGTACGTTATTCTCTTTTAATATTTACCGATAAACGCGAAAAAATAGATTGTTATTCGACTACAATTATGCTTATTGATATCGGTCTTCATTTTGTAATCTCCTGAGAATGAGCCTTTATTATAAATAGATGAAAATATTCCGGTCTGATAATTGCAGATTTGATATAAATATCTACCTTTGCATCCGCAATTGAGAGCGATTGTTATTTATTACAGAAAAGAATGGTGTGTTAGTTCAGTTGGTTAGAATACATGCCTGTCACGCATGGGGTCACGGGTTCGAGTCCCGTACACACCGCAAAAGGTTCCTGAAAGTTTGCTTTCAGGAACCTTTTTTTGTTTTACATTTAAGATTCCCTTTGAGGATAAGGCTTCATCCTTCATTTAATAACGGTACTATTCTTTTTTATAAGGCTTTTAATATAGCAAAACATGCCCATGTTGTTATGTACAACATGGGCATGTTATACTATATAACATCCGGATGTTCTTTACTATAAAAACAGGTGATCGTTTAGCAGAGAAAGCATGTTTCCTTTGCTAAAGTACTTTACTAATGATCTTTCATCATAGTTGAAACACAAGATTATCTGTTATAATTTTGAATTACCATAAAAAAAAAGTATATTTGCCTCAAGTCTTTGTTGTATGCTAAGAAACGATGGCGGTTCCTCTCGGCATTATCTACGTATTTTCCACTTGTTGTAACTCCATCTGGCACTTAAAAAAGAGAATATTTCATTATTAGCCCGCAAGGCATACTGAAACTTCGGACGAATGCACAGAATAATAATATTAATGATATATTTATGAAACTGATTATAATATCAAATAGGCTCCCTCTAAAAGTAATAAAGAAAAATGGTAAAATGACTTTCACGCCCAGTGAAGGTGGGGTAGCAACAGGATTGGCCTCTTTAAAAACTACGATGGAAAAGCATTGGGTGGGCTGGCCCGGAATATATACGGATGATGAAGAGGAGAAAAAGAAAATAACCGAATATTTGGGGCGATTTAATTATCATCCGGTATTCTTGTCGAAAGAACAGATTGAAGAGTACTACCATAAGTACAGTAATAGCGTTATATGGCCTCTGTGCCATTATTTCTATGCACATGTAAGGTATGGCATCTCTTCCTGGAAAATATATAAAGAGGTAAACCAACTGTTTGCGCAAATAGCATCTTTGCAAATAGGAGAAGGAGATGTGGTATGGGTGCAAGATTATCAATTGATGTTATTACCCACAATGCTACGCGAAGGAAATGAAAAGATCAGTATCGGATATTTTCATCACATTCCTTTTCCATCCTATGAATTATTTAGAATTTTGCCCGAAAGAGCCGAAATATTGGAGGGACTCTTCGGGGCCGATTTAATAGGGTTTCATACGCCGGATTATATGCGTCACTTTATGAGTGCTGCCGAACGGGTACTGAATGTAAAATTCATGATGGATGAAACGAAACAAAATAACCGGATGATACATGTCGATGCCTTTCCTATGGGCATTAATTACGAAAAATACAGTAACGCCGCGACAAAAACAGCTCCGCAAAAATTGGCTATGGAGTGGAAGAAAAAGTTCGGTAGCCGCAAAATAATTATTTCGGTAGATCGTTTGGATTATAGCAAAGGGATACTTCATCGACTGAAAGCTTTCAATCGTTTCCTCGAAGAATTTCCGCAATATCATGAAAAAGTATCGCTGGTGATGATTGTTGTTCCATCTCGCGATAAAGTAGATGCTTATGCCAATTTGAAAACAAAGATAAATGAAATGATAGGTATGATTAACGGTAAGTATTCTAATTTGAGTTGGGTACCCGTGCATTATTTCTATCATAGTTTCTCTTTTGAGCGATTAATAGCATTATATAAGATTTCGGATATTGCTCTGGTATCTCCGTTGAGAGACGGGATGAATTTAGTAGCCAAAGAATATGTTGCAGTGAAAAGAGATGCTCCCGGGGTATTGATTTTAAGTGAAATGGCAGGAGCTGCCCAGGAATTAAGAGACGCTATCATTGTAAATCCAAACGATATAGATCAAATTAAAAATGCTATATTGAAAGCATTGGAAATGCCTGAAAGCGAGCAATTGAAGCGTATGGCGAGAATGCAGAAAATTATTTCTATTCAAACGGTGCAGAAGTGGGCAGCCGATTTTATTAATGAATTATCCGGTATTAAAATGGAAAATGAGGCATTAACAGCTAAATTGCTTAACGGAATAAAGAAAGAACAATTGGTAGATGACTTCCGTATTGGCAAAAAGAGGCTTATCGTTTTAGATTATGACGGCACTTTATCTCCTTTTACCAGTATCCCCGAAGAGGCCGTTCCTTCGATAGAGTTGATAGAACTATTAAAAAAGCTAATCGATGATCCCAGAAATCTGGTGGCTATATCAAGCGGAAGAGATCAGAAGACGTTGGTAAACTGGTTTGGCGATTTGCCTCTGACGCTTGCTGCCGAACATGGAGCTTTTGTGCGCGAAGCCGGCGAATGGAAAAATAATCTGGTCGAGACAAAATGGAGCGGAGATATTGTGGATACAATTATTAAGATTGCAGAAAAAACTCCCGGGTCTTTTTTAGAAACTAAGAAAACGGCATTGGTGTGGCATTACAGAAATGTAGATCCGTGGGTTGCAGCATTGCGTGAACAGCAGATGATAAGTCTTCTTCGGGATAAATGTACCCGTGAAGGTCTGCAAATAATGAGAGGCAATAAGATTATTGAGGTCAAAGCCATGGGATGCGACAAGGGGTCGGTGGTAAAGCATTTACTTGAATTGGGCGAATATGATTTTATGTTCGTTATTGGAGATGACACTACTGATGAAGATATGTTTAGGGAGATGCCCGAAAAAGCGTACACCATTAAAGTCGGAGAGGCTTCTAGTGATGCACGCTTCTATGTAGAGTCACAAAACGAAGTATTGCCGCTATTACAACTAATGGCTTCTTCTCTATAGAATAATAATTTTTTTACTTAATAGGGTTGAAACGGCCCTACGCTGATTTGTAGATAAATTGGCGTAATTATGGGCGAATAAAATGCGAACGATTTTTTTCTTGAGATAACAACATTGCTATATCAATCATCGCAAGATGGGAATAAGCTTGCGGAAAATTGCCCAGCTGTCTTTTAGTCTCAAAATCAAGATCTTCGCTCATAAGCCCTAAATGATTGGTGTAGGAGCATAGCTCATTGAATATTTTTCGGGCTTCATCTTGATCGCCGATAACGTATAGAGCACGTACAAGCCAAAAAGTACAGATAGTAAATGCTGAACTGGGAGTGCCGAAATCGTCTTCATTTCTGTAGCGATACATCAATCCATTATGAAAAAGACTATTCTTGATGGCAATCACTGTTTTTCTATATCTCTCATCTTCAGCGTCGATAAAGCCGTATTTCTCCATTAAGAGTAGGGAAGAGTCCATGTTTATATTATCGTATGCTTGCGAAAAACTTTGTATTTCTTCTTTCCAGCCATTTTCCATCACATCCTTTCTAATCAGATCGGCTTCTTTTCGCCATATACAAGCAAAGTAATTTCTGTTCAGTAATTCGACTATTTTTATTCCACGGTCTAAAGCGACCCAACACATAACTTTTGAAAACACAAAATGCTGATCCTTCTTTCTTATCTCCCAAATACCTTTATCCGGTTTTCGCCAGTTTTCTGTAACATCTTTCACTATTATTTTAACGACCTCAAACATCTCTTCCACTTCGTCGAGTGATCCGGGAAAATTGGCGAAGTATTGGTAGATAACATCCATTAAGTAACCCAGAGAATCGTTTTGTTTTTGAATATATGCTTCATTGCCAATGCGTACTGGTTGGGAATTTTCGAAGCCGGCCAGGTGGCTGAGTATTGTTTCGGTAAGAACTCTTTCACCGCGTATGCCGTACATAATTTGAAGACTATCGTTCTTGGACTTTAATATGTTTTTGATAAATGTGATAAAACGTGAAGCTGCACCTGAGTGGTTCAGTTGAAGTAAGGTATTAATAGACATGGAAGCGTCGCGCACCCAGCAAAAACGATAGTCCCAATTACGTCCTTCTCCAAGAGATTCCGGCAGGCTAGTGGTTAGTGCAGCTAAAACAGCTCCTGTACGATGGTAAGACATTAATTTTAAGACCAACATGCTACGAGTAATCTCATTGTTGAACTCATTAAATTTTCTGGATCTGTTACTCCAATTAAGCCAGTACACTTTTGTGCGTTGATATTCTAAGTTGACGCGATCGATATCTATTAGGATCAGTTTTTGATAGTACGATAAAAGTAGAAAAGAATCTTCAGTGAGTACTATTTCTGTAGAATCTATAATTTTTTGTAGATCTAAATTAGAATAGAGGTATACTGTATCTTTGTGATTACTGGAGGAGTTTGTGCGTACAAATTCATTGTTTATATTTTGCCTGACTGTAATGTCGGCAGCATAGTTCATTGCCGGATTATAGGTTATGCGAACGGTTGGCGTGCCGTACAGAATGCGGATGAACCTATATAATTCAGGAGGGGTATAGTGAATAGCGTCTCCTGTTTTGTAGCGGGGCATAAAGTCGAATAGTTCGAATGCAGCCGCCTCACTTTCAAATTTTGTTTGGAGAATATTTGTTTGCCCAACATAAGTTTGAGTTATCTTATATTCGTCTGAAACAGCTATGTCAAAGCAGCCCCCTTTTTCTTCATCAAGTAAACATCCGAAAATTGAAGGTGAATCAAAGTCAGGAAAACATAGCCAATCAATTCTTCCCACTTTGGAAACTAATGCTGCAGAGCGGCAATTACCTATAACTCCATAATCCAATGTTTTCATTCTTATTTATTTAAATTTTTGCTTTATTATAAAGGTAATATTACTAGATTATTCTTTCCTTTTATTTGTTGACCGGGCTTTTTGTATGGTGTCTGATTTGTTGTTATTCGTTTCTTTTTTATTTCTCTGTTTCTTTCTCCAGTTATTCCAAAAAAGTAACTCACTCAGTTTATTGAAATCTTTTTTATAAATCAGACCGAAGCCTTGGGTTGTGAGGTTGGTTCTTGTATAATATCGGTCATTCGTTTCGTTATAAGCTTTTAATCGAAATTCTCCTGAACGGGTTAGAAGCCATTCTGCTTCAAAATCGCCCACGAAATTTGTCGTAGTGAGCGGATTATCCCGATAGCCGAAGTTTCCGTTTATTAGTAAACGGTTATTTAATAATTGCCCTGAAAGAATTCCTTCTACCTCCATATCGGTCCAGCCTTTATCTCCGGTACTCAGATTTGTTCCGAAATTCCAGCTGTTACTATTGATAATTTGAGATAGCATATTATTGAGCTGACCCGAGAGGGTAGAGGAAAGTACTGACGACATTACATTTGAATTTTGAGTTGTATTTACATTGTTAGCTGTATAAAACTTACCGATGCTTAACAAATAAAGTATTTGCATGTTCATTTGCTCATCGGTACTGATGTAATTGCGAACAAGCGTCTGCACTTCGTCACTTTCATAAGGCAGTTCTATCCCCATTTTAATTGTAGGCCTTAAGAGTACGCCGGTAAGATTCATCATACAGTTCACTTTTACATTAGGTTGTTGGGTGAAATCGGAAGCATCGGGCACCAGGTCGTTTAGTGAAGCAGAATTAACGGTGTAGACAGCTTGTACATTCATTACAGCATCTAACGGATTGCCATTAAACGATATTTCGCTGCCGTCTTTAATGGTAAAATCTTTGCGGATAACTTCCTGTAAACTGAATTTATAAGTGCCTTGGTTGATATGATAATTACCAAACATTTTGACGTCTCCTTTATTGTAATATTCGGTGCGAATATTGCCGTCTCCTTTGCCTATTATATAATCTCCGGCTACAGGGTCCATAATGATCTTTATGGTTGCATCAGGGGTTGCATCGACGGATATGTTAAGCCGGACATCCATCCCTGTTTCTTTCTCTTCTTCTTTTTGTAATTCGAGGTTATAATTTGATGCTAAAGAAATAGAATCTTCTGTAATACGTTTAGGCGTTTTATCTATAAATTTTACGAATTGGCTATTCGTTGCAGAAGCAGTATTCCCGATGGTGTAGACGAAATTAGTATTTCGGTTAGTCGTCATTGCAACATCTATATTGAGCCCTTGAGGGTTACCTGAAAGTGATGCATTTCCTGTTCCGTAAACTGTTCCGTAGAAAGGAATATCTGCACTTTCTTTTGTATTCATCACTAACATGTTGTTTGCTTTTAGCTCCAAATTATAATTCATATCCTTAAAATTGTGATGACTAATATAGCCGCTTGCTATGCCTTGGTGCCCTTCCAGATCATAAATAGGGATTTTATCAAATTCAAATTTCTCAGTATACATACGTACACTGTCTTTTATTGCAAATTTAGTATTGAGAATATTTATGTTGAATGTTGCGTTGGGTTTGACGCTTCCTTCAATGTTGAGTGCATTAAATTTCCCGAAGAAGTGAACATTACCGCTGGCTCTTCCTTTTATGTCCGAAACAATGGACTTAACGTAGTACTCCATGAATTTTAGGTTTGTGCTATCCGCTTTTATGTGTAAATCGAGTCCGCTTTTCGGCTTTAAAGGATAAATATAGCCGGAGACGTTTGTTTCTGAGATATTTTTTTCTTTCATTTTAGCATTTAGAAATATGCCTTCATTTTTTTCATCCCATTCACCATATATGTTCATATCACCAAGTAAGCCATCATTAAAGCTGAAGTTCTTAACAAATAAACGAGTATTCATAACGGGCTTTTTCATCGCATGGTTTATATACGCCGTACCGGAGGCTAGTCCTTTGAAATCAACGCCTTTAAGATTCACTATATCAAAGACGTAAGCTATGTTAATATCCTTCATTTCTACTTTTATCGAATCGTCAATATTAGTAGAGGCATTTCCATTAATACGAATAAACTGATCATTATGACTAAAATAGAATTTGTTGATCGCAATTTTACCTGAGTCGGCTATTATTTTTGATGGATGTATCTGCCAAACGGTATCATTTAGTATGATGTCGGTTGGTTGCACTTCTACAACGGCTTTGAGAGAAGAAATACCTGCACTATTTGTGTGACGCCCTAAATGGCTTATAGCCGAAAGTTTGCCGCTATAGGTGGTTGCAAGATTATTACCCCAATTGATTGTAGTAGTAATGTTGTCGTTTTTAGCCTGAGCCTCTAAAGATATATTTATAGCATCGTTCTTGCGATGACTGGTAAATCTAATATGTCCGGTCAATTGATCCGTTGAATTATCACATAGAATCATTCCGGATTCAAGAAAAGTATTTTTATAACGAATCTTCGGGAAATACCCTTCAATGAGAATCTTTTGTGCTTTGTCATTAAAATAGCCTTTAATAGTAGAATGGCTGTAAACACTCACAGGAATATCAAAAACAGTAGAAAGAAGTTCTGTGTTAAATATATGAATGTCAAAGCTGAAATTATTATTTGTATCAGTCTTTTTTATATTAGCAGGCATAAGGGATGGTATGTATCTCTTCATAACATTCATAACACTGGCTGTTATTGTACGATAAGAATAATTTCCTTGAATGTCGGCTTTCAAAAATTCCGAATTGACCTGTAATCTGTTTCTATCGCCTTCATGAGTAGCGGATATCTTCATGTTGTCCATAAAGAAAGCTTTATCGGGAGCATTGAACTGTAAACTATCTATATTGATTTCTCCATACATTTCTCCCACAGTGCCACCTTTGAAGTCGGCTTTTATTTTTAAGGAAAACTCACTGTCTTTATACTGATTGGTTAATTTCAATTTATAGGGCCGGACTTTATCAATTGTGGCTCTGAAGTTGAAGGTCGGAATTTTATTGACTGTATTAAATGAACCATTGACCAATACAGAACCATTATCATCGTTTAGTGCTATCTTACCGTCAAAGCCTCCCTTTTTATATACTCCGTCAAGTACAATGTCTTTATACTTGTAATTACTATATTCAAGAGAAGCGATCAACCCTTTCATTTCAATAGACGGATATTGAGATTTTCGGTGACTACCTTTTACGTCCAGATTAAGAGTGATTTTACCCAGTTGGTTATTGGCTAGTAATTTTCCTGCATCAAAATCTGTCGTTTCTACAGAACCCGAATATGAAAAAATGCCCTTATCCTTATCAGAGCTAAGTTTAAGGTCGGTTTTTACAGATCCTAAGCTTGTTCTAAATAATCCGTAGGTTACCAAATCCGAGTAATAGCCGGATATTTCTCCATGGAAAGAGATATTTCCCAAACGTTTTAGTAAAGGGGAAATGTCACTAAACTTTTCGCTGAGATTGCGCGATATGAAACTAAGGCCCTCCGAGTCTACCGATAGATCGGATAGGTTGCCGAATATATACGCATCCTTTGAATGAGATAAATCTTGTAAAGACAATTTTCCTCTTATTCTAATATGATTTTGTGCATTAATGTATAGGCGGGAAAAATTTAATTGGTTGATTGTACCTGCCACATCCATTTCCAGTTCTATTTTTTCTTTAAAATTGGCTAAAGCAGGCACAAAAGAAGATATATCTCGCAATGTGATATTTGAGGGTAGCGCACTGAGAGAGAAGTGCACGTTGTCTGCAAAGTGTTTAAACGCTCCGAGGCTATCGTAAGTCATTCGTATCGTATCCATTTTTAAGGAACTGTTAGGAAGATCTACAGCGAAATTCTCAATGTGCATGTTTTTATTGTTCGCTAGTATTTTTAGTGAAAGTTTATTCAATTTAAAACCGGATTGCTCATCTACACTAAGTCTTTTTATATAAGCATTTACCGAGTCCTTTTGGAATGCTTTTAATGAGATATTCGCAATTATATTATGTAATTTTATATGCTTGTAGTTGATTCTACCGGGAGTATTAGGTTCGGATAAGACATCGTAGGATAGTTTTCCACGGCGAATTAAGATGGAATTAATACGTAAATCAATGTTTGTTTTTGTTTTAGTTGTCTTTGGGGAAGCGAAAGCATCGATTAGAAATTTGAAATTCGGATCGGAATTTAGATTCTTTTGATTTAATCGAATATCAAATCCAAAAATCTGTACGTTACTGATGGATATTTTCTTGTTAATCAGCGGTAATAAATCGAATTTTACAGATAGACGGGTTATTTTTAGCATCTCTTTGCCCGATTGATCATCAAGCAAAACATCATCAATTATGATGCGGTTCAGCAAACCTATATTAATTCGACCGATAGTCAGTTTAGTGTCCAATACACTGGCTAATTCTTCAGAAACCAGCACGGATATTTTTTGCTGAACATAAGGAATATTCAGTAAGATAATAAGTCCGAAATATATTCCGAGTACGATGCCTAGTACCCAACGTACTGTCTTTTTCAGCGTTTTGATAAGCAGTTGTTTTTTTATTCAGAGAACAAAAATATAAAATATAACGTTATGAATCCTACTTTTATCATTACTTTTGTAGCATTAAACATTAAAAACATATGTCTGTAATTATATTAGGAATCGAATCGTCTTGTGATGATACATCTGCCGCAGTTATTAAAGACGGCTTTCTTTTATCGAATGTGGTTGCTAGTCAGGCAGTTCACGAATCTTACGGTGGTGTAGTGCCAGAGCTGGCCTCACGTGCTCATCAACAAAATATTGTTCCTGTAGTTCATGAAGCTTTAAAGCGGGCAGGGGTCAGCAAAGAAGATTTAAATGCGATTGCTTTTACTCGTGGTCCCGGATTGATGGGTTCATTGTTAGTGGGCGTTTCTTTTGCCAAAGGATTTGCTCGTTCACTTAATATTCCTATGATAGATGTTAACCACTTGAATGGCCATGTTTTAGCTCATTTTATTAAAGAAAAAGATGAATATAATAAAGAGCCTGCCTTTCCTTTTTTATGTTTGTTGGTTTCCGGAGGGAATTCTCAAATAATATTAGTAAAAGCCTATAATGACATGGAAGTACTGGGCGAAACAATAGATGATGCAGCGGGAGAAGCTATAGATAAATGTTCGAAGGTTATGGGACTGGGTTATCCGGGAGGGCCAATAATTGATAGGCTTGCCAGACAGGGGAATGCAGCTGCATTTACCTTTAGTAAACCTCATATTCCGGGACTTAATTACAGCTTTAGCGGTTTAAAAACCTCTTTTTTGTACTCTTTGCGTGACTGGATGAAAGAGGACCCCGATTTTATAGAACATCATAAAACTGATTTAGCTGCTTCGCTGGAAGCTACGATAGTCGATATACTAATGGATAAGCTTAGGAAAGCGGCCAAGCAATACAATATCAGAGAAGTGGCAATGGCCGGCGGAGTGTCTGCTAATAATGGACTACGTAATTCGTTTCGTGAGCATGCTCAAAAATATGGTTGGAAAATATATATACCTAAATTTAGCTACACAACGGATAATGCGGCGATGATAGCTATTACAGGATATTTGAAATACCTGGATAAAGACTTCTGCTCAATCAAATTACCAGCTTATTCACGCATTACATTATAATAAAAAACAATGATTGCCGAGAAAATATCTAGTGAGACTGATTGCTTGGGAAATCTTTCTCTTCCTATTGAAGTTATAGTAGGTGATTTGCTGAAAAAGAAAAGCCTATCTCTTGCTACAGCCGAAAGCTGTACAGGAGGAAATATTGCTGCTAAGCTAACGGCTGTTCCTGGATGCTCTGACTACTTTAAAGGAAGTGTCGTGGCATATTCTAATGAGGTGAAAATTTCCTTATTGAATGTTTCCGGGGAAACGCTTGAAAATAAAGGTGCTGTTAGTGAAGAAACCGTGATTGAAATGGTAAAAGGTGCGATGAAAGCGCTGAATACTAATTGTGCCGTGGCCACTTCGGGCATTGCGGGTCCGGGAGGAGGGACGATAGAAAAGCCTGTTGGTACAGTCTGGATTGCTGCAGCATATCAAGATGATATTATTACTTTGAAACAGACTGTAGATAAAGGGAGAAAGTTAAATATTGAAAATGCATGTAATAATGCTCTTTTGATGCTTCACAAACTAATTAAATGAAGAAATGCAGCTTCAAAGTAGAGAATTATTTTATAAATAGCTTGCTTTGTATCTATAAAAGTGCTTACTTTGCGCTCTGTTTGGAATAAGTATAGATAAAAACTATAAAACTTAAGATAGAAATGTCGAAAATTTGTCAAATTACAGGGAAAAAAGCCATGATTGGCAACAATGTTTCACACTCCAAGGCTAGGACAAAAAGGACCTTTGATGTGAACTTGTTTAAGAAAAAGTTCTATTATGTAGAACAGGATTGCTGGATCAGCTTAAGTCTTAGTGCGGCTGGTTTGCGTATGATTAATAAGAAGGGATTAGATGCTGCCTTAAGTGATGCAGTGACTAAAGGGTATTGTGATTGGAAGAGCATTAAAGTAATAGGTTAACGTAGAAGGAGAAACTTACTTATGGCAAAGAAGGCAAAGGGTAATAGAGTACAGGTAATTCTTGAGTGCACTGAACACAAAGAAAGTGGCATTCCTGGAACATCTCGTTATATTACTACTAAAAACAGAAAAAATACAACTGAAAGACTTGAGTTGAAAAAATATAACCCAATTCTTAAGAGAGTAACAGTTCATAAAGAAATTAAATAATATAGTATAACCCATGGCAAAGAAAACTGTAGCAAGTTTGCACGAAGGAAGTAAAGAAGGTCGTTCTTATACTAAGGTTATCAAAATGGTGAAATCTCCTAAAACTGGAGCTTACATGTTTGATGAGCAAATGGTACCTAACGAAAAAGTTCAAGACTTTTTTAAGAAATAAGAGTTGTTATTTAGTTCTCTAAAGCAACAATAAAGGTTCCTCTCATTATTTTAGTGAGAGGAACTTTTGTATATATATGTTTGTTCTAGTTTAATTATTTTTTTTTATTAATAAGTTTCTTGTGATCGTTTGATGATAATAGATAGAACTTGTTTTCGATGCAAAAATTTATTATTTTCATTTTTTAATGTTCATTACTTATTATATCTTTGTAGGATAATATTATACTAATAAATAGTATCATGGGACTTTTTGATTTTTTCTCAAAGGAAAAGAAAGATACGCTAGATAAGGGGTTATTGAAGACCAAAGAAACTGTCTTCAGTAAGATAACCCGTGCTATTGCAGGTAAATCTAAAATTGACGATGAAGTTTTGGATAATCTGGAAGAGATTCTTATCACATCTGACGTTGGAGTTGAAACAACACTCAATATTATTAAACGTATAGAAAAAAGAGCTGCTTCTGATAAATATGTAAATGCGCAAGAACTAAACTCCATTTTACGTGAGGAAATTGCCGTGTTGCTAACGGAGAATAATTCAGATGATGCCGAAGGTTTTTATGTGCCGACTACAGAAAAGCCATACGTAATTATGGTGGTAGGAGTTAATGGTGTAGGCAAAACAACAACAATAGGTAAATTAGCTTATCAGTTTAAAAAGGCAGGTAAATCAGTATATCTTGGTGCGGCAGATACATTCAGAGCTGCTGCCGTTGAACAATTAGTTGTTTGGGGAGAAAGAGTAGGGGTGCCTGTTATTAAGCAAAAAATGGGTGCTGACCCGGCATCGGTGGCTTATGATGCGGTAAGTTCGGCTATTGCAAATAATGCAGATGTAGTAATTATCGATACTGCTGGGCGCTTACACAATAAAGTGGGACTGATGAATGAGCTTACGAAGATTAAAAATGTGATGAAGAAGGTTGCAATCAATGCGCCCAATGAAGTGCTTTTGGTGCTGGATGGATCTACAGGCCAAAACGCATTTGAACAAGCAAAGCAATTTACTTTGGCTACCGAAGTAACTGCTATGGCTATTACTAAACTGGATGGTACTGCAAAGGGAGGCGTTGTTATTGGCATTTCAGACCAATTTAAAATACCCGTAAAATATATCGGATTGGGAGAAGGAATAGAAGACCTGCAGGTTTTCCAAAAAAAAGAATTTGTTGATTCGTTGTTCGGAGGAGATAAATGAAAAGAAAGACAATTGATATAATAACTTTAGGATGTTCAAAAAATTTAGTCGATTCAGAACAACTTATACGGCAACTCAAAGGTTCCGGATATGATGTAACTCATGATGCGCAAACACCTAAAGGAGAGATTGCTGTAATTAATACCTGTGGCTTTATTGGAGATGCGAAAGAAGAGTCTATCAATATGATCCTGGAATTTGCACAAGCAAAAGAAGAAGGGCGATTAAAAAAGCTATTTGTCATGGGGTGCCTTTCTGAACGTTATTTGAAAGAACTAGCTTTTGAAATACCTCAGGTAGATAAGTTTTACGGGAAATTTAATTGGAAAGATTTACTTCATGATTTGGGTAAAGCATATCACGAGGAGTATAGCATTGAACGTACTCTGACTACTCCCAAACATTATGCTTATTTAAAAATATCAGAAGGATGCGATAGAAAATGTTCTTATTGCGCTATCCCCATTATAACAGGTAGACATGTGTCGCGTCCGATAGAAGAAATTTTAGAGGAGGTGAGGTTTCTTGTAGGTCAAGGAGTGAAAGAATTTCAGGTAATAGCTCAGGAGCTGACTTATTACGGCATTGATTTGTATAAGAAGCAAATGATTTCTGAATTAATAGAACGAATGGCTGATGAGCCAGGTGTTGAATGGATTCGTCTTCATTATGCTTATCCGGCGCATTTCCCCACTGATTTGTTTCGAGTAATGCGCGAGCGTAGTAATGTGTGCAAATACATGGATATTGCTTTGCAGCATATTAGCGATAATATTCTGACCTTGATGAATCGTCATGTGACTAAAGAGGAAACTTATCATCTTATAGAACAGTTTCGTAAAGAAGTGCCGGGCATTCACTTACGTACTACGTTAATGGTAGGATATCCGGGCGAAACGGAAGAAGATTTTGAAGAATTGAAAGACTTTGTTCGAAAAACCCGTTTTGATAGAATGGGGGCCTTTGCTTATTCTGAAGAAGAAGGAACTTTTTCTGCTGAGAATCATTTGGACTCAATATCGTATGAATTGAAACAGGCTCGTTTAGATGAACTGATGAATATTCAGCAAAACATTTCTGCTGAGCTGAGCGCGATGAAAATAGGCAAAATAATGAAAGTCATCATTGACCGGATAGAGGGAGATTATTATATTGGACGTTCTGAATTTGATTCTCCTGAAATAGATCCGGAGGTGCTTATAAAACGATCGGAAGGAGCCTTGTCAATCGGGCATTTTTATGAAGTTGAAATTATTGATGCGGATGATTTTGATCTGTACGCAAAGAAAAAGTAGTTTTATTTGCATTTCATTTGTTTTTATAATAAAGATTTAGTAATATAGCGTCTCATTTTTAAAGAATCTGATTTTGAATAATAAAGATTTTACTTCTGAACTGTCAAAAAGGCTTGGATATACGATTAAGGATACTTCTGAGCTTATGACTGATGTATTGTCTGTATTAACTCAGCAATTACAAGAAGGGAATGCTATATCTGTTCAAGGATTTGGAGCTTTTGAATTGAAGAAAAAGGCAGAGCGTATATCTATTAATCCTGTAACTAAACAGCGTATGCTTGTTCCTCCGAAGCTCGTTCTTACATTTAAGCCTAGTCAAATATTAAAAGAAAAGTTTAAATAAGTTTCCGCAATATGAATGAAAGATTAAACATGCAGAATCTTATTGATTTGTTAGCAGAGAAGCGTAATATAGGTAAAGGTGATGCAGACATTTTTATCAGAGACTTTTTTACTCTGATTGAACAGGCTTTGGAAAATGATAAATATGTAAAAATAAAAGGTTTAGGCATTTTCAAACTGATTGATGTAGAAAGCAGAGAAAGTATAAATGTCAATACAGGAGAGCGCTTTGAAATACAAAGCCACACAAAAATATCTTTTTCTCCGGAACAAACATTGCGGGATAGTGTAAATAAACCATTTGCTCATTTTGAAACAGTTATTTTAAATGAAGATACTGTTTTGGATAATACTTTGGTGGAAGATATTGAAGAAGAATTAGAAGACGGTAAAGAAAGCGACAGTAAAGAAGAGGTTGAAAAAGTCACTTTGGACACAACTAAGGCTCCATCAGAAGAAATTTTAGAGACAAATTCTATGTCTGAAGATAAAGTTGAAACTGCAATACCTTCTCTTAGTGCTGAAAAAGAAAAAGAAGAGAGCCTTTCGCTATTGGGAGAGAAAAAAATATCTGTTGAAGATATTATAGCCAAAGAGATACGAAAAGCAGACGAAGAATATAAAATTCATCGCCAAAAGAATAAAGAATCTCATGAAGAGGTGGCTTTTTCAGAAAGAGGTAGAAATAAATCTTTGATGTTTTACACGGCAATTCTTGTTGTTTTAATAACAGTTGCGGGCGCTATTGCATACATTTATTATCCTAATGTAATGGAGGATTTATTTACTGCTAATAATGAGACTACCTCTACGACAATGTCTCCGACTCCTGATTTAGCCGGAGTTCAATTGTCTGTTGATACTTTTAACATGGAAACGTCAGCTAAAAATAAAATGGCAATAAATAGTGATTCAACGGAAAGTGATTCGATAAAAAAAGTGTTGATAAAGAAAACTATTGGTGCGATATTGCCAGCTAAAACAAGTATAGAAGTTCGTGAAAAGCAAAAGAGGGAAATAGATACTGATATTCATAAAGAAGGTCTCCTAATTCCAGATTCGGTGAACTATACCATAATAGGCACGAAAACAACGTATGCGGTAAAGGAAGGTGAAACATTAACAAGAATAGCTTTACGCTTTTATGGGACAAAGAATTTGTGGCCATATATTGTTAAGCACAATCGTAATCTTATTAAAAATCCTAATAACGTTCCGTATGGTACTGTTCTTAAAATTCCTGAACTGAAAAGAATAGGATAGATACTATAATTTGAAACGTGATTTGTCTTCTCGTTTAGCTCTTCTCCCCTTATTTTAGAATAGTCTGAAAGCAAAGAGATTGGTCGAAATCTATTTGTGGTAGTTGATGTGCCGGTTCAAACAAGCCGTATACAGATGATCCGGAACCACTCATCGATGAATAGATAGCCCCGTTATCATATAATTTATCTTTAATAGCTTTTATTTCGGGGTGTAGCGTAAATATACTGTGCTCAAAATCATTGGTCATTAGTTCTTTCCATTGTGTAGGAGGGGAACATATAATTTCTTTTAATGAGATCTCTGGTTTGTGGGGAGTAACCATTGAAAAGGCTTCTTGTGTAGAGACAAAAACAGCAGGTTTAACAATAATAATCTTGTAATTTTTTAAAGAAAGTTTGATGGGGGAGAATATATTTCCTATTCCCTCGGCGAATGCAGGTTGGTTATGCACAAAAAAAGCACAATCGGCTCCTAACTTTGACGCATATTCTTCAAGTTGTTTATTGCTTAGATTTAGCTCAAATTTACTATTGAGTAGTTTTAGCATAAAGGCGGCGTCCGATGAACCGCCTCCCAGTCCGGCTCCTGAAGGTATTGTCTTATGTAGATAGATGTTAATAGGAGGTAAATTGAACGATTCGGCGAGTAGCCGGTAGGCTTTTATTACAAGATTATCTTTGCCTTCTTTAGTTACGGATATGCCGGAGGAATGCAGACAAGATTCTTTTTGAGAAGTTGCCGGCAGGGTTATTTCGAGGGCATCTTCAATGGGTATGGGATAGAAAACTGTTTCGAGATTATGGTATTTGTCCGCACGTCTTTCCGTTATATTCAGTCCCAGATTTATTTTGGCATTTGGAAATATTATCATTGGGGTTATATGCAATTATTTCGTTCTACTAAAAGGTTAAATACTCGATTTCGTTTGTTATTTGCAAAGTTAAGACTTAATTTTAGTTTCTAACAAGCTTGTTCATAATAGCGTTCAAAATATTTTTGGTTCCCTATTAATAATCAAAATTCAATGATTACCTTTGTAATACTATAAATGTTCAAGAGGAGTAATAAATAACAAAATATAATTCAGCATAAGAATGCCGGAACAAAGAAAAAACATACGCACAACAAGAGCAAAAACTCAGCCAGTAAATGATTATGGCCGTTTGCAGCCTCAGGCATTAGAACTTGAAGAGGCGGTTATCGGTGCACTAATGATAGAAAAAGATGCTTATTCTCAAGTAAGTGAAATTCTCCGCCCTGAATCTTTTTATGAACATCGGCATCAGCTTATCTATGCCGCTATTACCGATTTGGCAGTGCGACAAGAGCCGGTGGATATTCTTACAGTAACGGAACAACTCCGTAAGCGTGCTGAGTTAGAAGAGGTTGGAGGTCCTTTTTATATTACTCAACTGAGTAGTAAGGTTGCTTCTTCGGCGCACATAGAATATCATGCCCGGATTATAGCTCAAAAATATCTGGCACGGCAGCTTATCACTTTTAGTAGTGACATAGAAACCAAAGCGTTTGATGAAACGCTGGATGTGGACGACCTCATGCAAGAAGCCGAAGGGAAGCTTTTTGAAATATCTCAGCGTAATTTAAAGAAAGATTATACACAAATCAATCCTATTATAGCGGAAGCTTATGAGCTATTGCAGAAAGCTGCAGCCCGAACGGATGGATTGAGCGGATTGGAGAGTGGATTTACTAAGCTGGATAAAATGACTTCGGGATGGCAAAACTCTGATTTAGTTATTATAGCAGCTCGTCCGGCGATGGGGAAAACAGCTTTTGTTTTATCCATGGCTAAAAATATAGCGGTGAACTTTCGCCAACCTGTTGCCTTGTTTTCGCTTGAGATGAGCAATGTGCAGTTGGTAAATCGTCTTATAGTAAATGTTTGCGAAATTCCGGGCGAAAAAATTAAAAGCGGGCAACTGGTTGCTTATGAATGGCAACAATTGGATTATAAATTAAAAGATTTAATTGATGCTCCACTTTATGTAGATGATACTCCTTCGCTTTCGGTATTTGAACTTCGTACAAAAGCTCGCAGATTAGTCAGAGAACATGAGGTGAAAATCATAATTATCGATTATCTTCAGTTAATGAATGCCAGTGGTATGTCGTACGGTAGTCGCCAGGAGGAAGTGAGTACTATTTCCCGTTCTCTCAAAGGACTGGCCAAGGAACTTGATATCCCCATTATTGCTTTGTCTCAGTTAAATCGTGGGGTGGAGAATAGGGAAGGCATTGAAGGCAAGCGTCCGCAGTTGAGTGATCTTCGTGAGTCAGGAGCTATAGAGCAGGATGCCGATATGGTTTGTTTTATTCACCGCCCCGAGTATTATAAAATCTATACTGACGATAAAGGGAACGATCTTCGGGGCATGGCCGAAATTATTATAGCTAAACATCGTAATGGTGCGACAGGTGATGTTTTATTGCGATTCAAAGCGGAATATGCAAAATTTCAGAATCCGGATGATGACATGATTATACCCATGCCCGATGCAGGTGCTATGTTGGGCTCACGAATGAATGGCAATGCGGTGGGAAGTATACCTCCGCCTAAGCCGGAAGAGCCGAACCCTTTTGGAAGTACGGGAAATGAAGGGCCATTGCCTTTTTAAAATGCATTTTTGTGTATTTATTTCGGCTTTTATTTCCAATTGCAGGCTGATCTAGCTTAAAATAAGGGAACTTTTAGTTTAAGCTTCTACCACTTTTTAATATTCAATAAATTGTTTAACTGCCTTACTCTTTTCTTATCTGGAAAAGGCAGACTAAATAACATATAATGTAATGCTCCGTTACATTATATGTTATGACGATAACAATATATGTAATGAGTCGGAAGTTCTGATCTGAAGCAAAATGTAACTTGATCCTTTTATCCGGGCACTTGCCTAAATGACTTTGTAGTCGTTTTTTCTGTGCCATTATTCCCTGTCAACCGAAAAATCTTATTAAATTTGCAAGTCGTTTTTTGAAAACAATAAAATATTAATGATATGAATATCTCTTATAATTGGCTGAAAGAGTATGTCGACTTTGACTTAACCCCTGATGAAGTGGCTGCTTCGCTTACTTCTATCGGACTGGAAACAGGGAGTGTGGAAGAAGTTCAAACCATTAAAGGCGGACTTGAAGGACTTGTTATAGGCGAAGTACTGACGTGCGTTAATCATCCCAATTCCGACCATCTGCATGTTACGACCGTTAATTTAGGAAATAGCGAGCCTACGCAAATAGTTTGCGGTGCACCCAATGTAGCTGCCGGGCAAAAGGTCGTTGTTGCCACTTTAGGAACTAAACTATACAACGGTGATGAATGCTTTACTATTAAGAAATCAAAAATACGTGGTGTGGAGTCTATCGGCATGATTTGTGCTGAAGATGAGATTGGCATCGGAACGGATCATGCAGGTATCATTGTATTGCCGCCCGAAGCTGTTCCGGGTACTCTTGCCAAGGATTATTATAATATTAAAAGCGATTATGTGCTTGAGGTGGACATTACGCCCAACCGTGCAGATGCTTGTTCGCATTACGGTGTAGCACGCGATTTGTATGCCTTCTTACTTCAAAACGGATACAAAGCTACCCTGAAACGCCCTTCGGTAGATGCGTTTGCCATAGAGAATCATGATTTGGATATTTCGGTAACAGTAGAAAATAGTGAGGCATGCCCCCGCTATGCAGGTGTTTCAGTAAAAGGTGTAACGGTGAAAGAGAGTCCGGCATGGTTGCAGGATAAACTTCGTATTATCGGCATTCGCCCTATTAATAATGTTGTTGATATCACTAACTATATCGTTCATGCTTTCGGCCAACCTTTGCATTGCTTTGATGCCGGAAAAATTAAGGGCAATGAGGTTGTTGTTAAAACCATGCCCGAAGGAACCCCTTTCGTAACACTCGATGAGGTAGAACGTAAGCTTTCTGACCGTGACCTGATGATTTGCAATAAAGAAGAGGCCATGTGCATTGCCGGTGTATTTGGCGGATTAGATTCAGGTTCTACAGAAACAACCACCGATGTGTTTCTGGAAAGTGCCTATTTTCATCCGACGTGGGTGCGTAAAACAGCTCGCCGCCACGGATTGAATACGGATGCTTCTTTCCGTTTTGAAAGAGGCATTGACCCCAATGCAACTCTTTATTGCCTGAAGCTTGCCGCTTTGATGGTGAAAGAATTGGCCGGCGGAACCGTGTCATGCGAAATTAAAGATGTATGTGCTGCACCTGCCGAAGATTTCATCGTGGAACTCGCCTACGAGAAAGTAAACACGCTTATCGGAAAAGTGATTCCGGTAGAGACGATAAAAAGCATTGTGGCTAGTTTGGAGATGAAGATAACGGCAGAAACAGTCGAAGGACTTACGTTGGCCATTCCTCCTTACCGGGTAGATGTGCAGCGCGATGTGGATGTGACAGAAGATATTTTGCGCATCTACGGATATAACAATGTAGAAATACCCAGTACACTGAAATCAAGCCTCACAACAAAAGGCGTAGCCGATAAATCGAATAAATTACAAAACATTGTATCAGAGCAACTTGTGGGCTGTGGGTTCAATGAAATATTGAACAACTCACTGACTCGTGCTGCTTATTATGACGGGTTAGAAACATACGCTTCGGATAATCTGGTGATGTTGATGAACCCTTTGAGCACCGATCTTAATTGTATGCGTCAAACGCTTTTGTTTGGCGGACTGGAAAGTATTGCTCATAATGCTAATCGCAAGAATGCTGATTTAAAATTCTTTGAGTTCGGTAATTGTTATTACTTTCATGCCGATAAGAAGAATCCCGAAAAGGTACTGGCTGCTTATGCCGAAGATTATCATTTAGGCCTTTGGCTTACAGGACTGAAAGTATCCAATTCATGGGCACATGCCGATGAAGACAGTTCGGTTTATGAACTGAAGGCGTACGTAGAAAACGTGCTAAAACGCCTCGGAATAGATCTGCAAAACCTGGTTGTAGGTAATCTTACGGATGATATTTTTGCCGCTGCTCTTTCGGTACATACAAAAGGAGGGAAACGACTGGCTTCTTTCGGAGTTGTTTCCAGAAAACAGCTGAAAGCTTTTGGCATTGACAATGAAGTCTATTACGCCGACCTTAACTGGCAAGAGTTGATGAAAGCTGTTAAGTCGGTAAAAATAAGCTATCGGGAGTTGTCTAAATTCCCTGCAGTAAAGCGTGACTTAGCCCTGTTGATTGATCGGAAAATTCAATTCTCTGAAATTGAAGAGATTGCTTACAATACGGAAAAGAAGCTTCTTCGCGACGTTTCCTTGTTTGACGTTTATGAAGGTAAAAACCTCGAAGCCGGTAAGAAATCGTATGCTGTAAGTTTCTTGCTTCAGGATGAAACACAGACACTGAACGATAAGTCGATTGATAAAGTGATGTCTAAACTGGTGAAGAATCTGGAAGATAAGCTGGATGCCAAACTGAGATAAGAAATAAATTAATAAAAATAATTGGTCTCTCTTGCTCTGTTAGTAGCAATGAAGACCATCAAAATTAAAACCAATGGGAAGAGCGTTTGAATATAGAAAAGCAACCAAATTAAAAAGATGGGGCAACATGGCCCGTACGTTTACAAGAATAGGTAAGCAAATTGCTATTGCAGTAAAAGCCGGCGGACCGGATTCGGAAAACAATCCGCATTTAAGAGCTGTCATAGCTAACGCCAAGCGCGAGAATATGCCGAAGGACAATGTGGAACGCGCCATTAAGAACGCTATGGGTAAAGACCAGAAAGACTATAAAGAAATGGTTTATGAAGGTTATGCCCCCTTTGGAATTGCTGTGTTGGTAGAAACGGCAACAGACAACACGACTCGTACCGTTGCTAACGTTCGTAGCGTGTTTAATAAGTTTGGCGGTACTCTCGGAACATCAGGAAGTCTTGATTTTATGTTTAGCCACAAATCGGTGTTCATTATTGCCAAAAAAGAAGGAATGTCTGTTGAGGATCTTATTCTGGAGCTTATCGATTTTGGAGTAGATGAAGAAGTAGACGAAGACGGAGATGAAATTACATTATATGGAGAGTTTCAATCATTCAATTTAATTCTAACCTATCTGGAACAAAACGGCTATGAAATTAAGAGTTCTGAATTTACCCGTATTCCTACTGATGAAAAGGAGTTGAATGCTGAACAGCGGGCAACTATAGAAAAAATGGTAGAACGCTTTGAAGAAGATGAAGATGTGCAAAATGTTTATACAAACATGAAGCCTTCAGAAGATGACGAAGAGTAATGAAATACACCTATAAAACAAAAGGTACTTGTAGTACTAATATTGAACTTGATATAGAAGACGGCATTGTAAAGGAAATTGCTTTTTGGGGAGGCTGTAATGGTAATCTTCAGGGCATTTCCCGATTAATAAAAGGCATGCCTGTAGGCATTGTCATAGAAAAGCTGGAAGGTATTCGCTGTGGAGAGCGCCCCACTTCCTGTCCCGATCAGTTATGTAAAGCTCTTCGCGAAATGGGATATTGAATTATTAAAATAGCAGTTGCTGCATATTCCCCCAAAAAGGTTATATAGTATATTAATAAGTTTTTATCTTTGCACAAACGATAGAAACTTATTAATTATTAATAATGCGAAATATATTCCATGATTTAAAAAGGAAAGACCACAAGCGCTATTTAGGTGGTCTGGACATCTTCAGATATATCGGCCCCGGATTGTTGGTTACTGTTGGTTTTATTGATCCGGGAAATTGGGCTTCTAATTTTGCCGCCGGCTCCGAATTTGGTTATTCTTTGTTATGGGTAGTGACCCTGTCTACAATTATGCTTATTGTTTTGCAGCATAACGTGGCTCACTTGGGGATAGTAACCGGTCTCTGCCTGTCGGAAGCTGCGACGAAATACACGCCCAAATGGATTTCCCGTCCCGTATTAGGAACAGCTGTGCTGGCTTCCATCTCTACGTCATTAGCCGAAATATTGGGTGGAGCTATTGCTCTGCAAATGCTGCTTGATATATCCATAGTATGGGGAGCTGTGCTTACCACTGTTTTTGTGTCCGTTATGCTTCTGACTAATTCTTATAAAAAGATAGAACGATCTATTATCGCATTTGTCTCCGTTATCGGTTTATCATTTATCTACGAATTGTTTTTGGTGAAAATAGATTGGCCTCTTGCTGTTTACGGATGGGTTACACCTGTCATTCCCCATGGCAGTATGCTCATTATTATGAGTGTATTAGGTGCAGTTGTTATGCCCCATAATTTATTTTTGCACTCAGAGGTTATTCAGAGCCATGAGTACAATAAGAAAGATGATGAGTCCATTAAGCGGGTATTGAAATACGAATTGTTTGATACTCTTTTTTCCATGATTGTAGGGTGGGCCATCAATAGCGCCATGATTTTATTGGCGGCTGCTACCTTTTTTAAGAGTGGCATTCATGTAGAAGAGTTGCAGCAAGCTAAAACCTTATTAGAACCCTTGTTAGGAAGTAACGCCGCCATTGTTTTTGCGTTGGCATTGCTCATGGCGGGTGTGTCGTCTACTATTACGAGTGGTATGGCTGCAGGCTCTATCTTTGCCGGTATCTTCGGCGAATCTTATCATATTAAAGATATACACTCTTTGTTTGGTGTTATTCTCTCGTTAGGTCTTGCCTTGCTTATCATCTTTTTTATAGCAGATCCGTTTAAAGGCCTGATTATCTCCCAGATGATACTGAGCATTCAATTACCTTTTACGGTTTTTCTGCAAGTGGGATTAACTTCTTCGAGCAAGGTGATGGGCAAATATGTGAATAGCAGATGGAGTACATTTGTGCTATACTCAATAGCAGTAATTGTTTCTGTATTAAATATCATGCTTTTATTCTCATAGATTATGAAAATTATTACCTATAACGTTAACGGCTTGCGTGCCGCTGCATCTAAAGGACTTGCCGACTGGTTGGAGCAAGAGTCTCCCGATGTGCTTTGTGTGCAGGAAACGAAATTACAACCCGATCAATATCCCGGCGAGGCATTTGAGGCTCTGGGATATAAAGCTTATTTGTATTCTGCACAGAAAAAAGGATATAGCGGTGTGGCTATTCTCACCCGTAAAGAACCCGACCATGTGGAATACGGCATGGGCATTGAGGAGTACGATAACGAGGGACGTTTTATTAGGGCCGATTATGGCGACCTTTCTGTTGTCAGCGTATATCATCCCTCGGGGACGAGCGGGGATGAGCGTCAGGAGTTCAAAATGATATGGCTCGAAGCCTTTCAGAAGTATGTTAACGAATTGAAGAAAACGCGCCCAAAACTGATACTTTGCGGAGATTATAATATTTGCCATGAAGCAATGGATATTCACGATCCGGTGCGTAATGCAACCAACAGCGGTTTCCTACCCGAAGAGCGGGAATGGATGACACGTTTTCTTGCTACCGGATTTATTGACTCTTTTCGTTTTTTATATCCTCATAAACAAGAATATACGTGGTGGAGTTATCGATTTAACTCACGGGCAAAGAACAAAGGATGGCGCATAGATTATTGCATGGTTACCGAAGAGGTCAAGCCGCTACTTAAAGAGGCTCGTATACTTGGTGATGCGATACATTCAGATCATTGTCCCATGTCGCTGGAAATACAATAAAATAATGGATGAATTAGAAAATAGAATACAACGGGCAACAAAGCTATTTAAAAGCGGATATAATTGCTCGCAGTCGGTTGTGGCCGCATTTGCCGATATGTATGGGTTTACGGAAGAACAAGCCTTGAAGATGTCTGCTTCTTTTGGCGGAGGTATCGGCCGGATGCGCGAAACTTGCGGAGCTGCTTGCGGCATGTTTATACTGGCCGGACTAGAAAAGGGTATCACTGAAGCGAGCGACCGGGAAGGGAAGGCAGCTAATTATGCACTGGTACAAGAATTGGCAGCGGAATTTAAAAAGAGAAACGGTTCCTTAATTTGTGCGGAACTACTTGGATTGAAGAAAAAAGATCCGATATCTACCGTTCCGGAGGAAAGAACCGAACTGTATTATGCAAAAAGACCTTGTGCTAAGATGGTGGAAGAAGCAGCTAAAATATGGGGCGACTATCTTCTAAGTCTGAAAAAATGAACTTTGGATGAATTATTTTATTACAAATGTATTAAATAAATGTCTGTAATGTGTTCTATAACATTATTATATTTATATTTGCAATGCGATAAAATCTGATTGAAAGATAACATTCGGATTAAGGAACATAGAGTCTAACTAAAAAATTAAAAGCAATGTTGAAAGAAAAAGCAGGCGTTAATGCCGGTAAAATCTGGAATGCGCTTAATGAAACCGAAGGACTGACGGCCAAAGAAATAAAAAAGGCTACTAAATTGGTCGATAAAGATCTTTTTCTCGGACTGGGTTGGTTGTTAAGAGAAAACAAAATCTCTACCAAAGAGGTTGAAGGAGAACTTTTCGTGAAACTTAGCTAGGAACGTTCTTAACTAACGTAAAAAAAAGTACGTTGATGCATACGATATGTCTCAACGTACTTTTTTTTATTCTTCCATTTGCGTATCTTTGTCCACCAAATATATTATATTTAGATATCCAACATGAAGAATATTCGTAACTTTTGTATCATAGCTCATATTGACCACGGAAAGTCTACATTAGCCGACAGATTATTGGAATTCACCAAAACCATTCTGATAACCGGCGGGCAGATGCTTGATGACATGGATCTGGAAAGGGAGAGGGGCATTACCATAAAGAGCCATGCCATCCAGATGGAGTATATATATAATGGCGAAAAATATATTCTAAACCTGATTGATACTCCGGGACATGTCGATTTCTCTTACGAGGTTTCACGTTCCATTGCTGCTTGTGAAGGTGCGTTGCTTATCGTTGATGCTTCGCAGGGAGTTCAGGCACAAACTATCTCTAATTTGTATATGGCCATTGAGCACGATCTGGAGATCATCCCGATAATTAATAAGTGTGATATGGCAAGTGCGATGCCGGAGGAAGTAGAAGATGAGATCGTAGAACTTCTTGGTTGCAAGCGTGAAGAAATTATTCGCGCATCGGGTAAAACAGGAATGGGAGTGGAGGAAATTCTGGCTGCTGTGATAGAACGTATCCCTTGTCCCAAGGGAGATGAAGAAGCCCCATTGCAGGCACTTATCTTTGATTCTGTTTTCAATTCTTTTCGAGGAATTATCGCTTATTTCAAAATAACCAATGGTATAATTCGAACCGGAGATAAAGTGAAGTTCTTCAATACCGGCAAAGAATATATGGCAGATGAAATAGGTGTGCTCCGAATGGATATGATTCCACGCAAGGAACTTCGTACAGGTGATGTGGGTTATATTATTTCCGGCATTAAAACCTCAAAAGAGGTAAAAGTGGGAGATACCGTTACGCACATAGCACGTCCTTGCGCAAAAGCTATTGCAGGCTTTGAAGAAGTAAAGCCGATGGTATTTGCCGGCGTATATCCTATTGAAGCAGAAGAATTTGAAGATTTACGTGCTTCACTTGAAAAACTACAATTGAACGATGCTTCATTAACTTTTCAGCCCGAATCGTCTTTGGCGCTGGGTTTTGGCTTTCGCTGCGGATTTTTAGGTTTGCTTCACATGGAAATTGTGCAAGAACGTTTAGATCGCGAGTTCGATATGAACGTTATTACTACAGTTCCTAACGTATCTTATCGTATATATGACAAACAGGGGAATATGACTGAAATTCATAACCCCGGCGGAATGCCCGATCAAACATTGATAGATCATATTGAAGAACCTTACATAAAAGCTTCGGTCATTACTACCACCGATTACATCGGCTCTATCATGACGTTGTGTCTCGGCAAGCGTGGAGAATTGCTTAAGCAGGAATATATTTCGGGCAATCGCATAGAGATTCATTATAATATGCCTTTGGGTGAAATAGTGATTGATTTTTATGACAGGCTCAAAAGTATCTCCAAAGGATATGCTTCGTTCGACTATCATCCCGACGGCTTTCGGCCGTCAAAGTTGATAAAAATGGATATTTTGTTGAATGGAGAACCCGTTGATGCGCTTTCTACGCTTACGCACGTAGATAATGCTTACGAACTGGGCAAACGCATGTGCGAAAAGTTGAAGGAATTGATACCCCGTCAGCAATTTGATATTGCCATACAAGCAGCTATTGGCGCTAAGATTATCTCTCGTGAGACGATCAAGGCTGTTCGCAAAGATGTAACAGCAAAGTGTTATGGCGGCGATATCAGTCGTAAGCGTAAGTTGCTTGAGAAACAAAAGAAAGGAAAGAAACGTATGAAGCAGATTGGTAATGTGGAAGTACCTCAAAAAGCTTTTCTAGCTGTTTTAAAACTGGATTAATATAAAAAAAACGGGAGCAACAAATTACTTGTCCGCAGAACTTTTAGCAAGGTTGCTCCTTTTATAAAAACTACATTGACATGGAAAAAGTTCTGAATAGTATTATCAAGAATATTCGTACAATAAGATATTTTGCTTCAATGAATATTGTGGCTAGTGCCCTTTTGTTTATTGCGGCAATGCTTGCAGCAGTGATTGCTAACTCTCCTTGGGCGCCGATGTACCAAGAATTTTTATTTCAACAAGTACATTTTCAGATAGGCGATTTTAATTTCTTCTCGCATGGAGATCATACCCTAACTGTACTTGAGTTCATTAACGATGGATTGATGACGCTGTTTTTTTTCACCGTAGGTCTTGAAATAAAACGCGAACTTCTTGTTGGCGAACTTTCTTCACTCCGAAAGGCTATTCTTCCTTTTATAGCTGCTTGTGGTGGCATGATTTTCCCTGTTCTTATTTATATTCTTATTTCACCCCCGGGTAGCGAAGCTGGTCATGGCCTTGCAATACCCATGGCAACTGACATCGCTTTTTCTCTGGGAGTACTAAGCTTGCTAGGCAAACGTGTGCCGTTGAGCCTGAAAATATTTCTAACGGCTTTTGCCGTAGTCGATGATATCGGCGGCATTATGGTTATTGCTACTTTTTATAGCTCTCACGTAACGCTTCATTATCTTTTGTGGGCGGCACTCTTATTTTTAGTGCTTTATTTTATTGGTAATAGAGGAGCCACTAATAAAACTTTCTTTTTGTTTGTTGGGTTGATAATTTGGTATTTATTTCTCCAATCGGGTATTCATAGCACTATATCCGGAGTTATACTTGCCTTTGTGATTCCTGCCAAACCCAGATTAAAAGTGGGCAAATACATTGAGCGCATCCGGCATACCATAAATTCTTTTCCCATATCTGATAAGGATGATATTGTGCTTACGAACAAACAGATAGAAAAATTGAAACGAGTAGAGTCGGCTTCAGATAGGGTTATTAGTCCGCTTCAATCACTCGAAGATAACCTTCATATTGCTGTAAACTATGTTATTCTTCCTTTATTTGCCTTTGCCAATGCCGGAGTTGTGTTTAGCAATCATGGCCAGTTAATTGGTGATGTTACGATAGCTGTTGCTCTCGGACTGCTTATCGGGAAGCTTTTCGGCATTTTTTCATTTACTTGGTTAGCCATTAAGCTAAAATTTGCTACAATGCCGCGTGGTATGAATTGGAGGAATATTGTCGGAGTTGCTCTTCTTGGAGGTATTGGCTTTACCGTATCCCTGTTTATAACCAATCTTTCTTTTGGCGAGACTCAGCCGGTATTGCTTAATCAAGCTAAGTTAGGAGTACTTGCAGGAACAGTTATAGCTGGTCTGTTAGGGTATATTATTCTTTATTTTGTGCTTCCGCGCCACAATAAGTAGAAAGTACGCACGCTATTCATCGTCATCGTCTAAATAGTCTTTGTCCAGAGGAAGAATCTTCTGACTTTCTTCTGCAGGTAGTTCTTGCACCTGTCTTAATTTACGTTCAATGACTCGGGTACGTTTTCCGATAACTTCTTCCAGTTGATCTCCTGCGCTTTGCAAGTTCTTCTGCACCTTTTCCAGTAAGCCGCCAAATTTGCCGAACTCAGTTTTTACAGCTCCAAGTACCATCCATACCTCACTGGTACGTTTCTGAATGGCCAGAGTACGAAATCCCATCTGCAGGCTATTAAGGATAGCCCCCAATGTAGTAGGTCCCGTCACTACAATTTTGTATTCTCTTTGTAGGTTTTCTACCAGAGATGTGCGTCGAATAACTTCTGCATAGATGCTTTCGAAGGGAAGAAACATAATGGCAAAGTCGGTGGTAAAGGGTGGGTCGATGTATTTATCGTGAATATCTTTTGCCATTTTCTTTATGGTTGCCTCTAGCTGCTTGCCCGATGATTCGATCAGGCTAGTGTTGCCCGACTCAAAAGCATCATAATATTGTTCGTAAATGTCTTTCGGAAATTTGGCGTCTATGGGCAAATATACAACGTTGTTTTTATCATCGTTTCCAGGCAATTTTATAGCGAATTCAACAAACTCTGTTCCGCTTTTCTTTGTCTTTACATTACTGTCATACTGTTCCGGACTCATCATTTGTTCGAGTAAAGCACCCAGTTGCACTTCACCGAAAGTGCCTCTCATCTTCACATTGCTTAGTACCTTTTTAAGTCCTCCTACATCCTGAGCCAAAGATTTCATTTCGCCAAGGCCTTTCTGTACATTTTCTAACTGCGAACGGACTATCTCGAATGATTGGGCTATGCGTTCGTTTAAAGTTTTTTGGAGTTTTTCCTCTACCATAAGCCTCATATCATCCAGCCGCTTTTCCGTCGATTGAATTAGTTGCTCTTGTTGGCGAGCCATAATATCAAACTTTTGCCGTTGTAGCTCTCCCGCTGTGAGCATGTTTTTGTGCATAGCATCTTGTAGCTGTTGTATGCTTTGGTTTAGTACCTGCGTAATCTCCATTCGCAATTCACGGATGCTTCGATTTAACTCTTCACGGTTCTCTTGCATTTGTTGGCGAAGCGCCTTTTGCAATAAATCGGATTGCTTACCATTTCCGGCAGTAAGGAAAATAATAAGTAAAATGATGAGTAAAACTGCGTTCAGTACTAATAATGTTAATTCCATAGGTTGGTAGATATGCTATGCATAATATAATATTCTGAGGGCTAAATTTTAATAGTTTTCTTCTTTATCTGCCAAAGAGCCTTATTGGCAATGATATTGAGCCTCAATATCGCAAATGAAGAGGCCCAATATCATACGTTGAGAGTCTTATTAATAAGTCAGCACTTCGTTGCCTGTTTCAGTTATCAGCAACATCTTTTCCCACTGAGCGGAAGGCATTCCATCTTCGGTAAGCACTGTCCACCCGTCTGATTTATTGATAAAGACTTTATAAGTTCCCATATTGATCATCGGTTCAATGGTAAATGTCATTCCGGGTAGTATTATTGTTCCCGTTCCACGACGTCCGAAATGTTCTACGTTAGGTTCTTCATGAAAGTGAACACCTACGCCGTGACCGCAGAGATCTCGCACTACGCCATATCCGTTTTTTTCGGCATGTTCCTGAATTGCTGCACCTACATCTCCCAATCGTGCCCATGGTTGAGCAGCTGCTATGCCTATTTCAAGACATTCTTGAGTTACTTTTACCAGTTTTTTCTTTTCCGGACTCACTTCACCTATCATAAACATGCGCGATGCATCCGAGAAATAGCCCTCGAAGATAGTTGAAACATCTACGTTTACAATATCTCCACTACGCAGAATTACGTTTTTGTTTGGTATGCCGTGGCATACTACTTCATTAATAGAGGTACATACACTTTTTGGAAATCCTTCATAATTGAGTGGAGCGGGAATGGCTCCATGCTCTATGGTGAAGTTATATACAAGCTGATCTATCTCTTCCGTAGACATTCCTTCACGGATGTTTTCGGTAACATAATCTAAAACGCCTGTGTTTATTACGGCACTTTTACGGATACCTTCAATTTGTTCCGGAGTACGGAGTATTTTTCTGGGTGGGAGTCTATAATCTAACTTTCTGTATTTTTGAATTCTCTCTTCAACTTCTGCCGAATAATTTTCCGGGGTAAATCGGCCCCCCTTCATTAATTTTTTCATTCCAGTTATATTTCTTTCTTTATACAAAAATAATGGTTTATTTTTGTTTGAGCTATTCATTATTATTATTTGTTTAATTTTTAGGAACTTATTTTTTTGAGTAATGAACCGATTTTCTTCTTTGTGTTAGTTTTATTCCCAAAAAGCATAAAAGTGATGTACCGGCCCGTGCCCTTTACCTATTTCATAAGTAGCTCCGCTTGTAATGGCCTGCGAAATGTATTCTTTGGCCCTTCTTACAGCATCATTAAGCGGTAACTGGTGTGCCAGGAATGAGGCCACAGCCGATGATAAAGTACAGCCGGTGCCGTGTGTATTGCTTGTGTGAATGCGTGTTGAAGGCAGCTCAATTGTTTCACCTTTTTCAGCATTATAAAATATATCTATCAGTTTTTCTTCATCCAGATGTCCGGCTTTAAGTAATACAGAGACTTGATCATTGCATGATAATGTTTTGGCGGCTTGAACCATTTCGTATCGATCAGTTAATTTTCTTCCTAATAAAACCTCTGCTTCCGGAATGTTGGGTGTAATAATACGAACGAATGGAATTAGTTCTGTTTTTAGTATGTTAATCGCTTCATCCTGCAAAAGATGATCGCCTGAGGTAGCTAGCATTACAGGATCGAGTACAATGTTGCGAATAGAATATCCGGCAAGTGTTTCTTTCACCACCCGTATTAACTCCGATGAGTGCAACATACCAATCTTTATGGCGTCTGCTCCTATATCATCGAGCACAGAGAGTATTTGTCCACGAACAAAAGACACAGGAATGGGATGTACTCCTGTTACTCCAATCGTATTTTCATCAACAACAGCTGTAATAGCCGACATACCGTAGCAGCCACATGCCGACATCGTTTTCAAGTCGGCTTGTATGCCGGCGCCTCCGCTGGGGTCACTCCCTGCGATGGTAAGTACGCGTTTATATTGTTTCATAAGTGATTGTTTCATAATTGCAAATTTACACAATAATGTGCCGACACTAATAACTTATTTTTATTTTTCTCTAAAACAAGCCATTGGCAAAGAAGCAGAGATACCGAAATCTCTTGGAAATAAACGGATTATAAAAGCCCGAATAATTAAAAGTATCTGTTTATAGAGGGGAAGATGATTGATTATAAAAAACGCAAAATCAGACTTTATTTAAGCCTGATAATTTTTTTTGTTTAAAGTTCTTTGTTTACATTTGCACCCAGTAACTATAACTGAAGGTTAATACATTAAATTATTATGAAAGAAAGAATTCTGGTTACAGGCGGTACGGGCTACATCGGCTCTCATACCGTAGTAGAATTGCAAAATAGCGGATACGAAGTTATAATTGTAGATAATTTATCGAACTCTAGTGCTGACGTAGTGGAGAGCATCGAAAAAATATCGGGCGTTCGTCCGGCTTTTGAACAACTCGATTGTCTCGATTATAAAGGTCTCGACGCTCTATTTGCTAAATATCCGAAAATAAAAGCAATCATTCATTTCGCCGCCAGTAAGGCTGTGGGTGAATCTGTTCAGAAGCCTTTACTCTATTACCGCAATAACCTGCTTTCTTTGATTAACCTGCTCGAACTGATGCCCAAGCACAACGTAGAGGGTATTGTATTTTCGTCATCCTGTACCGTTTATGGTCAGCCAGATGAACTTCCAGTAACAGAAAAGGCTCCCATTAAAAAAGCAGAATCTCCTTATGGCAACACCAAGCAGATTAACGAAGAAATTATATGCGATACGATAGCGTCCGGCGTTCCTATTAGTGCCATCTTATTGCGTTACTTTAACCCCATTGGAGCACATCCTACGGCGTTGCTTGGAGAATTACCCAATGGCGTTCCTCAGAATCTTATTCCATATCTTACCCAAACAGCCATTGGTATTCGTGAGAAATTGAACGTTTTTGGCGATGACTATAATACCCCTGATGGCTCTTGCATACGGGACTTTATTAATGTGGTAGATTTGGCGAAAGCACATGTTATCGCTATTCGGCGTATACTTGAGAAGGCGCAAAAATCAAAAGTCGAAACCTTTAATATTGGTACCGGTTGTGGCCTTTCCGTGCTCGAGTTAATTCACTCCTTCGAGCAAGCTACAGGCGTGAAACTCAATTATCAAATAGTAGGTCGTCGGGTAGGCGATATAGAAAAAGTGTGGGCAAATCCTGACTATGCTAATACTGAATTAGGGTGGAAAGCCGAGACATCTATAGAAGATACGCTGCTTTCTGCTTGGGTATGGCAGCAGAAATTGCGTGAACGCGGAATTCAATAAGCCCTATCCAATTAACTTTAATTAACTGTTTGTTTTTAAACAATAGTTTTTGTTGATTTGTTTTAAAAATGCAAATTAACCTGAACTGTTTATTTGTATGCGAATACCAGTAACAGTTATTTGTGTCTTTTAGGCATAAACAGATTAAATTGCATAGTAGTTTTGTCGTGTTTTATTTTGTGTTTGTGTTGTGGCGGTACTGCGATGAGAATCGAGGTACCGTCTTTTTTTTGCCTTGTTGTAACGTTAATGAATACTTCTTGCCTTCTTTTCATTTTATCCCTTTAAACTAAATGAGTGGTCTTAAAGTAAATTACATGCTTTATTTCTCTGATGGAAAGGCTATGTTATCTCTCTTGATAGCTTTTAATGCACTAAAACATCCCCATGTTCTTATATATAACATCCGGATGTTATACATAAGAACATGGGGATGTTATCAAGTAACGATCAGAAGAAAAAAAAATGAGAAGTGACCAACCATCACGGATGATGTTTGGTCTTGATTGTGTTTATGCCCGCTATATATAGGTTTTATATGATATTATAAGGTAATAATAGTTAGAAGTCCCTCAAAAAGCTCAAAAAAATAAAAATGATTTTGGTTTTATATGTTGTTTTCACTAAATTTGAAAATCAAGTAATTACAAATTTATATTATTATGAGAAAACTTATCGTATTATTGTCTTTATGTTTTGCTGTAGGTAACCTTTTTGCGCAGACAGCTGATTCGTCTCAACTGAAATCTCAGGGAGATCAGGCTTTGCAGGCAAAGAACTACCCTGTGGCCTTTACTAAGTATAGTCAATATCTGAAACAGACAAACTATCAAGATTCCATTACTGCTTTTAACTGCGGTGTTTGTGCTGATAGAACAAAAAAGTATGATGCGGCGGCCAAAATGTTTGATGTGGCTATTAAAAAGAATTATAATGTAGCTTCTGCTTATGTGGGTAAAGCTGTTGCTTATCGTAATTTGATGAAAAACAGTGATTACATAGCCACTCTGAAAGAAGGAATGGAAGTAGTGCCGGGAAATGCCAGTATTGAGAAATTATATGCCATTTATTATTTAAAAGAAGGACAAGCTTTTCAAAAATCTTCAAACATTGATAAAGCAGAAGAAAGCTATATGCATGTAACTGATGTAAGTAGTAAGAAATGGAAAACCGATGCTTTATACAGTTTGGGTGTTCTGTTTTTCAATGACGGAGCTCTTGTACTTAAGAAAGCAGCGCCGCTCGCTTCTTCAAATCCAGATAAATATAAAGAAGAGAAAGCAACCGCTGATGCTGATTTTAAAAAGGCTGATGAATATCTTGAAAAGGCAGTGGCTCTGTCACCGGAACGGACTGAGATAGCTAAGCTGTTAACGCAAGTAAAATCTTCCATGAATTAATAAATTACAGTTAGAAACACGCCAAAAAAAGAGGTTGATCAACGTACATCGTGATCAACCTCTTTTTTTATCAATTATATAAATTACTCTTATTTTATAATGTCAAGTGCTTTAAAGCATTTTACGAGCTTATCTATAGCTTTGTCTATCTGTTCTTGGCTGTGAGTAGCCATTAACGAGAAACGTATCAAAGTGTCATTGGGGGAACATGCCGGAGGAACTACCGGATTAACAAATACTCCTTCGTCAAACAACATTTTAGTAACAATGAAGGTTTTTTCCATGTCACGTACGTAAAGCGGAATAATGGGAGTGGCTGTGTGCCCTATTTCAAAGCCTAACTCACGGAAACGCTTCAAAGAATAATTTGTAATATCCCACAAGTGTTGAATGCGTTCGGGTTCCGTCTTCATAATGTTTAGTGCGGCACGGGCAGCAGCAGTAGCAGCTGGCGTATTACTTGCACTGAAAATATATGAGCGGGAATTATGGCGAAGGTAATTAATTATACACTCATCGGCTGCAATAAATCCTCCGATAGCAGCAAGCGATTTACTGAAGGTGCCCATAATAAGATCTACATCATTTGTCACTCCGAAGTGGTTACAGGTACCGCGACCATGATCACCTAAAACACCTAGTCCATGCGCTTCGTCAACCATTATACTGGCATTATACTTCTTAGATAGACGAACAATCTCGGGTAAGTTGGCTATATCTCCTTCCATACTGAATACTCCGTCTACCACTATTAGTTTCACCGCTTCGGGTCTGCATTTTGATAATTCCTTTTCCAACGATTCCATATCGTTGTGCTTAAATTTTAAAGCTGTCGAAAAAGAAAGGCGACGGCCTTCTACTATGGAAGCATGATCGAGTTCATCGCAAATAATATAGTCTTCGCGACCTGTCACGCATGATACAACGCCAAGGTTTACTTGAAATCCTGTAGAGTAGATAATTGCATCTTCTTTTCCTACGAATTCGGCTAGTTCTTTTTCTAATTGAAGGTGTAAATCTAAAGTTCCATTAAGGAAGCGGGAACCTGCACAGCCTGTGCCGTATTTGCGGGTGGCTTCGACAGCAGCTTCAATAACTTTTGGATGATTTGTCAGACCTAGGTAAGAGTTAGAGCCAAACATCAATACTTTTTTGCCGCTCATGATTACTTCTGTGTTCTGTTCACTTTCGATGCATCGAAAGTAAGGATATACGCCCTTTGCCTTCACTTGTTGAGGCAGGTCGTATTTTGCTAACTTCTCTTGTAATAATCCCATGAATATTTTATTAATAAATCTGCTTTTGCTAATTGCTACGTAGTTAATAGCTTTAACTTTATCTTTAATAGTGTTTCAAACAGAGGGCAAAGATAATAAAAATATGAAATGAATGTGTCGTAACTAAAAATAATTATATTACTTTTGCCCGTAATCAAAAGAATGATACACTTCAGTGCACGATCCTATATGATAGAAAAAGTAATATTTATTTTTAACCCAGTTTCCGGTACACAAGGTAAAGAGTTAATACTTAGCCAATTGGATCATTTAATGGACAAGGAGAAGTATAGCTGGGAAGTAGTAAAGACACAGCAGGCGGGGCATGCTGCTGAAATAGCCGCCCAAGCTGTTAGCGAAGGTGTAAATGCTGTAGTGGCTGTTGGGGGAGATGGCACAGTTAATGAAATAGCTCGATCTCTTATTCATACAAATACCGCTTTGGGAATTATCCCTTGCGGGTCGGGAAATGGCTTGGCAAGGCATTTACAAATACCAATGGAAGCCAAGAAAGCTATTGAAATTATTAATATAGGTACACGTGGCGTGATAGATTATGGTAAAATAAATGATTTACCTTTTTTTTGTACTTGCGGAGTTGGATTTGATGCTTTTGTAAGTCTTAAATTTGCCAATGCAGGTAAAAGAGGATTACTCACTTATTTAGAAAAGACTTTGCAGGAAAGTCTGACGTACCAGACTCAAACGTATGAACTCGAAACGGAAGACGGTATGCAGAAATATAAAGCCTTTTTGATAGCTTGTGGCAATGCTTCTCAATATGGTAATAACGCGTATATTACTCCACAAGCTTTGCTTACGGATGGATTGATGGATGTTACTATTTTAGAACCGTTTACAGTATTAGACGTACCCTCGTTGGCTTTTCAGCTTTTTAATAAAACGATAGATCAAAATAGCCGTATAAAAACTTTTCGTTGTAAGAAGTTGTGTATTCATCGAAATAAACCGGGCTTGGTGCATTTTGATGGAGACCCATTGATGATGGGAGAAAACATAAATGTTGAGATCATAAAAGGTGGACTAAATGTAATTGTGCCTCAGGAAAAAGGAAAAGATTGCAGTAATATGTTACAGAAGGCACAAGAATATGTGAACGGGCTAAGGCAAATCAATGATTCGTTTGTAGAAGATATCTCACATAAAAACCGCATGATCATCAATAAGAATAAAGAATTGCTTAAAAAACTGACTAAAAGAGATTGAATTAATTCAATCCCTTAAAACCAAATTTGCAAATTAATATGTATTTTTGCATTTTAATTTTATGCGGCTGATTATAAAATCAATATTGAATCATAATAATACTAGATAAAAAAGAGATGTTCAGAACATACACGTGTGGAGAGTTACGTATCTCCGATGTTAATAAGCAAGTGACGTTGGCCGGATGGGTACAGCGTTCGCGAAAAATGGGAGGGATGACATTTGTCGACTTACGCGATCGTTACGGAATTACGCAATTAGTCTTTAACGAAGAAACGAATGCATCGTTGTGTGCACAGGCAAATAAGTTAGGCCGGGAATTTGTCATTCAAATAACAGGTCTTGTCAATGAACGATTCAGTAAAAACGCTAATATCCCAACAGGGGACATAGAAATAATAGTAGCGGAGTTAAATGTACTCAACGTGGCTGCTACGCCTCCTTTTACAATAGACGACAATACGGATGGAGGAGACGATATCCGAATGAAATACCGTTATCTTGATTTGAGAAGAAATGTTGTTCGATCAAATTTGGAGTTGCGACATAAAATGACAATGGAAGTACGTCGTTATTTGGACGAACTAGGCTTTCTCGAAGTAGAGACACCTGTACTCATAGGCTCCACGCCCGAAGGAGCGAGAGATTTTGTCGTTCCTTCGCGTATGAATCCCGGACAATTCTATGCATTGCCACAATCGCCTCAGCTTTTTAAGCAGTTACTCATGGTATCCGGCTTTGATCGTTATTTCCAGATCGTGAAATGTTTTCGTGATGAAGATCTCCGTGCCGATCGCCAACCGGAGTTTACTCAGATTGATTGCGAAATGAGTTTTGTAGACCAAGAGGATATCATTACTACTTTTGAAGGGATGGCTAAACATTTGTTCAAAACCATTCGTGGGATAGAACTCACGGAACCTTTCTTACGCATGTCGTGGAGCGATGCGATGAAAAACTATGGCAGTGACAAGCCCGATCTCCGTTTCGATATGAAATTTATCGAATTAATGGATCTTTTGAAAGGTCAGGGGTTTTCTGTATTTAACGATGCAGCTTACATTGGCGGAATTTGTGCCGAAGGTGCAGCTACATATACCCGTAAGCAGTTGGATGCATTGACTGATTTTGTAAAAAGGCCACAAGTGGGTGCCAAGGGGTTAGTCTATGCGCGAGTAGAAGCTGACGGTAATGTTAAGTCGAGTGTCGATAAATTTTATTCGCAAGACGTATTGCAGCAAATGAAGAAGGCTTTTTGTGCTAAACCGGGTGATTTGATACTTATTCTTTCCGGCGACGATGCCATGAAAACCCGTAAGCAGCTTTGTGAACTTCGCTTAGAAATAGCTAATCAATTAGGTTTAAGAGATAAGAATAAATTTGTTTGCTTGTGGGTGGTCGATTTTCCTCTTTTCGAATGGGATGAAGAACAAAAGCGGTTTATGGCTATGCATCATCCGTTCACCTCTCCGAAGCCTGAAGATATTCATTTACTCGATACCGACACGGGAGCTGTTCGTGCAAATGCTTACGATATGGTTATTAATGGAGTTGAAGTAGGAGGGGGATCTATTCGTATTCACGATAGCCAGTTGCAGAATAAGATGTTTAATTTGCTGGGGTTCACCCCCGAACGTGCGCATGAGCAGTTTGGATTTCTTATGGATGCATTCAAATTTGGAGCACCTCCTCATGGTGGCTTAGCTTATGGACTCGATCGCTGGGTGTCTCTCTTTGCTGGATTGGATTCTATACGCGACTGCATTGCCTTCCCGAAAAATAATTCGGGACGAGATGTGATGATAGACGCTCCTGCTTTCTTAGAAGCATCTCAGCTCAACGAACTTTGTTTAAAAGTGAATACGAAAAAATAGGCAAATACAAATCTGTATTTATAGAGTTATACACCGATTTACTGTGATGGTAGATTCGGTGTATGTTTTTTATGGAAAGTATGGATGAAAATGATGAAAGTTTCTCCTGATTTTATTTAAGATATTCTTTCAATCTGTAAAGGCGAGTAATGGCTGCATTATAGCGCGGATCGGGATAATGGGAGTTGATGTCATAAACATTAGATAAGATATATTTTGGCACATCTAATATGTTTTCGTGCTCTGTCAGTTTTATGGCTTGTGGCATTTCTGTGTTTTTTGCCCATGTTAACAGGGCGTTCACGCTTTCTTCATTAAAGTTGTATTCCATCTTTTTTTTGCAAAGATATAAAAATAGGAGGTACATTCTACGGGATTGCTGATAAAACATTTTTCAGGTAATGAACAAATCTTTCAGTTCATCTGTTTATTAAACGTGTTTTTCATAGTATTAGATATAAGATTAAAAAGATTGTGCTAGCTTGAGACAAGTAAGTACGTCGTAAGCAGAAGCGTCTGTTTATAGATAAATGTGTTATAGGCATCGGCTCCACTTGAGCCGATGCTTTTTTTACCCCGTTTTTCTATCTTTTTATAGTATTTTAAAAATTAAATTCGTAAGTTTGTAGAGTAAATATTAAAGGAAAGACAATGAACCAACCTATTATCTTTCAATTTTTAAAACTGCTCGCAGAGAATAATAACCGTGAATGGTTTAATGAACATCGAGATGAATATGAAAGTGCCCGTTCTGAGTATGAACAACTATTGGGACTGATTATTTCACGTATTTCGTTATTCGATGAGAGCATAAAAGGCGTACAGATAAAAGATTGTACATATCGTATCTATCGTGATACTCGTTTCTCAGCTGATAAGACTCCATACAAGACACATCTTGGAGGATATATAAATGCGAAAGGGAAAAAGTCTGATCATTGTGGCTATTATGTACATTTGGAACCTGGCAATTGTATGTTGGCCGGAGGTAGCTTCTGTCCGCCACCCAAAGTTTTGAAAGCTTTAAGGCAAGCTGTATATACTAATATTGAAGAATATTTGTCCATTGTAGAAGATCCGGCTTTTAAAAAATATTTTCCGGTAATTGGAAATAGTTTTCTGAAAACTGCTCCAAAAGGATTTCCTAAAGATTTTGAGTATATTGATTATCTAAAATGCAAGGAATTTACTTGCGCTTGTTATGTTCCCGATAGTTTTTTTCTAACCCCCGATGTTCTGGAACAAACAGAAAATGTATTTCGCCAGTTAAAACGTTTTTCTGATTTTACAAATTACACCATTGATGACTTTGATTGACAAACTTATATATAACTAATTAAAAGAACTTAAGCTATGGTAGTAGATACTTTAGACAATTTAGAAAAATACGCATCGTTGAATTCTTTTTTTGCTCAGGCAATTGATTTTATTAAATCTCATGATTTAAAATCTCTTGAGCTGAGCAAGATTGAGCTGAATGGCAAAGATCTTTGCATTAACGTGGCTCAAACAAATCCTAAAACTAAAGAACAAGCTAAATTAGAAACTCACAATGAGTTCATAGATATTCAAATCCCACTTTCAGGAACTGAGGTAATGGGGTATACTCCGGGGGCAAATTTGCCAACAAATGCAGCTTACAATGCTGAAAAAGATATTACTTTCTTTGAAGGCATGGCAGAAAATTATGTGGCTGTAAAACCTGGTATGTTTGCTATCTTCTTTCCTCAAGATGGACATGCACCTGGCATCTCGAATGAAGGTGTAAAGAAGGTTATAGTAAAAGTAAAAGCATAAGTACTGAATAAACCAAATTCATTCTACATGGAAAAGACTCTTAACTTAATCAAAAATGACCCATGGCTTGAGCCGTTTAAAGATGCCATTGTAGGGCGTCATCAGCATGCTATGGAGAAGAAATCCGAACTTACAAATGAGGGAAGGCAAACATTGTCGGATTTTGCTTCGGGATATCTTTACTTTGGTTTGCATCGTACGACTACTGGTTGGACATTCCGCGAATGGGCTCCCAATGCTACACAAATTTATTTGATTGGTACTTTTAATGATTGGAAAGAAAAAGACGAATTTGCGCTACGACGGCTGGATGACGGGAATTGGGAGGCTAATCTTCCTGAAGGAGCTATTCATCATGGCGATTTGTATAAACTAATTGTCTGCTGGGATGGTGGTAAGGGTGAACGTATCCCTGCTTGGGCTACCAGAGTTGTGCAAGATGAAAACACCGGTATATTTAGTGCACAAGTGTGGAATCCTGATGCTCCATTTCACTTTAAAGAAAAAATATTTAAACCTACGACTGATCCTCTTCTCATATACGAATGCCATATAGGCATGGCGCAACAAGAAGAAAAGGTTGGTACTTATAAAGAATTTCGTGAAAAAATATTGCCGCGAATAGCTAAATTAGGATATAATTGTATTCAATTTATGGCTATTCAGGAGCATCCTTACTATGGAAGTTTCGGCTACCATGTTTCGAACTTCTTCGCTGCATCTTCTCGTTTTGGCACACCTGATGAATTAAAAGAGCTTATCGATGCGGCTCATGGATTTGGTATTGCCGTAATAATGGATATAGTCCACTCTCATTCCGTGAAAAACGAAGTCGAAGGGTTGGCTAATTTTGCCGGGGATCCTTGCCAATATTTCTATCAAGGTGCTCGCCGGGAACATCCGGCATGGGATTCCCTTTGTTTTGATTATGGAAAAAATGAAGTGGTTCATTTTCTTTTGTCGAATTGTAAATATTGGCTGGAAGAGTATCAACTCGACGGATTTCGTTTTGATGGTGTAACTTCTATGCTCTATTACAGCCATGGTTTGGGCGAATCTTTCTCGGATTATATTAATTACTATAATGGACATCAGGATGACAATGCAATTTGTTATCTGACATTGGCCAATGAAATGATTCATCAAATTAAACCAAACGCTATCACTGTTGCCGAAGAGGTTTCGGGCATGCCCGGACTGGGCGTGAAAGTAGAAGATGGTGGATACGGATTCGATTATAGAATGGCTATGAATATTCCTGATTATTGGATTAAGACGATTCGGGAGAAAATAGATGAAGACTGGAAGCCGTCTAGTATGTTCTGGGAAGTAACGAATCGTCGTAAGGATGAAAAAACTATTTCGTATGCCGAAAGTCATGATCAAGCATTAGTGGGAGATAAAACCCTCATTTTCCGTTTAATAGATGCTGAGATGTATTGGCACATGCAAAAAGGGGATGAAAATTATATTGTTAACAGAGGTATTGCTCTGCATAAGATGATTCGTTTGCTTACTTCTTCCAGTATTAACGGAGGCTATTTGAACTTCATGGGAAATGAGTTTGGCCATCCGGAGTGGATTGACTTTCCACGCGATGGTAATGGTTGGTCTTGTAAATATGCTCGTCGCCAATGGGATTTGGTTGATAACAAGAATTTAGCTTATCATTATATGTCTGATTTTGACGCTGATATGTTGAAAGTAATTAAAAGCGTTAATGCTTTTCAAGCCACCCAAGTAAAGGAGCTATGTCACAACGATGATGATCAGGTATTGGCTTATCAACGAGGGGATTTAGTTTTTGTGTTTAACTTCAGTCCAATGAAATCTTTTACAGATTATGGTATTCTTGCTACACCGGGTAGTTACAAGGTGGTTTTGGATACAGATGATGTGATTTATGGTGGAAATGGTTTATCGGATGCTACTGTTGAACATATAACTCTCTCTGATCCGCTTTATGCCGCGGAGAATAAAGAGTGGTTGAAATTATATATTCCTGCACGCACGGCAATGGTATTGAGAAAAATAAGATAATATAGATTTTTAAAATACTTTTTTGCAGTCAAAATATATTGTGAGGACAAAGAAAAGCAATTGTTTTTCTTTGTCCTTTTTGTTTATAAGGCCTTATTAATGTGTAAGCATTCGGTAAACCCCGTATTTAATTCCTAATTTCAGTTACTTACTTTTGTCTCAAAATTAAAAAGTTATGATGACACAAGTGCAATTCGAAGAGGTGTATAACCGTTTTAAAGGATCCGGCTTGAACGTTAGAGATTTCTGCAATAATGAAGGCTTTACAGAGAGTCGGTTTTATTATTGGCAGAAAAAACGGAACTCAGCAAATAAATCTTCCGGATTAATTCCTTTGCTGATCGACAAATCAGCATCAGTTCCAGCAGTTAATCACGCTCAGAGTAAAGCACAGTCATGCCGGCAACCGGACAATGATTTTGCCATTGAGGTAAGCTACCTCAACGGTGCAACCCTTAGGATCAAAGGGAATGTTGATCCATCCGTTTTACGAACACTCATTCACTTAGACGACTGATAGCGATGTTTAACCTGAATGAATCAATGAATTACTATCTGTGCCCGTTGCCCACAGATATGAGAAAGAGTTTTTATACTCTTAGCGGAGTTGTTGCTGATCATATGCAGCAAAATGTGAAAGACGGAGATGTTTTTATCTTCATAAACCGTACCTGCACCAGCATGAAGATACTCCACATGGAATATGGTGGTCTTGTGATTTATCACAAGAAACTTGAATCCGGCACCTTTAAACTTCCTCTTTACGATGAAGAATCTCATGTTTTCAGGATGACCTGGCAAAGTCTGATGTTAATGGTTCAGGGCATTGACGCCGATAAAGTAACACGAAGAAAAAGGTTCGAGTTATGTTTAAAATAAATACAATTTTACGAGTCAAATATTTGGTATTTTCCCCTAAAATAAGTACTTTTGGACTATCAGATCAAAGGGGAAATGGCAGACACGACAAACGACAAAGAATTCATCTTGGCACTGTTGGAAGAGCGGGACAGGCTCTATCGACACAATGCTCGTTTACAAAGCAAACTGAATGAATTAGAATCTGTCGATGTTGAAATAGCCTCCTGTAAGCAGACCATTGAAGAACAAAAGCTTATCATTGAGAAAAAAGACCAAAAGATTGGACAACTGGAGTATCAGCTTCAATACCTGAGAAGAAAATACTTTGGTAAATCCAGTGAGAAATTTATCACTCCTGATCCCTTGCAAAGGAAACTCGATTTTGAGGGCCTTGATGTCTTGCCGGAGGAAAAGGCGCTTGCCAGGGAAGCCCAAAAACAAATCATAGAATATAAAATCCGTCGCACTACAGCAAAAAGTAATGATAAACCGGTACGCCAGAATTTGCCTGATTCTTTGGAGCGAAGAGAAGAACGCATCAGACCAGCCGGTGTTGATGAAGAAAACTGGAAAAAGATTGGCGAAGAAATAACCGAAATACTCGAACACAAACCGGATGAATTCTATGTCCGTCGTATCATCCGTGAAAAATGGGTTCTAAAGAATAAAACGCTGAATGTTGAAAAGGAAGTTGTTATAGCCCCTATGCCTTTTCTTCCTATAGCCAAAAGCTTTGCCGGAGCCTCACTCCTGGCAGAGATATTAAACAATAAATACACCTATCACATCCCTTTCTATCGCCAGTTGCAAATGTTTAAGCAAACAGGTCTTTCTTTGTCTGCATCGACAGTAAACGGATGGTTTTCAGAATCGGCTGATATGCTCAGACCATTATACTACAGATTAAAAGAGATCATTCTCTCTACGGATTATCTACAGGTGGATGAGACAACTGTACCGATAATCAATAACGAGAAGCATAAAACAGTCAAAGGATATCTTTGGATGGTACGGGCGGTGATACAAAACCTGGTACTCTTTTATTACGACCACGGTTCACGAGCTCAAAGTGTAGCAATCGGGCTACTGAAAGACTTCCGCGGGGCGCTTCAGACAGATGGTTATGAAGTTTACTCCATTTATGAAAAAAAGAAAGGTGTTTTACCAATAGGATGTTGGGCACATGCCCGACGGTATTTTGAACAGGCTTTGGAAGATGATAAAGCCAGGGCAACATATGCCTTGGAACAAATAGCACTGCTCTATGATGTGGAAAAACAGGCTGATAATGAGGACTTGTCTTATACAGAACGTGCTGATCTGCGAAGCAGGCTGGCTTACCCTATCCTTGTACTCTTTGAAAAATGGCTTTATAAGGAATACGATAAAGTACTTCCCAAAAGCAGAATAGGTAAGGCTATTAGCTATACTTATAAGATTTTCCCAAGGCTAACCAGGTATCACCTTGATGGCAGATATCGGATAGATAACAATTTGGCTGAAAATGCCATCAGACCCATCGCACTTGGAAGAAAGAACTTTTTGTTTTGTGGAAACCATGATGCTGCAGAGGAAGCTGCTATTATATATTCCATGATGGGATGCTGCAAAGCTTGTGAAGTGGACCCCAGAAAGTGGATGGAATATGTGTTTAACCACATACATGACTATGATAACGATTACAGCAAAGATCTTGCTGAACTTCTCCCTCATAACCTGAAAACTCAAATAGGAGAAAATCTATAAATTAGGATGTCTCCGAAGATCTCCTAACAGTCTCCGAATGTTTTAGGAGTTTTTCAAAATATCATTGAAAAATAAGGCAAATCCTTGAAGAATATCTGTAGACTTTTGTATTCTTCAAGGATTTTGCAACACGGGGTTAACCGAATGCTTACATTAATGTGATAGTCTTGTTACACTATTATTTTTAATATTTTACCTCCGTATGCACTAATGGACGTTTCTGTGGCTTTGTAGGGTAATAAGCTTATTTCTTCTTTCTTATTCGTTAGTAAATCAGTAGCTTCATAAGATTCCATTAATGGTATTTGTAGGTAATCGAAGGCATGTGATGGGATATTGACAGCTATCTCTACCGATATACAGTCAAAGTTAATAAGGATAAAAAGTAACTCGTGTTTGTGTTTGCGTAAAAACACATATTGTTTATGTTCGTTAAAACGCCAGCCGTTTTGATTAACGTACATAAGATCGAAAAAAAGGCCTTCCGAAATAGCCGGCTCTTTACTACAAATAGTGAGTATATTTTGGTAGGTTGCTTGTAGTCGTTTTTGCTCATTAGTTAGCTTCTTCCCGTCAAACTTGCCTCCATTTCTCCATCGACGAATACTATCTATGCTCCAATAATCAAAAATGCTGGTTCTTCCATCTCTTCCGCTGAAACCTTCGGTATCCATCCCGGGTTCGCCAAGCTCTTGCCCGAAGTATATCAGCATAGGATTGGTATTCATGCAAGAAGAAACGATAAGAGCCGGAATAGCCTTACGAGCATCTCCGGCAAAGAAATCAGAAGCAATGCGCTGTTCATCGTGATTCTCAAGAAAATTGAGCATTTTTTTTTCTATGCCACCCAAGCTTTGCCAACTACGTGTGATGGCATTGGCCGAATCATATCCACAGATAATGTTACGTAATGTATCGTAAAGGCCCACTTTGTCGTATAAGTAATCGAATTTTCCTCGCGACAGATAATTGCGATATTCGGTTGGATTATATACTTCGGCAACAAAGAGTAAGTGAGGATGTTTTGTTTTTATTTGAGAAATCGCCCACTCCCAAAATTCAACGGGAACCATTTCTGCCATGTCACAACGAAATCCATCTACACCCTTTGAGGCCCAAAAGAAGAGAATATCCAGCATTTTTGTCCATGTATCTGGGATAGGAGAGAAACAATGGGTACCTCCATTAAGAAAATCAATGCCATAGTTTAACTTTATGGTTTCATACCAGTCGTTAATATTTGGAGTAGCATCAAAACGGTTATTTCCTGTGGCTTTGGCAGGATATTCACGATAAGGCTCGCTTGCACCTGCTTTTAAATCAAATTGTCCATGAAATTCTGTTTGTGGAATATAATAAAAATTATTGTATGGACTGAAAGATTGATCAGGATCGTCTGTGGCTCCTAGTTCAACCGTTTTTTTTGGTTGTACATCGGAGTGATACTGTCTGGCTACATGATTAGGGATAAAATCAATAATGATTCTCAAATCATTCTGGTGTGTACGTTTAATCAGGGCTTCAAATTCTCTCATCCTTTCGGTCACATTATCCACTAAGTCAGGATCTATATCGTAGTAATCTTTGATAGCATAGGGCGAGCCTGCTTTTCCTTTTACAATAGCCGGATGGTCTGGGCGAATATTATGCTGTCTATAATCGGTCTGCGTTGCATGTTCGATAATTCCTGTATACCATATATGTGTAGTGCCAAGCTTTTTTATTTCCTTAAACACTTTTGGTGTGAAGTCGGTAAGCTTGCCACAACCGTTGGCTGCTATATCACCATTGTATATGCAGTGATTGTTATTGTTGCCAAACAAACGAGGAAGTACTTGGTAAATTATGATTTTCTTTTTGTCGTTCATTTTTTGTCGGCATTTATGATAGGTAGATAACTCTTTCTTCCTTGCTACTTTGATAGGCTGCTTCGATGATTTTAATGACATTTAATACACCTCTGGCATCTGTTTCTAACGTTTGGTGCAAATAAATATGTTCATATATGTTTTCGTAAAAAGCGCCATAATTACCAGCCGGACTTGGATATTTCTGACAAATTTCTTTGCCATTTATTTGTGTATGCAATAATCCCCATTCTTGTTCATTTTCTTCTCCCCAATGAAGCTGATCAGGCTTTTCTCCTATTAATAGTGCTGCTTCTTGCTTATCCACGCCTCGTTTTACGAAAGAGCCCAATGTTCCATGTAATACAAATCGAGGTTCTGCATTGCACATTAAATAACTCGCTTTTAAGGATAATTTTAAGGATGGTGCTAATGCCGGACGAAGAAAATGGATAAAAAAATAATCATCTACTATTCCTCCTGTTCTCATTGTGGCTATATCGGCATATATAGCCTTAGGCATACCAAAAAGTTGCAGGGCTTGGTCTATCAGATGCGCACCTAAATTATATGTTAGTCCTCCGCCTGCTTCTCCTGTTTCTTTCCATGTATTAGGCTTGATAAAATTACGGTAGCGCGCAAAGGTAGATTCAAATTCAACCAAGCGGCCTAAAATGCCTTTGTTTATAATTTCTTTTACTGCTAAAAAATCGGCATCCCAACGCCTGTTTTGATATACGCTTAGCATTAAATTCTTTTCCTGGGCAAGTGCAATGAGCTCTTCAGCCTGAGGGGTGGTTGTCGTGAACGGCTTTTCTACCACTACGTTCTTTCCTGCCTGTAATGCTTTGAGAGCATATTCATAGTGGGTGCTGTCTGGTGTATTGACAATAATGAGTTTTAAAGCTTTATCTTGTAATAGTTCATCAAAACTTCGCACAATGTTAGCCTGTGGATATTGCTCTTTAGATAATTCTTTGTCACGTTCCACTATTTTGCAAAGTTCAAAATGCTGATTTGCATGGATGAATGGTGCATGAAATACCTGCCCAGACATGCCATAGGCTGCTAATCCAGTCTTAATTATATCCATATCTTTCCTTTCTCTTCTATGAGTTGAGTTATTCTTTCAATTCCGGTTTTATAACCCATTTCGAAAATTTCTTCTGCTTTTTCTAACTCTCTGTTACTATAGCCTTCTAGGTTATATGGCTCTATGAGCAGATCGCAATGTTCAAATTCCTTAAATGTATTGGCTCTGAACATTAGATGATAAGAGCGTAAAGCAATGCTTAAGATATTCATTCTGTACTTCTCCGTACTTAGGGGGCTAACATTTATAGCTATCACTTTTTCACACTCATTGCGAATGATAGAAGCTGGTAGATTCATAAATAAACCGCCGTCGACGTAATGTATGCCATTAATTTTTACAGGAGTAAACAGCACAGGCATGCAACAAGAAGCAGCAATGCGTTCAGCAATGTTACCTTTGCGAAATTGAACACTTTTTCCGTGATCTAAATCGGTTGCTGTTACAACAAGAGGGATTTTCAGTTCTTCTAATTTTTTAGCTTTAAGGTTACTTCTTAAGAATTCCTGAAACTCACTGAGTTCGAATAGTCCTACTCTGGGAATTACCAATTTGGTTAAATCTTGAAATTTATGTCCCGAAAAATAATCCAAGACTCTATGAGGTTCGTTTCCGTCAGCATAAAAAACTCCGGCTAAAGCTCCGGCACTAACGCCCGAAATTATGTCGGGCTTAATATTATACTCTAACAAGGCTTGCATGACGCCCAGATGAGCAAATCCTTTAATAAATCCACCACTTAGGGCATAACCTATATTATAAAGTTGATTGCTATTCTCCATTTACACATTGTTTCTGACTAGTGAATACGAAGTTAATCATATTTTCTAATAATTAACTTGACATAAGACGAAAAACTGTTAACTAAGCTGGCAGTATATGTTTTTTAGTAAAATGTAGTCAGAATTTAATGATAATGTAGCCGAATTACTTTTATAAATGATGTAAGTTGTAATATTTTAGATTTTTTATACAACCCATAAGATACCTCCATTATTTTGAATATTAAAAACCAAAATTGTCTATTTCAATTTTTTTCTTCTTCACTTCTTTAAAGGGCTTTGCTGCTATTTGTATCGGATTACCTTCTATATGGACAGCTTTATAAGGTCTTGCAGGGCAAACGTACTCACATCCGCCACAACCCACGCAGATTTCTTTATTTACTTGTGGAATGGTTAGTCCATTTTTGTAAGTTACCATGGCTATAGCCTGGGTAGGGCAATGTTCCGAACAAGCACCGCAACTGGTATTGTCTGTGTAAACGATACAATTTTCTTTTATAAATACCACATATCCCATCTGGGTGGTATGTTTTTGTTGTAGGGTAAGTGGTTTGATAGCTTGAGTAGGGCATATATCTCCGCACAAAGTACAGTCGAAATTACAAAATCCTTTTGCGAAATCTACGGTGGGTTGCATGATTCCCTCTAGGCCGTATTCCATAAATGCGGGTTTTAATACATGTGAAGGACATTTGCTCACACACAAATGACATGAAGTACAATGTTCCTGAAAATGTTCACGATTAATAGATCCGGGAGGAGTAAGAGGATTCTCTTTTTTATATGCTTTTTTATTACTTAAAAGACTTGTTACAGACTGTCCATAAAGCATTGCCTGTGGAGCAGCAACAGCCGTAGTTAAACCAGCCATCAGAAAACGACGTTTAGAAGCATTTGCTCCCTGATTAGTTACGGCTACAGAGGGCTTATAGTTTATAGCTTTTTGTCTACATACATCTAAACAATTGAAACAATCAACGCAACGGCTGTAATCTATGGCATGAGTGGTTACATCTATACACGAAGCTTTGCATTTAGTGGCGCACAAGCCGCAATTAGTGCATTTATTCAAATCTATACGTACTTTAAAAAATGATAATTTACTAAGTAGTCCTAATACGGTACCTACAGGGCATATTGTATTGCACCATGTTCGTCCATGTTTCCAGGCTAAAACACTTATGACCAAGAAAGTAACTATGCCTATCACGAAGGAAATGATGCTACGAATGGCTATGTCTACTTTGTAGAAAGTGTAATTTTCATAACGAGAAAAAATGTTTTCCAGCAAATTATTTCCCGCCATGTATATTGGTTTGAATATATTTGTTGTCATTCTCCCATACGCACTATATGGATCTAGCAATCCTATGATGAAAGATAATCCACAAAAAAAGGCAGCTATAGTAATTATTAAAACCGACCAACGTAGCAAAGTCTTTGCTTTGCTATATGCATATTTTCTCTTTTTTTTATAAAAAGGTTTAGAAAAGCGTCTTATTACATCTTGAAAGATACCCATAGGGCAGATAACCGAACAGTATATCCTTCCGAAAATCAAGGTTGATACGATAAGAGCAATGAGTACGAGGATACTGAGCGAAAGCAATGCCGGAATAAATTGTATTTCAGCCAGCCAATGAAAATTCGGAGGCAATATGTTTGCTATATCTAAAAAATAAAAAGTTATAAGAGCAAAAAATAAAGCCGATATTGTTATTCGTATTTTTTTGAGCATAATAATATTACATCTTTATTCGCTTGATATTTAATTTGTCTAAATCCATAGTGCCTATTTTTAGTGCTTGGCCATTAGCTAAATGTCCTACTGTATTAAGTGGCATTTCACGAATTTGATTAAAAAACTTAGCTGCTGCGGTATCTACAGCCACAATATCTTGTGATATGAAAAGCCCTTTAGCCAGAACTACATCTGATGAAGAACGTCCGCGTGGCCCGTTCGTTTTCATCACCCGATAAGCATCTACTACGTTCAATACAGCTTTTTTCTGCATAGTGCAGATGTCGGCGATGCATTGTTGCAAATCGTGTTGATGAAAATAGCCTCTATCCCAAACAATACCCATGTGGTTCTTCATCGACATAGTGAGATTAGCCCCTCCATGGTTTTTTAAGATTGGTACGTTTATCCATACATCACTGTTTAAAATGGCCTCGTGTATTTTAGCCTGCTTCATGTTTTTCCCATTTGGTAGGGATATGACACGATAATAAGATTCCAAATGCGCCGGCATCATCTTAGCTCCGGTAGCCTTTGCTACAGCTTCAATGCCACTGCTTTTATAGCACTTCTGCCAATCGTCACAAGTATGGTCAAATAGCGTTACTTCTTTAGCTCCGGCCGCAAAACACTGTCTTATAATCTCTTCTATGAGCTTGGGATTTGTATTTCCTGCAAGTTCGGGCACTTTATCCCAGCCTATATTAGGCTTTACTACTACTTTCTGCCCAGGTTTTACAAATTGTTTTATGCCTCCCAATTCAGCAATAGCTTTACGAAACATAATTTCCGGTTCTCCACCCATTACGGCAACGAGGTCTACTTTTCCGCCTCCAACTTTATTTACAGCTTGTGTAAGTATTTCCATCGCTTCAGAATGCTGCATAGTCATGGCAGCACCCGTTATAGCTACTGTTCTCAAAAAATCTCTTCTGTCCATAATAATTTTATTGCGAATTATGTATTTATAGAATCCATGGGAATTTGAAACATGCTTCATCATACAAAGCATAATCTGCATTCCCATTAACAGCAAATGTTTTAATTAGTTTTGCTTCTTTCAATAGTTCACGGGCAAATACAATGGTACTTCCTGTTTTTATCCGGTCGTCAACGAGTAAAATTCGTTTGCCGGAATATTCAAAATCTATCGGTGCTATAAGTTTAGGATGGTCGTACTTCGGATGTTGATATTCATCTCTCAGGTTAATTTTAAGCAGACATATCTCTTTCTGTAAACGTTGATTAAGTATGGCTGCAGGCACAATCCCTCCGTTAGCTATTGCCACAATCAGATCAAAGTCCTCATCTATTTGTATAGTCTGAAAACGTTTTAATACTTCTTCAAATGTTTTTCCTTCCATAACCATTAGATTTTTGCAATGGCTTTAAGTAATGCATATCCACCGAAAAGTTGAATGAGCATTCCCGGAATGCCAATGCGGAAATCTTGTGCGGCATCATAAAAATTGCCAACCATAGTCCATTCAATGGTGGTACCTATTATTTGATAGGTGAGAATGGCGAGCAATATAGCAGGGAAAGATATTTTTTTGCTATAATGGGCTGCAATAGAAACAGCGACAGCTAATAATCCTGATTTAATCAATATAGCAGGCAGTTCAGCTACCAAAGGCATACCAAACAGCAGACTATTAATAATAGGAGAGAGAATTGCGGTTAGTATACCTACGCGTATACCATATTTATATCCGGCTATCAACGTGAAAAAATAAATGGGTAATAATGTGGGACCACCGTATGGTACAAGGTGGCATAGTTGCGGTAAAGCGATGTTTCCTACTACAAATAGAAGAACAAATAGATAAGTTTTTGCGTTACTGTAATTCAGTGAATAGAGTTTAGCTGTTGTTTCCATTTTAATATAATCTTTTAATAATATATATGATGATTTTATTTTGATATTAGACGAAATTATTCGGCATGGGTTTAATAGCAAATGGCATGAATACCACACAAAATTACCATAATATTTCAAAAATCAAATATTTCTTCTATTTTTTTTGAAAAATGTAACATATATATAATAAGTTAAATAAAAAGAAAGTGGCAAGATTATATTCTTGCCACTTTTTGCTGAATTATAAAACAACGATATTATGTTGTAGTGCTTTTTACTCTTACTTTTCTATTCCATGGGCTTCTACGCTAGCCTCTATCTTTTTTATAAGTCCCTGAAGAACTGCGCCAGGACCACATTCAGTAAAATCTGTCGCACCATCAGCAACCATGTTTCTCACTGTTTGGGTCCAACGTACAGATGCTGTAAGTTGTGCTACAAGATTTTTCTTAATCTCGGCTGGAGCTGTGTGAGGAAGGCCGTCTACATTCTGATAAACCGGACATTTGGGCGTGTGAATTTCTGTTGCAGTGATGGCAGCCTCAAGCTCTAGCTTTGCTGGATTCATCAATGGAGAATGAAATGCACCACCTACTTTTAATGGTAGCGCACGTTTTGCACCGGCAGCTTTCATCAATTCACAGGCTTTTTCAATGCCTGCTATAGAGCCGGATATAACGATTTGTCCCGGACAGTTATAGTTAGCCGGCACACAAACTTCATTTACTATAGATGCACATATTTCTTCTACTTTTTCATCGGATAAAGCAATGATAGCAGCCATAGTAGAAGGAATAGCTTCACAAGCTTTTTGCATTGCCATAGCACGAGCATATACTAATCTTAAGCCATCTTCAAAAGAAAGTGCTCCGGCAGCAACTAAGGCTGAGAACTCTCCTAAAGAGTGCCCTGCAGTCATCTCAGGTTTAAAGTCATTACCCATACAAAGGGCAGAGATAACCGAATGCAAGAATACTGCAGGTTGTGTCACTTTCGTTTGGCGCAAATCTTCGTCTGTTCCGCTGAACATTATATCTGTGATGCGATATCCTAAGATATTATTAGCTTTTTCAAACAATTCTTTGGCTAAAGATGAACTTTCATATAAATCCTTGCCCATTCCTACAAATTGAGCACCTTGCCCCGGAAATACAAATGCTTTCATATCTTCTTGATTTTAGTTGTTTTTTATAAAATATGGGCGCAAAGGTAAGGAATTTAAGAATACGATAACTCACTTGGATTAAAGAAATGTAAGTGGTAATGTTGCTATTGCAACTATCCACTATTTTATGAACCCTATTTTTAATACAATAAGTACTTTTCTGATATTATAATATTTCCTTATTAAAACGACTGATAATAAGCTTTCTAAATCTTTTCATCTTAAGTACAATTAGTGTATCTCAATATAGAGTAAAATACATATTGTAATTTAGAAGATAATACTTCTTGTTGATATTGTATAATATATGATATGTATATATCTGAAAAAGAATGCTTTATAGCATATAAAAAGATATATTTATATATTTGTTTGAAAGGAAATAGTAGTTATATTTGCAACGCTATAAAAAGATATATTATGCAAAATATACAGGACGAACCTCCGTTGGCAAACAATCATATATCAGTAGATTGTGTAGTGATTGGTTTTGACGGAGAAAAGCTCAAGGCGTTATTGGTGAAACGTATAGGCGAAGAGGCAGGTGATATTTACAATGATATGAAACTCCCGGGTAGTCTGATTTATACCGATGAAGATTTAGATGAAGCTGCTCAGCGCGTGTTATGCGAACTTACCGGTGTGAAAAGCGTTAATCTGATACAATTTAAAGCTTTCGGATCAAAGAATAGAACAAGTAACCCTAAAGATGTTCGTTGGTTGGAACGTGCTACTAAGCTGAAGGTTGAACGTATTGTTACCATTGCTTATATGGCCATGGTAAAGATTGATCGTACGCTGAGTAAGTCGCTCGAGGATTATCAGGCCTGTTGGGTTGCTTTGGAAGATATAAAGCCACTAGCCTTCGATCACAATTTGATTATAAAGGAGGCACTGGCTTATATACGTCAATTTGTGGAATTCAATCCTTCCATCTTATTTGATTTACTTCCTAGAAAGTTTACTGCAGCGCGACTACGTACACTTTTTGAATTGGTGTATGGCAAATCGATTGACGTGCGTAATTTTCATAAGAAAATAGCTCTGATGGAGTATGTGGTTCCTTTAGAAGAACGTCAAAAGGGAGTGGCGCATCGTGCAGCGCGTTATTATAAATTCGATAGAAAATTATATAATAAAGTACGAAGATAAGATATTGAAATAAACAGTAAGTGGAAACACTCTAATACTAAAAAATCAAATCTATGTTTTTATTAGGATATGATATTGGTAGCTCTTCTGTTAAGGCGAGCTTGATAAATGCAGAGACAGGAAAATGTGTAGCTTCGGCTTTCTTTCCGAAGACGGAAGCGAACATCATTGCTGTAGCTCCCGGGTGGGCGGAACAAGATCCAGAGAGTTGGTGGGAGAATCTAAAGTTGGCCACACAAGCTGTACTTACGGAATCCGGAGCAAGTGCACCTGAGATTAAGGCTATCGGTATTTCTTATCAAATGCACGGCTTAGTGTGCGTGGATAAAAACCAGCATGTGTTGCGTCCTTCTATTATTTGGTGTGATTCTCGTGCGGTGCCCTATGGACAAAAGGCTTTCGACATATTAGGTGAACAGCAGTGCCTATCTCACTTGCTCAACTCTCCTGGTAACTTTACTGCTTCTAAACTGGCCTGGATAAAGGATAATGAACCGGCTATCTATAATCAGATATATAAGATTATGTTGCCTGGAGATTATATTGCAATGAAACTTAGTGGTGAGATTTGTACTACTGTTTCCGGATTATCCGAAGGAATGTTTTGGGACTTTAAGAATAATTCTCTGGCTGCTTTTCTGATGGATTATTATGGTTTTGATACCTCTTTAATTGCTGACATTAAATCTACTTTCTCCGAGCAAGGGCAAGTAAATAGGGTAGCAGCTAAAGAACTGGGATTGAAAGAGGGGACACCTATTACTTATCGTGCTGGTGATCAGCCGAATAATGCACTATCGCTGAATGTATTCAACCCTGGAGAAATTGCTTCCACTGCAGGAACTTCCGGTGTCGTATATGGCGTAAATGGTGAAGTTAATTATGATCCACAATCACGTGTTAACACGTTTGCACACGTAAATCATACTACAGAACAAACTCGATTAGGTGTGTTGCTTTGTATAAACGGAACGGGTATTCTTAATTCTTGGGTGAAACGAAACATAGCACCTGAAGGTCTCTCATATAATGAGATGAATGTGCTTGCTTCTAAAGCTCCCATTGGTAGTGGAGGAATCAGCGTTTTGCCTTTTGGTAATGGCGCCGAGCGCATGTTGAATAACAAAGAAATAGGTTGCAGCATTCGTGGAATAGATTTCAATTCGCATGGTAAACATCATATCATTCGTGCAGCACAAGAGGGCATTGTGTTCTCCTTTAAATATGGTATAGATATTATGGAGCAGATGGGTATTTCGGTAAAGAAGATCCATGCCGGACATGCCAATATGTTTCTTAGCTCTATCTTCCGCGACACACTGGCAGGTGTTTCGGGAGCTGTGATTGAACTCTATGATACGGATGGTTCTGTGGGGGCTGCTAAAGGTGCTGGTATTGGTGCAGGCATTTATAAGGACAACAATGAGGCTTTTGCAACACTTGAAAAGTTAGATGTGATAGAACCGAATGTTGCAAAACGACAAGAATATGCGGATGCTTATGCTCGGTGGCAGCATCGGCTGGAGAAGTCATTGGGCAAATAATCAGAGATATAAAATAAGAAATTTCAAATAAATAAAAATCTGGTTTTGAGATCTTTTACTGTATGAAGGGTGGAGAAACCGCAAAACAAAAATGATTATGGCAACAAAAGAATTTTTTCCTGGAATAGGAAAAATTAAGTTTGAAGGAAAAGAAAGCAAGAACCCTATGGCGTTCCGTTATTATGATGCCGAAAAGGCGATTAATGGCAAGAAAATGAAAGATTGGTTGAGATTTTCTATGGCTTGGTGGCATACACTTTGCGCAGAAGGTGGCGATCCATTTGGTGGTGGAACAAAAGTCTTTCCATGGAATGCTAATTCTGATAAATTGCAGGCTGCAAAAGATAAAATGGATGCCGGATTTGAATTTATGCAAAAGATTGGTATTGGTTTTTATTGTTTCCATGATGTCGATTTAATTGGTGAAACCGATACGATTGAAGAATATGAAGCCAACCTAAAGGTTATTGTAGCTTACGCAAAGCAAAAACAACAAGAAACGGGCATCAAATTGCTTTGGGGTACTGCCAATGTATTTAGTCATGCTCGTTATATGAACGGTGCTGCTACTAACCCTGACTTTGATGTTGTGGCTCGTGCTGCTGTACAGATAAAGAATGCCATGGATGCAACTATTGAATTGGGAGGATCTAACTACGTGTTTTGGGGTGGCCGCGAAGGCTATATGACTTTACTTAACACTGATCAGAAACGTGAGAAAGATCACTTGGCTAAAATGCTTACAATGGCTCGCGATTATGCCCGTGCTAAAGGATTCAAAGGAACTTTCCTTATTGAACCTAAGCCAATGGAACCAATGAAGCATCAATATGATGTGGATACCGAAACGGTGATCGGTTTCCTTAAGGCTCATGGTTTAGAAAAAGACTTTAAAGTTAACATAGAGGTTAATCATGCTACTTTGGCCGGACACACTTTTGAACATGAATTGGCTGTGGCTGTAGATAATGGTATGTTAGGATCAATTGATGCCAATCGTGGTGATTATCAGAATGGATGGGATACAGATCAATTTCCTATCGATCAGTTTGAACTTATTCAGGCGATGGTGCAGATTATCCGCAATGGTGGTTTAGGTAACGGTGGAACAAACTTTGATGCGAAGACTCGTCGCAACTCTACTGACCTCGATGATATTTTCATTGCACATATTGCCGGCATGGATGTTATGGCACATGCATTGGAAAATGCTGCTGCGTTGCTAAACGAATCTCCTTATAAGAAGATGCTTGCGAATCGTTATGCTTCATTCGATGCTGGTAAAGGCAAAGAATTTGAAACAGGCAAATTGACACTGGAGGAAGTTGTGGCTTATGCTAAAGCAAATGGAGAACCTAAACAGACCAGCGGTAAGCAAGAATTGTATGAAGCAATTCTGAACATGTATTGCTAACACTTAATCTAGACCATGAATTATACAAATGACGGTAGTAAACTCTACCTTTACTCTATCACAACAGTAGCCATCCTCGGAGGGCTACTGTTTGGCTATGACACAGCAGTGATCTCCGGTGCCGAGAAAGGGCTTGAAGCCTTCTTTTTAACGGCAACCGACTTCCAGTATGATAAGGTGATGCATGGCATTACTTCTTCCAGTGCTTTGATCGGTTGCGTTATTGGCGGTGCCATGTCAGGTGTGTTTGCTTCACGCTTGGGACGTCGTAATTCGCTAAGGTTAGCTGCTATTCTGTTTTTCCTCTCTGCACTAGGTTCATATTATCCTGAATTCTTGTTTTTTAACTATGGTAAACCTAACATGGAGTTGCTGATTGCTTTTAATCTTTATCGTGTACTCGGCGGAATCGGAGTAGGTTTAGCATCTGCTGTTTGCCCTATGTACATTGCAGAAATAGCTCCTTCTAATATTCGTGGTACTCTTGTATCGTGTAATCAGTTTGCTATTATTTTTGGTATGCTGGTTGTTTATTTTATAAATTATCTCATTTTGGGAGGTCATGAAAATCCTATTCTCGACAAAGATAGCGTAACGGGTATTCTAACTGTGAATTCAGCCTCGGATATGTGGTCTGTCAATGAAGGATGGAGATATATGTTTGGCTCTGAAGCCTTTCCCGCAGGATTATTCGGCTTGTTACTTTTCTTTGTTCCTAAAAGTCCGCGTTATCTGGTGATGATGCAGCAGGAAAGCAGAGCGTTTTCCGTTTTAGAAAAGGTCAATGGTACATTAAAAGCCAAAGAAATTCTTTCAGAAATAAAGGAGACTGCACATCAGAAAACAGAAAAGCTACTTACTTATGGACTTACGGTCATTGTAATTGGCATACTTTTATCCGTGTTTCAGCAGGCTATTGGTATCAATGCAGTACTATACTATGCACCACGAATATTTGAAAATGCAGGAGCCGAAGGTGGCGGAATGATGCAGACGGTAATTATGGGAGTGGTAAATATCTTGTTTACGTTGGTAGCGATCTTTACTGTCGACAAATTTGGGCGTAAGCCATTGCTTATTATTGGTTCTATTGGTATGGCAATAGGTGCTTTTGCTGTTGCTTTATGTGATGGAATGGGAATAAAAGGTATATTACCTGTCTTCTCTGTTATCGTATATGCTGCATTCTTTATGATGTCATGGGGGCCTATTTGTTGGGTCTTGATTGCTGAAATTTTTCCAAATACCATTCGCGGTAAAGCGGTTGCTATTGCTGTTGCCTTTCAGTGGATATTTAATTACATTGTATCGTCTACTTTTCCTGCACTTTATGACTTTAGCCCTATGTTTGCTTATAGCCTTTATAGTGCTATTTGTGTTATTGCGGCAATCTTTGTGTGGCGCTGGGTACCAGAGACTAAAGGTAAAACGTTGGAGGACATGAGTAAATTCTGGAAGAAATAATAAACAAATAATTTATGTAAATTTAAATCCCTTGCTTTAACGCCTTCTCTGAATGAGTTGCTTTAAGCAAGGGATTTTTAGTTTAACTAATCTATTAATTAAAAAGTTATCTTTGTTTATTCTAAACTCTGGCAGACGGCTTTTATTGTTTTTAAAATAAGGGAATAAGTAAATCTTTTATCCGGCAAAACTGTCCATCTGTTTTTTTTGGTGTGATGTCGAGTAAATGTGCTAATAGTGGATAAATATTTGTATTTATAAACTTTTTGGATGAATAACCTTTCTTGAAATCGGGGCCGCAAGCTCTAAATATAACCTGCATATCAGTATTCTGTGGAAAATACCCGTGGGCACCTTTTAGATTACTGCCCTTATCGGAGAATTGCCAACCCAGATCTGGAGTCACAACAATATCACCAATACGATCACTGCTTCCGTAATTTAATTCTGCCGGAATTTCTTCTTTCTTCCATACGCTAATGTGTGCTACTTTTTTCAGCGTTTGGTATACAGAATCGCGATAACCGGCTTTTGTAAATATCGAAGTGGGAGTACGTCCGTCGATTATCTCGCACCACTCAGGCTTCAGGAAAAGATTCATATCTATTAGACGGTCATTACTTATTTTTGTCATTCCATGGTCGGAGGTTATAATCAAATTCACCCGTTTGCCTATGGCTAAAGCTTTTATTTTAGTAACTAACGTTCCAATCAAGCTGTCTAAATGTTCTACTGTGACTTTTGTTTCGTTACTTTCTGGCCCGAAAAGGTGTCCTGTATGGTCGGGCTCTTCAAAATAGAGCAGAATCAGTTTAGGACGCTCAGTAATTGGTTTCTGAAGCCATGAGACTACGGTATCAATGCGTTGCTCAAAGTTAAGGAAAGGTTTTTTTGAAAACGATTTGTAATAAGTAGGGAAGCTACCTTTTATAGGAATATCTGATGCGACCCAATAAATACTTCCTGTTTTTACCCCTTGTTTTTGAGCCGTAATCCAAATGGGTTCGCCCAAATAGTAATTGGGATTATTTCTTGTGGTAGAATCGCTCATAGAGTATCGTTGATGAGTTTTTGCATCCCAAAACGTATTATTCACTATGCCGTGATGATCAGGAACTAAACCGGTAACCAGCGTATAATGGTTGGGGAAAGTAGATGCAGGAAAAGAGGGTAACATCGTTGCTTTTACCCCGTGAGCAGCTATCTGGTTTAAAAAGGGAGTGTGATACATTGTAGTATAATCCCAACGGAAGCCATCAAGCGAAACGAGAATAGTGTAGTTTGTCTCTTTTAGCTTAGCCTGGACGCCTAACATTATGTTCAGTAAAAAAAGAAATGCAATAAGTTTTTTCATACTCAATATTTATTCAATTATATATTAATGCGACAAAAATAGCTTTTTAAAAATATAATCGATAATTTTAGGAAGTAGATGTTTCCTTACTTTATTAAAAGCCAAAAAGAACTGTTGCTGATTACTCATAGATAAATTCTATAAGTTGATAGATTTTATGCATTGATCTTATTTGGCTAATAGTGGATAATCATATAGCTTTGTCAACAGAAAGAGAAATGAATAACATTTAAATATAAAAAATTATGAGATCATTAGTTGGAAAACAGGCACCTAAATTTAGTGCAGCAGCAGTAGTTAACGGACATGAAATAGTAGAAAACTTCTCTTTGGAGCAGTACAAAGGTAAGAAACAAGTAGTATTCTTTTTTTATCCAATGGATTTTACTTTTGTTTGTCCAACAGAACTTCATGCTTTTCAAGAAAAACTATCCGAATTTGAAAAGAGGAATGTTGCAGTAGTAGGTTGCTCAGTAGATTCTGAACATTCACATTTTGCATGGTTACAGACCCCTAAAAATCAAGGAGGTATTCAAGGAGTTACTTATCCGATAGTAGCCGACTTCTCTAAATCAATATCAGAAAGTTTCGGTGTATTGGCTGGTTCTTATGCTCCCGATGAAAATGGCAACTGGGTGTGCGAAGGTGCTCCTGTGGCATATCGTGGTTTGTTTCTTATAGATAAAGAAGGGGTTATACGTCATTCAGTTATTAACGATCTTCCATTAGGACGTAGCGTAGACGAAGCTATCCGTATAGTAGATGCTTTGCAACATTTTGAAGAATATGGTGAGGTGTGCCCCGCAAACTGGTCGAAAGGCAAAGATGCCCTTCAAGCTACAGAAGGCGGAGTAGCCGATTATTTAAGCAAGCACTAAATCGTAGGTAGGTTTTTTTCTCGTTTTCAATGATTAATAGATTGTTTTTATAGAGAAGAATTCTGAATATATATAAATGCTTGAGAATTTGCAAAGAACGCAGTTCTTCTGTTTTTTAGAAGATTAAACATAGCGTTCTTTGCATTTTTGTTTCAATTTTGCCGTAAATAGAACGTTTTTGTCATTTTTTTAACGGTTAATCTCTAAATAAAGATCCTTTTATAGCTCCTTATTTAAAAAAAATGCTTTTCTTTGTCACCACAAACAATAGATCGTTTCGTAATCGTTCTTTTTTCTTCTTATTTTTTATAGTTGAATCCAGATCTATCTCAAACTTCCATTGTTTCTATACTTATTTATCAATATTTTATTTTATTTTTTTTATGAACATTTACATTGGAAACCTAAGCTATCGCGTTAGGGAATCGGATTTGAGACAAGTTATGGAAGAATACGGAACAGTTGATTCTGTTAAATTGATCGTAGACCGCGATACTAAAAAATCCAAAGGATTTGCGTTTGTGGAGATGTCTGATGACAACGAAGCAAACCAAGTTATCAAAGAGCTGAACGGTGCTGAATATGAAGGCCGTCAGATGGTAGTGAAAGAGGCTTTGCCTCGCAAATAATCCTTTGCTTAGGATATTATCTCGAAGAGAGGATGCTTATTTAAGTGTCCTCTCTTTTTGCGTTTTATTATTATAAGGTGGGGGATGTTGTAAAATTGATCTTTTGTCTGCTTTAGGTTAAAATATGGATGGTGTCTTCATTATTTGTCCAATCGGGCTAATGGGTACTTTTAATATTTGGCAGGAAGTAAGTTACCAGTCCTAATAGGGGCATGTAGGCGCAAATTTGATATACATACTCAATGCCTTTAATATCAGCAATATTACCTAAAACGGCAGAAGCTATGCCGGCGATACCAAAAGCTAAGCCGAAAAATAAGCCGGATATGAGTCCCAGTTTCATTGGCAATAGTTCTTGTGCATAAACCAAAATGGCAGAAAAAGCGGAAGAAAGAATGAGTCCTATGCATATACTGAGTATACATGTCCAAAATAAGTTGGCGTGAGGCATGAGTAGTGTAAAAGGGGCTACCCCCAGAATAGATACCCAAATAACATATTTGCGTCCCACGCGGTCACCTATAGGGCCGCCCAATAGTGTGCCTAGTGCAGCAGCAAACAAGAATGCAAAAAGATAAAATTGTGAAGTTTGAATAGACACACCGAATTTATGCATCAAGTAAAAAGTGTAGAAATTGGTTAAACTGGCCATATAAATATACTTCGAGAAAATAAGTACCAATAAGATGAGCAATGAAACGACTATTTTTTTCTTTGTAAATGGTGACTGCGCTATTTTCCCGGCACTTCCACTTCTTTTACCAGATATTTGTAATATCCTTTTGTACCAACGACAAATAGGGTACATTCCTATTATGGCCAGTACGGCCAAAATGGAAAACAGAGCAACATGTCGTTGGCCGTAGGGGGCGATAACTAATGCTGCGAGTAGCGGACCTAATGATCCTCCCAGATTGCCGCCTACCTGAAATAATGATTGTGCCAAGCCACGTTTGCCTCCAGAGGCCAATGATGTGAGTCTCGAGGCTTCAGGATGCAAAATAGAAGACCCGATACCGACCAGAAAAACTGAAAGAAAGACAATGTGCAAAGTGTCAGCAAAAGCGAGAATCATTAATCCTACAAGTGTAAACGACATACCGATAGGGAGAAACCATGGATTAGGCTTTCTATCCAGATATACGCCTACAAGTGGTTGAAATACTGATGCCGAGATTTGATAAACTAAGGTTATTAGCCCGATTTGGGCAAAACTAAGTGATAAACTATCTTTAAGCAGAGGGTATATAGCCGAAATTACAGATTGTAGCGTGTCGTTTAATAAGTGTGAAAAACTTAATGCCAGCAGGATACCAAACATGGTTCCACCAGTGGCTCTGGATTGCAGACTGTTCATGTTGTTTTTTACTAATTATCTTAATAGGGCGCAAAGGTACGTTTATTTTTTATTAAAAATGAAATAATTATATTCTTTACTTGTAAATATTGGTGTGTTGCGGCATCTTTTGCTATCAAATGTTTCTGCCTCTCTTGTATTTTTTGTAAATTTGCACCCTTATAAAAATTAGTATAGATACAACAGTGATGAGTAAAAGATTTGCTGAACATTCTCAGTTCGACCTATCGCAGGTAAATAAAGATGTGCTAAAGGAATGGGACGAAAACGGAGTTTTCGCTAAAAGTATGACTGAACGTGAAGGTTGTCCTTCATTTGTGTTTTATGAAGGGCCACCGTCAGCTAACGGAATGCCGGGCATTCACCATGTAATGGCACGCTCTATTAAAGATATTTTCTGTCGTTATAAAACAATGAAAGGCTTTCAGGTAAAACGTAAAGCCGGTTGGGATACGCACGGATTACCAGTGGAGTTGGGCGTTGAAAAGGCTTTAGGCATTACAAAAGAAGATATAGGTAAAAAAATAGCAATAGCTGAATATAATGCTGCTTGTCGTAAAGATGTGATGAAGTTCACCAAAGAATGGGAAGATCTGACTCACAAAATGGGCTATTGGGTAGATATGAATGATCCTTATATCACATATGATAACCGTTACATTGAAACCCTTTGGTGGTTATTGAAACAACTTTATAATAAAGGGTTAATTTATAAGGGATATACTATTCAACCTTATTCGCCGGCAGCGGGAACGGGGCTTAGCACTCATGAGCTAAACCAACCGGGGTGTTATCGGGATGTGAAAGATACCACGGTGGTGGCTCAGTTCCATATAAAGAATCCCAAGCCGGAAATGGCTTTGTGGGGAGTTCCTTATTTCATAGCGTGGACTACTACTCCGTGGACATTACCTTCGAATACTGCTTTATGTGTCGGCCCAAAGATAGATTATGTTGCTGTGCAATCTTATAATGCATATACAGCTCAGCCTATTACGGTAATATTGGCTAAAGCATTGCTTAATGCGCACTTTAGCCCTAAAGCTGCCGGGCTGGCACTTGAAAGTTACAAGCAGGGCGACAAGCTGATTCCTTTTAAGGTGATAGCAGAATATAAAGGAACCGATCTTGTAGGCATGGAATATGAACAGCTTATACCGTGGGTAAATCCGGGTGAAGGGGCCTTCAGAGTAATTCCTGGCGACTATGTTACAACGGAAGACGGAACAGGCATTGTGCATATAGCACCAACATTTGGTGCAGATGATGCGCAAGTGGCTAAGGTAGCTGGCATTCCGCCATTGCAACTCATTAATAAGAAGGGGGAATTACGCCCGATGGTAGACCTCACGGGTAAATTCTATAAGTTAGATGAAATAGACGAAACGTTTATGAATGAACGGGTTAATGTTGAACTTTACAAAGAATACGCAGGACGATTTGTGAAGAACGACTACGATCCTAATCTTACGGAGAAAGATGAAACGCTCGACGTTTCTATCTGCATGATGATGAAAGCGGCCAATCAAGCATTTAAAATAGAAAAACATATCCATAACTATCCGCATTGTTGGCGTACGGATAAGCCGATACTTTACTATCCGTTGGATAGTTGGTTTATTCGCTCTACTGCCTGCAAGGAACGTATGATGGAACTTAATAAAACCATTAACTGGAAACCTGAATCTACCGGAACGGGGCGTTTTGGCAAATGGCTCGAAAATCTTAATGACTGGAATCTGAGTCGTTCGCGTTACTGGGGTACTCCTTTGCCAATTTGGCGTACAGAAGATAACAGTAGTGAGATCTGTATTGAATCGGTAGAAGAACTTTATAATGAAATAGAAAAATCTGTTGTTGCCGGATTCATGAGATCGAATCCTTATAAGGATATGGGCTTTATTCCGGGAGAGTATAATAAAGACAATTACGAAAAGATAGATCTTCATAGGCCGTATGTAGATGACATAATCCTCGTGTCTCAAGATGGTAAACCGATGAAACGTGAAACAGACCTGATAGATGTTTGGTTTGATTCCGGAGCGATGCCTTATGCTCAAATACATTATCCGTTTGAGAATAAAGAATTGTTAGATAGCCATCAGGTATATCCAGCTGATTTTATTGCTGAAGGAGTAGATCAAACTCGCGGCTGGTTCTTCACATTGCATGCTATTGCAACAATGGTGTTTGATACAGTATCTTATAAAGCAGTTATTTCAAATGGCTTGGTGTTGGATAAGAACGGCAACAAGATGTCTAAACGTCTGGGCAACGCTGTCGATCCTTTCTCTACGATTGAGAAATATGGCTCCGACCCACTGCGCTGGTACATGATAACTAATTCATCACCTTGGGATAACTTAAAGTTCGATATAGAAGGAATTGAAGAGGTGCGTCGCAAGTTTTTCGGCACCTTATATAATACGTATTCATTTTTCGCTCTTTATGCTAATGTAGACGGCTTTGAATATAAAGAGGCTGAAATAGAGATGGCAGAACGCCCTGAGATAGATCGATGGATTCTTTCTGTTTTGAATTCATTGATTAAAGAAGTTGATACTTGTTATAATGAATACGAACCGACTAAAGCCAGTCGTCTTATTTCTGATTTTGTGAACGACAATCTTTCTAATTGGTATGTTCGGTTGAATCGTAAACGTTTCTGGGGTGGAGAGTATTCACAAGATAAATTATCAGCTTATCAAACTCTGTATATCTGTTTAGAAACTGTGGCTAAATTGATGGCGCCTATTGCACCTTTTTATGCCGATCGTCTTTATATGGATTTAATTTCTGTTACCGGAAGAGATAATGTTGCTTCCGTTCACTTGGCCAAATTTTGCGAATATAAGGAAGATCTGATAGATAAAGAGTTGGAAGTGCGCATGCAAATAGCACAGGACGTTACTTCTATGGTATTGGCTTTGCGTCGTAAAGTTAATATTAAAGTACGCCAACCTTTACAATGCATCATGATTCCGGTAGTCGATGAAGAACAAAAGTTGCACATTGAGGCGGTAAAAACGCTTATCATGAATGAAGTGAACGTAAAAGGAATTAATTTTGTTGATGAGGCTGCCGGTGTGTTAATTAAGAAAGTGAAATGTGATTTTAAGAAACTTGGCCCAAAATTCGGCAAACAAATGAAAGCAATTGCAATTGCTGTTGACGGATTGTCTCAAGAAGCGATTGCCGAGTTAGAAAAAAACGGGAAATACAGATTGGTTCTTGATAATGAAGAAGTTGTCATAGATGCTTCAGATGTGGAGATCTTTAGTGAAGATATACCTGGATGGCTGGTAGCCAATGAAGGCAAATTGACAGTAGCATTGGATGTAACGGTTACAGAAGAGTTGCGCAGAGAAGGAATTGCCCGCGAATTGGTGAACCGTATTCAAAATATTCGTAAGTCGAGTGGTTTTGAAATCACAGATAAAATAAGAATTAGTCTCTCTAAAAATCAGCAAACGGATGATGCAGTGAACGAATATAATAACTATATTTGCACCCAAGTTTTAGGAACGTCCCTCAAACTGGCAGATAAGGTAGAAGACGGCACTGAATTAAATTTCGACGATTTTTCTTTATATGTCAATGTTATTAAAGAATGATTACTAAAAACTACTAACCTTTTAAATTATCAGAGTTATGGCAGAGAAAACGAGATATTCAGATGCGGAATTAGAAGAGTTTCGTGCAATTATCATGGAGAAACTGGCGTTGGCTCAACGCGACTACGATCAGTTTAAGCTGAGTATTATGAATCAGGACGGTAATGATACAGATGATACATCGCCTACTTATAAAGTTTTGGAAGAAGGAGCTAATACTCTGTCTAAAGAAGAAACAACCAGATTGGCGCAGCGCCAGTTAAAGTTTATACAAGGATTGCAAGCCGCATTGATGCGTATTGAAAACAAGACGTACGGTATTTGCAGGGAGACTGGAAAACTTATCCCTGCAGAGCGTTTGCGTGCTGTTCCTCATGCAACGCTCAGTATTGAAGCAAAAAATGAAGGAAAGAAATAAAGAACAAATAGTTGATTATAGAAAACAGAAAAAGGTGCTGAGCTATTTAACCATTCGTTAATAGTTTGGCACTTTTATGCTTTGTAGCTCACTACATACAACTTTCTAAAAGAATGAAAAATAGACTATCTAAAGGGCAAATATCTTTGCTTATTATTTTTTCTGTACTTGTTATTGACCAAACGATAAAAGTACTTGTGAAAACAAATATGTATTTTCATGAGAGCATTCATATCACTGATTGGTTCTATATTTATTTTACCGAGAATAACGGAATGGCCTTTGGAATGGAAATTTTCGGGAAATTATTTCTCACAAGCTTTCGCATTATTGCTGTAGCACTCATTGGTTGGTATTTAGTAAAAATCATAAAAAATGGTGCAAAAACAGGATACATCGCTTGTGTGTCGCTGATCCTAACCGGAGCATTAGGCAATATTATTGATAGTGTGTTCTACGGTTTACTTTTCAATACAAGCACTCATTCTTCCATAGCCAGTTTCTTGCCCCATGGCGGAGGATATTCTACTTTGTTATATGGTAAAGTAGTTGATATGTTTTATTTTCCGATTATAGATACTATCTGGCCAAACTGGATCCCTGTGGTAGGCGGAGAGCATTTTATTTTTTTTAGTCCTATTTTTAATTTTGCCGATGCTTCCATCAGTTGTGGCATTATTGCACTACTCTTATTTTATAGCAAGTATCTAAATGAGGCTTATCATTCTAATAAAAAAAATTAGAAAGAAAATTTAGATGAAAAACGTATGCTACATATTTATATTGCTCATTGTATTAAGTGGGTGTAAAATTAGAAGACCCGATGGTGTTATCTCAGAATCCGGAATGGAAGATCTGTTATATGATTATCATATAGCTAAAGCAATGGGAGATAACTTATCGGGAAACGATAATTACAAGAAAGAATTGTATGTAGATGCTATTTTTCAAAAGCACAGAATAACAAAAGCAGCTTTTGATTCATCGATGGTATGGTACACTCGTAATACCGATGTGTTGGCCGAAGTTTATGAAAAAGTAAATGCGCGATTAAAGGTTCAACAAACAGATATTAATCATCTTGTTGCCATACGGGATAGGAAACCTCCTGTTTCTGCTGTAGGAGATAGCGTTGACGTATGGTTCTTAGAGCATGTGATGTACCTGACAGGAACTCCGTTAAATAATAAAATAACGTTTGTTATCCCCGCTGATGTAAATTTTGAAGATAAGGATATGCTAATTTGGCAGGGTAATTTCTATTTCATGAAAGATAAGGTGCAAACTTCTGATATTAAGGCTATTATGGCGATGCAGGTAGTGTATAAAAATGATAGCATTATTAGTGCTACCAAGAAAATAACTCAATCGGGGATGCAGCATATTTCTTTGCAATCGGATACTTTGGGAGCTATTCGGGAGGTGAGAGGCTTTATTTATTTTGAAGGAGAGAAGCAAAGCGACATATTAGTGAATAATTTGACCTTAAATCGCTATCATAAGAGTATTAAAGAGGGTAAGGCAGGTGGTCTTGCGCAAAAAGCAGATTCGGCAAAGAAGATTAAACCGGCTATACCTATAAAAGCAGATACTATTACCATGAAAGAGTCTATTCGGATTCCACGAAGACAGAACCCGGAGGAATTAAATCATCGGCGTAATGTACCGTCTCATCCAATGGCTTCGCCTCACAAATAGTAAACCTTTAAAAACACATTTCAGATGAAAAGATTTGCCTCACATTATTTGCTATTGCCCGGATACGGACTTCTTAAACAGTACGTAATAGAAACGGAAGGAGAATATGTTATACGTGTGTTTTCTCTAAGTGAAGAATCGGAATGTGTGCAATGGATGCCGGGAGTTACTTTTTTGTTTCCGAAACAGGAGGGCGAATTATTTCGCAAACAGCCGGCTTTACTGCTCAATGATGTTTTCTCTTTACCCCTAAACAATTTCAGGTTAGATGCTGTGCCGACCGATTTGGCCAATGAATTAGTTGTTCGAAAGTTATCTGCTTATAGACTTTATCCATTTGATTTTAAAACGATGTTGCCCGACGAGCGGACTAAAGTAACTCTTTTGTTCTAAAAGGGTCTATTCTTTTATCGGGTCGTGATTTGCCGGCGAAACTCGGCACATACTACGGCAGTGGCTATTGCCACGTTGAGTGATTCCGATGTTTTACGCTGTTGCGGGTAGTTTGGAATGTACAAACGATGGTTTACTAGTTTTTCAACCGCTGCTCCAATACCATTTCCTTCATTTCCCATAATAATGATTCCCGCCTCAGAGAGTGGTTCTTCGTATAGGTTATTCCCATCAAGAAAAGTTCCATACACCGGAATGTTTTGAAGCGAACCTATCAAGTCGGGCAGGGAAGTGTAGTGCACCTTTACGCGAGCAATGGCTCCCATTGTGGCTTGTATGGTTTTGGGATTATATACATCTACCGTATCGGGCGAACAGAATATATGTTCAATGCCAAACCAATCGGCCAGGCGGATAATTGTGCCCAGATTACCGGGGTCTTGGATATCATCCAAAGCTAATGAAAGAGACTTCTGTATTATTGTTGCGTCTATATTGTATTCCGGTTGTTGAAACACGGCAAGGACTTGCTGAGGTGATTTTAGTAAACTGGCCCGCATTAGCTCCTCGGTAGAAACTTCAGCCACTTCATCGGCCTGAGCAGTAGGATGCTCTTCAAACCATTGGGCGGTGGCTGCAAGATATTGACAAGAAAAATGCCCAAACAGATCGTCTACTAATTTGGGTCCTTCAGCTAAAAATACTTTTTCTTCTTTACGTATCTTCTTCTGTTCCAGCGAATGAATATATTTTAGCTTATTTTTACTTAGCGACATAATATGATTTGTTATTTACATCTTTTTTGCAAATCTATAAAGATAATCTTAATTAGCCCGCATACTTCAGCTTCTTTTTCTTTTCCCGAACCGAAAATATGGCTTATATTTGTATGCGCTTTAGTAAACATGATATAAAAAGATATGAGAAGAAGCTTTCTTTACATGACACTTCTTACAATGATTTTGGCATTGGCTTCGTGCAGTGCCACTAAGTTTGTGCCCGATGGTTCATACCTTTTGGATGAAGTTGCCATTAAAACGGATAATAAAAAGATCAAGGCTTCTGATCTTAACGTTTATATACGGCAAAAAACAAATGCCAAATGGTTTAGCTTGATCAAAACACAGCTCTATCTTTACGACCTTTCCGGCAGAGACTCTACACGCTGGTATAATAAATTTCTTCGAAAAATAGGAGATAAGCCCGTTATCTATAGCGAAGCTGATGCTGAACGCTCTCAGGAAGAACTGGGAAAAGTGATGCAAAACTTAGGATATATGAGAGCTAGCGTTAATCGGATCACTGATGTCAAAAAAAAGAAACTAAAGCTGACTTATCAGATTGTATCCGGTAAACCTTATATTATCAGACATTTGAACTATGACGTCAGCGATAATAAAATAGCAACCTTTATGCAGAAAGACTCGGCAAATTCTTTGCTTAGTGAAGGTATGCTTTTAAATATAAATCTGTTAGATGCCGAAAGACAGCGCATCACAAATAATCTGGGGGAGAAAGGTTATTATAAATTTAATAAAGATTTTATAACATATACGGCCGATACGGTGAGAAATACCTATTTGGTAGATCTCACCTTGCATTTGCTCCCTTATAGAACGCATTCTGATGACGCGCCGAAAGAACACCAACAATACAAGATTAATAAAGTCAGCTTCATTACCGATTATGATGTGCTCCAATCTTCGGCATTAAGCAGCATTGAAATAAATGATTCTTTACATTATAAAGGATATCCCATTTATTATAAAGATAAGTTATATCTACGGCCTAAGGTGATGACGGATAATCTTCGAATATTTCCGGGAGATTTATACAATGAACGTGAGGTGCAGCGTACCTATACGTACTTCGGAAGACTTTCGGCTTTGAAGTATACGAATATCAGGTTCTTTGAAACTCAAGTGGCAGATAGTAGTTCGTTGAATTGTTATGTGATGTTGACCAAGAGCAGGCAACAGTCTGTCTCTTTTGAAGTTGAAGGAACTAATTCGGCGGGCGATCTTGGGGCAGCAGCTTCCGTATCGTTTCAACACCGCAATTTGTTTCATGGTTCGGAAACATTTATGGTGAAGTTCAGAGGAGCTTACGAAGCAATATCGGGACTACAGGGATACAATAGCGATAATTATACGGAATTTGGCGTTGAGACAAGCATTAACTTTCCTAGTTTCCTGTTTCCGTTTCTCTCGTCTAATTTTAAGGATCAAATAAGGGCTACTACTGAATTCGGCTTGCAATATAACTCCCAGCTACGTCCCGAATTCTCTCGTAAAGTAGCATCGGCTTCATGGAGCTATAAATGGTCTAATGACCGACGGGTACAACATCGCTTTGATTTGCTTGATGTTAGTTTCCTTTATATGCCATGGATATCGGATACTTTTAAGCAAAAGTATATAGACAATGATCAGAGTTATATTCTGGAATATAATTATAAAGACAGGTTGATTGTGCGTATGGGGTATACCTATAACTATAACAGCGCCGGCGGTGCACTTACGAATAACACAATTGCCAAAAATTCTTATTCTATACGGGCGGGAATTGAGTCGGCAGGAAATCTTTTATATGGCATTTCGCATCTTTTTAGTTTGTCGAAGAACAACGATGGCGAATATGCTATTCTAAACATACCGTATGCACAATACCTGAAGGGTGATTTTGATTATGCAAAAAGCATTGTTATCGATGAGCGTAACTCGTTAGCTTTTCATATAGGTGGCGGTATAGCATTTCCTTATGGGAATGCAAAGATTGTTCCTTTTGAAAAGCAATATTTTTCGGGTGGTGCCAATAGTGTTCGCGGGTGGTCTGTTCGTGAACTTGGGCCGGGCTCTTTTCCGGGAGATGGTAACTTTTTGAATCAGTCGGGAGACATCAAGTTCGATGCGAGTATTGAGTATCGCAGCAAATTATTCTGGATACTTCAGGGAGCATCTTTTATTGACGCCGGCAATATTTGGACTATACGCAATTATGCGAATCAACCGGGAGGGCAGTTCCGTTTTGATAAGTTCTACAAACAAATAGCTTTCGCTTACGGAGTAGGGCTTCGCTTTGATCTTGACTATCTTGTTTTCCGCATAGACGGCGGTATGAAGGCTCTTAATCCGGTATATAGTAGTGGGAGAGACCGTTATCCGATTTTACATCCCGACTTCGGGCGCGACTTTACATTTCACCTTGCAGTAGGGTATCCTTTCTGACATAAAAATTCCCCCTTAATTTATGCTATAAGAATAAATCAAGGGGGAATTGTATTGTTAAATAGAATGTGCCGTTTGCTTAGCGATCAGCAAAAAATACATCACTACTCATGGCAACCTGACGGGCAGCTGTAACTCCCTGCGCATCAAGTGTTACATTCATTTCTTTGCCATTAGGCAAAAATAGTTCAGCCGTGCCGTCATTATTCATCTTCAATAGTTTTGTACTATTTCCATCATAAACAACGTTCCATGTATTCGCTTTCTTATTATAAATAAGGTTCATTGCTTTGCCATCTTTGCTTATTGTATAGCCGTCTGCAAGCGTTTTAATCGTATAGTCGCCATTCTCTCCTTTTACTTTCTTCACCTTGCCTACATTTGCAGTTGCCGGATTGGAACCAGTCCAGAATTCAATTGAATTAAGTACAACCACATCAATTAAACCTGCTATGGGATAGATGGGAACGATGTTACAAGCAATAAAAACAAGTTCGTTAACGAACTTATTGCCAATAGTTTGATTCCAATCGAGTACTTTATGCCACAAGGTGAAAGATCCGATACACGAACTGAAGAGTAATGAACCACTCAGAATAAAAGCACATACAGATAATTTCTTCTTTTTCATAATACAATATATTAATTGTTTAATATCCGGCAAATATATGACTTTTATAGATACGTTGTATATAAACAATGCTATTTAATAATTGCCGTAATTACTATGCGATATATGTTTATTATTTCTTCTTTAAAAATTTAATTAATAATTCATCGACTGCAAATTTGCCAGGGCCTACAATATACATCAGAATAAAAACAGCTAAGTAGATGAATGCCATTTCTTTAACAGCAAATGCATCATTGGTATGAATCATAAAGAAAGCTACCGACATGGTTATAATCATAGGAATCATAGATAGTCGGTATAAAAAGCCAAAGATGAAAGCGATAGAACATATCAGTTCTCCGAAAATGGCTAATGTTAAGGATACAGAACTCCCTACTCCAAGGGGATCGGGGAAAACTGGGGCCATTTGCTCAAAGGCATTCCACTTTTGCAAGCCATGGTTAACTAGTAATAACCCAAATAAAACTCTTATGGCGAGAAGAAATAGCGAAATCTTTGAATCGTTAAGTTTCTCTGGGAATAAAAAATTATAAATCATAATCTTACTGTTTTTTCTGGTTAATATAAAATGTAAATTCAAAAGCCGAATCGCAAATAAATTTGTCTTTGAAAAAATCAAATGTTTTTTTAATTTAAAACAATTGTAAATCTATAACGACAAGATATATGTAATTGTTTACTAATGTAATAAGAATATTGTTTGAAATCATTCACTCGTTTTTAATAGGTTCTTTATGTTGACTCAAAGATGTTGCCAATAAGAGTTTTGTTTTTGATTTAGTCTTGATACTTCTCTTTTATTCTATTCTTTTATGCAAAAACATCCCCATGTTATTGTATAAAACATCCCCATGTTATGACATACAACATCCCCATGTTTTGCTTATTTACTTTAAGTTTTAATAGGGATTCATTAGTATATGCTTATTCCGAAGATTATATCTTGTCTTTCTGTTAGTACTATCCGGGCCTTATTTTGATCGTTCGACATATCAGCCGGAAGTTATTGAAGATTAGAGGTGCTTTGTACATTGCAACCGGTGTAGCGGGAGATGCCATCGTTACTGTTGTTATTGATAAAATAGTGCCTGTAGAGAAAGGGCGATTGATTTTTTTTTAGTATTTTTGCACTCGCAAAATGAGGCTGTTGGCACTAATCTTGTTTGTCCGGTCTCGTTTTTTATGAAATAGATTAATAACTTCAAGGGAGCTAAAAAGGCTGCGGCGCTTGCGTTGCAATACGGATAGAAACCTTGGATAGAATAAATAATTAGTTATAAAATGGCAAAAGAACTGAAAAATTTGACCAAGCGTAGTGAAAACTACTCGCAATGGTATAATGATTTGGTAGTGAAAGCCGACTTGGCTGAACAGTCGGTTGTACGTGGATGCATGGTGATAAAGCCTTATGGATATGCTATTTGGGAAAAAATACAACGTCAACTCGATGACATGTTTAAAGAAACCGGGCATGTAAATGCTTATTTCCCACTACTTATTCCGAAGTCGTTTTTTAGCCGTGAAGCGGAACACGTGGCGGGTTTTGCCAAAGAGTGTGCTGTGGTTACACATCACCGCCTGAAAATGTCGGATGACGGTACTGAAGTTGTGGTAGATCCTGCCGCTAAGCTTGATGAAGAACTTATTATCCGTCCCACATCGGAAACCATAATTTGGAACACCTATAGAAACTGGATTAATTCATACCGTGATTTACCCATTTTGTGTAATCAATGGGCTAATGTGATGCGTTGGGAGATGCGTACACGTTTGTTTCTTCGTACATCCGAATTCCTATGGCAAGAAGGGCATACAGCCCATGCTACCAGAGAAGAAGCAGAAGAAGAAGCAATACGTATGTTAAACGTGTACAGCGAATTTGCCGAAAAGTATATGGCTTTGCCTGTCATTAAAGGAGTAAAATCGGCCAATGAGAGGTTTGCCGGCGCACTCGATACATACACCATTGAGGCAATGATGCAAGACGGCAAAGCTTTGCAAAGCGGCACATCCCACTTTTTGGGTCAAAATTTCGCAAAAGCATTCGATGTTCAGTTTGTTAATAAGGAGAATAAGATGGAGTATGTTTGGGCTACATCATGGGGCGTTTCTACTCGCTTGGTGGGAGCACTTATCATGGCCCATTCAGACGATAACGGGCTGGTATTGCCTCCACATTTAGCACCTATTCAGGTAGTGATCGTACCTATTTATAAGAACGATGAACAACTGGCACAAATAAATGAAAAGGTAGCGGGCATCGTCAGCCGCCTCAAAGGACTTGGCATATCGGTGAAGTATGACAATGCTGATAATAAACGCCCGGGCTTTAAATTTGCTGATTATGAATTAAAAGGAGTTCCGGTGCGCTTGGTTATGGGAGGGCGTGATTTGGAAAATAATACGATGGAGATTATGCGTCGCGATACGCTCGAAAAGGAAACAATCTCTTGCGAAGGCATTGAAGTTTATGTTCAACGTTTGCTCGAAGATATACAAGCTAACATTTATACAAAAGCGCTTAATTATCGGGTGTCGCGTACCATCACGGTAGATACTTACGATGAATTTAAGGAAAAAATAGAAGAAGGCGGCTTTATACTGGCTCACTGGGACGGAACGGTTGAAACAGAAGAGAAGATTAAAGAGGAAACAAAAGCAACTATCCGCTGCATTCCGTTCGACGGAGATAAAATGCCCGGAAAATGCATGGTTACCGGTAAGCCGTCGGCTTGTCGCGTTATATTTGCCAGAGCCTACTAAAAAAACATTTTTTAGTTTTTTATAGAAAAAGAGACTGGCGTTCACTTGTGAAGCAAGCCTCTTTTTTATATCTAGTCTATGAAACGTTGGGATAGCCCGTCGTATTCATCGACACGCCTGTCTCGCAAAAAAGGCCACCAACGGCGAACATTTTCAGAACGCTCCATATCAATTTCCACTAATATGTTTTCCGGTTTATCTCCGGACGCTTGTGCCAGGAATTCTCCCTGAGGGCCTGCTACAAAACTGTTTCCCCAAAATAGAATGCCATTGGTTTGCTTCGAAGGATCCGGCTCATGTCCTACACGATTAACCGAGATAACGGGTAGTCCGTTGGTTACGGCATGAGCTCTTTGTGAAATAATCCAGGCATCGAGTTGGCGGTTCTTTTCTTCCTGGTTGTCGGTGCTTTCCCATCCGATAGCGGTGGGATAAATCAGTATTTCGGCACCTTTCAGCGCCATTAGGCGAGCAGCTTCAGGATACCACTGATCCCAACATACCAGAACACCTAGTTTGCCAAGTGAAGTTTGAATAGGTTCAAAGCCAATATCACCGGGCGTAAAATAGAACTTTTCATAATAGGCCGGATCATCGGGAATGTGCATCTTACGGTATTTTCCGGCAATGCTTCCGTCACTATCGAACACAACGGCTGTGTTATGATACAAACCCGGAGCTCGTTTCTCGAATAATGAAGTAACCAATACTACCTTATTGGCGGCCGCAAGTTCAGAATAAAATCCGGTAGAGGGACCGGGAATAGTCTCTGCTAAATCGAATAAGCTTGTATCTTCTGTTTGGCAGAAGTACAAAGAATTGTGTAATTCTTGCAATACAATCAACTTTGCTCCTCCGGTAGCACACTCCTTAATGCTCTTTGCCAGATTCATTAAATTGGTGCGGATGTCGGATACATTAGATTGCTGGATTAATCCCACTTTTATCTTTTTCATCTATTCGTTTTATTAGCGAGGTTTATTGTCTTTTAGAGTACACCCATGGGATATTGCATGGCTACACAGTGCAAAGAGCCGTATTGCTTAATCAAAGCACAACAATTTATGCCTACAATTTCGTGCTTTGGAAAAGCTTGTTGCAAAACGTCTTTGGCTTTCAAATCATTGTCCTGTTGCCCGTAAGTTGGATACAGAACCGCTCCATTCATAATGAGAAAATTAGCGTAAGAAGCCGGTAAGCGCTCTCCGTCAATTTCTATTTTATCGGCCATGGGAAGTGCCAGCAACTGATAAGGCTCTTTACTCAATGTGCGGAAAGTCTTTAGTTGATCTTCCATCTTTTTTAACGCTTCGTAGTGAATGTCATTTGTGTCTGTACACTTTACATAAGCAATGGTGCGGGGAGAGCAAAAACGTGCCAGCGTATCGATATGGCTGTCTGTATCGTCTCCGGCCAGATAGCCGTAATCGAGCCAGAGTACTTGCTGAAGGTGAAGTACTGATTTTAAATATTCTTCCACTTCAACGCGGTTAAACTGTCCGTTGCGGTTGGGTGAAAGCAAACATTCGGAAGTTGTGAGTAAAGTGCCCATTCCGTCGCTTTCAATGGAACCGCCTTCAAGAACAAAGTTCAGCCGATTCTCATAACGGCCCTTCAACAAACCTGCCCTTACGGCCCTGCGGGTAATTAGATTGTCCTGATCGGATGCAAACTTTAATCCCCAGCCATTGAATTTGAAATCGAGCAGGGCAGGAGAGTTACCATCTATTAGTGTAATTGCTCCATGATCTCTTGCCCAGGTATCGTTTGTTTCGCATTGAAAAAAAGACACATTATCCATGTTTACGACAGATGAAATCTGCTTTTCAACTTCTTCGGGTTCGGGAGCTATAATCAGTAGTTTTTCTCGTTTAGCTATTTCGATAGCAATATTGATAAAACATCTTTGTACCTCGTTCAGCATATGTGCCCAGTCAGTTTCGGCATGCGGCCAGGCAAGTTGTATGCCGCTTTGCGGATGCCACTCTGCGGGAAAATAAGACTCGCGCATTTCTATTTGTTCGCTAATATTTAAACCGAAGTTTAATTGAAGGTCTGTTCCGGAACCTCCTGAACTGGGGAGGCCAACTAATATTCCCATTCTATTTGATTATTATAAAAATGAAATTATATTATCTTCTTGTTTTAGTATTAAACATTTTTAGGCTTACGATCGAAAAACGGATTTTTAGACGATGCACTAACGGGAATAGCCATAACCATTTGGCAACCATTTAGCCAATTGAGCCGTTGAGCTGCTAAACCGGCAGAGAACATAACACGTGTATCAACCCGTAAATCGGCAGCAGTGGCACATGCGGAACCAATGGCTATACCTACGTCGATGCTATTTAATACGCATGGTACATCTTCCGGCTTGCTTTCGCAAGTGGCATAACCACAATGTCTACAATTCATTCCGTGAGTTTTCATGTGTGTACCTATTAAAACGATGCATTCTGCATTCAGTATATTCTCGGCATCACGGAGAAAAAACTTCATCCCGTGTTCTTCCACCATGGCAATCATGGTGTTAGATAATGTTTTAATTTCATCGTCTGTAATAATGGCCGTTTCAATAATATCTATTCCCTTAGCTTTAGGGGCGGTACGGGCAGCAGTCATCATTTGTTTGGCCACGTTTAGCACCTGTTCATGGCGACTATCTCGTTCATTTAGTATCATTCTTGTTTTATTAAAGTTTTGCGCTGCAAATATAGATATTTAGACCGATGATTCAAAAAATATGAAAATCATTTATTCTTAGTTGCAACACAAGTTTATATTTATTCGCAACCTTTAATCTATTGCCGGAGAGTCAAGAACTACCGGATAAAAGTCAAGCTATTCACATTATTGAAATAAAAGGTAGTAAAAAGGCAATAAAAGAGCGATTTATTACTGAGTATTTATTATCTTTGCCTCAAATTTTCTATTAATAATGAAAATTAAAGAAATAGTAAGCGCCCTTGAACGGTTCGCGCCTCTGCCATTGCAAGACGGATATGATAACGCCGGCATGCAAATAGGACTGACAGATGCGGAAGCAACAGGGGCTTTGTTGTGTCTGGACGTAACTGAAGCTGTGCTCAATGAAGCCATAGCATTAGGTTACAATCTTATAATCTCCCATCATCCGCTTATATTTAAGGGAATTAAGTCAATTACCGGCAAAAATTATGTGGAACGTTGCATTTTAAAGGCTATAAAACATGACATTGCAATCTATTCTGCTCACACTAATTTGGACAATGCACAAGGAGGCGTAAGCTTTAAAATAGCTGAAAAAATTGGACTAAAGAATATCCATGTTTTATCAGAGAAAGAAAATATTTTGCTGAAACTTATTACTTTTGTACCTTTTGCCCAAGCAGATGTTGTACGTGAAGCTTTATTCTCTGCCGGATGTGGATGCATAGGTGACTATGATTCATGCAGTTTCAATCTTGAAGGTGAGGGAACTTTTCGTGCAAAAGAAGGAGCAAAACCTTTTTGTGGCACTGTAGGTCAATTGCACCATGAAGGAGAAGTCAGAATAGAAACAGTTCTGCCTGCTTTCAAAAAAGAAGAAGTGAGAAAAGCCTTGATTGTTGCTCATCCTTACGAAGAGCCGGTGTATGATTTTTATCCGTTGTTAAATGCCTGGCAGCAATCCGGCGCAGGTGTAGTGGGAGAGTTGGAGAGCTCGGAAACAGAACTTGATTTTCTAAATCGAATTAAGAAAACATTTGATGTAGGATGTTTAAAACATAATAGATTATCTGGTCGTGAAATCCGTAAAGTTGCTCTTTGCGGAGGTTCAGGAGCTTTTCTTCTATCAAATGCAATTGCTTGCAATGCAGATGTTTTTATTACAGGAGAGGTGAAATATCACGATTATTTTGGCTGCGAATCGGAAATACTGATAGCTGAGATAGGGCACTACGAAAGCGAACAATATACAAAAGAAATTTTTTATTCCATAATTCGGGATTTATTTCCTAATTTTGTACTCCAATTTAGTAAAGTAAATACAAATCCCATAAAATATTTATAGCAAAATGGCTAAAGAAGCAAAAAACGACCCCAAAGAGTTGACAGTTGAGCAGAAACTGAAAGCGTTATTCCAACTGCAAACAATGTTGTCTGAAATAGATAAAATTAAGACTTTACGAGGAGAACTTCCATTGGAAGTACAAGATCTTGAAGATGAAGTTGCCGGTTTGAGTACGCGTATTGATAAAATCAAATCGGAAATAGATGAATTAAAATCTTCTATTGCTGCTAAGAAAATAGAGATCGAATCATCTAAAGTTTCGGTTGACAAGTACAAAGCTCAGCAAGATAATGTTCGCAATAACCGCGAATATGATTTCTTGAGTAAAGAAATAGAGTTTCAGACCCTTGAAATTGAACTTTGCGACAAACGCATCAAGGAATTTGCTGTAGATGAAAAAGAAAAATCGGATGAGCTGGAACAAAGTGTTGCTATTTTGGACGAGAGAAAAAAAGATCTTGATCAAAAGAAAAATGAACTAGATGAGATTGTCTCAGAAACAAAACAAGAGGAAGAGAAGCTGAGAGAGAAAGCTAAGGTTTTGGAAACAACCATTGAACCTCGTTTGCTTCAGTCATTTAAACGTATTCGTAAGAATTCACGTAACGGATTGGGCGTTGTGTATGTGCAACGCGATGCTTGTGGCGGTTGTTTTAATAAAATTCCACCTCAGAGGCAATTGGATATTCGTTCTCGTAAAAAAATCATTGTTTGCGAGTATTGCGGTAGAGTAATTATCGATCCGGAATTGGCTGGCGTTGAATTGGAACCAAAAGTAGAAAAGGTCGAAAAAACTGAAAAAGCCGGGAAAAAATAAGGCTTCTATTTTAAAGATAAAATCAGTCGCGCACTTATTCTCTGAAAATCAATGATTTTCAGAGAATAAGTGCGCGATTTTTTTATTTTAAAATAGTCGGGACAATATTATAATGAATTGTAATTGGGAATATCTTCGAGGAAAATGTAGCTTTGATTCTCATAATTCACCTTGCAACAATAGTGTTGCAGGCCATTGCTTACTACCAGGTACTCTACTTTTAAAACCATATTATAACGCGTAATCTGATCAAAAACAGACTGTGAAATTTCAATATGTGGCGCTTTATACTCGATGATCATGCGGGCGGACAAATCACGCGAATATAACACTGTATCACATCTTTTCTTTGTATCATTTAATTTTAGCTCAACCTCATTTGCCATTAGTGATGCCGGATATTTTTTGTAGGCAATAAGAAAATGGACGAAATGCTGCCGCACCCATTCTTCGGGGGTTAATGCTACATATCGCTTACGAATTATATCGAAAATAACGTTTTTCCCGTTACTCGAAGCTATTTTTGTGTCAAATACAGGCAAGTTTAACGATAACATTTACTACTTTTGTACGTTAAATATTGATTCCATATTATTGGAAATACAAATTTAATGGATAATTATGAAAACGAAGCAAGAAATCGTGTCTAATTGGCTTCCTCGTTATACAAAACGTAACCTGGAAGATTTCGGAGAATATATTCTGTTGACTAACTTCGACAAGTATGTAGAGATATTTGCTGAAGAATTCAGTGTCCCTATTTTAGGCAAAGACGCTAATATGATATCGGCTTCTGCTGAGGGCATTACAATTATCAATTTTGGTATGGGTAGTCCTAATGCTGCAATCATTATGGACTTATTAGGCGCAATCACTCCTAAAGCCTGTTTGTTTTTAGGTAAATGTGGTGGCATCGACAAAAAAAATAAAATCGGAGATTTAATTCTTCCTATTGCTGCTATTCGTGGTGAAGGAACATCTAATGATTATTTTCCTGCCGAAGTTCCGTCGCTCCCTGCATTCATGCTACAGCGTGCTGTCTCTTCTGCTATACGCGATCATGCACGAGATTATTGGACAGGAACTGTTTATACAACCAACCGTCGTATTTGGGAACACGATGATGATTTTAAAAATTATTTGAAAACAACACGTGCCATGGCTGTAGATATGGAAACAGCTACGGTATTTAGTGTGGGTTTCGCCAATCATATTCCAACCGGGGCTTTACTACTTGTTTCAGATCAGCCTATGATTCCAGAAGGAGTTAAAACTGATAAAAGCGACAATATTGTTACTCAGAACTATGTAAAAGAACATGTACAGATAGGCATTGCGTCTCTGCGAATGATTATTGATGAAAAGAAGACTGTAAAACATTTGAAATTCGACTGGTAACATATTTACTTTTATGGCAAAACAAGAATTGACTTGTAATGATATACTGAAAGAATTAAAGGCGAAACAATATCACCCCATTTATTATTTAATGGGAGAGGAATCTTACTATATAGATTTGATTGCTGATTACATTACAGATAATGTCTTAACAGAAACCGAAAAAGAATTTAATTTAACGGTATTCTATGGAGCTGATGTGGATGTAGCCACTGTTATAAATACGGCTAAACGATATCCTATGATGTCTGAACATCAGGTAGTGGTGGTCAAAGAAGCTCAAACAATCAGAAACATTGAGGAACTGGCTTTTTATCTGCAAAAACCACTGAGCTCTACTATTTTGGTTATTTGCCATAAACATGGAGTGCTTGATAGAAGAAAAAAATTAGCGGCTGAAATAGAAAAAACCGGACTGCTATTTGATTCGAAAAGGATAAAGGAGGCTGGCTTACCGGCTTTTATAACTTCATATCTCAATCGTAAAGGAGTAGATATAGAAGCGAAATCAAGTGCAATGTTAGCTGATTTTATAGGGACTGACCTCAGTCGGCTTACCGGCGAATTAGAAAAATTAATTATAACTTTACCTTTAGGGCAAAGCCGTATTACGCCCGACCAGATAGAGAAAAATATTGGCATAAGTAAGGATTATAATAACTTTGAATTACGTAGTGCATTGGTCGAAAAAAATGTACTGAAAGCGAATAAGATAATTAAGTTTTTTGAGGAAAACCCTAAAGCTAATCCTATTCAAATGACATTGCCATTGCTATTTAATTTTTTCTCAAATCTCATGCTTGCTTACTATGCTCCTGATAAATCGGACATGGGTATTGCCACAATGCTAGGTCTAAGAACGCCTTGGCAGGCGAAAGATTATATGGCTGCTATGCGCAGATATAGCGGGGTAAAAACGATGCAAATTATTAGTGAAATAAGAACAGCCGATGCAAAGACGAAAGGCGTTGGTAATGGTTCTATGAAAGACGGGGATATTCTCCGTGAATTGGTTTTCTCTATTTTGCATTAATCTTTTTCGGGCAGGGGGTATTGTTTAAACTTTGCCTAGCTGTTTTCTCTGCAGCTATTCTTTTTTCGGCTCTTAAGGTAGATAGATGTTTTTTGTATATTTCCTCTTCTTGTTCATAATTCACTTTCTATATGTTTTTATTGCTTCTTATACAAGTATCATTTTGGCATAAATGAAAATGCAAGGACTAAAAGAGTCTTTTATGCTGGAATGATATTAATTCTATAACCAAAATAGTGTATAACTGATTGTTTACCAGTTATTTACGTGTAATTAAAAGGCCTCAGATTTCGTTTATTTGCTTTTGCTTTCCATTAGTGCGAAAATATGGCTATAAATTCAGCTTAGGTACTGGATGTTTGTTTTTCATCCTAAGAGGATTATATATATAATTTGTACATTGTACCATTTTCACTAACGCGATTCATTTCTCTATTCTTTTTTGTATTACTATTTTTCACTCATGTAATTTATAATATTGTTTATTAGACTATTTACATTTGTGTTTATGTATAAATGTAAATAGCTAAAGGTTTTTCTGATTACATTTGAACGTTATACTTATAAAGTAGTTCTGTAATAATTTTATTCACACAAATATATTCATTTTTGCTATTTTAGGCAAATAGGTTTTAACATTCAATTTTATAGATGTTATATATCTAATATTCAATATATTATGTATGTTATTTAAATTTATAGTTAATTTATATTTGAATTATCATTTGACAAATGTAACATGTTGGTTATGTTCTATATTAATATAAATATAACGTACTTATTATGAGTATATTACTTATTTTATATAAATAAATACTATATTGCATATTCTTATAATATTGATCTTTTTCAACGAATATATTTAATCAGGAGCTCTCTGTATTACATTTGTTATAGTATCTAATATTACAAATATAATTTGCTTTTGTGATTTGGAATGTTTACTTTTGTATTCGCTGTTTTCGCACATTATTTTTGTGAATAATGGTATTATAGAATATATTTGTAATAAAGTGAGGTATGGAAATTAAAGACAGAATTAAGGTTATAATGGAAAGAGAGAATTTAGCTCCGGGTACCTTTGCCGAGAACATAGGTATACAACAATCTACTCTTTCTCATATTTTGAATGGGCGTAACAATCCGAGTCTGGATGTTATAATGAAAGTGCATCAAAGATATAATTATATAAATTTAGAATGGCTATTGTATGGAATTGGCAATCTTGCCGAGAAAGGTTCTTCTACAACCGATTATTTGCCTTCTCTATTTGATGAGAATCTCTTAAATTCAACTCAGCGGTCAGATGATCCGGAATATCGCAAGGAAATAGCCTTTAAAACTTCTGAAAATGCTGCTAAAGAGACTGTAAAACAGGAAATTAGATATATAGAACGACCTCTAAGGAAAATCACTGAAATAAGAATTTTTTTCGATGACAATACATACGAAACGTTCAAAGGTGAAAAATAAGTCGTAGTTCTGGCTTTTTGCGCATTTTCCTGTATCTTTGCCTAACGAATATGAATATACTCTCTTCTATAAATACATGAAAAAATTTATTCTAGACTTGATTGTCACAGAGAATGCTAAGTTGAGTGAAAACTATGTATTGCTTAAAATGACAGCTCAATCTCCGCTGCCTGATATGCTTCCGGGGCAATTCGCCGAATTATTAATTGACGGTTCACAAAAAACTTTTTTGCGTCGCCCTATCTCTGTTAATTTCTTAGATAGAAAACGTAATGAAGTGTGGTTTTTAATCCAGATTGTGGGAGATGGAACGAAACATCTTGCGGAGGTTACGCCAGGCAATAAGGTGAATGTTATACTTCCATTAGGCAACAGTTTTACTATGCCGCTAAAGCCTTCGGACAAACTTTTATTAGTGGGTGGAGGCGTTGGTACTGCTCCTATGCTTTATCTGGGAGAGCAATTAGCTGCCAACGGCAGTAAACCAACTTTTTTATTAGGTGCCAGAAGCGATAAAGATTTGCTGCAACTAGATAAATTTGCTGCTTATGGTACTGTTTATGCTACTACTGAAGATGGAAGTTACGGTGAAAAAGGGTATGTAACCCAACATTCTGTTTTAAACGAGAGAGAGTTTGAACAGATTTACACTTGTGGCCCAAAGCCTATGATGATGGCTGTTGCTAAATATGCAAAAAATAGAAATATAGCTTGTGAGGTTTCTCTTGAAAACACAATGGCATGTGGTATAGGTGTATGTCTTTGTTGTGTGGAGAACACGACTGAAGGGCATCTGTGTGTGTGTAAAGAAGGGCCCGTTTTTAATATCAATAAACTATTATGGCAAATTTAAGTGTAAATATAGGCGAATTAAAAATGAAAAACCCGGTGATGACTGCATCGGGAACTTTTGGGTACGGCGAAGAGCTTGTCGATTTTCTTGATATTGAGCGAATAGGCGGTATTATTGTAAAAGGTACTACTCTTCACGAGCGTGAAGGTAATCCTTATCCACGCATGGCAGAGACACCTTCGGGCATGTTAAATGCTGTGGGACTTCAGAATAAGGGGGTAACTTACTTTGCGGAACATATTTATCCTCGCATTAAGGGTTTTAATACAAATGTAATAGTGAATGTATCGGGTTCTACGGTAGATGATTATGTAAAAACTGCTGAAATTATTAATGAACTTGACAATATTTCTGCTATAGAGTTAAACATATCTTGTCCCAATGTAAAAGAGGGAGGTATGGCTTTTGGAGTGACAAGGTCAGGAGCATCAAATGTTGTTAAAGCTGTTCGTGAGGTTTACAAAAAGACACTTATCGTGAAACTTTCTCCGAATGTAACTGATATTACTGAAATAGCTCGTTCGGCAGAAGATAGTGGTGCAGATAGTGTATCACTAATCAATACTTTATTGGGAATGGCCATTGATGCAGAGCGTAGATGCCCTGTACTCTCTACTATTACTGGCGGATTATCGGGGCCTGCAGTGAAACCAATCGCTTTACGTATGGTTTGGCAAGTGGCTAATTCAGTAAAAATACCTGTCATAGGTATGGGGGGGATAATGGATGGTAAAGATGCGGTGGAATTTTTACTTGCCGGAGCATCTGCTATTCAAATTGGAACAGCAAACTTTATTGATCCTACGGTAGCTATAAAGGTAGAAGAATATATTAATAGTTATTTGGAGAGGCATCATTTTAAGTCTGTAACTGATATTATTGGTGCGCTTGAGGTATAGTTCCTATCATATCTTATCTATTCGCATTTATTTTTATATAAATGAGTAAAATATTTACCCATAATAAAAGAGCATTACTGAAGATTTAATTAGGTGATGCTTTTTTCTTTTATATATTAATCCGAAAATAATATAATGGTAAAAATTATAATAATTTAAAAGGATATGCCTATTTGTAATGCATATCCTTTTAAATTTATTATAGTAAAATATTTTTTGTAATTAATCTTCTAGCAAGTCCGGTCGAAGTTGTTTGGTGCGTTCTAAAGATTGTTGCAACTCCCATTCTTTAATTTTAGCTTCATGCCCTGAGAGAAGAATATCAGGTACCTTCCATCCGTTATATTCTGCCGGACGGGTATAAACAGGTGCAGCAAGTAGGTTGTCTTGAAAAGAGTCTGAAAGAGCTGATTGCTCATCGGATATAACGCCTGGAATTATTCTTATTATTGCATCTGTCATCACAGCGGCAGCGAGCTCACCACCAGTCAAAACATAGTCGCCAATGCTAATTTCTTTTGTTATAAAATGCTCACGGATACGATAATCTATTCCCTTAAAATGCCCGCATAGGATGATCAAATTACCTGTTAAAGAGAGCGAGTTAGCCATTTGCTGGTTAAATAGCTCACCGTCAGGAGTCGTGAATATAACTTCATCATATTCACGTTCTGCTTTTAAGGAGTTGATGCAACGCTCAATAGGTTCAATTTTCATAACCATTCCCGCAAATCCTCCAAAAGGATAATCATCAACGCGACGATATTTATCTTCTGTATAATCACGAAGATTATGAAGATGAATTTCGGCAAGTCTCTTATTTTGAGCACGCTTCATAATGGAACAATTGAAGAAACCCTCAATCATCTCCGGAAGAACTGTTATAATATCAATGCGCATATGTCTTTAATTTCTTGCAAAAGTACAAATATTCAAAGATAAACATGTATTTTTGTCTGAAACAATGTTTGAAATATGACAGCAAAAGAAAGAATAAATGAGTTACGTATTCAGCTTCATCGGCATAATTATAATTACTATGTGCTAAATGCCCCCGAAATATCTGACAAGGAGTTTGATGATATGATGCGCGAACTTCAACATTTAGAGCAAGAACATCCTGAATTCTTTGATGAGAATTCTCCCACTATGCGTGTCGGGAGTGATCTAAATAGAAATTTTACTCAGGTAAAACACAAATATCCGATGCTGTCGCTGGCAAATACTTATTCAGAAGGTGAAGTCTCTGATTTTTATGAACGTGTGCGTAAGACTTTGAATGAAGATTTTGAAATTTGCTGTGAAATGAAGTATGATGGAACATCTATTTCACTGACTTATGAAGAAGGCAAATTGATTCGTGCTGTTACACGAGGTGATGGAGAAAAAGGGGATGATGTGACGGATAATGTGAAAACCATCCGATCGATTCCTTTGATGCTTCATGGAAATAATTATCCTTCGTCTTTTGAAATTCGAGGTGAAATACTTATGCCTTGGATTGTTTTTGAAGAACTGAATCGCGAAAGAGAAGCAAGAGAGGAACTTCTCTTTGCTAATCCCCGAAATGCTGCTTCGGGTACACTTAAACTACAAAATTCTTCAATCGTTGCTTCCAGAAAATTAGATGCTTATCTATATTATTTATTGGGTGATAGTTTGCCTTGTGACGGGCACTATGAAAACTTGCAAGAAACTCAAAAATGGGGATTTAAAATTTCTCCACTAATGCGTAAATGTAGTAATCTTCAAGAGGTGTTTGATTTTATCAACTACTGGGATATGGAACGCAAGAGCCTTCCTGTAGCTACGGATGGTATTGTTCTCAAAGTGAATAGTTTGAGGCAACAAAAGAACTTGGGTTTTACTGCTAAATCTCCCAGATGGGCAATTGCTTATAAGTTTCAGGCAGAACGTGCTCTGACGCGACTAAATGCTGTTACTTTTCAGGTGGGGCGAACAGGTGCGGTTACTCCTGTCGCTAACCTGGAGCCTGTTCAACTGTCTGGAACGGTGGTTAAACGAGCCTCCTTACATAATGCAGACATCATTAATGGATTGGATTTGTATATTGGTGATATGGTTTATGTAGAAAAAGGCGGAGAAATAATTCCTAAAATAACCGGGGTGGATGTTTCTGCACGTTTTATGATTGGTGAGCGGGTAGAATTTATTTCAAATTGTCCCGAATGTGGCAGTAAATTGGTGCGTTATGAGGGAGAAGCGGCTTATTATTGTCCTAATGAAACGGCATGTCCCACCCAAATAAAGGGTAAAATAGAACATTTTATTAGCCGGAAAGCAATGAATATTGATGGCCTTGGTCCCGAAACAGTGGATTTGTTTTATCGATTAGGGCTTATCAAAAATGTGGCTGACTTATATGAATTAAGCGCGGATCAAATTGAAGGATTAGATAGAATGGGGGAAAAATCGGCCAAAAATATAATCAATAGTATTGAAAAGAGTAAGCAAGTACCTTTCGAGCGTGTTATTTTTGCATTGGGTATTCGTTTTGTAGGTGAAACTGTTGCGAAAAAAATAGCACGTGCTTTTAGGCATATTGATGAATTGGAAAAAGCTGATTTAGACGAGTTAATAAACATCGATGAGATTGGCGAGAAAATAGCAAAAAGTATTCTTTCTTATTTCGAAAATGAAACGAACAAGAATCTGGTTGATCGGCTAAAAAACAGTGGTTTGCAGGTGTATCGTTTAGAAAACGAAATAGACGATTATACTGATAGATTGCTGGGACAATCAATCGTGATTAGTGGCGTTTTTACTCATCATTCCAGAGACGAATATAAAGCTATCATTGAACAGAACGGAGGGAAAAGTGTAGGAAGTATTTCTCCTAAAACAAGCTTCATTCTTGCGGGTAAAAATATGGGCCCCGCTAAACTGGAAAAAGCAAATAAACTGGGCATTAGAATAATGGATGAAGAGGACTTTCTGACACTCATTTCGTAGCATTTTTATATTGCAGGCTTATTTTATATATCATAAAAGTAGGCGAAAGAGAAAATATTTGTACTTTTGCAATCATATTATTAAGAGATCATTATTAATACTCATGATACAAACGAAATTGAAAGGAATGGGGGTAGCGTTGATTACTCCTTTCAAGGAGGATGAAAGCGTTGACTATGATGCACTGATGCGATTGGTGGACTATTTACTCCAAAATAATGCGGATTTTTTATGTGTGTTGGGAACAACGGCTGAAACGCCAACACTGACAGAAGAAGAAAAGAAGAAGATAAAAAAAACTGTAATTGAGCGAGTGAATGGTAGAATACCCATCTTACTTGGAGTGGGCGGTAATAATACCAGGGCTGTTGCTGAAACTTTAAAAAATGACGATTTTACAGGTGTCGATGCTGTTTTATCTGTGGTCCCTTATTATAATAAGCCTTCTCAAGAGGGTATTTATCAACATTATAAAGTCATCTCTGAAGCTACTGAACTACCTATCGTACTTTATAATGTGCCGGGAAGAACAGGAGTTAACATGACAGCTGAAACGACTTTGCGAATAGCACGAGACTTTACTAATGTTGTGGCTATAAAAGAAGCTTCTGGAAATATTACACAAATGGATGACATTATCAAAAATAAGCCATCTAACTTTGATGTTATTTCGGGAGATGACGGAATTACTTTCCCATTGATAACGCTTGGTGCTGTAGGGGTTATTTCTGTTATAGGTAATGCATTCCCTCGTGAGTTTAGCCGCATGACTCGTCTTGCATTGCAAGGAGATTTCGCTAATGCTTTGGCTATTCATCACAAGTTTACAGAGTTATTCAATTTACTTTTTGTCGATGGTAATCCGGCGGGTGTTAAGTCGATGCTGAATGCGATGGGAATGATTGATAATAAGTTACGACTACCTCTGGTCCCTACCAGAATTACTACTTTTGAGTCTATTCGTAAAGTACTAAATGAATTAAATATAAAGTGTTGATGACGCGATTCTGGACTAGAAGTAGTTCATTATTTATTAAATCACAAAAGAGAATGTCTTTTTAGGCATTCTCTTTTGTGACCGCGACAGGATTCAAACCTGTAACCTGCTGATCCGTAGTCAGCTACTCTATTCAGTTGAGCTACGCGGCCATTTGTTAACAAAAAGTGACCGCGACAGGATTCAAACCTGTAACCTGCTGATCCGTAGTCAGCTACTCTATTCAGTTGAGCTACGCGGCCATTTGTTTAACGGGTGCAAAGATACAGCCTTTTTCTGAATTAACAAATCTTTGGCGGGTTTTTTCGTGAGAATTACTCGATAAAACGGTAATTGAACAACTGCCAACCTAGTGTTAAGCCAACATTCCAATCTTTACTTGGTGAGCTATAATGATTTACATATGCAGAGATAGATCCAAAAGATAATTGACATACAATGGACACTTCACCCAGGTATTCAAATTCTGAAAATGATTTCCCATAATATGCTTTTTTAATTGAATTTTGTTTGATGGGGAAAATGGGGATAAACCCATAAAATTCACCTCTAATATGAAATAGATCATTTAGGCGCACTATTGGTTTTATTCCAGCAGCAAAGTACTGATTGGCCCGAAAAGCTTCATTGTAAGTCAATTTACTATGAGGCGTTGGGGAAAATTCTCCTGCTTGAAGTAATGTAGCCGTATAATTTTCAGAGAAGTTTTTTGATGAAATTAATCCATTGACATACCAACCCAAAGTAAAGTTTGGTGCAATTTTATGATATTTTTCTCTTGTATACGAAAGCTGTAACCAGGAATGTCTTTTCTCATATTTAGCTTGTGTGTCGGTTGAGTTTCCAGGATGATAATACTCTTTTCCTGTATATATTTGAGCAATTAAAGCTTCTCTATATCCTCGAGTTGAGAATTGACGAGCGTTAAGCGTGCTTCCGTTAAAACTAATAGATCCGCCATAAAGATTATATATACTTTTATCATCTTTATCTTTGTCAAAATCTATTATATTGCTTTGATAGTATTGATCTTCAAATCGAGCCATTCCAACTCCAAATTCGGCTCTTTTGCTAGAAAGGAATGGAAGTGCTACTATCATTTTCATAAAACGTTCGTCTTTACTATTAAAAGCCGGTATATCTCTATTGGAAAATAGTTTATCTTTTTTAAAATAATCAAATGTACTTATTGAAGCTATAAAACGATAAGAGGTAGGCATAGTAGTGGGAAAATCTACTTTGGCCATTAATTGAAGATTATTATATATTTTACCCACTTGACCGTCAAAAGTTAATTCTTTTGAGTAGTAGTTGAGATCTTGAAACGCTAGCCCAAAATATATTTGATTAGAATTTGTAGTTGATACATTGCCGCCAACACGAATTGAAAAATTATCCTCCATTTTTACATTAAGATGTAGATCGTAAGTTTTGTCGTTAGGGTTATAGATGGCATGAGGGATTATTTCAGAAATAATATTATCAGAAAGAAGGCGAAAATAGCCTCGTTTCAAATCTTCATAAGTAAATTCTTTATTATCCGATTCATGAAATTCTTTTTTAATATATATTTGTTGTTGTGCATTGGCGCCCTCAATAAAAATATTTTTAAAGCGCAATTTTGGATAATTACTTTTATAAACCAAACGTCTTAAACGAATATTATCAGCATTCACTCTTCGAGGTATTCGGCTTTTTATAGAATCCATAAGACTCATTGTACGGTCATAGCCTATCTTCTCTAATTCGTCTATTCGTTGAAAATCTAACAAGTTAACATCTCCATATTTAAAAGTCATTACTATTCCCGCTGAATCGGGTATTGAATAATCGGTCTTTTGCATAACCATATTTTCTATTTGACTCATTAAATCGTTCTCATCCGGTTTTGTAGGATTTTTGGCTACCACACTGCCTATTATTATATCTGGATTAAAGTCATTTCGCATTACATCCGTTGGAAAATTATTATAGATTCCGCCGTCGTAGGCCAAAACGCTATCTATTTTAATGGGCTTAAAAACGAATGGGAAGCTCATCGAGGCACGTACTGCATCTCCCAGATCTCCTTTTCTGAGAATTATTTGTTTTTTATTATAAACATCGGACGCAACGCAGCGAAAAGGGATAAATAATTTATTGAAATTTCCTCCACAAGCTGCTGTGGCTCGTGCAAATAGATCAATAAACACTAAATTCATTTGTATTGGATTAATAACACTTGTAGGAAGAAACTGTGGTTTTACATTTAATGAATCTTTAAAAGAAAGACGAATATTAAAAAATTCAGGAGTAGGGCGATTCTTTTTGAAGTAGTAAATATAATTCTCTTCTACTTGGCCGGAATACCACCGTTTAAAGTCATCGGATCGCAATAGTGCTTCCATTTCATCAGGAGAATATCCCATAGCATATAATGAACCTATAATTGCTCCCATTGATGTACCGGCAATATAATCTATAGGTATATTGTTCTCTTCTAATGCTCTAATGATGCCGATATGCGTGAGACCTTTTGCGCCACCACCACTTAACACGAGCCCTACTTTTTGAGCATTAGCAGTTGCTAGGATAAAAATATTGCAGAGGAAGAGCAAAAAGATTTTCTTCATAAGTATGTGACATTTTTTAGCCGTTATCATTCTTCACTGAACAAACCCAAATTTATAGTTTTTTTTTTGATTAGTCTTTTTAAATTTGAATTATTCAATAAAAAAAGCATTGCACGTTTAAGAAAACGGCAATGCTCTAATAATTAAATTATTTTGATTTGAATTCAAGTCATTAAATAAATTCAATGCTCCTTTTTACAAAATTATTTAATTCTTCGCCTTTAAGCATGCTATTTTGTAATAATGCAAGGTCTATGAGTTGGCGAACTATTTTATTTTTGTTGGCATAGTCTATAAAGATAAGTTCCTTTTTCTTCTTTAATTCTTCGCCTTGTTTATCTAAGTCACTTAATTCATCTTTTTCAGCTGTGGAAATTTCTTCGTCTTTTTTCCCTTCTTGCCTTTTTTTCAAATCATTGCGGTGGTTGGTCACTGTATCTAGTTCTGCCTGAATCGATGCTGTTAATGGGTCGCACTCTCTTTCTTCATCAGTTAATACGTCTTTTATTAGCTTATGATCTGTATTTAGAACAATATTGAACATATCAGGCATTTCGCCGTAAAAACTCATACCTGCCTGTATGTTAGCCATTTCTTTCATACGACGCATATATTCACTTTGAGTAATTACTACAGGGGCACTGTTTTCTCCTAAGTTTTGCACTACCACGTTAAATTCTTTTTTCTCAACTTTGGGTAGTTGGCTTTTGAAAGCTATTGTAATTGCATCTTGTTTATTTGCTTCGAGTATATTCTCTTTTTTGTCTTCTTTCACAATAAGGTTGTCAATCACATCGCTGTCTACGCGGGTAAACTGCGATTTCTCGAACTTTTGCTCTAGCGTGCTAACCAAGGCTATATCGAGTTGTCCATTCATTAGCAATACATTGTATCCTTTATTCTTAGCCGTTTCTATATAGCTATATTGCTCATCTTTATTGCTTGCGTATAAGTAAATGAGGTTTCCTTCTTTGTTTGTTTGATTATCTTTTATTAGAGTTTTATATTCTTCAAATGTATAGAATTTACCATCTGTATCAGTAAATAAAGAAAACTTTTCTGCCTTTTCATAGAAATCATCTTGAGTGAGCATTCCGTAGTTAATGAATATTTTTAAATCATTCCATTTTTCTTCGAATTCTTTGCGTTCATTTTTAAATATAGATTGTAGTCTGTCTGATACTTTTTTAGAAATATGAGATGATATTTTTTTTACGTTAGAGTCACTTTGCAGGTATGAACGAGAGACGTTTAATGGAATGTCAGGAGAATCAATTACGCCGTGCATTAATGTCAGAAAATCAGGAACTATACCTTCAACAGAGTCTGTTACATACACTTGATTACAGTATAATTGAATTTTATTTTTATTTAAATCAATATTGTTTTTAACTTTTGGAAAATAGAGAATTCCTGTTAAATGGAATGGGTAATCTACATTTAGATGAATCCAAAATAAGGGTTCATCGGACATGGGGTAAAGATCACTGTAGAATTTTTTGTAATCTTCATCTTTAAGTTCACTTGGCTTACGAGTCCACAATGGGTTGGTTTCATTAATAATATTGTCTTCCGCGGTTTCTACCTGTTTGCTATCTTTCCATTCTTTCTTTTTGCCAAAAGCTATGGGGACAGGCAAAAAACTGCAATATTTTTTTAATAAAGATGAAATTCGGGCTTCTTCCAAAAATTCTTTGCAGTCATCATCAATATATAATACAATATCTGTTCCACGGTCAGTTTTGTCTGCATCAGAAATTGTAAATTCAGGACTACCGTCGCAGCTCCATTTTATAGCTTGTGCGCCTTCTTTATACGATTTTGTGATGATCTCAACCTTTTTAGAAACCATGAATGAAGAATAAAAACCGAGTCCGAAATGACCAATGATAGCATTGGCATCATTTTTATATTTCTCTAAGAAATCATTAGCACCAGAAAAGGCAATCTGATTGATATATTTGTCGATTTCTTCAGCACTTAAGCCAATACCTCTATCGGATATTGTAATTGTATCTTTACCTAAAGATACCCTAACAGTCAAATCACCTAATTCACCCTTAAAATCACCTAAAGAAGACAGCGTTTTTAGCTTTTGGCTGGCATCAACAGCATTAGATACTATTTCCCGTAGAAAAATTTCATGATCACTATATAAGAACTTTTTAATAACGGGGAAAATATTCTCAGTTGTTACCCCAATATTTCCTTTTTGCATAATAAAATATTTTTATTTATTTAGACTAGTACTGATATTTTTATTTCTATAAGGACAAAAAAAATGCCAGACTAGGCTAGCCTGACATTTTGACGGTCTAAATTAATTGATTATTTTTTTTCTTCTCTAATCATTTCTAATTCATTGTTTGCTTCGTTAGGACTTACCCTAATAGTATCGCCATCTTTTAGTGAGGAGGAAATAATTAACTCTGAGAGTTTATCTTCCAAATAATTTTGTATAGCACGTTTTAGTGGACGAGCTCCATATTGCACATCATATCCTTTTGATGCAATAAGCTTTTTGGCCGCATCGTCTACTTCAAGCGTATAGCCTATTGAGGCTATTCTTGAATAAAGTCCACTGAGTTCAATATCTACGATTTTAATAATAGCCTCCAAAGATAGTTGGTCAAAGGTTATTATTTCATCCACACGATTTAAAAACTCGGGTGCAAATGATTTATTTAATGCTTTTTGAATTACATTCTGTGAAAATGCTTTGTTATCAACTTGACTATTTGTTGAAAAGCCCACACCTCTTCCGAAATCTTTTAACTGGCGTGTGCCAATATTGGAAGTCATGATAATAACAGTATTTTTAAAATCTACGATTCTGCCATAACTGTCAGTCAGTCTGCCTTCATCCATCACTTGCAGCAAAAGATTAAAGACATCAGGATGAGCTTTTTCTATTTCATCAAGTAGAATTATTGAATAAGGTTTGCGACGTACCTTCTCTGTCAGCTGGCCTCCTTCTTCATAACCTACGTATCCCGGAGGAGCTCCAACAAGACGAGAAACGGTGAATTTCTCCATGAATTCACTCATGTCAATACGGATAAGAGCATCTGACGAACCAAACATGTATTTAGCTAACTCTTTAGCCAAATGGGTTTTGCCTACGCCTGTAGGGCCAAGGAACATAAATGTACCGATGGGCTTATTTGGATCTTTCAAGCCTACACGGCTACGTAAAATTGCTTTTACCAGTTTTTCTATAGCGGCATTTTGGGCTATAACCTTTAATTCCAAATCGTCCTTCATATGCGCAAGTTTAGCTCCTTCAGCTTGTGCCATACGCTGTACGGGAATGCCTGACATCATAGAAACGACATTGGCTATATCTTCTTCATTAACCGTTTGTCTGTTATCTTTTAAGGTAGCTTCCCAATCTTTTTTCATCTGATCGAGCTGTGCCAAAAGTTCTTTTTCTTTATCTCTATAGCTAGCCGCAAGCTCATAATTTTGTAATTTAACAGCTTCATTTTTTTGAGCTTTAGTGCCCTCGATAAGACGTTCTTGTTCTTCTATTTCTTTCGGAACACTAATATTTGTTAAGTGAATACGTGAACCTGATTCATCAAGCGCATCTATTGCTTTATCGGGGAAATTATGATCAGTTATATAGCGATCTGTCAGTTTTACACAAGCTTCAAGTGCAGCGTCTGTATAATTTACATTATGGTGGTCCTCGTATTTATCTTTTATATTTTTTAAGATTTGCAGGGTCTCTTCAGCGGTAGTGGGTTCCACTATTATTTTTTGAAAACGACGTTCTAATGCACCGTCTTTTTCTATATTCTTTCTGTATTCATCAAGAGTTGTAGCTCCGATGCATTGTATTTCTCCGCGCGCCAAAGCGGGCTTTAGCATGTTGGCTGCATCCATGGAACCAGCAGCCGATCCAGCTCCCACAATAGTATGAATCTCATCTATAAACACAATGACATTAGGATTCCTCTGCAATTCATTCAATATGGAACGAATGCGTTCTTCAAATTGCCCGCGATATTTTGTTCCTGCCACAACAGAGGTCATATCTAGTGCTACAACGCGTTTATCAAATAATATGCGTGAAACTTTTTTTTGTATAATCCGAAGAGCTAATCCCTCTACAATAGCTGATTTTCCTACGCCGGGTTCACCTATTAATATAGGATTATTTTTCTTTCGACGACTTAAAATTTGAGCCAATCGCTCAATTTCACGTTCACGCCCAACAACAGGATCTAGTTTTCCTTCTTCAGCTGCTTTTGTCATATCAGTACCGAAATTATCGAGAACCGGAGTTTCATTAGCTGGTTTTTTGATTGCTTGAGCTGGTTGTTGGTGTTCTGGCTGGTTTCTACTGCCAGCAGAGTGGGAATTATCCATTTCATCATCATCTTCGTCGTCGTCTTCGGTAAAACCTAAACCTGAATTAATGTCAGGCTGCAAAGATATTTGTTCGAATATTTTCCTGTAATCTACATTGTTTTCCTCTAATATTGCTGCTGCTATATTATGTTTGTCTTTCAGAATAGCAAGTAGAAGATGTTCTGTATCAGCAATGTGGCTTTTAAGTAAACGTGCTTCAAGGATACCCATTTTTAGAATTCTTGAAGCATCATTAGATAAAGGCACATCTGCATCAGGTAGCAACATTTCGTCTTGATGCAATTTTAGCATGCTTTCTATTCGCATTTTTAACCCGGGAAGGTTTATATTCAATCCGGAAAGAATTTCAATTGCTTTACCTTCGCCATCTCGAATGAGCCCTAATAAAAGGTGTTCGGGTCCTATATAGCTGTTTTTTAGGCGATTTGCTTCTTCTTTGCTATATATGATGATCTCAGAAACCTTTGGTGAGAATTGATTATTCATAATTGTATATCCTTTCTATTAAATTATAAATGGCAAATATACGCAAATCTTATTTCCACACATAAAATTTGGTTTTTTATTAAGTATGAACAAATCCCATGCCATTTTTTGTAGTAAACGCTATTAAACGATATTGTGTTCATCTCATTAACTATATATTATAGAACGACCATCATAGCGATTTTTGATTTTAGTCATCAGTGTATATTTTGTTGACAATGAATAAACTCTATCTTAAGACTTCTGCTTTAACAATAGAATAAGCTCAACTACATTGATTTTATGAATGATTGAATATTAAAAAAATCCTCTATTATAAGCTTCAAGAGCCTTTTTGTGAGTAGAGCAAATGAAGCAATAAAGTTTTTTATGGAATACTTTCGTATGTCACGAAAATGTAGTACTTTAGCGTGGTTTTTCATAAGCCATAAATGTATAATTAATAATCTTTTTAAATGCTTGAACAAGACAGAATTATAAAGATTAACATTGAAGAGGAGATGAAGTCATCGTACATTGATTATTCGATGTCGGTAATAGTTTCGCGTGCCCTCCCAGATGTTAGAGATGGATTTAAGCCCGTTCATCGTAGAATTCTTTACGGTATGATGGAGTTAGGAAATACGTCAGATAAACCTTATAAAAAATCAGCAAGAATTGTTGGTGAGGTGCTTGGTAAGTATCACCCACACGGCGATTCTTCCGTATATCTTGCCATGGTTAGAATGGCTCAGGAGTGGGCAATGCGTTATCCTTTAGTCGATGGGCAGGGAAACTTTGGCTCTGTCGATGGTGATAGTCCTGCTGCCATGCGTTACACCGAGGCACGCCTTAATAAAATGGGAGAGGAAATGATGCAGGATCTTTATAAAGAGACTGTAGATTTTGATCCGAATTTTGACAATACGCTTTTGGAGCCCAAGGTTATGCCTACACGTATCCCAAATTTATTGGTTAATGGTGCATCTGGAATTGCTGTAGGTATGGCAACTAATATGCCTCCCCATAATCTTTCGGAGGTTATTGATGCCTGTGTTGTTTATTTAGATAATAAGGCAGTTCAAGTTGAAGAATTGATGAATTATGTAAAAGCTCCCGATTTTCCTACTGGAGGTTACATCTATGGGATGAGTGGAGTTCGCGAGGCTTTTCTAACTGGTCGTGGTCGAGTAGTGATGCGAGCCAGAGCTGAAATAGAATCGGGACAAACACATGATAAAATTGTTGTCACTGAGATTCCGTATAATGTTAATAAGGCTGAACTAATTAAAGCTATAGCTGATCTTGTTAACGAAAAGAAAATAGAAGGAATATCAAATGCCAATGATGAGTCGGATCGTGAAGGTATGCGTATTGTTATTGATATAAAGCGTGATGCCAATGCTAGTGTTGTTTTAAATAAACTTTATAAGATGACATTACTTCAAACATCTTTTGGAGTAAATAATGTTGCGTTAGTTAATGGGCGTCCTAGAACGCTTAATTTACGAGATTTAATAGCCTATTTTGTTGATCACAGACACGATGTTGTTATTCGTCGGACTCAATTTGATTTAAAGAAAGCGAAAGAAAGGGCTCATATCCTTGAAGGTTTAATAATTGCTTCAGATAATATTGATGAGGTAATTAAACTTATTCGTGCGGCCAAAACGCCAAATGATGCCATTGCAAACTTAACGTTGCGTTTTAAACTTAGCGATATTCAAGCTCGGGCAATTGTTGAAATGCGTCTTCGCCAACTTACTGGTTTAATGCAAGATCAGCTTCATGCAGAGTATGAAGAAATAATGAAGCAAATAGCCTATTTAGAGGGAATTCTGTCTGATGATGAACTTTGCCGTAAAGTTATTAAAGATGAACTGTTAGAAGTTAAGACTAAATTTGGAGATAATCGTCGTTCAGAAATAGTTTATTCGTCTGAGGAATTTAATCCAGAAGATTTCTATTCAGATGATGAAATGATTATTACTATTTCTCATTTAGGTTATATAAAACGTACACCGTTGACCGAATTTCATTCTCAAAACCGCGGTGGGGTAGGTTCTAAGGGCACAGAAACTCGTGATGAGGATTTTGTTGAGCATATATATCCGGCTACTATGCACAATACAATGATATTTTTCACTCAAAAAGGAAAATGTTATTGGCTCAAAGTATATGAGATCCCTGAAGGATCTAAGAATTCTAAGGGTAGAGCCATTCAAAACCTTCTTAATATTGATCCTAATGATGCAGTGAATGCCTATTTACGCGTTAAAGATTTGTTTGATGAAGAATACATTAATAGTCATTATGTCTTGTTTTGCACTAAAAATGGTGTAATAAAGAAGACATTGTTAGAACAATATTCGAGACCTCGTCAAAATGGCGTAAATGCTATTACTATTCGTGAGGATGATCAAGTTATAGAAGTACGCATGACTAATGGAGATAATGAAATAATTATAGCTAATAAAAATGGTCGTGCAATACGTTTTCATGAAAATGTAGTTCGTGTGATGGGACGTACGGCTACAGGTGTTCGTGGAATGACTCTTGACGAAGATAGTGCAGATGAGGTTGTCGGAATGGTTTGTATTAAGGATTTTGAAACGGAATCTATAATGGTTGTATCTGAACAAGGATATGGAAAACGTTCTGAGATTGAAGATTATCGAAAAACTAATCGTGGTGGCAAGGGTGTTAAGACCATGAATATTACTGATAAAACCGGGAAATTGGTGACAATTAAATCTGTGACAAATGATAATGATTTAATGATTATCAATAAATCTGGTATTACTATTCGTCTTAAAGTCGAAAATGTTAGAATAATGGGACGTGCAACACAAGGTGTCCGATTAATTAATCTTGAAAAACGCAATGACCAAATTGGATCCGTATGCAAGGTGAACTCTGAATGTTTAGATGATGCATCTTCTCTATTAATTATAGATGAAGATGATTTGCCTAACAAACAAATAATTTCAGAAGATATAGAATAGACATAATATTAATAATTAATCAACAACAATCATGAAAAGAGTATTATTTTCCATGGTTTTACTGCTCGTTGCAAGTATTTCTTTTGCTCAAGTAAAAAAGGTAAAAGAGGCTAAAGGAATAGCAAACGAGCTAAAACCTGATTTTGCGAAAGCTGAAGCACTTATAAAAGAGGCTTTGGCCAATCCTGAAACTAAAGAAGATCCTGCAACTTGGGATGTCGCGGGGTTTATTCAAAAGAGAATCAACGAAAAAGAGATGGAGAATGCCTATTTAAAAAGACCTTATGATACCCTAAAGGTTTATAATAGTGTTTTAGATATGTTTAAATATTATCTTAAATGCGATGAATTGGCTGAAATTCCCAATGAAAAAGGAAAGATCAAAAACAAATTTAGGAAATCCAATTCTGCTATAATGCTTACTGATCGCCAGAATCTGATTAATGGTGGCATTCAATACTTTAATATGGATAAGAATAAAGAAGCACTTGCATTCTTTTCTACTTATATAGATGTTTCTTCTCATCCAATGTTTGAGAAGGAGAATTTTTTGGAAAAGGATACTATTTTACCTCAAGTGGCATATTATGCTACTTTAGCTGCCGCTAAATTAGAAGATTATCCTACTGTTTTAAAATATGGCCCCTATGCGGAGAACGATAAAGAAGTAGGAAAATACGCAATGGAATTTATGGCAACTGCGTATCAATCACAAGGAGACACAGCTAAATGGGTTGATACATTAAAAAAAGGTATTCAAAAATATCCTGATCATTCTTTTTTCTTTGGACATCTGATTGATTATTATAGTAATGCAAACAAATATGATGAAGCAATGCAATTTGCGGATGATATGTTAGCAAAAGATCCCAATAATACCTTTTATCTTTACGTTAAAGGATATCTATATCATAATATGAAAGATTATGAAAAGGCTATTGAATTTTATAAAAAGACAATTGAAATTGATCCAAAATATGCAGAAGCTTATTCAAATTTAGGACTGATCTATTGCATTCAGGCTCAAGATTATGCTGCTAAAACTACTGCAGATATGAATGATCCCAAATATGCAAAAGAGCAAGCTAAGATTAAACAATTCTATGAAGAAGCCAGACCTTTCTATGAAAAGGCTAGAGAATTGAAACCTGATCAGAAAGATTTATGGATACAGGGATTATATAGGATCTATTATAATCTTAATTTGGGAACTGAATTTGAAGAGATAGATAAATTGATGAATCATTAATAAACGTCACAAATTTTTGTGATAAAAACATATAAATATAAAAAAGATCGTTGCAAGCTTTTCTTGCAACGATCTTTTTTATATTTATATGTTTTTACGGTATTATTAAACATAATACTAATTATGCACTAAATATATATTCTGGCACTATTCTAGAATTCAGAAATTATTGTCCCTTAATAACAAGTAATGGTGTATCAGAATGAAATATCATTTTTTGCGCAATACTTGGATTAAACATTCTAGAAAAAATATTTCGTTTATATGTAGTAAGTGCTAATATATCTATTTTATCGGTAGTTATATATGTATCTAAACTGTTCAGAAAATCATCGTTCTTAACAATATTGTAATGTATTTCAAAATGAGGATATTGTTTTCGCAAGTATTCTTTTATTCCTGCAAGTTTGATTTCATTCCATGCATCTTCTGTTTCAGCTAGATGAATGAGATAAATTGAGACTTCAAAAGATTTCAAGGTATTCAAGAAAGAATCAAATGCAATTAAATCTCGTTGGTCAAAGTTAGTCAGAAAAGCAACCCTTTTAGCTTCACTGAAATTTTTTAATATTGTGCTTTCAGGAATAGCAAGTACAGTAGTTTTACTTCTTTCAATGACTTCAGCGGTGACGCTCCCTATAAGATCTATTTTTTTTTGACTTTTTCCTCGTGTACCCATTATAATTATTCTTGGGCTCTGATCTTTAGCATATCTCAGAATTTCTTCCTCGGGAATGCCTTCACGTAATATGCAAGTATATTTTACGGGGGGGAATTCTCCTGAAGTTATTTTAGCTTTAATTTTATCTGATAATACATTTAAATCGGCATGCACTTTATGAAGAGTGTTTTTTACGCTTTCATCATCACTTATTTGATAATTAAACACGTCTCCATATGGTAATGACGAAGCATAAATAGGCGTGAAATATACATGAAGTAGTATAACTTCTGACTGGAATACATTTGCAAAATTAAAGCCAAATTCGCAGGCTCTCATTGAGTAGTTTGAAAAATCAACTGGAATAAGTATTCTATTTTGGGGAGCTTTTCCTGTTGTTGATGCCTTCTCCCCTACTATATCTTCAGCAAGCCAGACTGAACTTTCTGTTATTTTGAGCGCGCGAGGTAAATCACTTTCTTTTATACGTAGCCGTACGCCAGAAGAAACAATAGGTTGAATCTGATTTACATTATGAATATAAGTTTCAATACCTTCATTCTCGAGTACATTCTTTAATATCTGAGCTTTTGCATAAGTCAGAATGGCAAGGGTTACTAGTTTGTCTTCCATAATAATCTTAATTTTATTGAAAACAACAAATATGAGCCCTAATTGTTTTTTATAATTAGGTAGACAACATCTATCATTGTGAATTTTATGCGGGTATTGTCTCTACAATATGTTCTTTTTGCACCTTTATATTTAGCTCATTCAATATTCTTATAGCTTTATCAAGTACTGTAGTATCATCAAGCATTACTAATCCACCATCGGGACCTGGCTCTAGATGAATTCCAACGCTTTTACCTTCTTTAAAATTATGGCCACCAAAGAAGTTTCTCACCGTATCCACATTCAAATCTAGCTCATCTGCTATTCTATGCATGCTACCACTTGGCAATGAATCTTTGATTCGACGGAGTTCATTAAATGTTATTGTTCTCATGTCTCATTAAATTTATGGTTTATACTAAGTGACTCTATAATTACGCTATAAACTTAAATAAAATAAAATAGAAAACAAACTAATTATATTTTTTTAATCTAATTAATATGGAATAAGCCATTAGTAAATCGGGGCACAGCAACTCAACAATTAGCCTCATTGGTTGGATAAATATTTGTTATTATTCTGTATATAATTTGCCCACGGGAGTGGTGGTACGCCCTCCCCTTGGGCAAGCCGATTCAGCGAAGATTGAAAGAAAACACGACGACTCATACACAACTTAGTTTATTAAACTTTAGGTCTTTGTCGTTTTGATATGATTATATTACTTCAATTTCACTCGATTTTAGCCAACCTACTTTTCCGTCCTCCAAACGAATTTCTTTCCATTCTTTCATTGAATTGTCTTTTATATAAACTTTGTGACCTTCATGAAGAACAAATAAATTAGTGCCACTTTCACTCGGAGTACTACGAATTGTTACACTGGGGGATATAATGATTGCTCCACTCCTGCTATTTAACATATTCATTTGGTGAAATGCGAAAATATTGGCTAGGATAGTAAATAAAAGAAAAAGCAGGCCGAAAATAAAACTGCATTTTCTTAATATAATTCGCCTTGAAAAGATATAGAAGAATAATGCTATAATGAATAAAATGAAAAAGATAATGCCGGATGTAGCCCAAGAATCTACTCCCATACTATTCACTAGGCTGTTAGTCCAACTAACAAAGAATAATTCTGGCACAGGTTCAAATTTATCAACCGTTTTGCTTCGAGCAATTTCTAAATTAGCTCTAATGTCGCCATTTCCCGGTTCAATTAACAAAGCGCGTTCATAGTTAAGAATAGCTCTTGCCATATCGCCTGTTTTATAATAGCTATTGCCCAAGTTATAATATAAGTCAGCAGCTTCACCTCCTTTTAAAAGCGTTTCATAGATTTGAATAGCTGTAGCAAAATCATTTTTTATATAGGCACTATCTCCGTCGGCTTTTGTTATATTATTGATTCTTTTTATTAACCCTGAATGTGCATATGAAGCTGAATTCTTTTGATGAACTGAGTCAATAGCTAAAGAATCTTGCCCAAATACTGTGATGGACATGGATAAACATAAAGCAAGAAATATTATTTTTTTCATGACGCTATTCTCTTATATAAATTATTGCTTGATTGAATTTTCTATCAGACTTATTACTTTTACAGTAGTTGAATAAACTTTATCCATTGCTTGATTTTCATCTCCAGGAGCATAACGAGCAAATTCACACTCGTTCAATGCATTTAAAAATTCCGTTATCAATTCGTCGTTAACTGCATGATTTTTTAAAACTTCTGCTACGTTGTCCTTTGATAAGCGAGAAACCGGTATACTTAATTTATCACTAATATATCCCCATAGTGTTTTTAAAACTTCATCGTAGAAAGCTTCTTTTTTGTTTTCAGCTAGAAGTTTACCTGCCAGTTTCATTCGTTTAGATGCAACTTTATTAGCTTTTTTGGTGCGTAACTTGGTTACATTGCTATTCTCTATTATTTGTTTGCGATATACGAAAAATAGAATAAAGAATGCTATCGCCGGAATAATATACAATGACCAGTAGAGGAATGAATTAAAGAAATAATTTCCTTTGGGATGCAGATGAACGCTGTTTAATTTGATGTATCGTATGTCTTCGGCTAGAACTTTTAAATCCTCTTTATTAGTAAAATTGGCAATAACCTGATTTGCATTTCCCGCACCTTTTGATACTTTGACTTCATATTCTTCCGTTTTCAGGCTTTTGTATGATTTTGATTTAATATCAAAATAGCTAAATTCGACTGCAGGTATCTTAAAGCTGCCTGGGTTTCTAGGAATAGCAAGGTATTCTATTACTTTACTGCCAGAAAGACCATCTTTAGTTAATCGAACCTTGTTGTCTACTTTAGGATCATAAACTTCAAAATCTTCCGGGAATTTAATTTCCGGGGTTCCTATTAATTTTAGATTGCCTATTCCCGAAATTATTAATTTAATAGTAATTGCGTCGTTCGTTTTAACCGCTTTACTATTGATTGATGACGTTAGGTTAAAGCTCCCTACTCCACCGGAAAAACCGGCAGGTTTATTTGATGGCAACGGATTTACGTTAATAGTGATTTGAGGCGTTACAATACTCTTTTTTACTTCTACATAATTACTTCCGCCATTAAAAAAAGCATCAAAAGGATCGGCCGATTGTACCGCTTTTGCTATTGAAGCATCAAAACGTGCAGGCTCAATAACTAATTTGCCGGATTGTTGCGGGAATAATACAAATTGTCGATATATTGTAGTATGATAATTGCTGCCGTTGTAGTGTTCTAATTCCCACTTTGAATTGTTTGGTAATTCTACTTCTTGAGAATGGAAGCCTTTAAAGTCAGGCAATTTCACATTAGTAAAGTTACGTAAATCGACCAATGTATATATTTTAAATGTTAGCAAAAAAGCTTCCTGTTCATATATATTTGTTTTACTAGCTGTAGCAGTAATAAATAGATCTTTGCTTGATATATTATTACCAGATGATGATGAGCGACTGACCGAAGAAGAAGTTCTTCCTTTTGTTCCACTGTTACTAGTACTTTTATCCGCGGGTAGAACTTTTATTTTTAGTGAGTTAGATATCAATTGATTTCCATCAGCAACAATGGTTGCACCAGAAATGGTAAAATTACCTTCGGCCGTAGCCATTAATATATAAGTAAAAGTAATACTACTGGAGGATGACACATTGCCATTTATAATCTGCGTACTGCTTTGTTGTGAGCGACTCGGTCCCATCAATACATCAAACCCCTTGATAGATGGAGCTCTAAAATCTCTCACGTTTTGCGTCGTTACAGTATATGATAATCTGAACTGATCTCCTACAGCTACCGCTTCAGGCCCAGATGCTGTGAAATTCGCTTTATTATCTGCGTAAATATTGTTAATAGTAAGCAATGTCAATAATAAGAAAATTAGTCTTCTCATTTCTTCTGAAATTTAATCATCAATAGTTAATTATTACCAGTCCTTCTCTAAACGACCACCTTGCATAATTTGTTGTTTTTTCACCTTATCTTGAACGCTCTTCTCATCTTGCATTACAGAATTGAGTAATTGCTCTGCGTTTTCCTTAGACATTTTATTGTCTTGCTTTTGAGATTTTGGAGGTTCCTGCTTGTCTTTTGAATCTTTTTTATTTTGCTTATTCTGATCATCTTTGTTTTTATCTTTATCTTTTTGGTTCTTTTCGTCTTTATCCTTTTTGTTTTTGTCCTTATTTTGTTTCTGTTGCTGATCTTTCAATAATTTTTGTGCAAGAGCCAAATTATAGCGAGTTTCATTGTCTTTTGAATTATTTCGCAAAGACATCTTATAAGCCTCTACGGCTTGTTTATAATCTTTTGTGGCTTGAAATAAAACGCCAGTATTATGATAAATATGGGCCAGTTTCATTTTATCCTTCTCGATTTTTGATGCTTCTGTATATTGCTCTATGGCTTCTTTTACCTTTTTCTGTTGAGACAAAGTATTTCCTAAGTTATACATAGAAACAGTTGATTTAGGATTTACTTCTAATGCTTTTCTATAATTCACTTCAGCATCAACAAACGTACTATCATTAAATAAGCGGTTGCCTTTGCGGATATAATCTCGTTCTGCTTTTTGAGCCATTACACTAGTCACAGTGCATAAATGGATTAATAGAAATAGGATATATTTATATTTTAGTGTCATAGGGCTTACTTATTAGAAAATAGTCGAAAATTTTTAAATAATGGATTCTTTCGTTCTAATATTAGCATTTCCGCTAATAAAAATAGCAATATAATCCATGCTATAGCTTGAAACTGTTCATCGAAATCGGTATATACTTTAGTTTTCACGTCAGCTTTAGCCATTTTGTTTATTTCCTGGTTTATCACTTTTTGGGCTGTATTTGTGTTATCAACATGAACATAAACTCCGTTTCCTTCTTTAGCTATCTCCCGGCACATCGTTTCATTTAATCGGGTGATAATAACATTTCCTTGTCTGTCTCGCCGGAAATCATTTGTTCCCTCTGCAGGAATAGGCGATCCATCGGCAGATCCAATTCCAAGTACATGTACCCGTATACCTTTACCGACGGCAGATTTAACAGCTTCAGTGATGTTTCCTTCATGATTTTCTCCGTCCGTAATAATAATGATGGCACGTCCCACTCCTTCTTGAGGTGTAAAACTACGGACTGCCAAATTAAGGGCTGCTCCAATGGCAGTACCTTGCTTTGTTATCAATGATGGATTAATTGATTCCAGAAACATTTTGGCCGAAATGTAATCGCTTGTAATAGGTAACTGAGTAAATGCATCTCCCGCAAATACAATCATTCCGACTTTGTCATTATCTAATTCATCAACTAGCCTGGAAACAAGCTGTTTAGCTTTTTCCAAGCGACTGGGTTGAACATCTTCGGCCAACATAGAATTGGATATATCGAGAGCAATCATAATCTCAACTCCTTTGCGTTTTACTGTTTCTAGTTTAGAACCAAACTGCGGGCGGGCAAGTAGAACAGAAAACAGCCCTATACATATAAAGATTAACAAAAACTTAATATCCGGCCTATGCTTTGATACATCGGGCATTAATTGTGCTAAAAGTTCAGGATCGCCAAACTTGCGTATGGATTTCTTTCTCCTGTAGTTTGAATATAGATAAAAAGCTGCCAAAAAAGGTAATAACAGCAGTAAATACAAATATGTAGGTTCTTCAAATCGAAACATTTCATTAAAATTTTATAGTTGACTATCATCCATTCTAAAACAGGAAATCTATTTTAGGTTTTGCTGCCCCTTATGGTATCTTCTTTAGAATTGAATTTCGCAATAGAACTTCTGTTAGTATACATATAAGTGCTGCCAGAGCAAACCATTGATACTCCTCTTTACGCTTACTGTATTCTTTAACGTTCAATTTTGTTTTTTCTAATTTATCAATTTCATTATAAACTTCTTTCAGTTTAGTATTACTTGTGGCACGGAAGTAGTTACCTTCAGTAGTCCCGGCTATCTGTGCCAATGTCTTTTCATCAATTTCTACCGGAATATTAATGTATTGCACTGCTCCTCCTACAGAAACAGGGTATGGAGCCATACCGTTAGTTCCAATGCCAATAGTATATATTCGGATGCCAAAACTTTTGGCTATTTCAGCAGCCGTAAGAGGTGAAATATCACCTTTGTTGTTAGTTCCATCCGTAAGTAGAATTATCACTTTTGACTTTGCCTTACTATCTTTTAATCTGGATACAGCATTTGCAATCCCCATTCCTACAGCCGTCCCATCTTCTATTATTCCACATTTTATGCCTTGGAAAAGATTAAGCAGCACAGCGTGGTCTACCGTTAAAGGACATTGTGTGAAACTTTCGCCGGCAAAAAGGGTAATACCTATATTATCATTAGGGCGCCCGTTTATAAACTCAGCAGCCACATCTTTAGCAGCCTCCAGTCTGTTGGGTTTAAGATCTTCGGACAACATACTTGTTGATATATCAATGGCTAACATTATATCAATTCCATCCATTTCGCTGCTTTGCCAGCTATTTGTCGTTTGGGGTCTTGCCAAAACAAGAATGATTAGTACCAAAGCAATTATACGTAAGAAAAACGGTGTATGTAATAAGTATATCTTATAACTCTTTCGGGTATGGGCATATACATTTGCATCGGAAATTTGAAGTGTAGCTTCATTTTTCTTTCGCTTTAGTATATACCATATAATATAAGGTATAATTAATAGCAGTAAAAACAGATATTCAATATTAGCAAAAATCATTTTTTATACAATTTAACTGATCAAAAAATCGATTATTATACTATGCCAGCAGATCATAAAGTTGAATGCCTATGTACACAAAGCTGCCCACAATTGCAACTGATAAAACAACAATTCCACAAATCAAGAGTATTTTGGTCCGTAAAGAACGCTTCTCAATAATCGTTATTTCTGTAGGTTGCGGTTTTTGATTTTCTTCTTCAACAACCTTAGTATCATTAATAAATTCAATTGCATTGATTAGATTGGCATCGTTTTCATTCATGTCAGGATCATGCTTGGCAAATTTAACCAAATCTGCCGTCTGAAAAAGAATATTTAAGTCACTAATATCTTCTTTTTTATTCATTTCCAGCAGTTTATCTATGATCTCAGTAGATGTCATCTCAAGGGCATTAAAATCAAAACGCTCTTTAACATAGGTGCGAATAATATCCGTAAGCTCTGTATAATATTCCTTCAAATTACCTTTTTGCCAATTCTTTTGACTTTTAATACGTTCTATTTCCTTCATCGCTTGTTGATGCGGAGGTAATTTCGGCTCAACCTTAATTCTGCGAATGATAGGTTTATTATCATTTAGTCTGATGATAAAATAAATAAGAAGTATTATTAATGGAATGGCAATGAATGAACAACCTATCAATCCCCACCAATCGCCCCACTCAAAAGGCGCTTTCATTATAGGCTTTTGGCCAAAGAATTTATCGGCATGCAGCGTATCTACAGGTATCGAGTAAACCTTGAGAGCCAATGCTTTCGATTTATACTCCTTGCCATCTACCTGTACGGCAAATGGAGGAAGATAATAGAGAGCAGAATCGAATGAAGTTACAGAATATTCTTGCGTAATGAGTAATCTCTGCCTGTTATTTAAATATTGAGTATCAGGTTTAGCCGTTTCAATAATTTCGACACCTTTTACCAGGGTATCAGAGAATATTGGAAAAACGGCTTTTTGTTTGGCATCCATAGCTACTTGCAATTGTATTTTTGCTTGTTCGCCTATGAGAATTTGCAAAGAATCAATCTTTGCTTCCACCGTTACAGATTGTGCAGCAGCTCTGCCTGATATTAAAAATAGAAATGCTATAAAAAATACATTTTTCCTCATTTTTCTATTATTTTCGTTTTGAGAAAAGATTCAATAATGCCTTCACAAAGTCTTGATCAGTACAGACCGAGATTGAATCAACATTACTTTTGGTGAACATTTCATTTAAGTCACTCTGCATGTTTAACCACCAATCACGATGAGTCTTACGCAAAGATGAAGATGAGGTATCTATCCATTGTTCATGCCCTGTTTCGGCATCTTTAATTTTCAGGAGTCCAATTGAAGGTAGCTCTGCCACCCGTCTGTCATATACTTGTATGGCAACAACATCGTGTTTTCTGTTGGCAATGGTCATTGCATTCTGAAAATTCTTCTTGTCTATAAAATCAGAGAGCACAAAAGTAGTGCAACGCCTTTTCATCACATTGGTTAAATATTCCATTCCCATACAGATATCGGTGCGGCGGCTTTGCGCTTGAAAATCGATTAATTCTCGTATTATATATAATATGTGTTTCCTTCCTTTTTTAGGAGGTATAAACTTCTCTATTCTGTCCGAGAAAAAAATGACTCCAATCTTATCATTATTTTGGATAGCAGAAAAAGCGATAGTAGCGGCTATTTCAGTTACCATATCTTTTTTGAACTGCTTAATTGTACCAAATTCGAGACTAGCAGATACATCTACCATTAACATGACCGTTAATTCCCGTTCTTCTTCAAAAACTTTAATGAAAGGTTTGTTGAAGCGCGCCGTAACATTCCAGTCAATATCACGAATATCATCCCCAAATTGATATTCCCGTACTTCGGAGAATGCCATACCTCTGCCCTTGAATGCGGAGTGGTATTGGCCGGCAAATATATTATTTGATAATCCTCTGGTTTTTATTTCTATCCGACGGACTTTCTTTAATAATTCAGTCGTTTCCATTTGTTATTCCCTTAATTGTTTTAGTTTTAATTGCTTCACAATGTCACAATCAAACGATTAAATGACCTAACAAAAACATCAAGGCACTTCTACTTTATTCAATATTTTGCTTATGATTTCGTCTGAAGTCACATTGCTTGCTTCTGCCTCGTAAGTCAGGCCAATGCGGTGGCGAAGTACATCGTGAGCTACAGAACGAATATCTTCAGGAATAACGTATCCGCGCCTTTTTATAAATGCGTATGCACGCGCAGCTAAGGCAAGATTGATTGATGCACGAGGAGAACCACCAAAAGCAATCAAATCTTTTAATTCTTTTATATCGTATTTTTCCGGATAACGGGTGGCAAATACAATATCAACAATATATCGCTCTATTTTTTCATCTAAATATACCTGGCGCACAACCTTACGTGCTTCGATAACTTCTTCCGCTTTAAGTATTGGTCTTACTTCAGCTGCTCCTTCACCTATGTTTTGTCTGATAATGAGTTTTTCCTCTTCAAATTTCGGGTAATCAATTACCACTTTTAGCATAAAACGATCGACCTGAGCTTCCGGTAAAGGATAGGTTCCTTCTTGTTCTATCGGATTTTGCGTGGCCAATACAAGAAAAGGATGAGGTAGTTTGAATGTTTCATTTCCGATTGTAACCTGATGCTCTTGCATGGCCTCTAATAATGCACTTTGTACTTTGGCCGGTGCACGGTTAATTTCATCTGCAAGAACAAAGTTGGCGAAAACAGGCCTTTTTTTACTTGAAATGTTTCATCTTTCTGACTGTAAACCATCGTTCCTATTACATCGGCAGGTAGCAAATCGGGTGTAAATTGAATGCGGCTATATTTTGCATCAATAAGTGAAGCAAGCGTTTTGATTGCTAATGTTTTTGCCAATCCGGGTACACCTTCCAGAAGCACATGTCCGTCAGACAGAAGTCCAATTAACAATGATTCAACTAAATGTTTCTGACCTACTATAGTTTGGTCCATACCCATTGTAAGATTGGTAACGAAAGCACTTTGTCTTTCAATCCGCTCATTCAGTTCGCGGATATCAATTGATTCAGCCATATATACTATTGTTTTATTGTTTAATGTCTTCTTAGTAAAAAAATGATTTCAAAAGTACAGCATAATATTAATCATCGCAACTAATTTTTATTAAAAAAACATGCTAAACGTTTAGATTAAGTTGCTTTAGGGTTTTTATAACTTAAAATACCAATTATAGTTTGCTGAGTTATTCCGAATATATGCTACTACTTAACGTGGAAGAGAAATAATTTGTTTTTTTTAGCCAATCATTTGCAAGTTTAAAAATAGTTCTTACCTTTGCACTCGCTTTTGAGATAGTAATCAAATAAAGTACTCGGGGTGTAGCGCAGTCCGGTTAGCGCACCTGCTTTGGGAGCAGGGGGTCGTGGGTTCGAATCCCGCTACCCCGACTAAGATTAAGAGTCTAAAAGAATAATCGGTGTTGAGCTGGTACGTTAAGTACCGGCTCTTCTTTTTTTGATGAAAGAGCTTAGTCGTAACTATTGAGAGATCTTAAGAAGAGTAGCAGCTTGATATTATTAAATAGCCTTCTTAACGGATATTCGTTCTTTTATTGTATTCTTTTTATCTATAATGGCAGCTACTGTTGCATCACCGGTTACATTAACAGATGTGCGCAACATGTCCAGAGGCCTGTCTACTCCAAGAATTAATGCTAAGCCTTCAGCCGGAATACCTACAGACGAGAGTACCATGGTTAGTATCACATAGCTTCCTCCAGGTATGGCGGGTGTCCCTATAGACGATATCGTAGTAAGAAGAATGATAGAAAGCATTTGCGCCCAGCCCAGATGAATGCCCATTACCTGTGCTATAAAAACCACAGCAATTGCTTGGTAGCAGCTTGTTCCATCCATATTAATAGTTGTTCCCACGGGTAAAACGAAAGATGTTATCTCTTTTGAAATACCAAGCTCTTTTTCGGCCGTTTCCATATTAAGCGGCAGTGTGGCAGCACTCGAACTGGTAGTGAAAGCCAATAATTGTACCGGATACATACTTTTTATAAAATAGGGCGTTGGTATCTTTGTAAAAAGGTGAACCAATAAGGGATAAAAAAGAAAAATTAAAATGAGCAACCCCAGCACGACGGTGCCGGCATACATTGCCAGCGCTCCAAAAATAGACCAACTCCCCGAATAATCTACAACCGTAGCAGCCATTAAGGCAAATACTCCGTAAGGAGCAAACCTTATAATATAATCTACCATCGTTAATATAATATCGTATAGAGAATCGAAAACTTTCAAAACCGGTTTTGTCTTTTCTTTGGGTATACTGATGGCGGCTACTCCAAAAAAAACAGCAAAGAATATCACTTGCAGCATTTTGCTGTTGTCGCTTGCTGCGTTTACCAGATTATCAGGAATGATATCGTCCAGAAAAGATAAAGGTCCGAGCTCTTGCGTAGATTGCGCTACCGACTTTTTTTCTTCAACAATACTACGGTAACTCTGTTTCATTTCGTTGGCTTTTGCTAAATCCACATAGCTTCCCGGGCGAATAATCAATACTAAAAAAAGACCTATTGCAATGGCCGAGATAGTAGTTACCAGATAAATAAGTAGTGCCTTTAATCCTATCTTTGAGAAACGGCCAATATCCTCTAAGCCTGTTACTCCTTTTACCAGTGAGACAAAGACTAATGGCACAGCTATTAGTTGCAGCATTTTTATAAATATCCTCCCCCACGGTTTTACCCAAAACTGAATGAAACTCTCCCCACCTATGGATGCTGCAATTGCCCCTGCCGCAATGCCCAATACCATACCTAATAAAATACGGAGATATAATGGTACGGTTATTCTTTTTATATTTGATGTTTTCATTCGCTTATTTCATTCTTTTGTCTACTTAAAAATGTGTATTGGCAGCAAATATAATTAAATTAAGGCAAAAGGCAAGAATTTAGTTGTATACAAAGATAATAAATAGTACGGCAGACTTTATTCAGGCTTGATTAAATGAATGAAGTAAGTTTCTCCGATAGTAATTTATTATAGTTAAAAATTAACTAAATAACTATTTTTAGTTAATGTAATGGGTATATACATTAAACCTTGTTATAATTGCTTTTTAAAGGCGTTTATAATTTGCTGTTGTGCATATAATATCTACTTTTACATAGTTTTTTTTCATAAGATTAGATTTTAAGGTTAACACAGAAATAAGTCGCTCGTGAGGGTGGCTTATTTTTTTATTCGTTCGGCACGGGATAAATAAAATAACGGCTTTGCTCAAAGATATTTCAGAACACCTATATGTAGGAATAGGGAAAACCGAACCTCTGAAATGTGAGCTTGCGGGAAAATGGTCAAGGCGTATTAATTCTGAGCACCGAATCATTTACTCTGTAAGTGAAGATATAATTGAAGTCTATGTATTTTCAATGAGATACCACTATTCTAAAAAATGATAGGGGAGCAAATCTACTCTCCTACTCATAAAACTAACCTTCTAACTTTCAATCGAATAAAAATTTCGGCGTAAAGGTATTGCTTTTATTTTTATTTAACGCGTTTATAATTCCAAGATTTATATGTAAGTTTGCATCATAATATTTCACCAAATAGTTCCAATTAGATGAAGCTGATTTTCATTCTTATTTTCGCTCTTATAAGCTTTTCTTGTAATGCTCAAATAAATGGTAAATCGAAAGCTCAAATAGTAACCACTGATTCGAATTTAGTTCCGGACTCGGGTGTTGCATTACAATTTATAAATGAGTATGTCACTTTTTGTTCTCAACAAATTTCGCTGGACAGTAATTGGATCAAAAAGAATCAACTGCTAACGGGAAAATTCAAGACTACTTATAATAATCTTATAAATTCAGCAATTAAATCCGATCCCGAAATCGGATTAGACTTTGATCCGATTCTTGATGCACAGGATTATCCAGAACAAGGATTTGAGCTTGTTAATTGTGATAATAAAGCCGGATTTATTACTCTCAAAGGAAAAGACTGGCCGGATTTTCTTTTGGTTATAAAAGTAGTAAGGCAAGATAACAAATGGTTAGTCGATGGTTCTGGAGTTATCAATATCCCCCTAAATAAAAGAGCGGAAAGATAAAAACACTCTCTTCGTTGTAACTGGTGCCTCTTTTTAGTGTTAAACTTCTACTCATAACTTTTATTTTTAATTATTATTTCAGATTACATAACGGTAGGAATGATGACTCAGTTCCATATTATTATTATTTATCCATTGTTCCGATTATTCTCAGGTTGTTTTCTTAAACACAAAACCTGTTTTTCATAGGCTTCTTTTTCAAAATAAATAATATTCTATCACGTTCATAAATAGCGTGTAAGGTCTCTTGCTTTTGTATTATCATATCAAATGGCTTATTACCTGCATGACCCACAAAGAATACAATCATGCAAAAGATGAATTATATAATTTGTTTTATATCTTCAGAGTAAATTAAAATAAGAATTGGACATATTCTATAGGTTTATTCGGTTAATTCATCTAGATATTACGTTAATTTGTTAACTAAATCTTTTATTATATTAAACCATGTTATAAATAGGGCTATAATGTGCCTGAAATTTGGTAGTAGCTTAAAGATCGATATCTTTGTAGTGTGTTTTTCATAGTATTAGATTTAAGGTTAACAAAGATTGGTTGCTCGTGATGAGTAGCCTTTTTTTATGCCTATGAAATTTATAGGCAAATTGCTATCTATTTATCAACACCTCTGCCATTGTTCTTTTTAGGTTCTCGTTAGACAGTTACTTTAGCTTACTTCCGGGACATTTGTTTTTTTTTAATGCTTATAAATCTCAGCTTTGAAGGTTGCCATAACTATCTTTTTTTGTAGAACTATAGTAGAACATTTGCATGCAAAAGTAGAATTTTCCATCAAAATTAGCAAAAAAAAAAGCCATAAATCATTGCTGACCTATGGCTTTGTACCCTTCTGAAAGTCCCTGTATATGGGCTTTTGGCGTCTATAAAATACTTTCAGAATTGGAGCGGCAAATGAGGTTCGAACTCACGACCCTCAGCTTGGGAAGCTGAGTTTTTTACATGCTAATATGCTGATATATAGTAACTTATAATTTATATATTTTAATTTGCACGCAAATTGCATTTTATTATACTAATATGAAATGAGCAAAAGTAGTTTCAACGGCAAACCCCTGCTTGCCGGAATGGGTATGCTGTTGTTAGGTCAGTTGCGCAAGGAGTAAATGCTGTGAAGGAATATCTGCTGTAACTATATAATTTCACAGGAATATTATATTAAAAAATTAGTAATAAAAGGCATGGCCCCCAAATCGCCCCTTAAAATCTTCTACAACAATTATATCTTTATCAATCTTTGCAAGGAGTTTTTTTACAGTATCTTTTTCTTCCGGTTTCATTTTCATTCCCAAAACGATAATTCTTATTTTTATTTCAATAAATTTTCTTCTTTTACTAAACACTCTGACTTCTTTTTCATAACTCCAATCTTTTTCTTTATGCGCTAGAATATTAATAGCTGTAGTTGTACAATATGGATCAAGACTTAAACAATTTGAGGAATATTTTAATGGACAAACTTCGTTCTTGGACTTTAGCTCAATACCAAGAGCAATCCCCCTATGCCCATCAGCATAATGTGACCATAAAAGTGTATTATTTAATGTTTTTGATAATGAACAGATTCGCAGACTATTTTGTCTCTTCTTTATATCTGAAATATTTTGATCAGAATATTGCTCTGGATTATATAAATAACGTCCCTCCATTGGATCATTTAATTCGTTAAGCTTTGCAGTGTATAATCTTTTATTTAACAATATATCAATGAAAAAAAAACCATTTGACAAACCTCTATATTTGAAATAAATAGGCTTGGCAAATAATATATATTCCATTCCGTTTGTAAATGAAAATAAAGAACTTTTCATTAATGCCAATTTAATGCCTTCTTCATCAATGTCAACTTTAAAATGCTTTCTTATATAAGGAGGAACTTGGTTTGTAGCTGCACCTAAGTCCACATCATCTTTACCTTCTGCTTTATGATAATGTGGCAAGACGGCTATTGCTTCGTAAACATACTTTTCTAGTTGATTCATGTTATAGATATTATATTTACAATAAAAATAAAAAAAAAGTCATTACTCCGAAGCATAATGACTTAATTATAATTATAAAAAATGACTTTATACCTTTCGTACCTCATTTCCACGACAAAAAGTGAGTTTATACTTTACATAGCTATTCCTTGCTTATTGCGTTCCTAATTATTATAGAGACAAGGTTAAAACATGAGCTATTTAATCCATATAAAGCTCTCAGTTTAATTGTTGAATAGCTTTTTATTTAATCGCGAGACGAATAAATACTTATCTCATTTTCATCACAATCATTTATACTGAAAAAATTCGGATTCTGATCTTTATCTATTTTAATTCCAGAACGTATAATTTGTTCTCTCGTTGAGTCCAAATCCTCAACATACAGAGCAAAGCGTAATTGTCCAGGCAATGGGACTTTATCTCCAAGTCTTTTAATGATAGTAATACGCACATGACCGTTCTTGAGACGAGCCCCAAGCCCATTACTAAAGACAGCAGAGCTAAATTGGAGTTTATTCACATAGAAATCAATTATACCCTCCAAATTGTCGGTGTATAAATTCAAAGCAAAATTCGTGCAAATCATAGTTGTATTATTTTAGTTATTCAACAAAGGTAAACAAAATAATACAATTATCAAAATAAGCATTTTATATCAAAAAAAGGAGGAACCTATTAGCAAATATATGCTGGATAGGCTCCTATAAATTATCTATATAAATAATAATTCTACAATTTCTTTATAAATCCTAGCAATAGTGATATCCAGCTCGTTTTATTGTTTGTCCAGACTAAAAAGATAATAATAGCCACTATCCAAGCAATTCCACCAGTCCAGATAAAAAGCTTTTGCCACCAATTCAATTTCTTCTCTACTACTCTGGTCACAATAGACTGTGTCATAATCTTCTTGCCCACCGTCGTTTCTTTAACAGGCAAATAAATCGTATCGCGTGCTGTTTCAAAATAGGCTAATAGATTTCCTAAACTATCCAACTTAAACTGCAAATTCACCCTTTTGGTGTGTTCTTCATCAAACCATTTGAGCACGACTTTCCCGTTTTTATCACACTCAAGCAAAGCCCTGATTTTTGCACTATCTTCCGGCAAAGCATAAGGAACCAACTTTTCAACCACAATAGAATCGTACTTTGCCTCTGTATTGGTCGATATCTGCTTTGCTGACCTACATGCAAAGAAGGAAATGAGCACTAATATAATGCTCACCAATATAAGTAACCTATTTCCTTTCATTATCAAGATATTTAACATAAAGATCATAAACTTGCGCTTTATCTAGGATAAATCCTATATCTGTGTTGGCCTCCTTTCGTTCCTTTTTTGAGGCCTTTTTATATTTATTAGGATAGTTATAGTTATCCATAACATACAGCATTCCGGCGCACGTAGTATCCTTATAATCTAAGGCGTGTGCTGCATACATAACTTGACTACGCAAATTAATAATTGCGCTTTTGTACACATAAGGCTCTAATCTTTTATTCATGGTTTGGCAACCTGTAAAGGTAAAACCTACACACAACATTACTAATAGCAATAATAACTTTTTCATAATAATATAAATTAAATTAAATCCCAACCCGCTTTGATATCCGACATAATAGCCGGCACTGCATTTTCAACTCTACTCATAGCAGAAGCTATTCTGCACATAGAATCCTTATCACTCACATCTACTACAGTATCTTCATGTATGCCCGTGAGACCACATACGGTTTTTATATACTCTTCAGTATCATTTTCGCTGTTTGGGGCCCAACGGCTTATCATTTTTCTAATTGTATCGCATTGATACAACTTAGAATAATTTTGCAGGAGTTTCAGCATGGATCTATATCCGAACGGCATAGAACTGAACTGTTTAAAAGACTTGTCCTGGCTAGGAGTTACTTCGCCTTTCCATTTCGTTTTGTTAATCCGGATATTCCCCGGATTGCAGTTTCTTAAACCTCTACTCATTCTGATTCCTCGCTTTCTTTTTTCATATAATCACCGATGGCTTTTGCCAGCTCTTCTGGATTTGTTTTAGACTTCGCCAACTCGGCAACTAACTTCGCCGCTTGCTCGTACTCAATCTTAATTTTATCATCCGCCTTTTCGTAGATAGATTTAACTTCTATGAAGCCAATAAACACTGAACCTAGAGCGGTAAGCACAGGTAACATAGGTATTCCATAGCCATAATAATTATTTAAAATGTAAACTACAGACATTTGTATGCAGTCTATAAGAGTTATAGCAAAAAGCATATTGAAATACCTAGCTATCTTATCAACCGTTTTCTTAAGTCCGTACGAGCTCCGTATTTCCCCTCGTTGCTTTGCTTTCCTTAGCCCACTCCACAGATCTGACACAATGAGCAGCAGATCGCTCACGTAGAATGCTAGAATAACCCATAATACTAGAATAATAGAATCTAACCCTTTCATATTTTAACCTCCTTTTTAATTTTTTATTAACTATGCAATTGTCTGACACTCTACTGAATCAGGCAGCCCCGAAAGGCTACCTTATACATTTCTTAGCTTAACGGCTGCTTCTACTCAACCGTTATACTTTTACGCTTCACTATCACTCGCCAAACCAGCTTTAATCTCGCTCAATATCGTTTCAAACACAGTGACATGAGGTGTAATATCAGTATCTTGCGGGAAAGAGAACTGCTTGTTCCCGGATTCCTGAAACATGAGCCCAGCATACTCTTCTCTCTCGACTGTCTGCGTACCGGTAGAGGTTGTTACTTCTTCACTTATCTTCTTGTACACGTTGCAATGCATTTTGATGAGATTCCCGTTATCGGCATTATAATCTACTTTGTATTTAAACTCTCCACTCTCGGCTGAACCAGCTACTGCGGTACTTCTTGATTCTTCTGTAAACATGATCTTTATTTTTTAGGATTAATAATTTCATCGAGTATCGGGCAAACTGATTCCTGCACGAAAGCAAGAAAGCCCTCACGGATGTATCTGTTAAGGATAGCCGCCTGTCCCGCATCGACTTCTATCTCACCATCTTTATAAATACTGCGGGCCAGCTCCAATTCTCCCAAATCGGCCGTCTTTTGGTAGATCGTATTGCCGAGTTCCTTACTCAAATCAAGGGTACTCTTCTTTCCCTCGATGTTCTCTACTTCAATCTTTCTAAAATCAATTTTTGTCATTGTATGTATAAATTAATAGTATCTTTTAAAACGGGTATAGAATCACTTGGCCACTTATGAGTGCCCATATCAGGTAAATTCGGTTCATCTCCTTTATCACAAGAGATTAAAAGAGTTGTCAATGTAAAAAGTATTAAAAGTATCTTTCGCATAATTTATATTATTTGAATTAATTTCCATAAGAGTTCTTTTGCCAATACAACCCATCAAATAACATCGAAGTTGCCCAATCGTCCCCAAGTGTAAAAGATGAAATGTAATTATGATCGTATATTGTTTTTCCGTTGCCATAAACTGTTACTGTTCCACTTTGATTGTCTCCCTCAACTTTTAAATATATTACCTTTCCATTTTGTGGATTCGATGGTAAATAGATAGATATGGCAGATGTATTTATTAAAGTAATCCAACAGTCTGCTTGAGTTAATGTCGTTGAGCTACTTATACGTCTTGCCATAACAGAAAAACCTGCTATATAGCCAGCTAAAATATTTATAGCAGTATTTGTAGTATTACCACTTACATTGACTGTTAATCCGGCATTTGATGAATTTCCACTACCTGTAGTATTACTTGTTATTGATATACCATTTGCATTCAATGTTACATTATCATTAAATGAGTAATTTTGTTGTAATATACTAAATGATATTGATAGACCTCCACTTGATAAATGTAAAAATGTTGTGCCTTGTGCTATAACACCAGATGGACTTGTACATAGTCCACCATTGTATATGTATAGATCACCTATTTTAGCACCGTCATTTACGGTTAATTTATTTGTTGTAATATTAGTTGCTGCAATCTTACTAGCAAGCAAATCTGTTGTTATTATTGCATTGGCGTCAATCAGAGAAGTCTTTATGTAGCTACCTGAAATTATCGTAGAGTCGAGGTCATTAATGCCGGCCTGTGATTTTTTTGCAAGCGCTCCCAAATCGGTAACATAAGATGCTGTGATATTATTTTTTGTTGCTAAAGCTCCTAATCCTGTAATTTGAGTAGTTGGCACAGAGCTTTGCGTAGCTAAACTTCCAAGACCAGTAACTTGACTAACTATAATAGTTCCTGCCTTTATTAAGTTTGTATTTATGTAACCCCCGTTAATGATTGTTTGTCCTGCTGTTGCTGCCGATACCAAAGCGGAGTAACTTGAGTAACCGAGTTTTGTCGCAAGAGCTTCTTGAGCAGCAGATTGAGCAGCATTAGCCTTAGAAGTGGCATCAGTTGCAGAAGTCGAAGCTGATGCACTTATAGCATTATTCATTGCAGTAGTAGTAGGCAGTGAGCTAAAAACAGTAGCGCCAGCTATGTTAATTTGCTTTGCTCCCATGGAAAGAGTGTTTCCAGAAAGTGTAAACCAACTCTCTACCTTAGTCTTTATTATACCTCCGTCGGCTACCTGAGTTGTTATTCGGGCATCTATGGAAGTTGGAAGCTGATTAATAATAGAAGTCTGCACTGATGTTATGTTAGCGTCAACATCTTCTGGGGCTGGTGTATATGTCGTACATTTGGAACCTCTTTCTAATTTAAAATTGCAAACTGTTAATACGCATGATATAGTTGGATTTATATCAACAAATCCATAATATGGATCTCCAAGATATCCTGTAGTATATAAAGCTTCGTTTGAAAACCAATACCAAGTATTTGCTAATGCTAATGTTATTATTTTAGGATGATTGTCACAAACATCAATATTTAATACTGTGTTAACTATTGTAGATTTTACCCAAAAAGATAATGAATAAAACCCAATATCAGATTGTGTCCAATTAAGTATTCTAATATTATTGTTTGCTACAATCGTTATTTCTTTTCCAGTGTTATCATTATATTTACCACTAACGACTGCACCGGGTATATTTGCAAATCGTATTAAATTTCTTCCGCCAATTTCTATATTATTAACAGCAGTTTGAATACTACTAGATACAGTTAAATTAATTGCCTCAGGAGTTATACTAGCTTCTGCTGTATTTAATCTATTATTAATACCAGTAACAACACTTGATTCAGCTTTAGCAGAAATTGAATTATCTAGCTGAGTCATTTTAGTATTATAAGTTGCTGTCGGTACTGCATTGTTTGCTGTTGTTTGAGCAGCAGTTATTGCAGAATCAACATCTTCTGGGGCGGGTGTATAATCGGTAGCTTTGTTACCACGTTCTAATTTAATATTCCAAGTTTTAACATTGCCATGAGTACTTGATAATGGGGCAGCATATAATCCTAAAGCAACTGGATTTGTTCCAGAAGGACATATTCCAGTTGTATACCAACGACCATCACTTCTCTTTTTAAAAGAACTCATAAAAGCAGGATAAACCCCATTATAATTAACATTAAGGTACCAATCACTACAACCAGAACTTTCTAAATCTCCGTTAAAAGATAAAGTATAATATTCTCCAACTATTAATTTAGTAGCATCATGTAAGTATAAATTTCTATGTATATAACTGTTATTTTCTAATATAGCTTGAGAATATAATGATCTAAGTAAATTAGTGCCACCAACCTGAACATTATCAACAGCAGTTTGAATACTGCTAGACACAGTAGATATTATAGCAGCATCAGTTATCTTTAACTCAGCCGCTTGCAATCGCTGCGTTACATCCTGCTGATCTTGTTCATACGTTGAACTACTAACTTTAAGAGATATACTATCTTGCAAGGCTTGTATATCACTTTGATAGGTGGTAGTCTTGAATGTATTAAGCTTGCCATCAGAATATGTATTAGCTGAAGTTTTAACAGCATCATATATAGTATTCAAAAGGTCTGTTCTCGCATCATAGTATGCTTTAAAATTCGCTCTGAATGTTGCAGCAACGATGGTACTTGTTGTTGTTAAACTAGCTATTAAAGGAGTAATATATGAATTTAACGCATTATAAGCAGTTGTATAAGCAGTTGTTGATACAGAATATGAATTAGCCTTAGTGATATTTTTACTATACTCACCTGTGATATTATTCCATTCTGTAGCTACAGATTGTTTTTCAACTGCTGTTAATTTACTATCTGATGCAATGTCTGCAAGCAATGAGTTAGCTGTATTAGCATCTGATTGTGCATTTGCAGCAGCATCTTTTGCTGTTTGCGCTAACGTGTCATCTGTGTATTTACTCGCCTTCCCCCAGTCGGACGCTGTATATGATCCGCTCGTTCTTGCCGTTATGCACCGCATAATTTCTCCTGATGATCCTTGCGCCCATAAGTCGCCAATATCATAAGGAATAGTCGGAGTACTAACGAATACTCTTCTTTTTCCATCCGCGGTATCTTGTGCAGCAGCAGCATCTGCCAAAGCTTTTGTTACGTCAGTATCAGTAATTTTTTGCCAGCTGTAGATACCAGAGCTTAATAAATAACGATAAGAATATCCGGAAGTAGTATCATAAAATAAATCTCCTAAATGCTGATTTTTAAGGGCTATAGTTGTCCAATTTGAAGCCGGAATATTAGATGTTGTTGGAATATAATTATAAAACCATGTGGTTATGCTACCGTCTATCTGAGATTGCAACCCATTAATGTCGTCATTGTAGGATACTTTATCTACAAAATCCAATAATTTAGTATCAGCATAATCCTTAGAAGCTTGTTCAGAATCATTAATAGCGGTTTCAACAGTTTTACCAGAAAGCAATCTAAAAATTCCCTTAAGATAAACATTCATTCCATATAATCCGCTACCTGACAGTACTCCAAAATCAACATCAGTAATTCCGGTTAAATTACCAGTACGGTTAATCAACTTGCCAACTAATGAATATGAATTAATACCTGCATAATCATCTCTATAAGGTGCATCAATGCCCACAGAGCAATCAATTTGTGCGCTTTGTCGGCTAGTATTAGTACGATTACCTAATACGGCTACATTATCCCCAGCATCAGGTTCAGCACTGCCAGCTTCGCAATCTGATTTGGAGAGATTAAAATATCCTACGCCTGCCGAAGTGACCTTACGCCAATAACGCTTCATGACAGTACCTGTAAACAGTTGGCACAATATTTGGTCATCAGCAACAAAATCATCCGTAGAATCATGCTCACATTTCCAATACGTACCACCATCGGTTACTTTTACTAATTTACCTCCAGCAGCTGAACGAATTATCATTCCACCTTGATGAACAACCTTTTGAACAACTAATTCAAATATGGCAAACGTTTTACGTATAGTTAGTTTATCAAACTCACCATTCCATAATCCATTATCATCTTTCCAAATTTTAAAACCTTCACCAAGAAAACCAGATACAAATGTTTCTGATGAAATATATTCATGGATTATTTGATTCATTATATCGGCCGTATGCTGAACAGTCATATGATGAATAGTGGCAAGATTTTCTACTACCTCATTTAGCGTAGTAAGCGTTTCTGATACTTCTACATCTTTTGCTTTTGCTGTGTTTGTAACATTCAAAGAATCTGCTTTTGCCGGCCCGGTAACTTCCAATTCAGCAACCGTTGCCTTGATACGTGCAATAAGATTTCTTACTTCCGCATCGCCGTCTTCACTAATCGATGCAGTGTTGTCGCCAATGAGCAACCCTTTCAAGAAGGTTATGAGCTCGCTCGCCGTATCTTCCTTTGTTTTATTCAAGTATGTATCATCTACCGTTTTTAAAGCCTCTATAATAGCGGCGTCTATCTCTGCAATTGTGCGAAGCGATGATAAAGTATTCTCGTCGGAAAGGTCTGTATCTACGTCAGTCTTGCTAATTATCCGCTTGCGTATCTCCAATAACGTACGCAAAGAGGATAACACATTTTTATCTGACAATGATGCACTTTCTACTTCCTTTATTATTTGTATACTATTCCCAGAATCTACCACCGCAGTGGCGGCACCACCTCCTGCTGATGTCACTACTGCTCCTTGCGGGTAGTTCTTGCTCCTCGGTGTTGCCGGTATTCCTTTGTTTTTTATGACTATCATAACTCAAGCATTTGAATTTCAAATTTATCGGCTTGGAAATCTATCTCACCCCCCGTAGGGATGAATCTCTTATTAACCATGTAATTGTCTGACAGGATTGTAAACGGAGATAATACATGGCTATATAATAGCTGCTGAGTTAGCTTTAACCTGGGAGCGGCATATCTTCCTATTATACGCCTTATCAACTGTTCTTCTAATCTTATTAATCGATTTTCTATTATAGAATATAAATTATTGGTTAGATAATCTGCCCCTAGCAAAACCTTTGAATATGATAGATTATCATAGTTATATGAACTTATTTTATTATCTATTTCATCCAATTCGTTGATGTAATTTTCAGCAATAACGTTTTCATATATTCTGTCAGCATCATCATCTGTTTTATAATCATCATCTAATTTATACTGCAGCGATAATCCTTTAAGAAAATACCCTTTTAAATATGAATATGGATAATCACTAGCCCCATCTTTCCAATGTATCCCAGCCATCTCAAAAACTAATCTTCCATATATAGGTTCTGTTAGAGGAATCACAACACCCGATAATCCATCATAGCCATCGTTCAAAGATCTATCATTATCTACCTGCACGAAACCGCCTTTAGCTAAATCATTCTCATTAAATCCAATATTAAAAGTAGCAGTTACATCTGCAACCCATTCACTCCCATTCCAAAACTTATCTCCTATAGATAGTCTGCATTTAATATATGGTTTTGGTGTTTTTGTAAAAGATTTACTTATTGTACTCATGTCATTGTTTACGCAGCCCTGCATATAACAATCGAGCGCTATTGCGCCATTCCCGTATATGCACGATGGTAAATCGCTTGAAAATGAAATAAGCTTAGTGGATTGTCCTAATGCTCCTGCTCCGCTTTGTACACATCCTCTGACCTGAATCAATTCTTCAAAAGAATAATCTACTATATCAGGTGTTCCGTTTGTTATACTGTATATCTGTCTTTTAATTGGTAAAGCTCCAAGTAATCTATTAGCAGATGTTCCGTATGCATCATCAGTGTTATATGTCGATAAATCTGTAACCTCCGATAAATTAACTTCGCTGAAATGTCTCATTGAATATATATTTGGGTAAAAAAACCTTTTAGCTAATCCTTTAGTGTTATCTGTCGGCCATATCGTATCAGTCATATAATGTAACTTGGTCAATGAATCATAATCTTCAGTAGGGAACACATCACCCACATTGTAATTGGAAGTCTTAACCGAACATTTATTGTATCCTCCTAAAATGCCTAATGTGTGACCATTCCCACCGAAATTTATATCCTGTACATTCATCTCATTTTTTGTGATGACAGTGTGTGTACTAAAGTCCGTAGAATATTCCCAATAGTCCCCTGCATGGTCTATGTCAACGAAATAAAGTTTCCCTTTCCAATCTTGGCACGTCCAGTTCAGAAACTTACAAATTTCTTCTAGGATTTCCTTTAACGTCATTGCTTTATCATCTTCATCAAAAAAATTTTGTTCTGATATCTTCATTTGCTCTAATACATTCACTGCATTAGCATAATCTGATGCATTCTTAGCATACACGTGAGGTAATATTATACTTTCATATTTGCCGTTTGCCGAATTAACGCATCCGGTAAGCAAATTCCACAGCGTAACGAATATCCTACCATCTGTTCCCTTTTGCTCATAGTTGATGTATTCCAACGTGCTCATTGCGCTAAGGCACTCTATCTCTAACTCGAAAGGGGTAGAACTATAATCCTGAGTGTAAAGTTCCGGCTTGATGAATCCGCACCATATAGCGACTTCACCAGCTTTAAACGTAATCCTCCATTCTTGATATGCGGTTGAATAAAGCTGTTGCAGATAATCCTCTCCTACTATCCTAATATTAGCTGTTGAAAACTTACTTGGAGTATAAAGGAACTCTTCATCATCTATTGTAACCGTGAATGGAGTTTGCCCGCCTGTCAACTCGGTAGATTCTCCTGTATATCCGTCCTTTTCTATCTCAATTGTATATGAGACGTTCTTTGAATTTTTAAATGGTATTGTGTAAATTAATCCATAGCTCATATTATCCTATTGTTTTTTTGCCCTGAGATTTCAGTTCGTTATTAATAGTCAATATCAATTCCTTACCTCTTACTTTTGTTGTTATAGAGGAAGCAATTTGTTTTCCTCCGGATCCATTTCCGGAATCTAACATTTGAAATAATCTAGATTGTTGCCCATCATTCAAAATCATCTCTCCCGGATTAACTCTAGTGAGCAATTTGTCTCCTGTATTTTGGCGTATACCTCCTGTAGAAAATGCAGGTATTGCTGAAGCTGCTATAAGGCCTTGCATTGCTGTTATTTGTGCAGTAGCTAATTCAACGCCCAAAAATGGTATATAAGCATAAGCCGCTGTACTCTCTGCGGCCATTTCGGTTGTCGCAGCAGCAGTTACAGCAACCGAAGCAGCTACTTTAGCTGCCGCCTTTTCTCCTATCGCTATGACTTCTGCTTGAGCCTGAGTTTCTGCATTTACTGTTTTTTCTGCTGTTATTGCTTTATCTATTTCAGCCTCTTTTGTTTTTGCGTCTGCTAACTTTTCCGTTACCTCCGTAATATTATTTATCATATCTATGATAGATAGAAAGGAATCTAATGTAGTTGCCATAGCGTTCCATATAGCCATAATCTTCTCCCAACCGGATGAATCCACATCGTTGAATACATCCTTTAAATTAGAAAAGGCACTGACTACTCTATCAGAGGAACTTGCTATGTCTTTAATGCCTGAGTAGGTACCTTCCCATAGCTCTTTATTCAGATCCTTAATATCTTTCTTAACGGTTGCTAAGGCTAAGGCCTTATCTAGCCCGTCCATTTTTTTTATAGCCTCAGCTAAACCCTTCAGTTCTACCTTAGCCTCAGCTATCTTTAAAGCTTTTGCAAAGTCCTTATTTTCTAAAGCCGTGTCTAACTCATCCATCAGGTCGCCTATTTGGCCTTGCAACTGGTCTTTTAGCCTATTGGCATATTCCGTTGCAATATCTAACTTCTCTCCAGTGATATCAACTGTGCTTTTCTTATAGTCGTATGTCGTATCTCTTGTTCTGGCAGTTGGTGTTACCTGTTTTTCCGTTAGCATTGTAGAGGAAAACTTTAACCCGGCAATAAAAGATTGCCCGGCAACTCCAACATCTTTTATTGATCCGGCGGCGGATATGGTTTCATCCGCAAGTTTTTTCAAACCTGATTTATAATCTTTATCGTTTATGGCTCCATTTTTATACTGAGACGTAAGTTCGGCTAACTGTTCTGCGTATTTTTTCTGTACTGCTTCTAATTCTCCTTGTGCTTGATTGTAAATAGGATGATTTACTGCATCCTGTAAATTACTTAGATACTTACTAGTGAGCAGTTCTTTGTCTCCTGTCCCTTTAGCGTCTACTAGTGTCTTTATATTAAGTTCGTCAAGAGCTTTGTTGTATTCTGATTGAGATATTCCTAGTTTTCCTCCTGATTGCTTATTAAGCTCTAATTGAGCTTGTAATTCACGAAGAGATTCATTGTATTTATCCTCTGATTTTTGAAGCTCTGTCTTTTTTTTCTTATCATCATCCGGTGCGTAAGACTGAGTTTTTTTTGTAGATGCTAATAGTGCATCTTTCATATTTGAAGAAGCATCGTTTATGACTTCCTGATTCTGTATATATTCGTCAATTAATTCTTTTACATTACCTAGAGAAGTCCATGAGTCTGCTGGTAGCATCTTATCAAGTGCTTTTCTAAAATATTCTTGATTCTGATCGGTTGATGATGCAAGCGGTGACAATTTAACTAGTCTGTCGAAGTTTCCATTTGATATCCCTATCCCAGAGGCTTTATTTAAAATACTTTTATTCTTGTCTTCGTATTCTATTTTTTTAGTCGCATAGAAATCAGCTTTTGCAGCCGATTCTAGCAGCTTTATTCGCTCGGCTACTAACTTATTTATATCTTCTTGAGACTTCTTCTCAACGCCTAGCATTGACTCAAGATTAGACTGAGCATTATTGATATCTATCTGAGTTCCCTTTCTATCATTCATTATAGAAAGAAGTTCTCTTAGTTTTACTACCTCTGTGGTATTCCCAGACTTCTCTGCCTCTGCCCTGTAATCTGAAAAGATGTTTTTTATTCTTTTTGCCTCAGTTGCTGCTTGTCTGAAATAAGATACTAGTTCCAATATTCCTACAAAAATAGCCGTTGGTAACATAGATATGAAAGCACCTTTTATTGCGGCTCCTACCTTAATAAAAGCGCTTCGTATTGTTACTCCGGCACTCTGGGCTTTCATGCAACTGCATCAAAAGATTCTCCCGCAGCCTTAGCAGCTCTGGCAGCTGTAATCATTGCAGTCTTTTGAGCCTTTGCCAACTCTACCGCAATCCATTTGAACATGCGACCTAATGCAACTCCTTCGATGAAAGCTGCCAATGAACTGACTATGCTCTTTATGTTTTCTCCGG